>CAVETY010000013.1:0-59793 GCA_963618945.1 Bacteroidaceae bacterium
GCAGACTGTAAATCTGTTGCTTCGGCTTCGTAGGTTCGAATCCTTCACCTCCCACGTTAAACACGATTCTCTTTTGAGGTTCGTGTTTTTTTTTGTTTTGTGCCTTTGACGAAAGCCTGCCGCTGAATGAGTTGAACTTAATTGAGTTTGGGTGTGATGTGGAGCAATTAGAGTGTGATATGGGTCACATTATATGGGCTTTGCGGTGACAAGTAGACAAATTTGGCAAAGATATACAGCAGTTCTCTGTCACTTTCGTTTTTATCTATTGCACTGCGAGGAATGTCAGGGCTTGATGTTATTGGACGGAACTGAGCTGACTGATATGGCATGACTAAAGGTACAGGATGGCGGTGAATGGCGCCAAGCCCAGTGATTTCAAAAGTGGTAACGGTTTGCTATAGCAAACATAAAAAATGCGGATGCCTCGATTGGGGACATCCGCATTTTTCTGTGAGGTTTATATTTCTCCGTCAGGAATGGTGGTATCTCAACATTCCTTTAATAGGGTTTTGCGTGATGGTCACGTGTTCAATCCCGTGCTCTTTGCATACATCTCTAAGGATGTCAGCAAAATGGACGGCTATGCTGCCGACGAAGCCAATGCCATGGTGCTTGATGACTTCCTTGGGATAAAGCATGATGTTCCTCTCGATGAAAGCGTTAAACCTGTCACGGACTATGGACGCAATCTCGGATCTGCTGATGTTCTCGGCGGCGAAACGGGTGAAGTTTGCCAAATATGCGTTGGCGCGAGGCTCTGAGTATATGTGCCTTATGATGCCGGTGTATGGCTCGCCTGCGAAACAGAAAAAAGCGTCACGCAAATCATTAGGCAATATTCCCCTCAAGGCGTCAGCCACAATGCGTTTGCCTATGTCGGCGCCACTTCCCTCGTCACCAATAATATAACCGAGAGGCTTGACGTTGTCCGTTATGGCCTCCCCGTCATAAAGACAGGAGTTGCATCCCGTTCCGAGAATGCATGCCACACCCGGCTGATGACCGCAAATAGCTCGTGCCGCACCAAGCATGTCAGACTCAACCTTGATGTTTTTCACGCCGGTCAAATCTGCAATGGCATTTGCTATTTTCAGATTGACATCGCCACCTGTGCAGCCCGCGCCATAATAATATATGGTGTCGACGCTGTCAAATGCGCCTGACGTCTGGCTTGATGAAATCTTGTTTAAATCATTACGCCAGATGTCCGTTATCTCGCGTTCCGTCAATTGGAGGGGGTTGACGCCGGTCGTGGTGAACGATACGCCATCCCCCGCCCAAGCGCATTTGGTTGAGCCTCCGTCTACGACTAAGAAGTTCCGCTCCTTCACGTCCGGTTATTTCAGCAGTTCGCCGACCTTGGTGATGAGCTCTTCGCCTCGAAGTCCCTTGGCCACGATGACACCCTCTGAGTTGATGAGGAAAGAGGCCGGGATGGCGTCTACACCATAAGATCTTGACGCGGTGCCGTCCCATCCGCTAATCTCGCCAACCTGAGGCCATTTCATGCCGAGCTGCTCAACCGCGGCTTTCCAATCTTCCCCATCACCGTCCAGTGATACGCCGACGACGGTGAAGCCTTTGCTCTTATAAGTGTCGTAGGCTTTGGCTACGAAAGGCATCTCGTTGCGGCAAGGACCGCACCATGAGGCCCAGAAGTCTACGAGGGTCAGCTTGTTGGCTTTGACGACATCGGCAAGATGCAGTGAGCCTCCGTCTATGGTCGGGAGGGTGAAGTCAATGAACTGCTGCCCCTCGTTGATGACAACTCGGTTGGCGATGACCTCTTTGACGGAGATATAGTTGGGCATGGAGTCCGCCTCGAATTTGCTCAATGCGCTCATGATCTCTGTGAGTGTTGAGTCCTCGAAGCTTTGGAAGGTCTGTCCCAGCATGATGTCGCTGAAAATGGATGGGGCGTTGTCTACAATATATGAGGCGTAGAGCTTTTCCATATCCTTGCCCATCTGCTCAATCTTGGCTTTCGCCTCCTCCACGTCGCCAGTATTTGTGTTCATGGCGATTATGTAAGGGCGGGCGGCGTTCATGTATTCTGCTAATTTCCCTTGGACCTCGTTCCACAACTCGTTGTCCTTGTTGCCCTGTGCCTTTGCGGGCTGGTCTGGTGAGGTCGGCAATTCCAAGCTCATGGTCATGCCCGGGATAAGCAGGACTGTGCTGCCGGCCACAGGCTCGCCATTTTTCATTGACAGGACTACAGCGAGAGTTCCGTGCTCGTTAGCTTCGCTCCTGATGACGCCCTCTCCATTTGTCACAATCGCGGTGTCGAGCGGAAGGAGGTCCATTGATGCGGTGGCGAGAACAAGAGTGTCTCCCTCTGAGAGGTTCTGACCGCTTACGGTAATTGTGGCCTCGTTTTCTGTCGACTTGCCATTATTTTGACAAGCTGCTAATGCCAAGGATAATATGGCAATGCTTAGTGTGGTGTGTTTCATTGTATTGTCTATGTTCTTTGCCTATGTGTGATAATGTCTACAGAATGCGCTCAAGCACATCGTGTGCATCCCTAATTGATGCCAACAACCAATGTGAGTATATTTCAAGACGCTCCTCTTGGGGCAGCATACGTTGCTCTGGCGTAAGTTTCTCGTCAACCTCGCGCCTCAGGTGGCTCATGGTTATGGCTGCGCTCGCTGAGATATTCAGACTCTCGGTGAGACCATACATCGGTATGGCCATGCGCATATCCGCATTCTCCATTGCCCATTGCGAAAGACCTACTTTCTCCGCTCCGAAAACAACAGCTACGGGGCCTTGGGTCACGTCGATGTCGTAGAGGCTGATGTCGTGACCGGGGTGGGGGGAAGCAGCTATGATCTTATATCCGCGTCGCCTGAGGTCGGCATAGGCCTCGGGAGTGTTGAACTCTTTGGCTCCGAACCTGTGGTATGTTAGCCACTTGGAGGCTCCTCGGGCCACGCCGTTGCTCGCTAAGAAAGGGCTCGAGTTCTCTATGACGGTCAGGTCCTGAATGCCGAAGCACTCGCACGAACGCACGACAGCACTCGCATTTTGGCTATGAAAAATATTCTCGAGTGCTACGGTGACGTGTCTTGTCCTGTTAGACAGGACTTTGCGCAGTGTCTCGACGCGGTTGTCGTTGACGAAAGGTAGCAGGAGGTCTATTCGCTCGTTGGGCGATAGCGAAAGGAAGGCCTCCATCTGCTGCTTGTTTGGTAAGGATACTTCTACGGACAAGGCGTTGGATTGAAATATATTACTTTTTTAGTGGCGTGTCACGAAACGATGTCATGCCGTGTCTAAAGAAAAATCCGCCTTCAGGCGTCATAGCCCGACAGGCGGATCTTGTTTCTCGTCTCACAACTCTGATATTGGAGCTTATGAGAGGCGGCCTAACTATTGTTTGTTGTTAGAACTCGAGCTCGCTGCCCGCCTTGAACTTGATGATCTTCTTGGCGGGGATGGTGATGGCCTGCTTGGTCTGGGGGTTGATGCCCTGGCGCTCGCCGCGCTCGCTTACGCTGAATGTGCCGAAGCCGATGAGGGCGACCTTGCCGTCATTGCTGTCCTTGAGGGCGTCGCTGGTGGCTTCGATGAAAGCGTCGAGAGCCTTCTTCGCGTCAGCCTTGGTGAGGCCTGCCTTCTCCGCAATCTTGTCAATCAATTGGGTCTTGTTCATATTTCCTTTTTTGAGTTGTTTTTTCAGTAATGTGTTAGCTCAGTCCACTATAGCGTGGCTAAAATGAACCTTTACAAGACGCAAATATAGTCCTTTTGTGCTATTTCGCAACGAATGTTTACTATTATAAATATAATATCACCAAAAACTTAGCGCATAATTGTCAATGTGGCTCATTTGCTCTGCCATCGGTCACCGAAAGGGAAAAATATCTATCTTTGCACCTATTATTAAATAGCTAAATAACAAGCATAAATAGAATGGCAAAGGAACTGACGCCACGCGGAGAAAACTATTCGCAGTGGTACAACGATCTGGTCGTCAAGGCCGACTTGGCTGAGACTTCGGCTGTCCGTGGCTGCATGGTAATCAAGCCCTACGGTTACGCTATCTGGGAGAAGATGCAGAGGGCTCTCGATGACATGTTCAAGGAGACTGGTCATGTGAACGCTTATTTCCCACTCTTCATCCCGAAGTCTTTCTTCAGCCGTGAGGCCGACCACGTCAAAGGTTTCGCCAAGGAGTGCGCCGTCGTGACCCACTATCGTCTTCGCACAAACGAGGAGGGCACCGGCGTCGAGGTCGACCCCAACGCAAAGCTTGAGGAAGAGCTCATTGTCCGTCCTACATCCGAGACTATCATCTGGAACACCTATAAGAATTGGATCCAGAGCTATCGCGATCTCCCCATCAAGTGCAACCAGTGGGCAAATGTGGTCCGTTGGGAGATGCGTACTCGTCTTTTCCTCCGCACTGCCGAGTTCCTTTGGCAGGAGGGGCACACTGCCCACGAGACCTCTGAGGAGGCTGAGACTGAGGCTCAGACCATGCTCCGCGTCTATGCCGATTTCGTTGAGAATTGGATGGCCGTGCCAGTCATTAAGGGTGTCAAGACTGCAAACGAGCGTTTTGCTGGCGCGCTTAACACTTACACCATCGAGGCTCTCATGCAGGATGGCAAGGCTCTCCAGAGCGGAACGAGCCACTTCCTCGGTCAGAACTTCGCCAAGGCTTTTGACGTCACTTTCATGAACCGTGAGGGTAAGAGCGATTATGTCTGGGCTACATCTTGGGGTGTCTCTACGCGACTCATGGGTGCGCTCATCATGGCTCATTCTGATGATAATGGCCTCGTCCTGCCTCCGAAGCTCGCGCCGACCCAGGTGGTCATCGTTCCCGTCTACAAGAAGGAGGAGGAGCGCGCTGCCATCTCCGCCAAGGCTGCTGAGATTGTCGCCAAGCTCAAGGCAAAGGGCATCTCTGTCCTCTATGATGACAACGACAAGAAGAAGCCGGGTTGGAAATTCGCCGAGTATGAGCTGAAGGGATTCCCCATCCGTATTGCTCTCGGCCCGCGCGACCTCGAAAAGAACGAGGGTGAGGTGCATCGCCGCGACACGATGGAGAAGATGCAGATGAGCCTTGACGGCATCGAGGATCGCCTTGCTGACCTTCTTGACGAGATGCAGAAGAACATCTTCAAGAAGGCTCTTGACTACCGCAACCAGCATATCACCAAGGTTGACACCTACGACGAGTTCAAGGAGGTCCTCAAAAACAAGGGTGGTTTCGTCCTTGCACACTGGGATGGCACAACCGAGACCGAGGTTCGCATCAAGGAGGAGACTAAGGCTACCATCCGTTGCATACCCTTTGACAACCCACAGGAGGAGGGCAAGTGTATCCTCACCGGCAAACCAAGCCACCAGAGGGTTCTCTTCGCCATCTCTTACTAAAAAGTCGCATTAAAGTCGCATGGCATGGCCGCATGGCTTATGTCTTGCTCCTTGCGACTTGACTAATAAAATACACTCACGGGAGACGCTCTTCATGAGCGAGTCTCGTGAGTGTTTCTTTTGTAGCGATATAAAACTTTCAACTACCATAAATAAATTCAGACGATGAAAGCTCTTTGGACCATTCTCTTACTCATCGTGTCAAATAGTTTCATGACCATGGCCTGGTATGGTCACCTCAAGTTCTCCCAGACGAAATGGGGTTCGGGGCTCCCTCTGTTGGCCATCATTCTGATCAGCTGGGGTATCGCGCTCTTTGAGTACTGCTGCCAGGTCCCCGCAAACCGGATAGGGTTTGTGGATAATGGCGGCCCCTTCTCGCTTGTTCAGCTGAAGGTTATCCAGGAGGTGATTTCTCTCTCTGTGTTCACTGTTTTCACCCTCGTCTTTTTCCAGAGCGAGCAGTTCCGCACCAACCACCTCATAGCGTTTGTTTTTCTTGTGTTGGCTGTGTATTTTATGTTCAAAAAATAGCGCCCTCTGATTTTCAATAACTTACAAAAGCTGTTAGCCTTTTTGTAGCAAACACTGCCCTTTGCGGGGCGGTGTTTTTCTGTTTTTGGGGGTGGGGCAGGGTGTGCGAGGCTTTCTTGTGGCGTGGGTGTGGCTGTGTGTCGTTTGCGTGGGGCGGTGGTGCGGCTGTGGCTGTCTGTCGGGTGTGTGATTGTGTGTGTGCCGAGGTTGCGGCTGTGTGTTTTGAGCGGTTTGGGGTGCGTGCGAGGTGGTTTTAGGCGCTTTGGGCAGGGCGGTGGGTCTCGTCTTTCTCGTTTCGGGCTTTCTTTAGTGCGGCTGTCAGTTGTCCTATCTCATAGTTTAGTTGGTTTATTCTGTCGTGCGCGGTGGCGAGTTCCTCCTTCAGGTATTCTATTAGTGGCTCGGCTGAGGGGGCGGGGGCTGATGTCTGCGGGGCGGGGTGTATCTCTTTCTTTGTCTCCTCTTTGGGCGTGTCGGTCGGGATCATTGCGCCTTTGCCTCTTAGTAGCCACTCGGCGGAAAGGTCGGGGAAGGTGGTGGCGATGGTGACTATTAATTTTTGTGAAATCTTCATTTTTCCGCTAATCATGGCGTTGACGGAGGTTTGCGGCATGTCCAAAACTTTGGAGAAAGCGAGGATAGAGCCGTTGAATTTGGCGTTAACTAATTCTTTAATTCTCTCATTCATAATAGTTAGTAATTTCTATTAGCAATATTGTTTGTTATATTAGTAGTTTTCTGCTATAGTTGCACCGTTGGAGCACAACAACGGTGCAATCAGGCGGAGCGGCGGCGGCTAATGGTCGATGTGTCTCCAGATGATGCTGAAGACGCGGGGCTGGTTTTTAAGTCTTCCCTTGCCTCTCCCAGCTGGCGGGTCAAATCCTCGTTTCGTTGTCTCTCGTCCTCAAGCGCCTTTTTGAGGTAATTGAGGAGCATGGTTTGGTTCGGGTCGCCAATCTGGGTGAACATTGAGCCGCGTCCGCGCATGAGCCACTCGGCTGAGAGGGTGGGGTCGGAGGCTAAGGTGGCGGTGATGACCTTTAGTGAGAGCTTTTGGTTTCCCAATAAATAGCCTGTGAGCGTCGGCTGTGGAATGCCAATAACCTTGCTAAACTTCAGATTGTTGCCATCGTACTTTGCTAATATGTACTCTTTTAGTCTGTTAATCATATACTTACGTAAAAATCGAGAATAAATATTGATTTTTGTTGCGCGAGTATTGGGAAATAAATACTTCTGCAGTGTTGAAACACAACAAATCAAAGATATGGAAAATGTGATAAGGAAGAGGGTGGGGGGCACGGCACCCATGGTCAAGGCATTAGCCAAGGAGTTCGGCTGCACGCCGCAGGCTGTGTATTACGCAGTTGACGGTTCGAGGCGCAGCAAACTGAGTGACCGCATCATAGCCCGCGCATACGAGATGGGCGCAAAGCTCCAACTCATAACCTATGCCGTGGTAGAGCCTGAGGACGTAGAGCCGGTAGGCGTGACTGAGGCTGAAAAAACTGAATAGCAAACCTTAAAAATGTCCGATGATATGAAAGAGAAACCAACCTTTGAGGAGATGCCTCAAATTCTCGCAACGCTTGTTGAACAGATTGCCGACCTGCAACTGGAGTTGCAAATCCAACGCCGAGCTTTCGAGAAGAGCGGCGTGATTGTGGAGAGCCGACTGCCGGGCAAGGTGCTGGGCAAGTTCCATGAAAACGAGTGCATCGAGGCTAACGACTCGCGCCTTTGGGAGGGCGAGAGCGCACCCTTCAAGAGCCAAAGAGCGGTGGAGTACGCCCGCAAACATCAGGGCGCGCCGTTCTTCATGCCGCCCGGAACCCACCGATACCGAATCCGCGCACGCGACTTGCAAGATTGGCTGCTTAACGCTCCACTCCGTGAACAACTGGGCTGGTCATCACTCTACTAAGTGGCGACCCCGAAAAGACAAAACGAGTAACTAAAAAACAGAAATGACTATGAAGACAATTATGAGACAAGAGAGCGCCGCAGAGCGCGTAGTGGAGTATCTGACAGCTGAGCGCATGGCGCGGTGGACAGTGGGGCGGTGGACGCTCCTGCAGGACATCGAAACAGGGGCGAGCCGCCTCTGGGCTGCTGACGACCCCGAGGAGGTATGGACACTCGACTTGCCCACCCTTGACAGCGTGGACGGTGTCCTGACCCGACTGGAGCGACAAGAGACAATGAGAGCCAATCTGCGCCAAACGGCATAGTGAGGCCAGCAATAAGGGGCGGCGGTGACAGTTATCAAACCAATACAAAAAAGCGTAGAGACAGCCGCCCCCATAGGAGCCGCAAAGGACAGCCGCGGGCAAAAAACGTATGCCGCCCGTGCCGGGGTTCGACTCCCCGGGACTCCACATCAACCAAGAAAAAAAAACACCAAGAATGGCTACCGTACTGAAAATTATCAATGACCCGCTGACCTTCGACCAGAACATAACAGCGATGCACGGCAACAGGAGTCAAGCCCTGAGCCGTTTCTACCAACTGCAAGAGATGGCAGAAGACTGCTACGGTGCGACCTTTGAAACCATTGAAGCCTACGCGTTCCGCTATGTGGACGAGGAAGGGCTGCAAAACACAGTGAGGTTCTGCGAGATTTAAGAATGCGGAGCGGAGGTGACCCGATGAGTGAGGAGATTTTATTTAAAGCCGACATGGCGCGGAAGTATGGCTACCGCCCTGCGAGTTTCTGGCGCAAAGTGCATCAGAACCTCGATTGCCTCATGGCACTCGAAAGAGTCGGCTATAACAAATACAGCCGCACTCTTTCGCCGCTTGAGTTCCGCATCATTTGCAAATACTTCGGCTACCCCATGACCGAGCAAGAACTTGAACGAAATGACTGAACAGCAGACATACGCCTACGGTTTTGAGCAATGCGCCACCGAGCAGGACGTGAAAACCCGTCTCCGCTCACTCGCCAAGTTGCTGCACCCTGACCGGGGCGGAGACTCCACGCTCATGGCGAACTGCAAAGCCGAGGCGGACAGGCGAATTGATGAGATACGCCACCCGCACGCCCAAAACCGCACGCAGGAGCGGCGGACGGGCGCACGCCCGGTCATGCCCGAAATGCTGCAAACACTCTTGCAAGACGAGGCGGTTGTAGCCTACATCCAAAAGAAGATAGGCGACGGGGCGACCGCCCTTATCTCACTTTTGACAAAGAACCTCAAAAACAAGTGATGATATGAGGAACACTCAAAACGCGCTGCGGAGGGCTGAACGCCCGACCGACATATTCAGTGACACGAGGATACGCAAGTTGCGCCGCCAGCACGGAGCTCTCGGCTATGCCATCTATGACTACATAGTCATGGAGGCCGCCCGTGTGCGCGGCGCATGGGTAGAATGGAATGACGACTTGGCGCTTGACATTGCCGAGTACTGGGCGACGGACGAGAAGACCGTCGCTGAAGTCGTGGCGTTCTGCCTCATGGTGGGACTCTGGAACAAAAGCGTCTTTGAGCGTGAGACAGTCCTGACCAACGCCGAAATGCAGCAGGACTATTGCGAGCGGTGCCGCCGCTCCCGCCGTCGTGCCGACATCCCGCCCGGCATCGCACTCCACATTGAGGAGGCGGCTGAGCCAGTGGCGACCGAGCGACCGACCGAAATTGTTAAAACAATCAAGATAACGAGGGCGAAAAACGCGAATGAGAGCGCCGCCAAGCGCGGAATCGCGAATGAGAGCACCCAAAACGCGAATGAGAGCTCTGTCAAGCGCGGAATCGCGAATGAGAGACCCCGAATCGCGAATGAGACGCCCCGAATCGCGAATGAGAGACCCCAAATCGCGAATGAGAGACCCGAAATCGCGAATGAGAGCTCTGTCAAGCGCGGAATCGCGAATGAGACACCCCGAATCGCGAATGAGACACCCCAAATCGCGAATGAGAACCCCAAAATCGCGAATGAGAGACCCCAAATCGCGAATGAGAGACCCCAAATCGCGAATGAGAACCCCAAAATCGCGAATGACGGCGCGCAAGAAATTTGCCCCTTCCCCCCCCTTTTCCCTCCCCTTTCCCCCTCACCCCCTATACCCCCCCTATATCCCCCCCAAACCCATTTTAACGCGAGCCGCGAAATCGAGCCGAAAAACGCCGATAAGGCTGAGGTTGGGAACGAGGACGTGAAGACCGTCACCCAAAAGCAACCAACCGAACCCCGAAAAGCCGCCGCGCCCGCACCGAAAGGGAAAACGCCCGCCGTGCAACTGCGGGAATGGACCGAGGGCTACACCCGGACAGTGCCTGAGGAACTGAGGCTGCCATTCACGCAATGGTTGGACTATCGACGCCATACACGCCGAACCTACACGACGACAGTCGGCATCATGCGCTGCTTTGAGCGGCTGAGGGAACTGAGCGGCGGAAACCCCGCTGCGGCGGCTGAGATTGTGCAATACAGCATCGCCCAAGGCTACCAAGGGTTGTTCGCCCCGCGAAACATGAAGACGACCTTTGCGCCCCGCCCCGTGGTGACGCAAACAAACATAAACGACAAATGGAGATGAACATGAGACAAACATTCGCCCCTTCCGTGGGAATGCTTCTGCGAGACAGGGGGCGGGATATCGCCCGCGCCCCGATTGAGCGCCGCCCCGTGCGCCTCGACGGAGTTTCAAGCCAAGCCGCCAACCTCTGGATGACCATAGCGCGGCAGTTTTGCCCCGGCTATGTGGTGGACGAGCATAACAAACGGGTGGTTAACAACATTATCCGCTGGCTCCACGCCGACCCCGCCTGCGAGGCGCAAGACCCGCAAACGGGCGAATGGCGGCGGGCGGACCTCAACCGCGGCTTCTTCCTCGCTGGCGGCACGGGCGCGGGCAAAAGCCTGACCATGGCAATCGCCGCCGCCTATGCCGAGATTGCCGGACTCAAGTGGACTTCACGCGGCGAGCTTTGCGGACTGCGACACTACGACGTGCGGACGGCGGACGCGGTGCAAGCCTACATGGCTGACGGCTCACTGCTGAGGGTGGACACTCGCTGCGTCTGCTATCAGGACTTGGGAGCCGAGACCCGCGAGGCGGGCAACTACGGGACGCGCATCAACGTCATGGGGCAGATAATCGAGACCCGCGGCGACGCTTTCGGCTTGATAACCCACTTCACGAGCAACTTCCGGCTGACCGAGTGCGCCGACCTCTACGGCGACCGTGCGCAGAGCCGCCTCTACGCCATGTGCAACTATATGGAGATGCGCGGACCCGACAGGAGGGTAGGCTACGAAACGAATAACCACTAAAAAATTGAGATATGATGTATAACATTCTGTTTGTCGTCTTCGCCGTGCTGGTGCTTGCCCTGTGCGGACTTCTTGGCGGACTCGCCGCCCGTTGCCTCATTCTGGCTGTTGAGGGCGTTTTGCGACATTTCCGCGCAAAGCGCTACGGGCGCAAGTATATCGACTGAGTTTTTTTGCCTTACTGTTATTTTGTGATTATGTGAATTGCCGCCGCGCCGACTCCGACAAAGGTTTTTTCGGTTCTTTGTTTCTTGATTACGTTTGGTTTTCCCTTTGGCTGGAATGTCGGCGCGGCGGTTTCTATTCGTGCCAAAAAGAGTTACTTTTGCTGTCAGTGAACGGTTCATTTAACCTTTTCCCCCTATGGCAGAGAAAATATACAAAGACCCGATAGCGGAGGCGCGAAGGTATTGTGCCAACGCACGCCGGATTTTGAATGAAAACACAGAAAACGACGGTCTCCTGATAAACGACCCCAAGTTTGTCAAGATGGCGGGACACACTCTCTGGTGCGGTTGCCTGATAGCCCTTCAGGCGGCTCTGCAAAACTTGTTGCCGGAGTGCAAAACTAAAGCGACTAAGGGCAAAAACATTCGCCGTTTGGACATCAACGACATCAAGGAGGCGGCAGCGAAGCGGGACGGGGAACTGACCGTCCTCGTTGCCAATGCCTATGAGGTGATACACCTCAACATGGGCTATGACGGCATCCAGCTGGTTGGGGCTGTCAATGGGGCGTTCCAATTGGCTGAGCGGATAATCGACTGGTGCGAAAGAAATATGCCAAAGAAAATCATCGAAAAAGCAAGTTAGTGGTATCCATGGAAACACGGCGGCGAATTTTCCGTATATTCGCGGTGTTCTCATGAAGAATTTTCATATCATCATTTTTTAGTAGCCGACGCAGTGATTGCGCCGGCTTTTTTTGTGCCGTTTCTGTTTGTCGAAAAAACAAAAAGCCTGCTTTGTGACGTGTTGAAATTCAACGCTAAATGGGATTAATTGGGATTAATTGAACTTAATTTGCTCTAAATGGCTCTAACTTGATTTGTTTTTTCTCCATAGGCTACATTCGCGAGTGTCACAAATAGACGACCTCCGAATGAATAAATATATTCCCATAAGCCTTGGAATTGGCGCTGGCGTGTTGCTCCTCATCATGAAGGGCAGCAGCCTCGGCAACATGGCAAAGAACCTCACATACAAAATCAGGCTTAACGGCAAACCGAAACTTTACGCTGGCGGAGTGCTGACTTTCATCACCAGTGTCGTGGCGGGCGGCTCAGGCTCCCGTTTGCGTCTCCCCATAGCCATCGACTTCGAGAACCGCAGCGACGAGGAAATCACGATAGGCGTTAACGCCCTGTTCATCTACTACAAGGGTACAAAGCTGGCGTCAAACGGTGTCACCCCCTCAAGCGTCACAATCAAGAAATACGCCACCAGCACAATGGAGGGTCTCAACCTCGACGTTGAAGTGTCGAGCCTCATTCAAGTGGCGGGAAGCGCGGTCACGTCTTGGCTCAGCAACGAGGACTTTAGCAACCTGACAAAGGACATCACCATTCAGTTGTCTGCGGTCATCAACAACGCCCTTGTGCTTAACCTTGAGCGGGCGCTCAATCAGGAGACTACAGTCTCGACCGACAGCAGCACACAGACCAACACTGTTCAGGGGCTTGGGCTTGTAGCCTCAAAGGAGCGCACGGTCAAGAGCATTGGCGACTACATTGCCTACATCCCCACAAAAGACCATTTGCTCAGGCAGGACAGAATCGTCATCCCTGACGGGTCAGTGCGCAACACCGCCGACCTCATGCACACCGTCGTCAACAACTACTACACCGACGTGACGGAGCTGGCGGGGCGGCTCAGGAGGGACACGCTCAAGGAGACCCTTCAGAACATATTCAACTTTGTCTACACCTACATCAAATACGTCCCCGACAGCCGCGTGCGCGAGCAGGTCAGGCGACCACTTCGCACCCTCTATGACCAGCAGGGCGACTGCGACTGTTACGCCACCCTCATCGCCTCGATGCTCAAAAACCTCGGCATAGCCTATCGTTTCCGCATTGCGGCATATTCGGCGGGCAGGTATCAGCACGTCTATGTGATTGTGCCGACCACCGAGACCGACAAGGGCTATTATGTTGTCGACCCTGTGCTTGACAAATGTTTTGAGGAGAAGACACCAAGCAAATTTTTTGACGTGTAGAGTGACTGAAAAATTATGGAAATCCAATTTCTTGACGGAATAGACATACAGCTGCTGGACGGAGCTGGAGGTGTGGGAGACCCCCGCGTGAATTTCGCGCTTGGCGTTATTGGCAAGCAGATGCGAAAGGACGCGGCGCGCGGTGCGTACCTCACCCGCCTGTCTGGCGGCTTCACAAACGAAGTAGGCGACGAGACCGAAAGCGTGTCTCATGGCTACGACTTCGCAGGCTTCGCCGGTGATGGCGGCGTAGCCGATGACGAGATGATTCGCTCATACCTCGTCAGGACAAAACGTGTGGTGGACGCGTCCCCCGCCACAGTCAGCGCATACCAGAACCCCGCAGAGCTCTCGGGCATGATTGGCTATGTGCTGGACAAGTGGGACACTCCCGACCGCGAAGATGCCATTAGCGAGATGGCGGAGCGAGAGGAGCGGCTCATGGGCGCTGGTCTCATTAACGCCGACATTGCGGGCGACTTTGACGAGCCGACAGCCGAAGATTACAGTCTCGTGGACAATTATGACCTCGAAAAACTGTCTGGGCTGGAGGACGAGGCTGAAGACGAGGAGGGCGACGGCTACGAGACCGTCCAAGGTTTGGACGGCAAACTCCGCAGCCTGCTCTCGAAAGACAAGATAAAAAAGAATATCAGCACGGCGGCAAAGGCTAAAACAAAGAAGGCGAAAGGCGGATTTTTCGCGGCTCTGAAATCAACCACTGGCAACAGCAAGCTGACCAGTGAGGCAAAGGACCTCGTGGCAGCCAATCCGGCGACGACCAAGGTGAAGAGCAAACTGAGGAGCCTCGTGGCGAAGATGCGCCGCAAGACCAAGAAAACCGCTTCCGCCGCTGGCGGAGAGGCTAAAAGTATCGTGGCGAGTGCCACGTCAGTGAGCGGACTGGGCGATGTCGGTGAGGGGGATGCCGATATCGCCGCCCTCATGACCGGGTCCGACCTTGAGTATATGGTTTCAGGCGTAGACCCCAAGGAGGCGTGCCGCAACTACATTGCCCGCACTCGTCAGGTGTCAGCCGCGAGGGCTGACCTCTTTGAGAGCGAGGCGGAGCAAAAGGCGATTGTCAAAGCCTGTGACGTGATTTTGTCGGCTTGGAACAATGACGCGTTGCTTTCGGCAGTCCTCGACAACATGGAGCAGAACGGCGTTGCCGGGCTTGGCAACACTGAGGAGTCCGGTCCGCTTGACGGCAAACTGCGAAAGAAACTCAAGAAACTGGCAAAGAAAGTGGGCGGCGCGGTGAAAAAGGCGGTCAAGGCTACAGGCAAAGCAGTGAAGAAAGCAGTCAAGGCGGTGGGCAAAGGTCTCAAGAAGTTGGGCAAAACCATTGCCAAGGTTGCAAAAAAGGTGTGGAAGTTCCTTGTCCGTTTCAATCCCCTCACGCTCCTTATCCGAGCTGGCATTTTGGCGGTTTGCCGCCTGAATATGTTCAAAATCTCGAACAAGTGCTACCCCGGGTCACTCGAAAAGGCTGAGGCTCTCAAGATGGGAGTGTCGGAAGACGAGTGGGAGAAGAGTAACAAGAGCTACGGACACCTCAAGAAAGCCTATGTGGCTATTGGCGGCAAAGAGAGCAAACTGAAGAACTGTCTAAAGAAGGGGAACAAGAAAAAATGGGAGGGAAAGGAATATCCGGAGAGTCAAGCCGACATAACAGCCGCCAAGACCATTGCCACCAACACTAATGACCCCGAGACACAAACCGACTGGGACGAGGCTAAAGCCGAAATGAAAAAGCAGGGAGCCACAGAGGACAGCAGCGTCTCCACAGATGTCGCCACCGAGACCAAGAAGGTGCAGGTGGAGGTGATTGAGAACGAGAAGACCACCAAAGCGGCTACCCCTATCCGAGAGACGGGCGACACGAGCGGCAAAGCGCTTGCCACTGTCCCCAAGGGCGCAAAGGTCTATGTGGACGAGAAACAGAGCGACTCAACATGGATGGCGGCTACATGGGGAACTTACACGGGCTACATTCTCAAGTCGCAATTAGCCGGAATTGGCGATGACGACGCTGAGGCTATGCTGGTCTACGGACTGGGAGAACTCTATGACCAGTACGGCGAGGCTGTAGGACTGGGCGACCCCGCCACGGGAACGGCAGTCTCTGCCGCAATGACCACCATCACGGGCATAATGACCAAGATTAAGAAAATCTTCGGCGTGGCTCAAAAAGTCGTGGAGAAAGTCAAGTCCGTCAAGGATAAGGCTAAAGCGGCGGTAGAGAGCATCCAGGCGGTCAAGGACGTGAAAAACGCCGTCCAGACTGTGAAGGACGGAGTCAACACCGCAAAAAGTGTAGTCTCTTCAGTCAAGGACACTGTCAATACCGGCAAAAACGCCGTTCAGGCAGTGACATCGACAGTGAGGAACGCTGTGAACACTGGTTCGGGCGTTGTCCAGACAGTGGCGCAGACCGTCAAGGCGAAGACCTCGCAGGAGGCGACCCCGTCAACGTCAGCCGCCGCAGTGACCACTACCACCACGGCGCAAAGCTCGCAGCCGACATCTGTCGCCACCACACAGGCGGCAAACGGTCAGACCGCGCAAGCAGTCAACCAAACCACGGCGACGCAGACAGCCACGACGGCGCAAACCTCAAAGAGCGGCAGCAAATTGCCGTGGATTATTGGCGGCATCGGGCTTCTGGGACTCGTGGGTGGTCTCATCTACTTTAACAGGAAAAAGAAATGAAGATAAAAGTCAACACCAACGGGGCGGCAGCCATCGCACTTCGCAGCGAACCAGACCATGAGGCGAAGATGATTGGCACACTCGCCAACGGCACTGAGCTGACAGCCGACACTCTCACAGGCTCGTGGCTTCACGTGACCACCCCGAACGGGCAGCAGGGCTACATTGCCGCGGCGTTCGTCGAGGGTGGAGTGGACGGAATTTGGGACACCATCAAAAGCAAAGTGTCAAGCCTCTGGAACAAGGCGACAAGCGCGGTCTCAACGGCTACGCTCCCGACTGGCAATTTCTCAAAAACTCAATACGTCACCGGCAACGGTGTGCGCATCAGGTCAAGCACTGACACGTCAAACTTAGACAACGTGCTGACCAAGCTAAACATTGGAGCGGCGGTCACTGTCGACCCCTCGCAGGCTAAAGACAACTGGGCGTACGTCCAGACGGCTGACGGCAAAGTGAAGGGCTACATGGCGCAGGCTTATTTGTCTGACAACAAGCCAAGCACGACCGCCACAACCACAACAATAACAGCCGGGGACAACACCGCGGCGCAAACAGACAACAAAATGACAATGTCAGAAAACGTTCGCAAATACCTCAAGTGGGGACTCATAGCCCTTGCCACCTGTGGAATCGGCTACGGCATCTATAAGGTAGCCAAGGGCGGTGACACGGCAGTCGCGCCCCGCAAGAAGCCCGCCGCCAAGGCACTCAATGGTGTGGGCGGCAAAAAGTCGGGCAAGCGCAAGAAGAAGGACGCTATTAAGCCCGTCAAGTTTTAGAAGACAAGACAAATCAACATCTCAAAAAGAACAAAACATGACAAAAAGAAGAAAGAGAAGCGGCGCGGTAGCCGTCTCTAAAAATAACAAGTGGTCTGACGTCGCCATTCAGGGCGGCGAGATTATGGCTGGCATTGCCGCTGGCTCCGCCCTTGCTAACGCGGTGGGTTCAAAGGGTGCTGACGGCGTTGACCTGCTCGGACTCTCTGGCGACACATCCGGCTATGTGTCTCCCCTCGTGACCGCCGCTGCTGGCGCGGCTGCAATCGTCTTCGGCAAGAACGACCTTATCCGCAACGTCGGCATGGGTTGCGTCATCGCTGGTGGCGTTAAGATGCTCAACAAGTTCATGGGCAAGAGCGTCATCAGCCTCTCCGGCACTGACGAGAGCGAGAAGGTCATTCTCCCCGGCATCGGCGACGTTGACAACCTCTCTGTCGAGGCTCCCAACTTCGTCCCAACCGAGAACGCATGGCAGACCTCATACAACGAGCCACAGCTCATCGCCAACCCTGAGGTTTCAGGCATCGGCGAGATTCTCACTGAGCCCGTAGGTTCAGTACTCCTTTAGTCTTAAAACACAACAAAATAAACCCCTTAACATCAAACCAAAATGGCAGATATCACTTCTACCCAGCTTGTAGCAACAGGCACCACCATCTCAACCGCCAAGCAGGAGTTTGAGGCGCGCTCCAAGTACATCGAGGCGAACCTCTATAAGGCACTCCAGAACGGCACTATCCAGAGCGTCGATTTTGACATCTACGCCACCCGTCACCTTGAGAGCGACACCACCATCGAGCTCATGCAGAGCAGCGACTCGAAGAAGGTGGGCATCACCAATGTCAACGACCGCAAGCTCGAGGCTAACACCTACGCTTTCATCACCGGCATTCAGATTCTTGAGGCTTCCGTCAAGGAGAATAGCGAGTCCTCTCTCATGGTGGCTGACTATGGCGTGATTGACGAGGTTGTAGCCAATGGCGAGATTGAGCTCAAGAATGGCGACAAGATTCTCATTCCCCGCTCATCAATGCAGCGTTTCCGCACCACTGGTCAGGGCGCTGACGGTCTCAACGGCTACGTCAAGCTCGAGTGTCCCAAGTTCATCCTTCCTCTCACGGACATCACCCCGACCCTCTACCTTCCCAAGTCGGTAGATGGCAAGGCAATCCGTCTTGTCCTCCACGGCGTGAAGACTAACAAGGCATAACCGAAAGCCATCTTATATCTTACCTTCCATATAAGCCCGGCGGCGTAGGGGCTTTTCCGCTCCTGCGCCGCTGTTTTTTTCAAATAGCAATTCCCAACCAAAATGTTCTGGAGCATTCCCATATCCGACACCGAGACCCTCACCAACACGCCCATCGGCGTGAAGAGCATCACGCACATATATTTCGAGGACAGGAACGGCGGCATTTTCAACTATGACGCTGGCGGACTCCAGACCCTCTCCGTCTCAATAGACGGAAAACAAATCTTGCAAGACGTGCCGGTGCTT
This sequence comes from Bacteroidaceae bacterium, assembly GCA_963618945.1. Lineage (GTDB taxonomy): Bacteria > Bacteroidota > Bacteroidia > Bacteroidales > Marinilabiliaceae > W3P20-009. Next base: position 18,434 of record CAVETY010000013.1, read on the forward strand.
CCCTTCTGTGTCTCGACTCCCTATGCCGCCAACCGTTTCAAGTGGCAGGACGTGGCACTCGAAGTCAACCTCAACGTCTCACTCTCCGAGGTCAAGATTAGCGCGGCGCGCAAAGCTGGCGACTTCAATGTCGTCTTTGTCACGTCCAATGACGAGTGCAACGCCCTCAAAGGTTTTGACTATGTGGAGTTTCAGCAATTCAATATCAGAAACACCAATGCCGCCGACAGCTATGCCGAGGCGGAAACAATATTAAAGGCTGCACGTGCTAACGCCCAAAAATGGTTAGCCGCAAAAGATGTCAACTCCAAGCGCCAAGATTGGGAAACCTTAGCCAAGGCGCACGCCGCGCAGGTGAACAACTACGTGAACGGCAAGACGGGTCTCAAAGCCACTTACAGCCTGACAGGCGACTACGCCGTCAACAAAACGCCCGACGACTCAGCCGAGGTGAACGCCAACACCAGTGTAGCCACCGCAGCCTACGAAGCCGCCACCTCTGCCTACGACACCAAGAAGGCGGAATATGACGCGGCTCTCAAAGAGTATCAGACGGCAAAAGCCGCCTACGACGCAAACGCCCCCAAACGAGTGGAGCCGGTCACCTTCGCCTATGTCGATGATGACACCGCCGAAGCCCGCCCCAATCAGGTTAAGGCGTACATAGCCAATCTGGTCAGCACATATGGGCTGACTGGGAGCTATGAGGTGAGCGAATACCCCGAAACAGGGACAGACGCAACGCCCACCGAGGGTGAGGACACCGACACCACAGGCAAAACAGACGAGGAAGCCCGCGCCGAGGTGGACAACGCCAACAGCGCAGTGGCGCAAACAGCCTACGCTGACGCTATGACGGTCTATCAGGCGGCAATAGCCGAGCTGGAGCCCGCAGCCCCCTCTTTCACTCTCACCCCGCCCGCCAAGTTCTCTTTCACCTACAATGGTGATGACCTGACTTCAACATTCCCCGCAAAATATACCGACTGGGAGAAGAAGGTAAGCACGGCGGGGTTGATTGCCCCCGATTCGGAGTACGGCACAGTCTGGACGGTCACCCTTATGACCTATACCAACATTTTTGGTACGCGTACTCTGACCATGAAGTATGACTACTCGGAAGATGAGAGATGCGACTTCGCCATAACAGATAACGGGCTTTACTACTATGGGCGACATTCCACCCCCTATTCCTACGCTTGGGCTTGGATATACACCACCTCAGCCATCGCAAGCAACAAAACCGTGTGGCGGATAACTGACGGAGCCGCCGCCCTTATAACTTCAAAAAAGAAGTTGTCCCTCTTGGCGGATTTCACCAAAGAGTACACTGTCAGTCTGCAAAAAGCCCCGCAAAAGGTTTTCGCCCTCTCCATAGCCTCGGGCGACAGTGGCGAGGAGGACGGCTCCAACTGGTTGCGCTTTTGCGACGTGGCAATGAACTTTTCACTCTCAAGTGAGGTGGCGCAGGTCTTCCCGCAAAACACCGACCTCTCTCTCATCGCGGTTGCCGAGGGCATCCCATATGCGCAGGCGGCTTATGAGTTTGAGGACGGCACAATGACAAAGAATGTCCGCTTCAGGTATGACATAAATCGCCCCAACGAAACGACGGGAACGAATATCAATATGTCTGACAGCCGATACAGCAACACGTTCGGCTCAAGGCTCTATAACATCAACTCGTGGGACATATTCCTCATGTTCATCTACAAGAAAATAGCATAACTAAATGAAAAAGACATATCAAGTGGAGCGCAAGCTCTCCGTCGCTGCTGGCAAGACCAAGGTTTTCACCCTCACTCTTCAGGAGGCGTACGCCAAGTGTGTCGGCTTTTTCCTGACCAAGGACACGGCTGGCGGCACCGACTTCTCCAAACTCACCCTTGGCTTGACCATTGCCCAGCAGGAGGTTTTGCCCCTTGGCACTGATGCCATTCTTTTCGCCATGACCGAATATGTGTCCCGACATGATGCCACCTACGACATCACCGCCGAGAATATCCCGGCTCGCAGTTCGGACGTTATTCTCACAGTGACCAACAACAGCGACGAGACGCAGATTTTCAACGTCTATTTCGCACTCGCAAACAATTAAGCCGCCATGCCTCTTCACATCATCTCCATTCCTGTGACCGGTCACGGCGGGTTGTGGGGCAAATGTCTCTCACGGGACTTCACTTTGCCCAGCAAGGTGCACCGTCTCCGGGGCGTGGCAGCCAACGTCACCATGGGCGAAGGCGTGGAGTTCGCCCGTCACAAGATTTTCGACGCCGATTCGCAGAGCTACACCCTCGGCTCAGTCATCTCGCCCCTTGTGGGTTCATTCAGTCTGGCGGTCAATGGGACGGGCGTGGCGTTCTCTGACGTTCAAGTCAACGCCCTCAGCGTCTTTGACCATTGCTCCACGTTCAACCAGTCGTTGCTCTCGCTCTATCCGCCTGTCTCTGTTCCCTCGGGCGCATCGGTGCGCATCTCATTCGCAGAGCGCATGGAATCGCCCTTTGTCGATACGACTGAAGAGATAGAGCTCATGAAGTACGGGCTTGAGGCTGCATCACTGGACTACACTATTAAAATCTACATTGACTATGATTGAACGCCTTATCAAGCTGGAGCAGGAGCGACTCTCATTAGCCGGCTTTGACACCATAGTGACCCCGCACGAGGTCACAATAGCGTCACCTATGACCATTCTGACCCTCGCCAACGAGACGTGGATAATGACAGGCATAAGGGTTTCCGACGCTGACATGATGGGTGCCGACCACCTTGTGAGCTTCAGCAGCCCCACCAACTCATTTCAGGCTACGGAGCGCGCAATAGCCCAGTTGGGCGGCTCGGTGCATCGCCTCTTCCGCCACCACATTGACATTGAAGTGGCGGAATATGGCAAGGAGTTCACAATGAAGGCTGACATACCCGATTTCACGCTGATGTTTGTCCGCATCACACCAATAGTCCGCCAAACCACGGCAACCAAGAAATAACACAGACCAACAAACAAAAGAGATTAAGATGGAGACAGCGCAAGTAAACAAACAGATAGACAGCATTAAGAGCGCATGGCGCAACCGCGCCCAGATGGGTGCGCGCTATCGCATTGATGTACTCTGGACCTACGCCTCAGAGGACGGCGACAAACTTTTCGCCAAAGGTGACACGTCGGCTGAAAGCTACAACGACAATGATTTTGAGACCAAGCTCGACGACCTTTTGCGCAATGAGGCGGCAGCACGCATCACTATCAAGTTTACCGACCGCGCAGGGCGCACGCCGGACACCTACACCGTGGTTTTGCAGGAGGCTTACGCCAACCGCCCACGCGTGTCGCCTCAGGCTCCGCCTGTCGTCAAACCCCGCCCCGTGTCTCAGCAGCCGTCCACGCCGGTGCAAACCGAAGGACAGGCAGTGTCCGCAAGTCAGTTTGTGGCAGGACTCGGCAAGACGGAGGAGGCGGCTCCCATTGTCACCCCCAAGCCTAAGAGTTCGCCCTTTGGCAACCTCGGCGGCATTCTTGATTTTCTTTCGGGCGCTTGTGATGAAGGTCTGGGTTCAACCGATGACAGCACGGCGAGCGAACTCGACGGGCTCCGCAAGATTTTCAACTACCGCGACCGCCAATTAAAGCAGGCGTACCAGATGGCGGGACTCTCAACGCAAAATGACGAACTGAAAGAGCAACTGAAGAAGACCAAAGCGAACGAGGACGAGTTAACCCTCAAATTGCGCCAACGTGAGGAGGAGCTAAAGAAACTTTTGGAGGACAGCGAGAAGGTGACCGCCAAACTTAAGGACGACCTTGAGGACGCAAAAGCCGAACGTGACGAACTGAAAGAGAAACTCGACGGCATCAACCCGCAAATAGGAATGAGCATGGGCGCGCTTTTGGGTCAGGTGGGCGCAAGTATGTTCTCCAACTTGGCGCAGCGTGGCGGCTCTGGGGCGGGCATCTTTGGCGCTCTCGGCTCTATCCTCTCAAACATGAACCAGCCGCAACAGCAGGCTGCCCCCACGGCACCACAGCCCGAAACCCTTGTTGAGGAGGCGGAAGATGATGCCGAAGACGCGCAAGTGGGCGACGCGGAGGAGGAGACGGCAACCGCAGCCCCCTCGGGCGACAAGATTGACAACTACGCAGCCAGTGTGGGCAAATGGTTGCGTTCGCAAGACCCTGAGACAAGGCAGAAGTTTACAGCCATCCTTGCCGAGATAACCAAGCACCCCGAAACTTTCAAGGACGTTTACGACTTGACTGTAACCCAATAAGGTATACCCACAAACACGCCCCTCTAAATGAAACTCGATATAAACCCCATAACAGGCAAGCTGGACATTGTCGGCAACCAGAACAGCGGCGACAGTTCAGTCCTCTACTCCTCGGATGTCCCCACAACTGAGGCGGTCGGCGGTGTGCCTAAGGGCTCCACATTTGACAATGTGCCGATAACAAAGGTCATAGACCAGATTTTGCATAAAGCCGTAGCCCCGACGGTGACCCTCGCCCCAGCCTATGCGGCGGGCGCGTATGAGATAGGCAATGTTCTGTCTAACAGCATCGTCGCCAAGGTGACGTGCGGCAGCTCTGACATCAAGAAGGTTGAGTTTTATGTCGGGACTAAACTGACAGCCACCGACACGACTTCGGCGGTGAAGGGTGGGGCGGTCTCTTTCTCCTGCTCCACTAACCAGTCGGTTACTTACAAGGTCGTTGTCACCGACGCGAGTGGACTCACCGCCTCGGCTTCGGCATCTTACACATTCTTGCGCCCCGTCTATTGGGGTCTCTCCTCATCAGTGCCTGACTACATTGCTGGGCTAACCCTCGCAGTGCCGACAGCCAAATCTGGCGACTTCACGGCAAAACACTCGGCTTTCGACAACAAGCGCATTGTGTTCGCCACTCCCGGAGCCATGACCAAGGCGCTGAACCCCTCGCTTTTCGACATCACCAAGAGCTTTTCTCTCAAAGTCGTCACTGTCACGTGCCGCGATGGGCAGAAGGTCAACTACAAAGTCTACTACACTGACCTCTCCTCGCAGTTGGCGGACTACCCCGTCAAGTATACGTTTAGTACGGTTTAGGGAAAAAAGAACTATGAGTTGCACGTTAAACTCGTGGACGTTGGAATTGCTAAACTTATGATAGGCAAAAACGACAAAGGTTACTTCGTCCACTACTGTTGTACGGCTCTTTATGGTACAAAAAAAAGCAGTGGAGCTCCGCGTGCAAGCGCATCCCTGTTCCACCGCTCATGCCTTAAGGCACAGCAAAGTAAGGTTTTTCCACAATATCAGGCAAGAGAAAACCTCAAAAAATTCAACAGACCACAATTCTAATCTAAATAATTATGGCAGAAACAACAACAATCAACCAGTTTGGCAAGGGCATTGCCCTAAACTGCGGCTTTGACCTTGGAGCAAAAACGCTCATGGACAGCCGTTGTCTTGTCAAGGACGAGACGGAGCTAAACGCAATCCCGGACATTAGGCGCGCCAACGGTCTCCTTGTGTGGGTGCAGGACACTAAGAAACTCATGGCGTGGGACGAGCCTAACTCCGCTTTTGTGGAGGTCACCTCTTCTTTCGATAGTTCGGCTATTGAGAACGAGATTGCGCAATTTGAGAGCAATGTACAAACAATATTGTCTGATAAGGCTAGTACACAATCGGTCGTTGCTCTCCAGACTAATGTCTCGCAGATTGAGCAACAGCTTGACACCCTCGATGTCAACGACAAGTTCTACAGCGACAAGGACTATATCCTCGCCTCGGCTCATGGCGGTCTGAAGTCTGGTGTGAACGTGAAGGGAATGAAGATTATCGACATTCTCAAGAAGATACTCTTCCCCGTCACCCTCCCGACCCTCAAAGTCTCAGCTTGCACCACCTATGAGGGCATCCTTGGCGTGAGCGACGCCTATTCCGTCGACGTCACTTCGACGGGTGGCAGCTTGGCTATTGAAGACCAGTCCATCAAGATTTACTACAATGGCACCGCCCTCACTGACAACAGTGCCGAGGTTGAGATGTGGAACGCCGCGACGACCACCATCTACGCCACCGCAGAGACTGTGCAGAACGAGACTGGCGATGAGGACCTCGATGCCATCTCAGCCGTAACCGTCACTTCAAACAAGTTGACATATAAGGCAACGCCGCCTCTCCGTGTCTTCACAATGGATGAGGACGGTGTGGACAGCATGACCAACGACCTCGGTGTTATGTACCCCAATGGCATTTCTGGTGCCGATTGCTACTACGCCAAGAGCCGAAAGGTGAACATCCCGGCGTTCAGCAACAAGCGCATCTGCATCATCTCGCCCACCAAGATAACCGCGGTCTACAACCCCTCAGGTTTCGACATCACCAGCAGCTTCACTCTTGTAAGTTATTCTTCAGCGACCGACAAGTCTAAGTATGCCGAGTCTTGGTGGTCTACCGAAGTGAAGTACGCCTATCTGAATGGCTCCTATTATTTCTACTACACCGACGTGAACACTCAGGCGAACGCCTATCCTATCACTATCCAGTGCTCTGCGTACAGTCTGCCTGAAAATACAAATCCTGTTAAACCCGATGGCACAGGGGGGGGGGGCGTCAACCCATGGGAATAAAATAGATAAGGACCCTGATGCACCGGATATTGACATCTAACAACCCTGTCACTATCCAGTATTAGTCGGCGGTAGCCGCATGAAACTTCCATGACCTTGGGGCGGGCGCAATGACAGCCCGCCCCTTTCATAAAAACAGGTAGGCAATGACGAGGCAAACCATTATCCATGCTCTTGACGGAGCTCGCAAAACGGCGGACGGAGGACTTAGCGACCGCCACTATTACCAGAAGATTGGCAAGATAACGACGGCCCATTAACCCATGTGGCAGCCATACAGGCAAACTACTCTGTAAAAAAAGGATTTTGGGAAGTCGTAACAGCGCAACCCCGACAAACCGCCCGTCTCAACGACAAGAACAAACGGTGGCAAATGAAATAGAAAATAAAGGGTGGCTGGGGCGAAACACCAGCCGCGGCACTCCTGCTTACCGCCCTATTAGCTAAGCATCGCACAACAAAGGCAGGACACGATCTTCAACGCAACAAGGACCCAGTTTTTCTTGGTTTAAATTTCAAATATGAATAAACAATAGGCAAATATAATCAAAACATTCAAACAACCAAACACGGACATGACAGATCTCTATCAATGGACAACACTCCTGTTGCCGGTCTTATCGGCAATAGTGGCGTGGTTCCTCGGACGAAGGCAACGGACGCATGACAACCTCGAAATGTTGCAAAGCACAATAGACAAGCTGCTCGCTGAGAACACTGGTCTCTACTCGCAAATAATGAAACTGAGGCAGGACAACGCAAGCCTCTCTAATGATATGCTCGGACTGAGGGCGGACAACGCCCAGTTGCGCGACACCATAGCGCAACTGCAAACCAAACTTGAAATAATAGGCAAATCAATTAAAGGGACAGAAGAGGATGAATAACTACAAGATTACCATCACAGCCCCCGCACCAGACGCGGCGGGCGCGAAGACTTTGGCCGACCTGCTCCAAAACGTGGCGCAAGTGGTTTCCTATGACGATATGCTAAAGCTGCTCACCAAGGTTAAGACTAACCCCGGGGTGGTCAAGACCGCGCTTAAATTCATTTGACGACTATGAGCCTCATTGACAAATATAACGGACTGGAGGCTAAAGACCAGCTCACGGTCAAGCGCATCCTCATTGGCGCGGGGTGTCTCGTAGGCGGCATTGTCATTTTTCGCAAGGTCCGCAAGGCTATCGAGAAAGCCAACAGCGAGAGCGACCTGCTCAACAGCAACGCCTACAACGTCAAAAACTTCTCGACAGGCATAACGACTTCCGTTTGCGCCACAGACGCTGAGGCTCTTTGGAGGGCTATGAAGGACACTGGCACGGACACTGACACCATCAGCCGCATAGTGTCCCGTTACAAGACCGCCGACGACTGGAAATGCCTAATCTCGAAGTTCGGCAACCGCGAATATGGCACAGTGGGCGAGCCTTGGTGGGGTACGGGAACGCCCACGCCCCTTATCGGCTGGTTCAAGAAAGAACTTTCGGGTTCGCTCCTCTCCTCTATTCTCACAACTGTTCAGAATCTCGGAATTACGACTGAATAAAGCCGCCCGGGCATTCGCATAATATACATACTCCCATGATAAGTAAAACAAATCTCGTGCTTCTGTCCCTCGCGCTGGGCTTGGCTGCCGCCTTCCTGCTGACTGTCGGCATCGCCCGCCACTATTCAGGGATGTGCGACCGCCTCGCCGCCAATCAGTCCGCGCTGCTTGACTCCCTTGGCGTTTACCGCACGTCGGACGGGTTGCGAGCCGTGGAGGTCCGCCGCCTGACCCTCACGGGCAATGAACTGAGAAAAAGCAACGCGCGCCTCATGGAGCGCATCAACGCGCTTGGAGTGAAGAGGCGTGACGTGCAGGCGGTTCAGACCGTAGGCACTGAATATCGTGTGACGTTTGTCCCCGAGACTGTCAAGGTGTACGACACGCTGCTGGGCATAACGCCGACCACTCCCACAGCCCTGCGCTATTCCGACCGCTGGCTCTCATTCCAGTATGACACAGCGGCGCACGTCTCGATGAGGGACACCATCACCATCGTGCATCACGCCCATCAGCGCCGTTTCCTTTGGTGGACATGGAGCAAGTACACAGGGCGGGCGACCGCCGTCTCGTCCTGCCCCTATGCCCACATTGAGAGCGTCAACGCCATAGATATACAGAAATAGAAGCACGTCCCCGAATGAGTACGATGACAGAAAAAATCATGACGCGCCTCAGGGCTGCGGGCGTGCGCCCGTGCGCCGCCGCTGGGGCTGGCATACTCGCCCTGCTAATCATTTGGCTCAACAGGCGCGCCATAGCCTCAGCCGCCAAAGGGGCTGCGGTGACAATAAGAAACACTATGAACAACAGCTATTTTACCATATCGGAACTTTGCGCCTCGTCCACCGCCACGGCAAAGGGCATCGACAACACGCCCACGGAGGCGGTCAAGGCTAACCTTCAAAAGCTCATTGACAACACGCTCGACCCCTTGCGCGCCGCCTACGGCAAACCAATCGTCGTGACCTCGGGCTACCGTTGCGCCAAACTCAACACTGCGGTGGGCGGAGTGGCTAACAGTCAGCACCTGACAGGACAGGCGGCGGACATCAGAGGCGAGGGCAATACGAAGGCGGAGCTCATCGCCATATGTAAATTGGCTCTCAGCCAAGGCAACTATGACCAGTTGATTTTTGAGCATAAGGGGACCGCCCTTTGGCTTCACATCTCTTACTCTTCATCGGGCAATCGCCACTCATTCATGACCTACAACGCCGGCAAATATGCCACGCTGCCGTCATCAGGGTGGGAGAGCAAAGTCTAAACCAACATAAAAACAGTAAATCATGAATCCGACAAACACGGCACTCGCAGCCGCAATCTATGCGGACGGACTCACGCCACAGATGGTGGAACACGTGTCCGACAATGAAATGTATGTGGGCTATTGCTCGCCCGGTTGCACTGGCGTGAGCGACACTAAGTGGTTCATCAAGCGCATCTTTACCAATGTGGCGGGAGTCCAGACAATGTGGTACGCGGGCGGCTCGCGCCAAATGAACAAGGCGTGGTCACTCCGCAAAACCTACGCCTACGCGCCCACCGAGGCATGGGCGGTGAGCGACACCGACGGCTGGCAACAGCCGACCGAGGAACAGGAGGAAGAGAATGACGAGGCTTGAGACGAGGGCGGTTCATCGACTCTCGCATTACTTGCGTGAAGTCTAAACATCTCCTATCAATTATCGATAGCACTAATTTAAAGTTCAAAAACAATATGAGCAAATATTTTGATGGTGGATTGGATGGAAGCATTGAGGCGAATGTGTCGAGGTATAGATTCCGTGTTGAACATCTGATTAAATGTGCTAATAATGCTGTAGAAGCTTTTGCTGTAGCCTCCGATATAAAGGAGCGGCATGCTAATACCTTATTGAGGAAATACGCAAAGGATAAGAGGTGGTCGTCTGACGCGTTAGGTTTTACGATCTCGCGCCCTTTTGTCCCATTTTGGCATATTTGTTTGCTCCACAATCCAAAACGAGTCTTGGATATGGAGTTCGATTCGGCGGATGAAGCCAGAAAACGCGGTTATAGAAAAATAGGTGACCGTATTGTTCTAAGGCAAAATATGTTTGGTCTTTTTAGGTCTGCAAAGTATTCGTGTTCATACGTCCGATTCACTGATGAAGTCAAGGCTCGTTTCGTCTATGCTTTAATCCCTGTTAAGTACCTTCAGCCGAGCCACGTGAACAAGCAGGCTAACCCGATGTTCTTCATCAATGAGGCGCAACCCAAGAACCGTGTTGACGATGTCAGCCAGTTCACGGCGGAACGCCATGCGGCGGACATACACCCTGAGGAGCTCTTGGCTTGCCCGAATGCCTATTCTGGCGCGCCAATAGTAAACAGCCGTGGTGAGGTCATTCAGGGTAATGGTCGCGCGAACGCTTTGCGCATTATGTTTGAACACTACCCGGAGCAGGCTGAAAAGTACAAAAAGGCGGTTGAGAAATTCATTAGCGATGAAAAGGATACAATTCACACTGTGATTTGGGGAAAAGACGATATAGCGTGTAGCGATATATGTTCGTTTAATGAAAGGTTAGGGATAAAACCATTATTATGGAAAGAAAAAGTTCTGGTGCGAGTCTTAGTGGGTGATTCTGATAATTGCGCTATATCTGATGATGAGGCAATCCGTTACGGGCAGTATACTGACACACAGATGACCACGGGTGGGCGACAGAAGTTTAACCCTATGGGCGTGGCTCGCCAGATATTGGCGAACGGCGAGATGGCTCAGATGACGAGAATCTTGTTCAGCAGTGATGATGCCGATGACGAGATGACGCTCTCCGACTATCTTTATGATAATGGCGTTGATGTCATTTCTTGGCTCGCTCAGAAAAAATATATCACACCTGCCGAGGCGCAGACGTGTTATGCCGGGGGCGGGGCTGGTCGCACTCTGTCTGATGAGGGGCGCGAGGGCTTGCGCGGCATCCTGTCCTCTGTCCTTTTCGCAGGAGCTTCCGACACTTTGGCGCAACGTTTCGCCATGATTCCAGTCAAGGCGCAGGTGGCTGTCCTGACCACGATAGACCGGGATATTAAGATGCCGGATGATAAAAAACTGGTAAAGGATATTCAGGGTGCCATAGAGGTTTGCCAAATCCTGATGCGCGACAAAGCCTCAGGTTTCTCCACCGCCCGTACTTTCGAGGCGGCAAAGCAAGCTGTGCGTTTTTGGCAACGCCAGTCTTCCATAGCTAATGACGGTACTGTCTTTTACCCTGCGGACCGCTACGGCGAGCTTTCTCTCGCCTTGGCTGCCTGTTTCAAGGGCATGACGCAAAACGGCATCCGCAAGGTTCTCAATGATTTGTATGACAAGATGACAGGCGCGGGCGGCGGTCTGTTTGACGACCCTGATGATTTCGGGCGGATAATGACAAAAGCGGAAGCTGCAAAAACAGTGCTTGGGGTGGAACTTGAGAATCGTCAGGGGCTTGGACGTGAGAGCGAAAAAGAGCCAGATATCATGGCGCTTGAGAATAACCCATCCCGTTATCGTGAACTCAGGCATCTTGGTGACTGTGACCGCCGTGACGCTAATTGCGTCTTCAACTACTACATTGAGCCGTTGCTAAAAATAGATTCCTCAAAGCTTGGGGAGTCGGAGAGGAAAGAGTTGGAAAAAGTAATTCTTTCCTTTGCTTATAGAGTAAGTAAGAAGAACTCAGAGGGGAAGCTACGAGTCGCCATAGCCAAGGCGCAAGCCATGTGGGTGAGTTTGCAGCCGATGCTGAAGAAGTTTAGGGCTAAACTAAGGAGGGCTAAAAACAAAAACGCCTCGCCAAAAAATTGACGAGGCATTAGCAAGTCTCAGCACGGGGTTCAAGCACGCTTACCCTGCCTTGGCAACAAGATGCCGCAAACCCGAACCGAAGTTCCTGCTTGATGCTGCTCTTTCTACTTGAAGCCACATCCAAAACTATATATTATGGTTGAAACAAACAAATTAATAACTAAAATTAACAGTCTGCTGCGCCATGGTGTGCTGTCTAAGTTCCAGGCTGACAAGGTGGGCGCCATAAGGCAGCGTCTCGTCTCTTTTCTGGAACTTAAGAAGAGCGGACATTCTGATTCCGCATACCCCCATGGAGGTGTCATGAAGACTCTCAAGGGTGACACTCTGACAATTCGTGTAGGAAACCACTATGCGAATGAGGCTAATTTCAGGGCGAGATACAACGTGTCTATCGTCATAGGGAACGATATTGTCATAACAGAGACTGTCAATTCTAACGTCTTTTGCGAATACGTCTACGATTCCGAGTGCTTCAGTGAGGAAAACAAGGAAGAGTGTTTGACTGAGATTTTCAAAGGACTTCTCTCTGTCCTCAAAGAAGGTCGCTATGCCTCGGGACGTATGGGCAAATGCGTGGTGAGGTGCGTGTCTGACGTTCTCTCCGACTCTGACGATGAGGAAGGAGCTCTGGGAGCCATTGACCGTGAGGAGTTGAAAAAGTCGATTATAGATGCAGTCACAACCAGTCTGCTTGAATGGAAAAAACCTTGGCGACCTTTTGATAATTTCTTTTACAAGGTCAACGGAAAGGTTACTGGCCTATACGTGAACGCCTATTCGCTCAAGAAGTACGAGGTTGACAACATTGCGCGTTTAGAGAATGGCATGTGCTTGATTAACAGCGCGGGTTGCGGCACTTTCACCCCAATTTTTGTCACTGAAAAAATGGTTGAACAGAACGGGTGGCATCTTATATTAGAGAGGGTTCCCATTCCACGCCATGAGGAGCTCACCACCTATACTTGGTTTAGAATCGTAAGTAATTACTGGCAGTTGCTAAAAAGCCCCCAAAATCAGAAAGAAATTGATGATTGCCAAATGAGAATAGACGGTGGCTTTGATCTAAGACCCGGGTATATAGAAAGGGATGGCAAGTTTTATCGCTTGACCAAGAAGTATAATTGGGTCACGCCCGCTGATAATATTAAGGGCAACCCGTTCCACATTGAAAAGGTGGAAGCGGAAAAACGTCAGATGACGGAGTATATTGAGAATATCATCAAAGCATATTCCGCCAATGTCGCCCCTGTCTTTTTTGACCAATCCAACCGTTGTTTTTATCGCCCGAGTTCCGACGAAATTCACCTTGTTCCGCCTGAGGCTTTCGATAGCATCAATGAGTTCTACTCTACCCGTTTCCATGAGACGGTTCACTCCACGCTCCACAAGTCGCGTTTGAATCGTAGTTTTCCGAATCAGAGCGGTTTCGGGTCGGATGGTTACGCTATGGAGGAGCTTGTGGCTGAAATGGGAGCATGGATTATGTGTTCTGAGTTCGGCATATCATTCTGCCCGAAGGATAAAACACAAGCTCGTGACAATTCAACCGCCTATGTGGGTGGTTGGCTGAAGCAGGCGAAGCATTTGTATAATGATGATGAGGAGAAAACCATCATCGAGGCTTATAGGCATGCCTGCAAGGCGGTTGACTATATCCTCAAAGGTGTCAACTTCGATGACATGATCCCCGAAAGCATCAAACAGCTGGAGGACGAGACGCTTTCTGATGTCGTGTTGTTCGCCGACAAGTCTGTGCGTGTCGTCAATGTCCGCCGTGACAGCAAAATTCGTTTCTTCTTCTCCGAACCGCCAGCGGACGATGTCAAGGCAGAACTCAAGGAGGCGAAATTCCATTATTCGGGAATTTTCAAGGCTTGGCAAATAGCCAATACGGCTGAGGGAGAGGAGACGGCAAAACGGATAATAACAGATGTTTTGGGTAAGTCAATCACGCCCACCCCTGCCGAGGAGGATGAGGGGCTGCGAATCGCCATAGCCAAGGCGCGAGCCATGTGGCTGAGTTTGCAGCCGATGCTGAAAAAATACTACGAAACCAAATCTAAATAAGACGGAATGAGACTTACAGTTGAAAACTACCCAAAGATGTATCAGGCTTTAACTGAAATCAACACAGTGTCGCCTGAACTTGCCGAGAATATCATGAAGGGTGCTGAGATTATAGAGTACTATAACCAGAACAACGAGATTAAAAAGTCTGTTGATGCCACAATAATGCTTGCGAACGCGGCTATTGACGAACTTGATGAGCCAGAGGTAGTGTCAGAACCCGAACCTGTCGAGGACCCCGAGCCAGAACCCGAACCAGTTGAGGAGCCAGAGCCTATTGAGGACCCCGAGCCAGAACCCGAACCGGTTGAGGAGCCTGAACCTGAGACTCCCGCCCCGGCTGAACCAAAGCCCACCAAGCAGCCCAAGTCAAAACCCGTAAAGCAGCCCAAACAACCCAAGGAGAAGCCCGCCAAGCAGCCCAAGTATGACTCACTTGTCAACAAGCCGAGCTTGCAAGTCCGTTTGGCGGCGCGCTTTGTCAAGCTCCACGGCAAGAACTTCACGCAGGAGGTCAAGGACGAGGCGAAAAAGATTCTTTTCGCTCTCCAAAAGGCTATAATCAACCGCGAGATACGCAAGGAGGGCTATGGCGCATTGTCAGCCTACGCAGCCGAGATGCGAAAGATGCAGGACAAACTTGTTAAGATGTGCAACGCCAAGATAGACGCGTCCGCCCCTGTCGAGATTGTCGGCATTGAGGACTTCCGCAAGATAGCGAGGAGCGAGGGCAGCCGTGCGAGCGCCGACGCAATGCGCAACTATGCGAGGTTGGCGACAAAGAGCAACCCCACCAAGAAAGAGGCTGAGGCGACACTGAACAAGGTTGACAAGGTCATGGCGCGCAATGAGGCGGGCGATTACTCCGACTTGCTTTCGGATATTCGTGATGCCCTTTCCGCCTTCATATCTGGCGATGTGTCTTCGCCGCTGATTATGGAGCAGACTCTGGAGGGCGTTAGAAATCTGTGCGGCGACGTAAAAAAAAAGAGACGCAACCAATGATTGGCAAGCCGACTGCGCATTTTGAGCCGCTTGACGGCGGTCTCGGCGACCTCTCCGGCATCATGTCCGCGCCTGAGCTCAACAGGGCTAAGTTCACGACGCTCCACTTCACTGGCAAGTGGAGAAGATTTTAGAAATAACTGAAAGTCAAGAGTTTACAACATATCTAAAAGTAGGGCGCGAACAAAAGCGCGAACACGGGATGTAGCATCTTAGCAGACAACGGTATGCGGAGATACTATATTATCACCCGTCTCAAACAAGAGGAGCGACACAATGTCTCAAACGTGAGACATTATATAAAACATACATGATTGATTATCACGTTTTTAATCAATCGTAATTAATCAGTGTCGCACTTTACATCCAAGGTACATCGTCTGTGTAGTTTTGTGCAAAACAACGCAAAACAGTGAACTCGTTTCATCTTGTAACCGGTTGTCAGCATGAAAAGCATAACGAAGATAAGACCCTCTATCACTAACGCCCGCCGTTACACGATAAAGGAGGCGGCGGATATTCTATCCGTGCCTATTCGCAGACTATACCTGCACATACATCATGGCAAGCTCAAAAGTGAGCATCGCGAAGTCGATGACAAGATGGTCGTCTATGGACGGGATATACTTGATTATTGGCATAAGTTTAACTAAATCAATTTCTTATAAATGGCAAATGTAATTCTTATACTCGGCCAGACTGGCTCGGGTAAGTCAACCGCTATCCGCTCTCTTAACGCGGATGAGACGGTAATCTTCAACATCCTCAACAAAAGGCTTCCTTTCAAGGGGGCTAAAGGCCTCTATTCCGAGGAGAAGAAAAACCTGTTTTTCCTCACTGACTGTGGTCAGATATGTAAATACATGACAGGGCTGTCTGAGCGTGTCACAGAGTGCAAAAACATCATCATTGATGACGCCACTTACCTGATGCGCAATGAGATGTTCGCGAGAGCCAAGGAGACGGGCTACGCGAAGTTCACTGACTTCGCCATGCACTTTCAGCAGATTCTTGCGACAGCCCAGTCGCTCCGTGATGACATCAACGTGTTCATCATTATGCACGCGGAGGAGGTCGTTAATGGCGGCAGCATAGACAGCTATAAGTGCGCCACCGTGGGCAGGATGCTTGATGAGAAGTACAACCCTATGGAGTGTGTATCTATCTGCCTGTTCTGTGATGTCAAGTTCGACGGGGAACAGAAACCAGTTCATGGCTTCTATACCAACATCGTGAACGTCAACGGGAAGCGCATACCTGCGAAATCCCCTGACGGGATGTTCGCAGAGGAGTTCATCCCCAACGACTTACAGCTCGTGGTGAACGCTATCAATGAGTATTACAACTAAATCTAATCTGATAAGACAATGGCAATTTCAATCGGAGAGTCTTCTGTGCCTGTATCACAGAAATATATCGGCTATGGCTTGTTCGAGGTCATAGCGATTAATCCTGATCAAGTAACCCTTGAAACCCTCTTGGGTCGCAAGATTAAGGACTTTAAGGGATACACGAGTGTCGCTGACGATGGCAAGACACAGCGTCTACGCATCACTTTCCTGCTCCGTGACGTCTCACTGCCAGAGAAGCCGATTATCCAGTACTCGGTATTCCTGCGCAGGGAGACTCGAAAGAACAAGGATTTGACTAAGACGCAGGTTATTGACATCTATGGCAACACGGCTTGGGTGACTGACGAGCAGTTCAAGGCGAAGGCTCGTCCCACATACGCCAATGGCAAGGAGGCGAGCATCTTCACTCCATATCAGGCCTGTTGCGCAGGTTATGATAAGCTTATCGACTTCCTTAAGACATGGCTCTACACGCCTAACAGCTTCAAGTGGGACGACGAGAGAAAGATGTTCGTGCCTAAGCCTGCCGAGGAGTTAGAGAGATGCGTCATAGACTTGAATATCAAGGACTATTGGAATGGCGATATAAGTGAGCTCCAGGAGCTTGTCAAAGACTCACGTGTGCAGTCACACACCATCAATGCTCTCGCTTACTTGCGTTCGTCTGAATATAACGGCAATCAGATACTCATCCAAGACCTGTTCTGGAAGATGACGCCATCGTTCAGCACGACGACAGCTATCGAGAAGGAGTGGAAGCGAGAACTGACGGCAGGTATGCATGCGAACGACAGGTGCGCTTTCCAGAGCCTGTTCAAGTTCGACCCGAAATCCATCCCGTCTGACGCACAACAGACCATCATGGGTACTCCATGGGATGCTCCTGTAGGTCAGACGAGCCCTGTCGCCCCGCCACAAGGCTTCGCCCCTGATTTTAACGGGGACTTCATGGCAGGGGCTGAGGCTCTGAAAACGAAATACGCCAACCTGCCACCACTAACCGAAGAGGAAGAGAACTCACTTCCTTTCTAAACTGCCCTCACTCAGCCCCCGTCGAGCCGCTCTCGACTCGGCGGGGATTTCTATTAAAACATCAACAATAAAGAAAAATGAAGATTGAGCATTTTGACACCCCCTATTCGATAGGGGACGTTGTGTATTACCTTGATACCACAAGGCCTCGACACGCAGTCGTCCGTGAAGTGACCATCATGTCAGTCGAGCTCTTTGGCCTTCACCAGAAAGAGGAAGTAGAAGCTAACGACCAACCTTTGTACGATTTTGTCTTCCACTTCAAGGAAGGCGGATGGGCACATGAGCATGAAATAAATACAGACATCGCTGGTCTGGTTTTCAATATCGAAAGGAAATACACAGCGACAGAGAATACACTTAAAAGCATTTCAGGTAATACATTTTCTGCACCATGTACGAAGTAAAATTCCTTAGCAAAAAGGACAAAAGCGTCCTTTATGTTCTTGAGTTCGCAACCTCAGTCAAAGATGCACTGGAGATTGCATCCCATTATCTCGCAGGAGAAATCAAGGAGGTCTACTCTGTCAACTTATCTCAATACAAAGAGGCTTTTCATAGTGACAGCGCGGTTGTTGACCAGAAATGGTACGCCGTCACACTAACCCAAGAAACTGTGGATGAGAATGGCAGAGAGAAGAGCTTCAAGTACAAGATACTTATCGAGGCGAAGGACCTCGACGAGTGCTATGAGCGAGCCAAAGTCATAGCCAAGGAGGGTTATGAGATGACCAAGCATGGCATCCGCGAGACAAACATCCAGTATGTGTTGACTGATAAAATACCGACTGAATAAATATGCAGGATGAACTGATATGGTATCAGTTCGTTCGTAACGGTTTCATCTGCGGGGATATGGCTGGGGCTAAAGCCGCCTTTCTGGCGGGCTACGCCATGGGGCGAGAGCTCCAGCCGATTCCTAAAGATGATAATGCTGTCATGAACAGACTGAATGAGGAGTTGTCCTACATCTGGAACGACGAATACACAGCCCGTTGTATGAGGAATATCGGCGTGGACAGGCGCAGACAGGAGGAGCTTATGCAAGCTTTCGGCAGACAGCTACAAGCAAGCATGGAGACTCACGGCAGCCTGCAACTCGCCCGCAGACACTTCCTCAACTGGGTATCAAAGGTAAAAGACAGTATGACAAATGGAACTATCAAGCAGCAGGCAGCCAGCGATTGGCAAGACGACATCCTTAGCCGCATTGCAAGGCTCACAAATGGCAATCCTAATCCCGCAGGATATGAAACCGGCGGTGACCAGATGCGTGGCGAGGTACAAGAGTTTCGACGGCTTCCTTGAAAAGCTCGGGCTCGCCAAGCAGCAATGGCTCGTAGCCAATTACCATGACGACCTCATATACGTGCCTCATGACGGGAAAGGTCACGTCCTCGTTCCCACTCTGGAGATAGCGGCCATGGCTTTCGGCTACCCTAACATACAGGCGTGGCTGATGAGCTATATAGCCAACGTCAACACCTTCTTCCTCGGCTCTAACCCAGAGAAGAAGATGAGCGGAGCTCAGATAGAGGACGCTGCCGGCACTATCATCGACGCGTATGGGAAGACCATCTTTGTCACCGAGATACCTGTCATATTCATGCGCATAAAGAGCGGGCGATATGGCAAGGCGTATGGTGTTATAGATGGCGGCATGATACTCAACTGCTTTCAGCTGTATATCGAGGCCAGAGTAAATGAGAAGGCCGAGATACACAGGCGCAAGGAGCATGAGAAGTTCATCAAGATGCAGGAGGAGTGGGCTAAAAGCCCGCTTATGAGCCTTGACGAATGGAGAGACACAGTCCAGTACGCTGAGCTTAAAATGCGAGGTGACGCGGACAACATTGAGAAATTCGCCGAGAAATTCGGCTGTGATATTATTGACGTAAGTCACAAGAAAGAGGGATGAGATGATTAACAGGAAGATAAAGAACGCGACCCCCACAATCTATAACGGGCGGCAGTACAGAAGTAAACTCGAGGTTCGCTTTGCGAAAATGTTGGACGAGAACCATATACCCTTCACCTATGAGGCGGAGACATGGGAGATAGTCCCTAAGCAGAGATACCTCGGCAAGGCTGTGCGTGCCGTTACTTACACCCCAGACTTCGTCATCGGCGATGTCGTGGTTGAGATTAAAGGTTTCCGTAACGATGTCTTCCCGCTTAAGAAGAAACTCATCATCAAGTTCATTAATGAGCAGAAACCCGACACCGTGTTCATTGAGGCACGAACAGTTGCCGATATGAATGACGCTGTCAACCTAATTCTTCAGAAACAAAAACAAAACTTCTAAATGCAATGGCAAACGAAATTGTGAAAGTCTTCAACTTCGAGGACAACAACGTGACGTTCTATGACAAGAACGGAATGCTCTATATCAACGCTACTGAGATGGCAAAACCATTCGGAGAATCCAAAAAACCGGTATTTTGGCTTAACTCACAGAGGACCAATGAGTTCTTGGTAGAAATTGCCAAAGTAAGAAATCTTACTTTGGCTGATTTACAGCGAGTTACAAAAGGCGGTAATTGCCCTGGTACTTGGCTGTTGAAAGATGTGGCTATCGAGTTCGCTCGATGGTTGAGTCCCAAATTCGCCATCTGGTGCAACGATAAAATCGAGGAGCTGATGACCAGAGGCCACACCTCCATGCAGGACTTCAACGTCCCGACGACATTCTCCGCGGCGCTCAAACTTGCCGCTCAGCAGGCCGAACAGTTGGAGGCCCAAGCGGCGCAGCTGAAAGAGGCTGCACAGACTATACACTCGCAGGAGCAATGCATAACAGCTCTCAAAGAGGACCAGTCCTATCTTAATATGATAATGAAAAACCGAGCCTTGGTCTCATCTACATCGGTTGCGCAAGACTATGGTATGTCCGCCAAGAGATTGAACGACCTGCTTCACCAGTGGGGTGTGCAATATAAGTGCGGAGACCAGTGGATTATCAAGAGCAGATACAAGGACGAAGGCTTTGTATCCTCTGAGACCATTGAGATAACCAAGGCCAACGGCAAACTTGCCAAGGTCATCATTCATACTAAGTGGACACTTAAGGGTCGTCGTTTCATCTATGAGCTCTTCAAGTCTAAAGGCATCCTGCCAATCATTGAGAGAGGCAGGGACAGCGAATCAGAGTAAGTAATCACAAGCCCACGTTCAAACAGGGCGTGGGCTCTTTCTATGCTTCCTTGACTATAAAACATAAAGAATAGTAAAATAAAACGATAGATTAATTTAAATATTCCGTAAACATGAAACTTATTGAACCCATAAAGCCGGAAATCATCCTCCAAGAGGAAGGCTTCAATGGTATGTGTAACCACATAGCGAGATGCGCATCTATCTGCTATAACTCCAAGCCTAAGACAGGCGACGAGGCTGTCGAGTTTGTCCGCAAGCTGATAAAGAACGGGCATGGCAGAGCCTTGGAGTTTGGCACTATATGCTTCAACGAGGAGGCACGCTTTGGATTTAAGTATCATGACCGAAGCCCTTGGGTTAAGTTCTACGACTCAGTTCGTGACAATACCCGATACTACACGACTAACCTTCGCTTCTTTCTGGATGATATATGTAACTCCGGCAAAAAAGACGAGGAGTTAGACAGAATTCAGGAATGTTGGGGCGGAGGCTTCTTCAAGAAAAACCCGTCAGTGGGATTCGACTGGAATGAGGAGTATCCGAGACGTATCACTATCCATTTCCCCGCAATCAGTCGAGCCATAGCTGACGAGTTTCGCACACATACAACACTATCTACCATGATGCGCTCGACAAGATACGTTGACGCGATGAAAGACGGCGAGATAGAGTTTATCAAGCCTTACTGGTACTCACAAGAGAAGGTCGAGGTTCAAGTCCTGTTCGAGCAGGCCCTCAGTCTTGCGGCCGCAAGCTACAAGTACATAAGAGGCAAGTACAAGCTTGCTCAACAGAACGTCCGTGACATACTCCCTCTTTGCGTCAAGACGGAGATGGTGATGTGTGGAACGGTAGAAGCTTGGCAGAACTTTATCGATTTGCGTACAGCTCCAGCTGCCCATCCTGACGCGCAGAAGATGGCGAATGAGGTCAAGGCGCTTCTTATTGAAAAGTTTCCAGAAGACTTTATGTAGTGAATCTAAAAACGACTTTAAGCGGGAGCATCCATGCCTATGAAGGTGTCAATATACAAGCCTTCTTCGACATGGATACCGCTGTCGCTTACTTCAAGTTCGTCAAGACCGGGGAGAGGATGAGACTCCCCGGTCTCTCTGACGAGCGGTTCATGTCAATCATCAAGAAGATTGACAAAGTGGACAAAGGACTAATTAGTTCAATAGATAACCTTAAAACTTTAATCAGCCATGGATAATGACAGCATCCAGAAAGCCTTCGAGGCGGCTTGGAAAGCCTCAGGCAAGAACTCAGCCCGTTTCATCAATGAGCTCAAACTATTCGAGTCCACATGGCTAAAGGACATGTGCAAAGGCAGACGAATGGTAAACGAGACAGAGGACGACAGCCGTTATCTCTTCTATACGGGATGGGCGACCTCGCCCGTGGAGAGCCGCATCGTACACTCCACTGACGGCAGAAGCGTATGGAGTTATGATGAACACGGGAAGATAGTCGAGGATGACGTACGCTTTCTCGTCCCTACGGAAGCTTTAAGCCTCGCAAACGAGGTTTGGAAATGTTCTTGGTCCGAGTCTAACGAGACCGATATAAACAACGATTAAACGACAAATAATTATAGAAATGAAAAAGACAGCAAACAACAAACAGCTTAGTGATTTCGCTCTTAATATCCCAGAAAAAGAGTACCACTCCCTCTGTGTACTATCCTACTCCATCCTCGCCCGTTATGAGCGCGAGGGTGGCTTCAGCAGTCTTCCCGAGACGTTTGGTGAGCTGTTCGCCGAGACACCTCGAACAGACGCGCTTGTCTTCGGCTCTGCGCTTGACACACTCGTGACGCACGAGAATGGATGGATGGAGTACGCCGATGAATACAAGGTGGCCGACCTGCCTGACATCCCAGACAAGGCGAAGCAGGTTATTGATGTCATGGTCGAGAAAGATATTGCTTGGACGGACACTGATGCCATCCTGCGCATACTGGACGAGCAGTCATACTACACCAACTGGAAGCCGGCTACACGTATAGCTAAACTATGCGAGGGCGGCGCGGAGAAGTACTACAACATAGCGACAGAAGTCAAGTCGATGGGTAAGACGCTCATCTCAACTGAGATGGACGAGGCTATTCGTCAGTGCTACAATAATCTTAAGTCTAACGCTATAACGAACAACCTACTCTTCGGCGAGCTGTTCGACCATCAGAAACGCTACTTTCAGCTCCAGTTCAAGGAGAAGGTCTCCGGCGTGCCGTACAAGATTATGTGCGACATGATAATCGTGGATGACATGACAAAGACTATCGACATCTACGATTTGAAGACGAGCGGGAAGCCGAGCTATGACTTCAAGGAGAGCTACCTTAAGTGGGGCTATCATATTCAGAGCCACCTGTACAGGGCTGTGCTGCGTGAGGCTTTGCTTGGCACTCCTTATGAGGAGTATGAGATCAACAGCTTCTCCTTTATCGTCGCAAGCAAGGTTAACGAGACTCCGCTTGTATGGCGTGACGATACGAAAGAGACATATCGCCGCCCATGGCTTCGCTCCCCAAGGGAGATAGGCTATGAGATAGACTCGGCATACAGCATTGACCTTATAGGTGCATCCAATGAGAGAAAAAAAGCCGCACTGCCTGAACACATCACAGACAAGAATGTGAATATACTCACCTTTAACACGGAAGAGTAGCCATGGAGGTCGTAGTCGTAATCTGTAGACTCGTGGCCATGTTTGTGGCTTCGTTCCTTTTCTGGCTTTGGTGTACGTCAAGCAGCAAAAGAAAGAAATAACTTATTGTAAATCATCAATAGGTGGCTGTATCAATAACTGATACGGCCACCTTTAAATCTTAAACAATGAACAGAGAACAAAGAAGAAACCAGCGTCAAGCTATTAAAGAGGCGAACAAAGCCAACCGCAAGAGCGAGCACAGCAGGCAGACGCTTGAAAATATCTACGAGTTTATCACGAAGTTTCGAGACGATCCTGAAGCCTATGTCAAATGCTCAAACCGCATATATCTTCTTCGCTGCATGGGTGTTATTCTCGATAGCCTTGTAAGCGACGTGGACAGGTTTATGGACATATCTGACTTTGACAGGGGCACTCATAAGATTATGAAGAAAGTATCGGACAACCTCGACCAGTTGCTTGACAGGCTTCAAGCCCGCTCAGTGGATGCGTTCGGAAAGGAGTGCGTAGCCAATGGGCAACGTAGCGACCAAGAGTATGGCGACCTGTGCCAAGTTGCGCTGACGCTTCAAGAATTTATCGAACTCTTCGTTATATACTTTGTTGACCCCAAAGACCAATGGAGACTCAGGGAGCTCGATAAGTTTATGGAGCAGGTCGTCACGCCGGATGCGGTCCAATCGAAGATTGAGGATGCGAAAGCCAAGATTGAACACGACTTCGTCCCTCAGATTGAAAAACTGAAAATAGTATTAAACAAATAGATTATGAACATAGAGGTTCTATGTATCGGTGGTTTCGGGTATACCATCAAATATGGAGAGAAAACACCCGAAAAACGCAAGGGCTACCAATCTTTCATGGATGCCCTAAAAGAAGATGGTTTTATCCTATCTCCTGAAATAAGGGAGGGGATGGTAACCGACAAGAAAGGCAACGTCTACTTCTGGGACTCAGAAGTCAGCGAGGCCCTGAGAGACAAAGGACTTGCTTATCTCAAATCCTACGTAACAGTATGGGAATATTGCGATGAACGGATCCCGTCACACAAGAAACTGCTTGACAGGTTCAAAAAGATTAAGAACAAAAACAACAAAAAGTAATCCTTAAACACAAAACAATGAAAGCAAAAATCAAAGTTAAGCTCTTTAATCCGGCATGCAGCCTTACTATCAACCCCAATGGAGATTGGATTGACCTTAAGTCATCCACAACTCGCGAGTGTCCGGCGGGCAAGTTCGTCTCCGTCCCTCTTGGTGTATGCATGGAGCTGCCAGCAGGGTATGAGGCTATCGTAGCTTCACGCTCATCTATCTACCAGAAGACATTCATGTACAACCCCAATGCTATAGGCGTTATCGACAACTGCTATTGCGGTGACGATGACGAGTGGAAGTGGCTTGTATTCTGCTGTCGAGACACTGAGATTGAGGAAGGACAGAGGCTATGTCAATTCCGCATCCAGCTCAGTCAGCACGCCACCATGTGGCAGAAGATTAAATGGCTGTTCACCTCGGGCGTAGAGATTGAATATGTCGATAAGCTAACAGGCCCTAACCGTGGCGGCTTCGGCACAAGCGGCAAATAAAAGTTCTATACCAATACAATAAACGAATAAACTGTACGTTATTAGTGTGACTGGCGAATAGCCGGTCGCACTAATTTTTTTAACCTCAAAATCTTTAAAGACATGGCTAAGTTTTCTATTGCATATTACGCTTACCCCATCGAGGATGAGTTTGTACTTACTTACGAGAATAATCTCAATCACACATTGATAGGAGATTATTGGGAGTACATGAAGGAGATAAGATTGAGTACTCCTTGTCCAGAAGGAGAACAACCGCTCTTTTTCGGAATTAACCGAACCAAGCTGACAGATTTGCTAAAAAAGATAGAAGATGTACTAAGAATTCCTCAAAAGAATTCCAATCGATTGAGTCGGATATACGAATGGCTTCCTTTCGTCAAGGAGAAATGGGATGTTGAAGACAACTCATTTAATGAGGAGTTGTGGTACGCGTCGGAATTTCTCGCAGACGCTCTAAAAACACGTAGTAATATGTTTTTAAAAACCAAGAAAGAAGCACTCGCCTCTCAAAAGAGGTAAATGTCTAATTTAAAATACCCTGTAAGACGCAATATCTTACAGGGTATTTTTTTAATGTTTCTTATTCCATTCTCGTTCGGCTAACCGCTCTTTGCACTCGCTAATCTCGTAGCCTGTCCAGTAGAGCGATGTATGCCCACGGCGTTTCTTACCCGGATTCAAAAGACCATCATGGATATGACGCTCAACGGTCTTGGTTGAGCAGTGAAGGAACTCGGCAACTTCAGTCTTGGTGAAAGACTCGCGCTCTTGCGCCACCAGCTTGGCCATCTCAAAAAAATGATATGCCTGCCTGTCGGACAGCTTACACTCCTCGCTTTCTAAAAGCTGGATGAAACTTTTCAGTATAGCAATTAAGGCTCGCTTCATGAATGACAAAACAAATGTACTTTAGTTAATGATAATACGACAAGGACAAGTCCAACGACTATCGCCAATATGGAAATCGGATAAAGGCATACGCCGAAACCGACGCTTTGGTTAAAGTCGATACACAGCCCGATGACTGTTGAGTAGATAAGCAGAGCCCTGTGCAATTTGCACATCCCGATATGCTTGCTTACACCAAAAATAAAAATAGAGGCGACAACGCCCGGGTCTGATAAGAGTTCCAAAAACTTTACCCGAAAACCAAAAACAAATACGATAACATAAATAAGCATCATTACCGTCATGAGGAATGGGAGTATCCGTAGAGCTGCGATATATACACTACACGGACGTTTGGATGTAGCCATATGCGATGAGTTTGAGTTAACGCCTTAAAGATAAGGCATTATCAAGCATTACGCAACAATCTCCTCTTTTATGTTTTCAGAACGAATAAAGTCAACCCATTTTCTTACAACCGCGCCATCATCCTTTACAAGGATAGACGTGGGAACATCGGTCACATGATAACGCCGCATTAGCATTGGGGCATCATCGTCCGTCACATCGATTTTCTTAACCTCTACTCCTGGGGGCTTAGTCTCAAATTCCTCCCTCTGCCTTTTGCAACTGCGGCAGGTTCGAGAGTGGAAAAACAATATACGCATGACAAGATTAATAAAGGCCCAGCTTTTCGCTGAGCCTTGTTTTACTTTACCTCTTCCTTGAATTTATCGCTTGGAGTGAAGTACGGGACATAGCACTCAGGGACAATAACTGTTGTCTTCTCTTTAATGTTCCTCGCAGGTCTTGACTTGCGATGTTTACGCTTGAACGTGCCGAATCCGCGCAGATAAACCTCATCACCATTCTTGACGCTATCTTTGATACATTGCATCAAATTCTGGATGATAATATACACAGTCTCCTTCTCATGGCAGGTTTTCTCTGCAATAAGATGGACCATCTCTTTCTTTGTCATAGTGATAATTATGCTAAGTTAGGGATAGGAGAAGTCGCCTCGAACGACAACTCATACAAGTTCAATGATAAAAGCGCAAAGCATATCAGGCTCATTGTAGCCATGACCAACATCATCGTAGAGTATACATGCTCGTTAATGCGGTCAATCCTGCGCCTCAGGTATCGAGTAGCCACACAAGTTATGACTAACCCGGCAATCGAGGTTAAAAGCCTAAGGATAGATAAGATCATCATACGGCTACGCTTTAGTCGCGGTGTTTGAGCATGGTTTCAAATCCACAGCCTTGTTGATATACCACTGGGCCTTTTTGATGTTAGTATCCTCAGTGTCTTTATGATGCACACGGAAGAGATACTTGAAAGCATTGCACAGGCAGAAGTCGTACACCGCCTCGCGTCCAAAGACATCAAGCATCACGTCAAAGCACTCAACGCCATTCTTCATCTTGTAATGAGAAGGATTAATCTTATCCTCTTTTTCTGACGCGCAGGCTTTAGTATTTTTAAATTGCTTATTTTTCTCTCTAAGCTTTCGTTCAAGATACTTCTCGCCATACTCCATGCCATATTTAAGCACGCCGTCACAAAGGGCCTGCAACTCGTCAACGCTAAGCTCGGCCTCTAAAGCCAACTCTTTAAAATTCGCTTCCTTCATATTTACTTTTTCTTGCTAATAGTTTTCTTGTTGATAATCTTATTATACCATTCAATAAGCTTTCTTACAACGTAGTTGTCGTCAATATAATCAGCATCATGCTTGGTAAGATAAAACCCGACTGCAACTCTCGCCATAAGGACACACAAAATAAACCAGATTATAACTGCCATCATATATCTTTGTCTTTGAATATTATATATCAGCAAATATATATATAATAAAGTAACAAGAGAATAATATGACAATAAAATAATTTAAGCCGTATTGCAATCTTTCGCAATACGGCTTAATCTATTACTCGTAGAACTTGACAGCGTCCTCTGGATGGACGAATGAGACCCACTGCTTAACACCGGGGAGCAGCGGGGCTTTCATTATCGCCCTCTCCAGCTTCGTATAACCTTTATATTTGCCTGACTTGACGTAACCATCCTCTGTTATGCCCCAATCAAAAGGATTGACAAGAGCAGACGCAAGGCCGAAGATATTATTGACTGTAGGCAATACGGCTGACGGGCTTTGCATGATACGCAGAGCCTCGGTTGGAGCTGCGGTTGGGGTCATAGAACCAAGCTCGGATTTAGTTCGGACTGTGAAATAGTAGAGCTGGTTGTAAGCGAACGACCTGTTTTTCTTCTTGCCCATCTTAAGAAGCCATGCCAATGCGCATAGCACGACGAAAGAGCCGACTTCGGTAATAGCGTTTCGCAGGTTTGCCTTCTCCCAGTCTGCAAGTTTTTCCCCTTTAATCTTCTGCGCTAAAGTCTTATCGAATAAAGCTTTTGCTCTGACAAAACCTATACGGCCAAGCGTCCTGTAATAACCCTCGTTCCACTCTTCCTCATCAAGGGAGTAGTTGAGACCGTTGATGCGCCTATACCACATGGGAGCTATCCACTTACGATACATACCAAGCATAGAGCCGCCGATATAACGCTGCCATTTAGCCGCGTCTTCAGAGTTATAAATACCATTAAGCATGTGGCTCGTGTGCATTGACTTGCGTATCAGTTTCTCCAAGTCCGTCGTCTCACTATTAGACTGGAAAGAGAACTCAGACCCATCAGCCTTAGTCACGCCTTTCTGTAGCACAAGATACTTGCTGTGCGAGTTCTTCCACTCAGGATGTTTCTTTATAGCCTCCTCCATAGCGTCGGCCTCCACCGTGAAGCCTTTCGCTCTCATGGCATCCGCGTCCCTCTGTCTTTTAGTGGCGTAATCAACCACTTCCAACGCATCCCAGAAGTTGATGTCACTGCCGTCCTTAGTTTTCAGTTGAGTACGATGGGCCAGAGCCAAAGCGATAACCATGTTGGCATGATACTCGGTCGAGGTGGTGAGGCAATATAGGTCGCTACCGCTAAACCTCTTAAGTCCCTTATGATTGAACGCGCCGAACTCGTCCTTTTGCATGACATTCATCAGCTCGCAGAAAAGAGAAATCTTTGATGTCGGATTGCGGTTAAATACATCATTGAATATATTAGGCATCTGCTGCGTGAAAATCTGATGGCCGAAAGCGAGGTCTGAGCCGTTAAAGTATTTCTTCTGCGATGTCGCGAGCGCGGCCTGTATCTGGGCGGTCAGTCCGTTTTGTATGGCTGCCGCAGGCGATAGCATATACTGGCTCATAGCGGTAAGAGCGAGAAGCTTTTGACCGATAGCGGTAATACTGATTTGTTTGCCTCCTATCTCAGTCGTGACGTGTTCCATCTTGAAGCCATAAAGCTCGCTTTCAAGAATATCATTAAGCCTATCAAGGGTATTATCTCCATTGTTCTCACCACGAGTCTTGCTTATATCTGTCTCTGTGACGTTGCCCTCCTCGTCTTTGGCTTTCTTAGTCTTTTGCGACTTGCCCTCCTCCATAAGAGTTCGGCCGAGCTCCATTACAGGCATGATGCGTGACATCATGGAGTAGTTACAGCACATCTGGGCATACCTTGTAAGCGTCCCCGCTATATCAGTAGACAGGTTTTGAGAGTCCTCTCCGGGGGCAAACTTAAGGAAGCGGATAGGGACGACTCGTATCTCGTTGCCGTCATAGTCAATCATCGTCGGGTCGTTGCTCAGCACATACTCGTCATCGGATGCTATATTGACGGCATCATGAAGCTTCTCTTTGATGGTTTGTGAGATAGTCTTATCGGTCTCCAGATGCTCTATCATGTCCTTACGAATCTTGACCGCGCTCAAAAGCCTGCGCATGTTACTCGGCAACATAGAGTCCAGCTCTTTCTTGATGGCGATGACGGCATCATAGTAATCTTTCTGCGCCTGACTAAGAGCTTTATATTCGGCGCTATCGTTCTTGATATAGAAACCCGTAAGCTTTCCATCCTTGTCACGCTCAAACATAAAGTCTTGATTGGTATACCCTGCCTGTTCGAGATTGAGCGTCAAGTCCCTCAGCATCTTCTCATACTCTTTCCATTCCTGTCTTATCTTTAACTTGAAGATATTCAACATTCGTTGGAAAGACTGGATTGGAAATGAGTTGGACAAAGAAGCCGCAAGCGTCCATTTATCCCAGCTACCCACCTCTGGTGACATTTCCATCTGGTCAGAGAGTTTAATCTCCTCACCCTCTTTCCTTCCATACGCCTTGCCTCCTCTTGGAACAATAATCTTATCTATGGGTATGAAATGGCTGACGTAGTCGACAAACACCTTCATCTTGTGCTGCTTTATCTTGCTTCGACATTGGCTGATAAGTGAGAAGATGCCGGCAGAAACCTTATTGTTCTCTTTATCAATCGCTCCGAACAAGTAGCTCTTTATTCTTGCAAGAGAAGCTTTCTCCTCGTTCGTACTGACGTTAGCTTCAAGCTCATCAAGCATCTCACTAATATCCTTGGCGACACGTTCGTTCACCTTACATAGCTCATCTATGTTGTTGATGATGTAGGCACGGCTCTCGTCTTTTGAGGCTTTATCGAAACGTCGCTGGAATGACTCTAACTGATATGAGAACTCCTCCATCGTGTGACCGAGATACCGCTCAATGGCGAGCAGGGATTTCTGCTTGTCTGATAATTCCTTCATCTCGTCCCTCGTCTCTTTCAACGTGGTATAAAAGCCTTCATTCTTACCTCCTGATCTTTTCCATGCGGAACGTCTGACCCATCCGGGGATACGTTTCATACGACCAGACATATCTCGCATAAGGCGCATAGTCATATCGTCCAGCTTGGTTTTCTGCTCCTCGCTGAGGGCGAACATCTTTCCTAAAGCCTTAATCTCGTCAGAGAAATCCGGCGTTATATAGAAACTGTCGTCCAGAATATCACGTGCCGTTTTCTTGGAAGACAGCTGCGCCTCGTGCAGCATACGTTCAAGGTCTGTCGCCTTGCATCTCTTAAAGAAATCCACGACAGCGTCAACCATGCGTCGCCACAGGCTTTTATATTTACCCGCAAGCTTCTTCTGCTCCAGTTGAAACTCAGTCGTAAGGGCGTCACGGAGAAGATGGCCTGCCGCCTCATGCGCCAACTTCTCTTTATTTCCCTTATACCTCTCAAAGTATTTTTCATACTCCTCCCCAAGCACCTCTTTGACGAGCTCCTCGTTGCTTCGCAGCAGGTTGAGAGCCCTGTCAACGTTCCGGTCTTTACCCATGGCTGCGGCTATCGCCAAGTGCGCGGCCTCCTCGGTCAGAGCAGCCTCGCCTGCTTTGTTTTGGGCTATTCGGATAATGGCCGCAAGACCAGATGCGGTGCGCTTGGTGGACGTGAAGTCGGTCACGCCGTCAATGCCAGCCGACTCCTCCGCCTCGTTGAGAGCCTCCACTCCAATGCCCTGATTAGCAAGCCATTCGGTTAGGCGCTCATACAGTTTCTGCCCTTTCTTCATGTCCTCAGCCCTCTCTACCGTCTCTTCAGTCTTAGGCTCGAACCGGACTCTTGACGCATCCTCCTCATTGCTGACCACGGCTGTGACACGGCTGTTAAGCGGCGACTTCTCGTTCAACTCGACGGCCTGCCTTGTCATTTGCCTTATGCCTTGAACATCTTTCTCAGCGTGACGGAACGAGTTCATCTCGTTCATGCCTGTCACTACCTGCTCGTCAGACACTAAAGTCCCGACATCGGTCTTGCCTACCAACTCCTCAACAGTCACCTCCCCGTTGTTGTCAGTCGCCATGTCTGGATGAGCCTCCCTAAACTCGTCCGAGTGAGCTACACTCCATGTCTGGTTGCGCATATCCATATCCGAGACAAACAACCCGAGGTCTTGATGGAGCTGGCTATCCACCATCTTCCCTTGCTTGTTTCGTACCTTCGGGACTATTCTGCAAACTCCTGCCATATTTTATCTATTGTTTCTTTGTTTAGCAAACCTGAACATCGTCATCACCAAGGACATCTTTGTGCTGAATGATAGAGTTAACGATTTGTTCGATTACCTCTGAACTTAGCGGAGTATAATCATACCCCTTAGTTTTAGATAAGATGAACGCTTCTTTTTCTATCATACTTCCAAAAACTAAGTTTCCTGTTTTCTTTCGTCTTTTTAAAAGGCTCTCTAAGTATCCCTTTCGACGTCGTTCTTCGTAGCCGCCCGCTGCATCCCTATATTGTGGAGCTTCTTTCCCGTCAAGATAATTATAAAGCTGCAAATAAGCTTGCTGCGACATCTGCTCGGGCGTGAGATACTGGGCGAAAATATCGGCATACGAAGTTATCTCACCATTTCCTGTGGGGGAGGCAGCCTCTTCGTCCGCCTCTATCTCTTTCTGCTGCTCTTCGGCCTTCTCTTCTTTTTCCTGAGCCGTAGTCTTCTTAGGATCAGGTATACCTGACAGCTTGTCGTCAGAGACCATGTCTATCACGACTGTTCTGGCGCCTATCATTCCTAATGGGGCTTTCGTATTTGATACCACACTGTTAATAGTAGCCTCTTCGTCAGCATTTTCTGAAATCCTCTTATTATTCCAGTTAACGTTTCCTCGCAAGTCTATCTGCTTGAAACCCCTATCTGTCAAGAATGGGGCTATACACAAATTTATCTCCATGTTAGGAAACAGTGATTTCAGGATGCTGCGGTAACAATTAAGCTGCACCGCATGGTCTCTGTAGGTAATACCACCTTCCTTGTCGTAAATCTTATTACTGTCTTCAAAGTAATAACTGATATTGCGTATGTTCATCTGTTTGAAGTCGACGATGGTGAACGTGCCGTCAGGATTCGCTACAAGCATATCGAGCTCTCCACCGACCTTTACAGGCCCGTTTTTGGTCATCACCTCATTACAGATGCGGATAGGCTTACCATTCAACTCTGTATAGAATTTAGCTCCAGGGAACTGACTTGCTATACTGCTACAGATTTTAGACAATGCGTTCTCTAAGCTTCCTTCGTTTATGTCACCGCGAACAAGAATCTTCTTTTGGGCGAGAGGTCCTCTCTCCTTGTCAAACAGGCTGTCCATCAAAGCTTGGTCAGACGCAGACAAAGCTCCGTATGTTTTTCTTTTGAACCACAACCGGGCGTAAGTGTCGAATACACTACCAATAGTCCTGCCTATCTCGCTAAGTCTATCCCATTGCTTCTGGCTGAATTTCGGTTTGCCTGTCTCTTTGTCAACAGGTATGCTGGTCTCGCCGATGTGAAGGACATCACGCATATAGTCGTGTGTGCGCATGTGCCTTTCTCCATTCCAGATATAAGCCGAGGAGTCGTTACCCATGCCTTCGCTTCGGTCGTCAGAAATCTGAGAACTCAGCTCTGCGAGGCTGTTTAATATGTCATTTTGAGCCTGCTGTATTCTCTTTTCCTCAATCTCCTTCTCGTTGGCTATCAGATTAGCCTGCATGCTCTCCGCGACGGCTTTGATAGACCATGAGCCGATTCTCCTGTTCTTTACCAAATCATGCTCGCTGTCGTATTCTGGGAATTGGCTATAGCCAAGTTGCTCAACATTAATCCAGTAATCATCTCCAGACGAATCTTTCTCTCTACGGAAATAATGATGCTTGCCATCAGGGGCTACCATATAGAAGTAACGCGCGTCGCGAGGCACGCCTGCGCCCTGAGGCAGATAATGATCTCCTTCCTTAGGCTTCCAGCTTTTCTGCTTATCATAGCCGACTTGTTTAGTCTCTTTAGTGAACAGTTCCTCTACAAGTTTGGTGTCTGCTTGCACAAAAGGTATAATAGCCTGCCCTCCTTTAGGATGACCCTCGAACATATATGCGTTATTCCTGATAAATTGATCCAAGAATAACTCCCTATCTTCAAGGGTCATTGAATATTGGAGGTCACGAAGAGCCGCATCATATTCAGGAAATTCGTGCAAGATGCAAGCTGGCGCGTAACCGCCAAACGCGTTAGGCGCGAAGCTCGCTCCATTATAGAACATGCTGTACTTGTACAACTGCAACGCCAAATTACGCACGATTGGATCGCTGTCTTTAGCCATCATAGCCCAGCTTGTTACCAGTTCGTTTTGTACCATCTTGTCAACCTTGCCTCGCTTTGAGAACAAAAGAACCGATATATTACCACCATTGCTGAGCTTTTTGACCTTATACAGAATATGGCTAAGGATAGCAAACTCCTGCGTCAAGTTGCGCGGCTGCATCCCGTCTTGCTTTACTCCATCGGCAGTTCCAGTCTCATTGTAGTTCTTGATGAGATTTTGGAAATACTGAGGGAAGGAGGTCAAATAAGCACGACGCACATCATCTACAGACTCGAGACGTGCATTTGATTCGAGTTCTTCCTGACAAAGGAAAGGCAAAGTGGAAAATAAGCGTCGATGATTTATCAGCTTATTGATAGTATATGCGTTAAGTTGACAACCGCCTCCCTCATAGTTTTCGAGTCGTTCAAGGAGACTGATAGTGTCTTTACCGTACGCACCTATATATTTTGAGAGGTAGCGCAGTGGGCGAACAAAACCAAAGTCATAGCAAGCCTGAACCATAGGCAGGCGAGGCTTTCTCAATTTGCCATCAGGTGTCTCTATACCTTTCAGGTATTCGTCCACCGTCATTGGAGTATCATCATCCCTGTCGAATTTGTCAAGAACTATATCGTTAAACTCATTCCTGTCGAATACATCAATAGAATCCTTGCCGTTTTGTGTCCGGTTGTAGCTCAACTTCGTCTTAATAGCTCTCATACGCTCCCATGTCTCGCCAAAGCTATTAGCGAAACTGTTCTTTGGCTGGGTTATCTTAACGCAACTCATGGCTGCTTTGATTGAACTATTTATCGACTGGCATCTCATGATAATAGAGATAGCTCTTTTCTGTATGTCGCTTTTGAGCATGTCGTCGAGACTCAAATCATCTGACATGATTGCCATCTCATTGGCCATTTCATCATGTGTCATGTCTATCTGCTTTGAGTCATCAAATTCAACGTTCTCAAAACTCTCAGCGGTAAAACGACCCAATTCACGGAAGGCTTTCTTGACCGCGGGCTGATTCATAAGCAGAGCCACCGTCTCTAACGAATAACCCATGTGCATCAACGTGAACCAATATTCAGCCGTCTGCTGATTAAGATTAAGATAGCCGATAACAGGGTCTTTCGCGTTATCCGTTGATGCCGCGACAAAGCCGCCTATGTTACGAAGAATGAAACGCCCAGACTCGTCATAGACATCACCAAGCCTTGTACGCATCGGGATACCATTCAGCGTAAATCCGAAACGGTCAACGAACTCTTGCGTCAAGTTGATGGGAGCTTTCTGTATGGCCGCATGGAACGCGTTATGCAATGCCGAGATTGCCACCATCTGCTTGCCTGTCATGTTGCGCTCGAACATGATGTCATCAGTGCAAGCGTCCATGATATCCATGCGCGGGGCGTACTCATCAGCCATATTCGACAGCTCTTCAAGCGAAAGAGCGCTCAGCTCATTAAAAGAAAGCCCCGTCGGGTTGCCCGAACTCAGGATGGTGACAATCTTAGACAGCTTGGACTGTTTAGCGTAACCACCTGGCTGATTAATCATCATCAGCGTCTGAGGGCAGGTGAGTCGGGCGAAGTACATGGAGACAAGCATATTATCCCTGTCCATACGAGAGGCGGACTCCAATGCCGACTGCCACCCCTCCGCTGGCCTGCCTGCTATATCGGCAGGGTTAGCCACATCTGTATATCTGACTTTGTGCTCGGTCATGCCCTCACGCTCGCAGAAGGCCGCAAAGTCATGACGCAGATTCTCTATTGAGAATCTTTCTTCTACATTATCCTTAAAGAGAGGGAGAATGTCGAATAATCGACCTTTGCCTTTTCCTGCCGACTCGCAGTACCGCTTTCTGAATTCAGTCCATTTCTTCGTGTCGCCGTACTTAATCAGATGCTCAAACTCCTCCCGCTCCTTTCCAGTCAGATTATTATTGATTATGTATTCCTCTACCGCTTTACGCCAAAGGTCTTCACATATTCCCCTGTATCTCATTCCCTCGGTCGTCCTATAGAACTCCTCCCATGCCTTTTGAGGCGCGGCACTGAGAATCTCTTTGTCCCCGACGATATTGAAATCTTTGAGCATGAGATACATCTTATCAATATCAAAGTCAGAGCCTGACCACACGACAATTTCCTGCGGCAGCAAAATAGAAGAACCCTGCTCCTGATTAAGGAAGCCCACGACACGCAACGGGACTGCCGAGTAGAGGTGCTCTGTAGGCACGCGGTAGCCTACCATCTCACGCATCTCGACAGGAATGTTGTTGATGTCTATATTTCCATCCTTGTCTGCGAAGGCACGGAACAGTTTCTTGGACCAAGCCGGGAGCATGCACTCGACGTACTTGACGTACTTCTGTCCATCCTCAGTCTCTCCCCACACCTCCTTAAGGTTCTCCGTACGTCCAACAGAAGAGCATTGGATAGCTGTACCACCCTTGGTCTTCTGCTTAACGACCCTCTTGCGCACAAGACTGGCCACGATGGGCTGTATGGCGTTAATGATAGTCGGGTTGTCTAACGACAGCACAAAGTCTTCAGTGTCAGGGTTATATTTAATGGCCTCCAACAGGTCCTCGGGATACTTATCCGTGCGATAAAGCTGGTCCAAGAGCAGCTTGGCAAACGCCTCCTTGCTTCCGAGCTGCTTCTCGAGCGCCAAGAGGTCTTCGCGCATGTTGGTTATCTGAACGCGCGTCAACAACTCACTGAACTGTTGAGGAGTGAGCTTGGCCTTCGGGTTGCCGTCCTTGTCACGCAGGACGACCTCGGTCTTATAGGTCTTCTTCTCGACCTCACCCGTCTCAGGATTAACGGCGGAAGTCTCATAAGTGTCGGTCATATCAGCCTCTATGAGCTTCGACAACTGAGAGCCTATGCCCTGCTCCTCGTCGAATAAGTGCGGTTTGGTAGAAATCTGGCGGCCTACATAGTCCCAAGATTCGGCATGGAAGATGCTCTTATTCGGATCTTTCTCACCCGCCTTCTTCGCCGCATTTAAGGTCCGAATAACATCAGCCGCATCTCGACATTGGGATATGTCCACCATTCTTGTCGCGGCAATCTTTTGCGTCGACTCAAAGTGAGCAACATCCGTCTGATTCTCTACGCAGAAATCGAACAGGCCCTGCAATATGCTTGACTTTCCTCCAAGATACGCAGCCATCTCCTCGGAGTAGAGCATAAGCGAATACTGCGAGTCTTTGACAAAGCTGTTAATCTGCTGAACGTACTTTTTAAGCTGCGTGACACCTTTGTTTTCTCCGTATCCGCGCTCGCTGTAATCGATGATAGCCTGCTCGAAACCGAACGAGAAAGTCTTCATCTGTTGTATATAGTCGCGAATCTGCTCCCAACTGAGTTTCTTGCCATCGATCACCGCCTGATATATCTCATCCATGCCGGCCGTGTTGAGATGAAGGAAGTCGCATAGCTTCTTCATGGACTGGATAGTACGGAACGATTGGCCGTCGGCGATGTTCATACCGGCATAGCCATCACAATACTCAGCGTACGTCGCCTCGTCAATGACACCGGCTTCAAGGTCTTGCTGGAGCTTAGGTAGAAGCACGTCGTTGAAGAAGTTACTAATATTATGAAAACCCTTAATCGAGTCCGCACCTTCTTCTTTCGTAGCTTGAAAGTCAGAAATGATAATTGTCTTCTGATTCTCTTGCCATTTCGGGTCTTCTATCTTTGTCTCGCCATAGTACTCCTTGACAGGCCTGTTGCCATGTCTCGTATCCACGGCCGTCATATCGACGCGCTCGTATGCGCCCACGACGCCCTTATATCGCTTGGACAAGTCACCCTCGTTCTTAAACTGGGCTATATCGCCGACTGTCAGCTGTAGTATCTGAGTCTTGGCAAAGGTCTTGTTCCACGCATAGTCCTGTAAGGCCTCGATAAGCAGGTTACGATATTGGAGGCTAATCTTATTAGGGTCTTTAGAGAGCTGCGCTACATACTTATGCAATGCAGACTTCTCGTTCTTGTCGTACTTTTGTAGGATATTTACTATGCTTGCGACAATTACAGATTGACGCACCTCCTCAGCCTTCCTCTGCTGCTCGTTCATCTTATAGAGGCCCATGTTGAAGTACTTATCCGTCGAGCCGAGTATGAACTGCGCAAGGTCGCCTTTGTTTATGCCGAATTCAAAATCCGTATAGTTCTCTATCTCGTCCCAGATGGCACTCGAGAGAGGCGTCTGATTGAAAGCTGTCATCACGGCGCTATCTCCTTCCTCCGTATGATTCTTCACCGAGAAACTGCCGTCCGAGTTTTTCACAATGTCAACTGCCTTACCGAACAGCTCGCTCAGTAAAGCGTTGACGCCACCCTCCCTGTCACGGTTCTGCGCAAAAGCGTCACTGAATGTTGAATCCTCAGACTGCATAACATCTTCCGACACAGCACCAACTCTCTCCCATTCTGCGATGCTGCGTTGAAGCGAGTCGTTAAGGCAGCATTTATGCACAGCCTCCATAATCATATCGCGATACAACTTGACATTCGCCGTCTTACTCACCCTGTGCCATTGCTCATTATCCTTGGATACTTCAACTGAGGCCACTAACGTTTCGGCGCTACCTGTAGTGGAGAGTTCCTCTATGGCTTCAATGAATGTCTTTTCCTCTGGATCTTTTCCACTCTTTTCACTGTAAGTGATGCGCACCTTGACGTTATTCAGGTCTGGGAAGTTACAAAACTTGTCCTTGTTCTTATCGAACGCCTCGGACATCTGAGGACGGGAAAATTCTTTTCCATTCTTGGCGTTAGACCAGAACACCTTGATGCGGAAATACTCCTGCATGACCACGTCGGCGCATCCGTCAAGCAACGTATCCTTGGCATGCGAATCCAAAGAGAACCCCTCAGCCGTCGTTCCGTCCTCATTTCTGAGCGCAGTGTATCTCCTCGCCCCGTAGAATATATGATTAGGCGAGTCCGCCATGATAGGAAAGTTATAACAAGCAGCCTTATGGTCTATTCTACCCTGCGCTACATTACCGTTAACGTATTGATCAAGCCCCGCGCCTGCGGTCTCGGAAAGGCCGTGCCTGCCTGCTTTAGGGGAAAAGAAGTTGAGAGTCTCGATTGCCACCTTGTCTTGCTCAGTCATGTGCTCGTAGTCTCTGAGCGTACCCGGCCTCGGCCCGGGCAAACCATGGTTGGCGAAGTAGCCGAGCTTGAACATGCGTCGGTAATACTGAGCTTTTTTGATGTCCTTTTCAGAGTTTGAGGCGGGTATCATGTTCCTAAGCCATGTGTTTGAAACAATCACCTTGCCTTCCGCATTTCTCGTCATGAAGAACGAGGAGTCTATCTCCTTGTTGTCGGAGTGCAAGAATCTGTCGTTGACGTACTTCATAAAGTCCTCCTCGGACTCGCAGTTGGCCAGCTCGTTTATAACCTCGTCTATAAGTGTCGGGTTGGCCCACGTGTAATAGGTCTTGTCGCCCCACCTGTGCGAAGATTCTGGCTGCATATCACTGACACTGGACATAGTCTCGGAGAGGTCCGTCATAGCACCGCTCAGGAAGTCGCTCAGCATACGCGTGGTTATGCCACCGTTCGTCAACGCCCCATTCGCCACCTTGTCTTTATAATTAAACGGATCGGCGAGATTAGCTATCTTCCTAAGGGCTTTAATGCAATCTATTATCTTGTACGGTTTGGCAAAGAAAGCAAGGTCCATCTGGTCTCGAGAGATGTCAAGACCGACAGCGCGCAAGGCGTGATATATCTTATGCAAGTCTGAGTTAGTGTCGTCAATCAACAACGCCATCGGGTTTTTTATGCTTATAGGAAGGGATTCGACCAAAGCAACGAAACCCGCCGCGCCCGTCAGCTTGGTCACCTGCGTTATTACTTTTCCGTAGCCGTTATCATACTCGTCACCGATGACAGTACCTCGATTATAATGGCCTGTATTATCATACAGCGATATATCTTCAAGAACGACACCATCATTTTTGAATGTCTTTCCTCTAAACTCGGCAAACGCTGAGTCGCACTTGGGTTTGTTGATTTCTACCTTGACTCCCTTGATCTCTCCACGCTCGATGATAAGACCATGGTTCTGCGTCTCTTGCATCTGCGCGTTCACAAACTCCGCGCTCTCGTCATAGTTCTCCGCTCGGTTGATATGGTTGCTGTGAGTCTCTTTCTCATCATAGGAATCTTCCGAGTTTTTGTTTCCTTTCTCAGCCAAGGAGCGGAAGTTCATGTGCCTCTTCTTCATCGCCGTAAAAAGCGCCGTCTTGATGGACGGATCGTTGTCCATCTCCTTCACAAGGCCGTGATACCACGTCACCTGCTCCATGCGGTTCTTTAGGTACTGGTACAGCTCCTCGCCGTTACGCAGACCTACGCCACCGTTTGTCTCGTTCAGTATGCTCATCAGCCTGCCAAAAGCCACGCCAAACGGCACGGCCTTAGCCTGAAAGAACATGGCGTCTTTGGAAGGCGTGTACACATTGTAATAGAGAGCCTTACCTTTACCGTCTCTTACAATCTCGTAAGTGTAATTATGACTCTTGACTATCGCCTCTTTCTCAGCGGCCTGTGTCTCTCTCTCTTCTTCGCTGCCTGTGAACTCATATCTTTTTACATCCCAGTCAAATTGTGACGCGAGCAGCCTCTTCATCTTCTGTGAGAGCGAAGAGGTGACATCCCTCTCGGCGTTAGCCACCATCTGCACGTCACGGTCGCTCTCCTCCTCTTTCTCTATCTCACTCTCCGAATTAGTATTCTCCTCTCCCTCCGCATTCTCCCGCTTGCTCGATGTCGCGGTTGACTTGATTCCGTTGACACGGACTTTTAATGTAACAGGGACACCCGTGGCTTTCTGTATCTCCTTGCCGACTCGATCCCATAGCTCGTCGAAAGTAGCGTCAGAGCGTTTCCTCTTCTCTGCTATCTCCGCGTTCCTCTGAGCCACCCTTCGCTTCCACGTCTCATCGTCAACACCTTCCGGTCGTTTCAGCTCTACGAGCTGTTCATCAAGATAACCGTCAAACAGCTCGTCAAGAAATGGCTGTGCCCTGTCGGCTTTGACGAACGAGTAGTAATTCCACGCCGTGATGTTTTTTTCCCCGAACGCTTCCGAGACTATCCGTACCTGTTCCTTTCCTGTTTTTCCAAACAGCTTACCACCCTCCTTGCTCTCCTTAGCTATATAGTCCTTGATTTGCACAGCGTATCTCATCTCCGAACGCACGGCGTTAAGCGTCTCAGTCAACACGTCACTTATCGTAACCGCGCCAAGCCAGCCGTCATTCTCGAGACGGGAGATTTTTTCATTAAGAGCCGCCACCTTGCTCTTATAATCATTCGTCTCGCTGCGCAACGCGTACCTGCCATCCTCGTTAAGTCCGATTTCGATTAACTCGTTAAGCCTTGCGATCTCCTGCCTGTACTCATTCAGTTTCTTCTTAATTGTCGCACCCTCGGCCGCATATCTGAAGTACTGCATCAGGCTTTTACCGAACTGGTTCATACGTGCGTAGTTGCCCTTAAAGAGGTCTGTGAGCAAGCTGTG
>CAVETY010000013.1:60189-101309 GCA_963618945.1 Bacteroidaceae bacterium
GGTTCGTTCTTTTTTCTGTTTGCCACCCTCTACAAGAGACTTCACCTGTATAACGTTATAGGTGGCGTCGTCTTTAATTTCTCTCGCTGACTGGACACTAAAACCCGAGACTATATCGCCGTTATTAAGCATGTCTATATACTCAGACTTGCTCGCCTGCGTGACATTGATTACCTCGACGTATAGTATGTGGTCGGCATCCTGTCGCAAAGGTATAATATCTCCCTTTTGCAGAGCACTGTACTTGTTGTTTTCTGTATCTTCTCGCACGATAGCGTTAACCTCGCCTGCGCGCAACG
The DNA here is from genome assembly GCA_963618945.1 of Bacteroidaceae bacterium. Classification (GTDB taxonomy): domain Bacteria; phylum Bacteroidota; class Bacteroidia; order Bacteroidales; family Marinilabiliaceae; genus W3P20-009. The sequence continues at coordinate 60,489 of CAVETY010000013.1, forward strand.
CCTCATACAAGGTGGGGGCTTTAACACGTTCATCCTTGTTACTCGCACCCTCCTTATTCGTGAAAGCCTTGGCCACCCTGATGTTCATCTTCTTGGCCTTCTTTGCCACCTCCTTCACGTCAGCGTTATCATTCAACGCTTTAGTCTTAGCGGCGACTACGTCTTTATCAAGCTCAATCTTCTCAAAGGACTGTATCTTGGTCAGCTGTACAACCTGCGCTTTTAGCCCGCCTTCCTCTTTCACCTCTCTTGCTGAGTAGCCTCTATCTACGAGGGCCTTCTGCATGGCGAGCCTCATATTTATGTAGGCTTCCCGCTTATTAGAGTCCTTTATGCCGTTCACGTAATCAGAGACCTCCTTGGACGTGGGGAAAAGCAGTCGCCCTCCTGCGTCAAGCACCTTCTCGCACAGCCTCAGCACAGCGTCAAGGTCACTATCCGTCGTCAGCTCTACGAGAGCCACGGCATCCTCATCCAGTATGGTGTTATCGGTAACGATGGTTCTGCCTGAGCTTTCCATCGCCTGGCGCATCTTCACCTTAAATTTGGCATCCTGCTTGTCTACCCCGATGTAATGGGAGGCTCTCATAGCCCTCGCATTTTCACCATCGAATTTTTCTGTGTTTTTCAATACAACAGGTGTGAGGGTGTCAAAGTCGGCATCTACGTCTATCTGGTCATTAAGCAACTGCTGAATGGCATCTAAGATGAGTATTTTTTTATCGTCCTTGTTGTTTTCAAAATCCTCAACATCATCCCTGCTGAAATAGCCGCCCTCTATTCCTTGCTCTATAAGCTGGTTAACTACGCCAGCATCAAGATTTACCGATGGGAATATCTTGCATAGTTCGATAGCCACCTTATGGGCGTTCGGATTAACGGAACATGACATGATTTATGCTAATTGTGATTTGACTTTAAATAAACCCGCCCATATTAAGGCGGGTTGATAATCTTACTTAACGCAAAGATAATGAAAATTATAAGCATCTTATAACTTCCTCTCTCCTGTTTGGCGTGAGATGGTCAAACGCCTCCTCACTGATACCGGCATCACGGAGCATAGAGCGCTCCTCCGCGGTGCGAGCCGAGTATCCGCTCCTCGCGTTTTCAAGAATGGCTATAGCTGCGCTATCCAAGCCCATCTGCTTATACTCGCTCATCCTCAGGTCTTTCAGCGTAGTCAGAGTGATTTTACTCCCCGCCTCGCGATACATGCCCTTGTTGATGTCTGAGAATATCTTATGACACAAGGGGCTTCTGCGATAGTGGGGCATGGAGACAAGATGAAACAGCGAGCGGAAGAAATCCTTGATGCGTCGCGTCCAGCTCTTCTGGTATACTTGGTCCACCATATAATCCCTGAACGCGTCAGCGAGCCACTCCTCAGCCTCGCTGTCCCGCTCCGTCTTGGCGAGTCTCTTAGCCTCTTTCAACATTGCCGTCTGCTGCTCCTTGCTCAGAGCCAGACGGAACACGCCATGAAACGCCTCGTGGAAAGCTGTACCTCTTACACCCTCGCGGCTCAATATCATCAAACCATCACGGAACTTACCCTGAGCCAACACGCCTTTGCGTCCTGTCTCTATTAATCCGTTCACTATCATTACAGCGTCCTCCCGTGTCAAGAAAGGCACAGCCTCACGCAATGCGGCAATCTCCTTGGCGTAGTCTGCTTTAGGTTTAGACTGATCTTCTTGGGTGAATACAGACAAAGCTAAATCATCGGTATCGTTATCTGATTCAAAACTTGCTTCTGATGTACTTTTTCCCCCCCTGTTTTCATTATTTACAGGTAGGGCTTCTCTCTCTATTTTTTCCTCCTCTTCCTCTTCCTCCTCCTCGTGGTTGTCTGACTCCTCGTGGTTGTCTGACTCCTCGGCAGCGGTCGTCTCAGTCTCAGCGTCAGGCTTGCTCTCTGCCATGTCAGCTTCGGCTTGCTCCGTCTCTTTAAGACTCTGCATGACAGGGAAAAACATTTCTTGCAATTCTACACTCAAATAAAATCCGACAGCGTTCGTCATGTCTTCGTCAAATGGCATCCCTGCTTCCTTCATGTCGTTTCGGAGAGTCCGTAGAAAATCCACGATTGCATCTTCATCTTCATCTTTCATCGCTATGTTAAATAACATGCCATTGAGGTCGTCAATCTCTATGTTCCTTTTTTGATTAAGGACACTCTCGAATTTAGAGAGGTGATAAAACCATTCGGCACTACGCTCGATGTCTGCGTTCAAGAAACCACCTGTATCAAACTTAATGGAAGAGCCGATAGTCATCTTACTTGTCATGCCGAACTCACCTTCATAAAACACGGTTGTGGGTCTTCCTTCGATAAAGTCTTTAGCGACGCGAAAATCACTATCACCCTCAATCATGCGTCTTACGGCTTTGGCCTCATCGCCCGTCAGCTCCACGTCAACATAGTCCACACCATCCCACTTCTTCCACGTTATAGTATCCTTGCTCCTGTCTATAGCGAACGTATGGTCGCCAATCTTAAACTCCTCAACCTGTCCGTTCTGCCTCGTCAGCTCGGCCTGCGTCCGCACGCTTCCCTCACCGCGTTGCTGTTCGCTCTCCTGTCCCGGTTTCCGTTTATCCTCAATCTGCAACATTGAAGCATCCACCTCGGCATAGCCACCGCGGGTGCAGAGTCCGCCATTGTCCACTATGTTGATATGGATGATACCCTCGGAGATGAGAGTATTCAAATTTTGGTTCTTTATGTCGCTCAATTTTACACGGAACGGAGGGTTGAGTTTCATGAGCGCAGTCCTCAGGTTGGCGAGGGCGTTTTTGCCATCAGCTTTGATATTGACAAAGTCGCGCTCGTATAAAGGAATCTTCTCTCCGTTTTCATCAAGTTCATAGTCGTCCCCTATCTTTCTGTACTGAGTTTCACCATTGACGACAAATGGTTTAGGTTCGCCATTCTCGTAAACCGTCTGTGATACAATAATCGACCTCTTGCCATCCTTCTCAATTACATCTATATGGATGCCATAGCCCATGAGCGCAAGCACGTTGTTCAGCTTGGCGTAAGCTTGATTCATAGATGACGTCGCGACCTCCATACTATCACTCTGAGCAGCATTGACAATTTCCTTCAACAGGCTCTCGACGCTCTCCCATGTGCTCGTCTTGCCGAGCTCCTTAGCATCCGTCGCATTGAAGTGCGCGGTATGAATCGGCATCAACCTGTCTTTACCAGTGGCATTATCAGTAACGACGGCGTAGAGACGGCCGTTGCGTGCTCCACTCATATCCACGGATTGATCCTCGGCTTGATAGGCGTATGTCTGCGTTGAGCCTTTCGCTACTATGCGCACACGTTCCATGCCACCATAGACACGATCAAGGGTGTTCTCTTTCTCTTGAACCTCGACAAGTCCGCTATTCAGTTTCTTGACCTTAGCTGTCTGGGTATGGATATATGCCCCGTTCGACTCGGCGGCGTTGCTGCGTACCATGTTAGCGAACACGCCCTGCCCGTATTCGTTGAGTTTAGCCGGGTTAGTCGCCATCGTGCCTATGCACTGGTAGGTGCTGCCACGCTTAACGGCCATGAAGATATGCGGCGTGCCGTCATACTCTATATCGTCAGCGTTAAGCCCGAATATCTCAGACTTGCCATCTTGCCCCATCTTGTCCACGATGAAGTAGACATCCTCTCCAACCTGCACAGCGCCAGCCTCATCTCGCTTGACCTCGTCAATGGCGTTAAACACGTTGAGTTTCTCGAGCATGGCGAAGAACTTGCCACACCAGCTCTCCATCGGGGTTTGGGCTACTCCCTCTCCGCTCGCCTTCTTGACCCTGTTGTTTCTAATGGTAAAGCCCGACTTTCTCCATGCGAGATTGAAGAACGCCATGATAGGCCGCCACACGCTCTTATCACGTGACTTCCTTACCTCCTCCTTGGCATCCTCTTTCGCTGCGTCCGCGGCGGGAGTCTCCTCGTCATCCTTGTTGTCCTCGGCCATGTCTTCATCAGCAGGCTCGTTTCGATGCTGCTCATCAAGCCATTCTACAAGGTCGGAGTCCTTTTTCTCCTGTACACTCTCTTCTTTTTTTGTCTCACTCTTTCCCTCACTCTTCGTTTCTTGGGGCTGATCTTGGGTCTGGGCCTGAGCTTGCGCCTCTTGCGAGGCCGCCTTTGTGCTATTGGCAGTCTGCGTTAAGTCTCCAAATTTAGTTATCTTGCCGATAACTTCTCTATGTCCTTTGTCTTCCTCATGCATAAGCGCACCTGCGGCTTCGAGCTGAACCTTCTCCAATGGTAATTGAGATGTGCTTTCTCCAAAAGAGTATTTTGATTTATTGAAGTCAGACTCCCTTATTCTCTTGTCTACTATTTTTACTACTTCAGGGAGGAATTTTTTTGCTCTACTTATATTCGTTTCTTTATTGGTTTTATCTAACACCCACTTTCCGTTCTTTGATTTGTAAAGAAAGACCTCTAAATTTAACACGTAAAGGAACTCTTTTCTTTGTTTCTCTAAAGATTTCTCATCTTCGGTTTTTTCAAAAATTCCTTTATCATAAAAATAATTAGTCAAGGTCTCCGGGGACGAAGTCAGCTCTTCTATCTTTGATAAAAGATACTCATGCATTTTGTCTACAGAGGTACATTCACGCGCCGCGTCAATAATAATCTCTTTCAGGAGCGGAACATAAGCTTGTGTATATCTCTGCCCTGTTGTTTCAGCAAGTTTGTTTTCGGATAGTTTGATCGAATCAAGCGCAGACGCGAAAGCTCTAACGTACTCCTGATTCTTAAGAAGCTGCTCGGCTATCTTATTACCGCTCTTAATGAGGTTGTCAAGGGCCGCGTTAATCGCCTCTACGTTCTCTCCGTTCACCAGCTTGTTACGGATGATGTCGTACATCTCGGCGACGGTCTTAGCCTTGGCCAATTCGCTCTCCTGCTGCTTGACCTCCTCCTGCTTAGCCTCCTCCTCGATACGGGCTTTCTCCTGCTGCTGACGCGCCGTCATGGCGTACGGGTTGTCCTTGTAGAACTGATACAAGTCCTTGAAGCGCACGATGGCCGCCTGACACTGACGCATATCATTGAGGGCCGTAGCGAACTCCCTTCGCTCGGTATCATCCGAGAAAGTATCCTTTAAGGCCTTGCTGATGTCTGACTCTGATGTCGGTTTCGCCAAGTCTTCTATGATATAGTCAAGTATGCCTTTTGAAGCCTGTGCCTCCAGCCCGAGATAATCGAGTCTCATCCCCATAAGGGCCTGTCTACGCTCCGCGGCGGGTTCCATGCTCTCCTTGACGCGCTTAGCCCACTGCTTGTTGGGCATATACCAAGGCTTCTTAACCCTGCTAAAGCTGATCGGATCGGCACTGTTATTTCCAGCGAAGAGGATGCGGGCCTGTTTCAGTGGGTCAGTCTCCTTTGACATCCTCTCCCATCGGTCGGTCCACTCCTCCTGCGCTAAATCCATCATGCGCAATAAGTAGTTAAAGTGCGCAAGTTTGTTCTCTAAGCTTTCTTTTTTCTCTTTTGCTAAATTCGCAGATAGGGCGTTCTTGATCGTGCTTATATCCTTCTCTAAATCCGCCTTCGACTCTTTAAAGAAGTCGCCCATCTTAGAATTGAGAGCTTCGAGGTTGCCTTTGTACTTGACGAACATATCCTTGGTTCGCTTGTCGAACTGGGACAGGCGCACCTTGTACCACGTCAGACAGTTAAGCTGGTCGTCGGTGAGTCCTTGCCGCGACTCCTCGTTAAGCTCCCTGCGCGCAGCCTCATAAGTGTCTATCGCATGAAGGCTGCGCTCTGTCTGCTCCTTGATTTTAGCCTTCATCTCGGATATATTCTTTTCAAGCATGGCCTTATTCTCCTCGCTTGCGTTCTCAGGCACGGCGGTCAGGTCGTACTTGGAGTAAGGCCCGGCCTCCACTCCTTTCTCGTCTTTCTGATTCGTGAGTTTCTGTAGAGCTCTGAGGTCGTCCGCTGTCTGAAAATCGAGGTTGGTGCTTACAATAGACCTTAGCAGGCTGAGCTGTCCAGTGTTCTGATAAAGCTCGACCTCCTTTAGCAAATCAGCATCCTCCGCGTTTTGCCAAGAGAATTTATCCCCCTCGGTGTTATTGAAGACTGCTGAGCGGGTCTTGCTCGCCTTATCTTTATCCTCCTCATACTGGGTGTGGTGAATCATGAGAGCGAGACGCCGTTGAAAGTCACGTATGTTACTATCGCTCATGTGCTGATTAAGCTTCTTTGCCATCTCGCCCATGCGTTGCTTCTCAAACTTCGCTCTCCTAATCTCGTCCCTGATACCGCCTTGCAGGAAGATAGGGCTTCGCCAGTGCTTCTCTGTTTTTATGTGGCCATTGACATCCTTCTCTCCCGTCGAACGCATAAACCTCGCCGACCTCGCCCAAGGGCAGCCAAACGCGCCCATGATAGCTCCCGCCATAAACTCAGACCAAGCGTCCTCGGAAGTATACGTGTTGCCGATGTCCTTCATGATAGACTTGGCCTCAGCAAGGAATCCGGTCTCCGCCCTGCGGAATTGCTCCAATCCTGTTATCTGGCCATAATAGTCGTCAGTATTACGCTCGGCATAGCCCTTAGCGACATTAGAGGCTACCGACTGCGAAATCTCCTCGTTACCTTCAGTCAATGGCATCTTAGTCCCTATCCAGAGCTTCTGACCAAATGACAATTTCGTCGTCTCGTCAAATACCTTGTTACCCTGTTCTCTAAAAGCGATAAGAGCCTTGTTCTTTATCTGCTCCTTTGCGGCCATGACCTCGGCGCGCTTAACCGCGTCCCCTCCCGCTTTTGACAACTCCCTGTCAAACGCCTCTTGGGCGAATCTTGCTGCCTCTTTAGTCGGTTTGAGATCTCCCATGGCGTTGAAGGTCTTCCATCCGCCAGTGAGCATCTTGCCGAACTGAATCATATTTGAGCCTGACAGGATGGCCAAGTTGGCGCAGCGGGTTATACTGGCCGCACTTTCAGAACCCTTGTAAGCTTGATTAGAGCCTCGTACAGCCTGCCAATCTAATATGCCGAGCTGATTCTGCAACTGCGCCATCAACGCGTCTTTCTCCTCTTGCGTAGCTGCCGCATTAATCCGTGGCGTATAATCAGCTATAACCTCCTGCTTCCGCGCCTCGACATTCGCCTTGATAGCCTGTGTCTTGCTGTCAATAAACTCCTTACGCGCATTGACGGCCTCAATTTCCGCCTCACCTGTCGAAGAGACAAGACTGGTAGCGAACACCGCAAGCCTGTTTCGCAGGCCCGCAGGAAGGTACTTGCTTCCCATCGTCAGAGCTCCGGCTGTGGCGACGGGGAGCAGGTTTTGCCAAGCAGCCCTGTCTTTCGCATCTTCTGATGACAAGGCCTTAACGCCAGCTCCTGTAGCTTGCAGCGCGGCTATACCCATCGTAGCGTACGGGCCCATACCAGCTGTTAAATACATAGAGAGACCAGCTCCAAGGGTAAAGCCTATATTGTCAATAAGGTCAGCCCAGTTAGAAGCTGACAACCAATGAGTAAGAGACATAGAACTCGCCTCCTCCTGCTCCTTCGTCCTGTAAACAGGTGCTATGTCCTCCCAGAACTTATTAAAGTCCTCGGAATAATTCACCATGGCCTCGGGTCCTAAGTATTTATCAACAAATTCGCTTCCGCCAGCAGTGTCCGTAATGCCTTTTATTATACCAGTAAACGTAGCCAGTGTGGTCGTTACGGCTCTGACAGCCATGCGCGGCACACCATTGGCGAACGTTATAAGACCCGACTGTTCGGCGTTACGTTGAAGCTTAATCTCCTCCTCGTTTGTGGCGTTCAGGTTTGTGTCATACTTCGAGTTGCCGAACTCCCACATGGCGTAATCATCCATGCCGTCTCGGTATCCCTCGCCAACGCCATGACCTCCAAACTCAGGGCTGACGACTCCGAGCGTCTGTTTGAGATTGTCGTCCATAAGGGCGTACGAGGAAGCGTCATTAAGCAGGGCGTTAGCTTGGTCGAGTAGGGCGTTACCAGTGTCGGTCGGCTTCATCTCGAACTTTCGCACCTTCTTAGGCGTGCTACCCACGTAAGTGCCGTCATCAGGGTTATAGCCCTCGAACGCGCTGCGAACTCCTGACGTACCAGTCGCCTCGTTTATCTTTGAATCGGCATATCCTACGCCATCCTGATTGCCTGCGGTCTCTTCTATCATAGTTTAGATGTTATTCGGTTTATATGAAGTGGAGATGTTGTTCACAAACGCTTTTGTAATCTCTGAGCGGTAATACACGGTTGAGTTCTGTGCGCTCTGATAAGCCTCTCCACACTGCTGAATCTCCTCTTGCAGTGCGACAATCTTTTCCGCCTTCTCACTGTCGCTCATGTCCTTGTCTGCCTTTATCTCCTCCACCTTGGTGTTAATCTCTTTGATACGATCGACGCAGGCTGTCATCGTCGCGCTCGCCTGCTTCGCCGCATTAGTCCAAGTCGATATCATGTTCTTGTTATAGAGACTGCCAAGCTTCTCGGGCGGGATAAGAGCCTTTACACCCGACGGGAATTTAACTACGATGCCCTGCTCGGGGTCTGCCGGTATATAATAGACGCAATCAAAGCTCTTGTTTTTCTCGTCTCCCGGGTAGAAGAAGAGCTCGCTGTCTGACAGGCTCTTCTCGTAACCGGGCTTTATCTTGTACGTCTTATATCTGTGCTTCTTGCCGTTCTCATCCATGTATGTGTCAACCTTGAACGAGTACTGGTCAGCCCCATCGATAACTTTTAAATTATAGTTACCCTTATTTTCCCCGTCTGTTACCTGACTTGACTTGATGGCATCCCTTATTATGCTCTCGTTGTTTGCCGTGAACGTGGCGTATTGCTGGTCTACAGTCACGTTAGCGTAGCGGTCTGCCATGTCGATAAGCTTATTTTTGAAACCAGCCTCAGTTATCTTATTGTCGTCAACGAACTTGTCGAACGACTTTCCTGTAGTGTCGTTCAGTATCCTATTCTTCTCCTCATCCGCTACCTCGTACAGGTCAAGGATGGCGGATTTTATATTACGATAAACCCTATTAGCTGAACCTTTATACTCGTCCTTTGTTTCTTGCGAGATTTCGCCTGGCGTTGTTATATCAATACCACTATCAGATAGATCGTTAATAAAACTATCATTTCCCCTAATAAGATCGGCGTATTCTCTACCATAATCACTGGATTCTTTATTTTTCTTTGAAAGCTCTTTAGAATAGAGTTTGGTGAATACAGGCAGATACTTGTTATTGAAAGCCTCGGTCTTTAGCAGATTGCCATTTTTATCAAACAATGAGAAGTAATCGAGAATACCAGAGCCTTTGCTATTACCCTGCTCGTCCTTGGCGTTAGTAATCGTACGAATAAACTCATCCGCCTTGGCGTAGTCGTCTTCTCCCCCATATTTTCGGTTTAAATTGACCAATGACAACTGGTCAGTATACCCTAAGAGGCCTGAGCTTCCAAACTGGGTCTCGTCGATATTGAAGAACTTGCTTATCTTTTTCCACGTGTCGCGTTTTGCTATATCCTCTGAGGTGAATAGCTGAGGCTCTGTCTTTGGTGGCTTAACGTCTGGAGTAACAACCCCATCAGGATTACTGCCTTGTCTACCGTCACCTCTCTCGCTGTCATCGAACGGCGTGTCATTAACCTGATAAGACTCATCATACTTAAGTCCTTGGTAGACACCAGTCATCAGATATTTATTCAGCCTGACTTGGTCACTCTGCTCCATGTTGTCATAGTCAGTCCTGCCGACCACATCCTCCAACGCCTTAGCTATCTCGCCATTGAATAGCGAACGCATGGTATCTTCGGCATGCTTGCCTCCTCGCGCCCTCACGTTCTTAAGCCAGCTGTTTATGTCCTCCTGATAGCGCTCGGGAGTCATGAGCCAGTCCATGAGCACGGCATTGGGCACACCCGCCATAGTGCCATTCTTGGAGCTGTAATAGCCCGTCGTCTGACCTATCTTGGCGAAAGATGAGAACGCAGCCTTCACCCTGCTGCTCAGAGCCTGCGCCGCCGCCATGGAGTTAGCCTGTATATCGTTGCCCGACACGAGATGGCGAGAGTAGTCATTCGTTATCATCGAGTCTATATTCGGCTGAATAAACTCGCCCGCCTTATTCTTATACCTGACGAACAGAGAGCCATCCTTGGCCATAGCTTCCTTATCCGCCTTCTGCTGTTCCTCCAACGATGTGGCGGCTTTCTTTAGGATGGAGTTCGTCTTGCGATACTGGTCTTTGAAAGCTATCAGCGGCTCAGGGTTCAAGTTCCACCCCTTCGTCCCAAGCTGCGCCACGTTACGCTCGAGCTGCTGCTGAGCGTCGTCATACAGCTTGCGTGCCTCGGGGGTCGCGTCATTGAGATATGGCAGGTAGGCGGACAACGCGTCCGCGCTCTGGTCGAGAGCCTGCCGTCTTGTCTGATATGCCGACTCTGCTAACAGGTGCGGCTTCATATAGTCATCGTACGAGGTGGGCGTGAACTCAGCCGACGTGACGAGTGGTGTGAACTGTGCCATCTGAAAACTTATAAGAAAAGTCAAAGTAAGATTTCTTACTTTGGCTGTAAATCAATGTGTTATATAACCGCTTGATAATCAGCTGATATAAGATTTGTTATATCGGCTGTAAATCAATAAGTTATACGTAACTGCCTGATACTCAGCCAAAGTAAGATTTCTTGCTTTGGCTGAGTATCAATGAGTTACGATTGCTCTTTTTTCTGCGGGTCATCCCAAGGGTTGGTCGCGCCGCCACTTTCGAGGCCCATGATGGTGGACATGCCGGCGCGGTACTGGTTGCTCGCATCCTGCCCGAGGAGGCCGAGATTCTTATAGAACTGCTGCCTGTTGCCGAACCTCGTCGCCTTGTTAGCCATGTCCCTGTTCTGCCAAAGCTCGTTGACGGCGTTGCCGAACGCGGATTCAAGCTGCGAGTTGTGCTGCATGGCGGCTGCTCGCCTGTTGAGCCAGTCCGCCTGACGCTGGTAGTTGGCTTGGTCCTCCTGCATGGCGATTTGGTTATTATACAGCTGTCCCTGCCTTGCGGCCTCACCCATCTGCTCGTTGCCTCGCTGAAAGAGGTTGGCGAGAGCACCCGAGGCGAGTCCCGGCCTGCTACCATACATCTGCTGCATGGTGCGTGCGGCCTGCGCCTGCGAGGATGCCATGCGCGCCATCTGGGCGTTAGGGTCGTAACGGTCGTAGCGCACGGGGGCGACAGGGCCATCCGCGCTGACACGGGAACGTGACAGGGTGTTCCAATAAAGCCGCTCGTACGGGTCGGAGTCAATGAGATTGGCGGGGTTGTTCATCTCGTACAGACTGCCGAAGATGGGAGCGTAGCGCAGGTTCTGCAACGCCTTCTGCCTGTCCATCTGTAAAGCGTTCCACAGCTGGTCGTAACGCTCTGCGCCTGCCATCTTATCCTCCGCCCACGGGTCTTCATTCTGCTGCTGCGTAGTCTGAGGAGTAAACCCAACGCCCGCAAGCCAGTCGGACGTGCCGCGAGCATCAAGAGCGGGTGTGGTTATACGCCCGTCCGCCCTCATGCGCGGGGTGGACATAGGGTCGCTCGGGTTCATGAAGAACCTCCCCATTGCGACCTGCTCATTCGCCTGCCCCACGAGTTCTCCCCATGGCCTGTCCCATGCGCTGCGGTCATACGCTCCGCGCCTGTTATACATGCCCAGACTCCATGGAATGGACGAGCCGCCGTCCGGCACGTTGTTAAACCTGTACACCCCGCTGTCTTGATTATTCGCTATCGGCATATGTTATCGTCTTAGATTGGCTTTCCTCGCACGGTTGACAATCTCGTCAAAGCTAAGCCCGCCATCATTGTCAAATTCCCCAGGGATGTCATCTATTTGCCGAGTCCAATATAACTCGTCATGTAACTCGTCTTCCGAGGGTAGTTTCTGCATCCTCTCACCTGACGCGCTTATATCGCGTGTCGGCTTAGGGATGCGACTCTCTATCGGACTCATCTGGAGATTCATCTCGTCAGAGCGTCTCACCCAATCAGGTATTTCTATCTCTTTAGTGCCGCCTCGTTCGTCCTTGACTTTAGCTTTCTTCCCCGAGCCAGACATCAGCTCGTTTACTCTCTTCTGGACTTCCGCATACCTGTCGCCCAAGGCTTCCTTGCGAGCCTTGCCGGTCCCGAACTTGCCTCTAATTACAAGTCTCGCAAGCTCATCCGTGGATTTCCCACCGATAGAGGTTTTTGTATCTCTATTCTTGTTGCTTGTCGATTTTGAGGATTCACTGCTTGGCTGTTTCTTGGAAGCACGATTGCCTGCATTTTCACTCTCATCCTCAGGCGCATGAACATAATCGGTTCGCTTACTGGGTTGACTGCGGCGACCCCAGTCCCATGGCTGACTATCGCGCCCCCAGTCCCATGGATTGCCTGCATTTTCACTCTCATCCTCAGGCGCATGAACATAATCGGTTCGCTTACTGGGTTGACTGCGGCGACCCCAGTCCCATGGCTGACTATCGCGCCCCCAGTCCCATGGATTGCCTGCATTTTCACTCTCATCCTCAGGCGCATGAACATAATCGGTTCGCTTACTGGGTTGACTGCGGCGACCCCAGTCCCATGGCTGACTATCGCGCCCCCAGTCCCATGGATTGCCTGCATTTTCACTCTCAGTTTCTATACGTTGCCTTTCGTCTTCCTGTCTTGCGTGCGCCTCCTTTCTTCCTTTTGCTGATCTTACTGCGTTTCTGCTTCCTGCTGTTAAATAGGCCCACTGCTTCGGAGTGAAAGGAGCTCCGCCCATTGCAAACTTATGCGAGAAAAGCCCGCCAAACATGTTCTTGTTGATTTTCATATTACCTCCATTGTTAAACCTGTTATACATCCTGCCACCGCGGGCCATCATAGGCTGCTGCCCACCCATCATGCTCGGGTCTTGCTGCTGCATCATGGCTATCTCCTCGGGGGAGGGCTGACCGCCCTGACCCATCATAGCCTCGGGTGGCATCTGCTGACCGCCGCCCATCATGCTCGGGTCTTGCGCCATCTGGCCTTGCTGCTGAGCCATCATTTGCTGTTGCATCATCTGCTGCTGCTGCTCGGGCGATGGCTGCCCCTGCTGTCCCGCCGCCATCTGCATCATCTGCTGTTGCTCCTCAGGAGACAGGCTCTGCATGATGGCGGACGCTTGCTGCGCCTCCTGCTCGGCCTTGACAGAGTCCTGCGCCTGCATAAAGGCGTTAGCCAAGTGGGCAATCTCATTCTTTACCTCAGTGTTGCCACTGCGCTCCTTAAGAGGCTGATAGAGCTTCTTGAAAGCCGCCGCGTAGGTCATGCCTACGACACTCTCTGGAATATTGAACTGCTTGGCGTGCTCAGCATCGATGATGAGTCTGTTAGACAGGATATACTGATTATCCATGCCTATGATGTCGCTCAGCTTGACCTCTCCCTGCTCCACCAGATTAGGAGCGCCATCGGGGGCTACGCCCTGCGGGATGCCACCATAAGGATTCTCCTCATGGCTGCCACCCGTGTTGAACTCATTCACGCCACGCACCTCGCGCGTCGACTGGCTTATAGGCCTGTTGGTCTCGTCGGCGTTCATCGTGCCACCCTCGGCGAAGCGGTGAGAGCCGAGGATATTGTAGATGGCCTTGTTGAATATCTTTACCATTATAATCGATTAAAGTGATTTTCTCTTTAGATAGTCGCTCATCCATAAAGGGATGGCGTTCCTCATGTCTCCGCCATAGGCAAACCGGTTGCTATGCAGCACGTTCTCTATGAGACCTCCTTTAGCGAGACTCTGAGCGTAGAACTGGTTAAGGTTGCGCTGATTGAGGTTGCTGACGCTGTCCTGCACCTGCTGGTCTCGGCTCATGTTGGCGTAGTTCTGCGCAGCCTGTATCTTACGCAGTCTCTCCCTGCCTCGCCTCGCCCCGAAGATGCCGCCAAACGTGCCTGCCACAAGTCCCGCCGCCCCGCCGATAATAGAGCCTACGGTCTTGGTGAACGGGTTATTACCCGCCAAGCCGCCTATCTTCTCGCCAAGCTGCGCACCCTTGCCAGAGTTGTTCAACGCGCGCTGAAAGATACCGAGACCTTTCTGCTTGGTCGTCAGGTCGCTGCTTACTTTGTGGTACAGCCCCTGCTGATTAAGCTCGCCGGCAAGGTCGTCAAAGTTGTTAGCGTTGGAGTAGAAAGCCTCATTGCCGAGGGCGTTGGTGTACTGCCTCGTCTTGCGCTCCAAGTCCCTCCTTGACGGGGCTGAGTAAGTCGAGTTGCCGTAGGCTATGCGCTGTCCCGAGTCGCGGTACTGGTTGCCTATAACGTTGACGATGGCTTGATTGCGCGCGTTGACGTGAGTGCCTATCGAACCGTTCATCGCGCCCTGCGTCATGCCGCTGAGACCCTCCATAGCCGCGCCCATCTTATACCGAGCGCTGCCGTCATCATCGGCCGTGTTGTCACCCATCTTGTATGCTTGCGAGAGGTCTGGAACGCCCCCATTAGTACCGCCCGCCTGCCCGCCGGGGTTCGTTGTCCCGTTTGTAGCCGCTGGGGTGGGGCTTCCTGCGATAACCGAGTTAGTGGCGTTAAGGCCTTTGTTGTTGAACTGGCCAAAGCCGCCAAATAAAGAAGGGTTGTTGTTGAAGTTGTTATTAGGAGTAAACTGTCCCCAAGAGCCGAGGCCGCCCGCGAAGTTGAAGCTGCCAAGGCTCGACTGGCTTCCTCCACCAGCAAAGGTGTTAGCCACGCCAGACACGCCAGCCACACCGCCCGCGTTGTTAGTCGCACCGTTAGCCGCGCTATATGGGGTCTTATTGAACAGGTTCTGGGCGTTGTTTTTAATACCTCCCAATGCGCCCATGGCGTTGCCTCCGCCGTTCATCATGCCCTGTATGTTTCCTTTGAACATATTGGCGGTATCGAGGGCCGCGTTAGTCACATTAAACAGCTTCTGCCCCCAGTCCTTATATGAGTAGTAATCCTTGGCGTTTACCTGATTAGCGATAGGCATAGCGTAACTTGTTTTCTAAAAAGCAAAGAAAATGATTATAGTTCTATTTTCCTAATATGTAAATAAAATATTAACCTATTGCAAAGGAAACTATTCACTCGGTGTAATCGACGTTAAGTTCCTGTATCACAGCCCTGCCGTTCTCCTGCCCGTCCTCGCCCTGCCTCATGAGCAGCACGACATGACACCATGGGTTGCGCATACGCTCCAGTATCCTGCCCTGTCTGCGCTCGGCATTGCGTGGGATGTAGCTGTGCCATGAGCGGAATCTATTCTTGATGTTGCTTATGTTGAACTGGTTATATTTAAGCTCCCTCTCTTCGGAATCTTGAAACTCGTTATATGCACGTATGGTATTAAAAGGACACTTCTTAGGAGTCAGTATGTCATCATCAGACAGCAGGTCGCCACGAAATTCGACATTATCGAACACCTTGTCGGTAGGTGTGCCGCCTATGAGCATATCGACCCAATAGTCCCTGTACACGCCGAAGAACTTGTTGTATTCGCCTCCGTTAACCTCCCATATCCGCCATATCTCCTCCTCGTCCTCATGCAGGGCGAGAGTCATCTCCTGCACGTTCAAGAGCTCCATAGTGCCCTCGTAGCTCATGAAACTCTCATACTGCCCTATCGTCTCACTAAATACTATGGCGGTTGACTTGTTACTGCCCATGACGCTGTTGTTCCGCCTATCATAGTGCATCCTCATCAGCCAAGGAGAGGGCAGTGTAGTCATCCATGAATGGAAGCCAAGCTCATCAGACAGCAGGCGCACGCCCTCAGACAAAGCGCACATGGTCTTGTTGTACGAGTCGACGAAGTAGACAGCCCTGTCGGTAGTGACTATGTTGGTGTTTCGCAGCGCGCCCATGGCGTTAGCTATATACTGCTTGCCGTCCACCTTGCCACTCATCGCCAGCTCCACAGGCATACCCTCCTCGGTCGCCAACGGGGTGCGCTCGTTGTAGGCGACAGCCGCTATACCGCTCGGCTGAAAACAAAGCAGGTTGTTACCCAATCGTGTCAAGTGGACTATCGGGCCTTTATCCCCCTCCATGTTCAGCAGGCTCGCCCCGGTCACGCTCGTCCATGCGTCCACGTTGCTGTTGAGAGTCTTCTCCGTCGTCCATGTGACAGTCGTCGGGTAGGAGCTGACGACGTTGTCGTTCTCGCTCGGGATGGAATAGGAGAAAAAGTTATTTTTCTGGGTGTATGAGTCGTTGATTAGGTTGAAGTTGTTCGGGTTGGCCTGTAGGAACGCTTTACCACCATGCGTATCATATCGCCCGTCAAGGTTGCGCCGCGTCTCACACATGAAACTGACTATCTCAACCACCTGACTCTTCTCCTCCACGGTCTCAGGGTACGTGCGGAGGCAGTCAAACCGCTGAAAGTACCAGTCCCCCTGATACCACTTTATCTTGGCTGAGCCGTCTACTATATCCACCGCTTCGCCCGCTATCATCCACTGGGCCGTGGAAGCGTCAACGCTCGGCGTTCCGCTGTTATTCACCACATCCACAAGCCACAGATAATCGCCATCCGCCGCCTGTATGGTAGTAGGCACGGCTTTATCGGTCAGCCATCCGCTTATATCAGTCGCGTCATATCTGGTCAGCGTATTGCCGCTCTTCCATCCCTTGCTGCCATAAGGCGCGCCGTTATTGATGGCGTATTTGGCGAGGTATGTATAGTCCCACAGAGGCGTGGACATTTTGATGACGGCATGGGGCGTAGACCTGTACTTGACGGACACGGTGTAGGTGCTCGGGTCTTCCGCCTCATCCCATGCGCCTCCATTACCAAAGTCAGACTGATATGTACCGTCATCGCCATAAGGGTCAAGGCAAACCGCAGCACCATTCAAGTCGTTCATGTATCCCTCCTGAAACTGGTTTTGGTTATACCCTTGCTGGCCGCCGTTAATCTGAAGGCTACCATAGCTAATCTTGGCTGTATTGACCGTCCCGTTATTATGCCAGTGTCCTCTGTTCTTTTGTGGCTTAGGGACGCTCATGGCGGTTATCATAGGGACAAGGTTAATATTCAACAGGTTGCCTATGTCATTGCCGTTAATCCATGTGCAGCCATAAATGTTCTGTTGCCATATCTGTCCCGACCTCCAATTACTGAACTTATTTATCTTGAACACTCCGCCCGCCGCGCCTCTCGTGCGAGCGCTGTTATAAGCGGTATAGAATGGCCCGTTACTCCAGAAGAACACGAGGCTCGGGACTATGACACCTTCCTCTGATGGCTTGTATATATATCCATCCACTCCCAAGCTCTGCATACTCACCGTGTCTCCGAACGCGGCCTCGATGACGCAATCACCTATCGTCTCCGGCGCGTCAAAATAGCCAGTCATGTCGCAGAACCTGTAATTAGCCAGCTGATGATATGTCAGTTTGCTCGCCACCCTGTCGTCTATATTGCGACTGTCGTTCTCGGGTGCGAGATAGTCGGACACCCCGAAAGGAGGTACAGCCCAGTGAGGGGCGAGTTTCATGTCGTCAGCCCACCACGCGCTGCACCAGTTAGGAAGAGCCATGGCGCACCGCCCTGATGTGGTCGAGGCGGGGTGCAGGTTCTGGAAGCCCGCAGAGCCGGGCATCTGCTTATTCAGCTTGGCCGTCTGAGCGACAATAGACGTGTTACTCGTGAAACCGTTCATGCGGACAGCTCCGACCATGTTGAACTCGCCGTCATTCATGGACAAGCTTGTAGCGTCCGTTATATCGGGCGAGTGCAGGGTCACGGTCTCCGCGTCCACGAAATAGGCTGAGTTGTCCACCGTGAAGACATCGCTCGCGTCACCCTCCGCTGCCGAGCCTGACGACTCCTCCGTATAGTCACCAAAGAAATCATATAGATACCCCTTATTAGAGCCTCCATCACCATAAAGATACGTCTCCATGCCGGAGCGCAGAGCCTCTAACTGAGACTGGATGACGTTTTGCGATGAATATAAATCTGTCGTATAAGTGGCGTAGACTGTCAAGCTTCCGCCAGCGACATGCTGGAAAGGGTATTTTCCGCCGAATGAGAGATCAGGCCAGTAACCTGTCCCCTCTTGGGTCTCCGTATCGACAGTCTCGAAACCATAGACGGGAGTGCTGTTGCTCTCTGTCCCGTCAGTCCACAATATCTTATTTATCGCCGCGGTCGAAGTGGAGCTATTCGAGAGTGCGGTGTACTCATCCTCCGTCAACTCCCTCGCACCGTTCACGTAGTTTACTAAGTAGTACTTTCCGTCTTTCTTGCCTGCATAAAAATACTCCTGCCAAGAGTCGGAGAAGACAACCCCCGTCGCCCCCGCAGTGCACGTCAGGTTAAACTCGACAGTAAACTTGTATATCTTGGTTGCGTTCGCGACATTCGACGCGGTTTGCCCTGTCGGTATCAACGCGGTCTTGAACACCACGTCCCTGTATCTCCATGATGTCTGGAACTCGTTATTGTAATCCTTTGTCGTTCCGAGGGCTTGCAGGTGCTGAGATGCGGGGTATGTGCCGTATCGCATTGATGCTTTGGTTGTAACCCCCGCGTCAGTGGCTGTCATATTAAAGCCGAGGTATGAATGGATGGCAGCCTCCACTCCCTTATTCAGATACACGTCAGCGGACAACGGCTTATAGCCATATGAGCAGATGACATGCGACGGGTTGGACCACAGCTTCTTAGGCTCGAAAGCCCCATCGAAGTTCTTAAACGGACGAGTGAAAGGCGACAGTTTGGAGTAGCAAGTACCCTCGACCCTCTCCTTCTCGCAGTAGATGGTTGGGGTTACTACGCCTTGGTACAGACATGGCTTCTGAGCGTCATCGACGTAAGCCACGACAGGTCGGACTTTCAGGTACGCCTCGTTTGACTCCTTTATCGTCGCCTCGAAGTGTGGGAGGTACGCCTTGCCGTTCATCATCTGGGCAGCCTCGGTCATCGTGTGGAGATAGGCGTTATCCTTATCCCCTCTGATAAACCTCGGATGCTGCCAATAACCATGCTTGTCCATGAGCTGATAGCCGAGCAGATAACCCTCTCCTCGCTTGAAATGCCCTATCTCGAACGAGTTGTTTTTGAGCTGGCTCGCGAGTGCAGCTCCGCTCTCCGAGAAGGACGCGACATCAACCGATCTTGTCCCCGTCTTGCCGCCTACGCAGGAGACTGCCACGTCATCCACATAAGACACCTCCTCGCTCTTATCCGTCTGCCAGTTGGCGAGGAACATCACGCCATCTTTCTGCGTGATAGTCTGGACGCCGGTCATCGGCTGACGGTTGAGGAACATAAGGTAGCTTGAATCAACAGCCTCCTCGTTGCCCGCCATTACAATACTGACGTGGTCCGCGGAGGCCACCTCCCGCTTGACCACTATCGCCGTGCCGTCTTGCGATGAGCGGTAGATGGCGTACACGATGAAATAGCTGATGACTTCGTTATCCGCACAGTCGAAAGACACGCAGAAAGACGAGCCTTTGGTCGTGTTATCTGGCGCATAGCCCCTGTTATTAGCGTCGTCACTCGCATAGTACAACGGGGAGTAATAAGCTATGTTACTCTCGTTCCCGTTGATGACTTCAGTGATGACAAACTGCACAGTGCCTGAGTAAAAATAGCCGCTCTGACGCTTCTCAACAGACACGCCACTTATGTCTCGGACGACAGGAAGAAAATCGAAGTAATCCGCTGAGATGTTATCACTCGTACACAAAGAGCCATATTTGTCATGAAGCTTCATGAAGTCCATTACCCTCGGCTGATGCACTCCGTCAACCCAATAAACCCTAATCGAGTTGCTCGCCTCGACTGACACCTCCGTCTCGATGCGATGCTTGTCCACGTCAATCTCGCTAAACCCGAGCCCCTCGCCTCTCCAATGAAAGAACTCGGATATTGTCTCGCCGTCTTTCTTGTAGACCGCCACATGGTCAAAGGTCTCCCCATCCTCTGTCTCACTGGAGAAGATGCCAAAATACTGGTCACAGGTGAACGCGCCAACAGGAGTGCCATACACGCTGACGTTAAGCAGCTTAGTGCCTTTCTCGTTAGTCACCGCGAGCGAGGTGTTCGGCTCGTCACGGGCCGTCACCCTTATATTCATGTTCTCAAACGTGTATTTGGAGTCCATCAGGCCTTTCGCCTGATCCCTGTTCATGCCTGTGACATTGATTGTGGCGCGCTTCCTTGTCATTGTGATAATATTATTTCTCAGCAATGCAAAGATAGTTAACTTTAATATTATAAAAAAGCAAGCCCCGACATGTGTTATCACGTCGGGGCTCAGGAACTTACATCAGCTCGTCCCAAGGTATCTCATGCTCTTTTTCTGTTGATGCCACCCATCGGAGAAACACGCATCCGTCCGTGGCATCATAATCCTCCACGGTGTCTTTTATGAACAAGGCGAGATGCCTTTCGTCCTCTATGCTCGACTTCCAGTAGTCAGCCTTGGCCATATTAGCCACATAGACATAATCAAGTCCATGCTTGATACTTAGCTCCGCACCTTGGCGTTCGAGCAGGTCGTCAACCTCCGTCTGAGAGAATGGGATAATCTGTCTCACCTTCCCTGTTGATGAGTCCTTTTTGCGCATGAGGCTCGTGGCGTAGTTACACAGCCTCTGGTTGAAGTGCCTGCCATGCTCCTTGATATAAGCCTCCATTCTGCTGTCGGTCTTACATCGTTCCTCCTTGACGCAGTCCGCGTCGCCCTCTGTCAGTATAACAATCTTTGTCATGCTTTCTCTGTTTTATTAGTATCGCCATCCCTTTGGACCGCCTGCCTAAACAGCTCCCTCATCTCCTCCAACTGAGAGCGCATCTCCTGTAGCTCTTTCTCCCTCGCGGCCCGCTCAGCTATCTCAGGGCTGAGCTCACATAATATCCCGTCACAAGCCCTGACTATCGCCTTGTGCTTGTCTATGTCGTCAACAATCTGCGCGCTTACTTTTCTGAGCCTGTTTATCTCAGCGAGAACCATATCCCTGTTGCAATATATCTGCATGCCCGTCATCGAGTCCGCCATCTCTTTATCAGACGGCAGGTTCTCGAACGAGCGGCTCACCCCGTCTATGTCTACCGTGACATTAACAAGCATCTGTTGCCAGTTCTGCTGACTTGGCCTCGGTTGCGAGACTGAGACCACCGAGCCGACGTTCACCACAGGTACGGACTCTTTGTTCAATATGTAAACAGGCGAACCCTGTTGAAGTGAAAAGAAAGACATAGGCCGTGGTGTTTATGGGTTGACTCCAATTATCTGTAAAACGTCATTCTGCTTATCGAAGTAAAACAGGTATACGCCCTTTGCTATATTCGCCGCCGTCAGCGAGTCACCTCCCACAACGGATACGCCTTGCGTCTGGTTGTTAGCCTGCATCAATACTGACAGGGTCTCTGTCGTGCCTGATGGCACATCCTGTTTGACGTAGATTGGCACAATGCCGCGCGGTCCTGAGAAAAGGAACGCGTTATCAGGGAGGGTGTAAATGACGGCGGAGGATGTCACCTCCACCGCCGTCGTCTCAAACAGCCTCCCGCTATATCGTATCGGGTAAGTCATGTCGTCTCCTTTCGTTAGAACCAGAATGAGCCACCTGCCGAAGCTGAGCCTACGAGCCCTGTCTGATAGGCGAGAGCCGTCGGCACGCCTATGACCTGAGGGTTAGGGACGGTCGTTGTCGGGAGCTGGTTCGCCTTAATCGCGGCAAGCTGTCCCTGCATCTGGCTGATAGCCTGTGTGAAGGGGATGAGGCTCTGCGCCTGATAAGCCTGTAAGCTCTGCGTCTGATGCTCAATGTTGAGCTGAGTCTGCAAGGTAGACTTAGCCTCCTGCAACGCGTCAATCTTAGCCTGCATCGCGGTCTTCTCCATAGCGTCAAGGCGAGCCAAGATAGCGTCAGTACGCAGGTCAGTAGCGTCCTTGATGCTCTGTACTCCGCCGTTAATGGCGTTGGTAAGGGAGTTGGTCTGCTGACATACCGCAAGCCTGTTCTCGTAGGCCGTCTCGCTAATCTTGTTCGTGACGCTGCAACAGCATGACTGCATCTGCGAGATGACGTTAGCGTCACCCTGCTGCACGGCGTTAATCACCTGCTGACTGCTCATGCCTACTTGGTTACCTACGCTCTGGATAAGAGTGTTGACACTATTGATAGCGGCAGTAATCTGACCTGTTGAGCAGCTGAGCGCTTGCGCCATGCGCTCAATGGAGCTTGTATTGCCCTCGATAGCCGACATCAGCTGCGAGCGCCCGTCGTTGTTGTTGATGAGGTTAGCGAGACGCATGGTGTCAGCGTCTGTGTTGGCCGCGCTGTTTCTGCCGTTACGTCCCCATCCGTAGTCACCCATGAAGAAAAGAAGGAACAGCAGCCAGATGTAGCCGCCGTTACCTAATCCGCCATTGTTCATCATCGCCATCATGGCGGTAGGGTCTACGCCCTGTCGCTGCGCCAACTGCCCAAGCATGCTCATCATGCCCGAGCAGAGCGCGTTGTTGTTCCCGTTCTCGGGGAACACATAAGTCCTCTCTGTTGTCGTCTCACTCATAGCTGTAACTTTTTATTGATTGTATCACGAAGATAAACTGATGACGAGACTACACAAAAACAGCGACAGTCATATTGACCGCCGCTGCAACTCTCTATCCGCAAGCAATATACTATGGCTATCGTTGCTCGTTAGTGAGACTTTTACTTAACCTCGATGACAATATCCTTGCCGTCCTTGATTTTATCCCACAGTTTCCTGAACATCTCCTTGCCATGTATTAGCATCCCGTCCTTGACCTTCTCGCCGACAAGGATGCAACCCAAGGTGTTCTCAGCCGTCTTGCCGACATGAATCAGCACACCCTCATAGCCCGGCACGTTCTCCAACCTTGGCAGCGTACCATTGCACACCTCCTTATAGAAAGGCATACCGCCGAACTTAGGCGAGTAAGTGTCTATTCGTACTTTGTAACAGCCTGTCGGGATCGCCGTCTCCCCATACACTTTTTTCGCCTTGACCTTAGCCTCGCCCATATCCTGCGTCAGTCCGCGGTCCATATCCTCCAGCGTATCACAGACGCGCTCGCCGTCCACGTACAAGCCGCCCTCGGTGTATGTCTTCTGACGATTCTCTCGTATTACCTCTATTCTCATAGCTTTCTCATAAAAAAAAAACGCCCCGCTTTGATACGAGGCGTAAATCATTTACTCGTTTAGAGCGTCCTCCTCATCGACATGCAAGGCGAGTTCACGCTTAGCTGTCAGCTCTTCTGCCTTCTCGTCCGTAATCTCGTAATACTTCGCCAGCTTCTTTGCGAGGCAGGTCATTCGGGTATAGCAAGCGAAGAATACTATATCCTGTGTCTCTTCGTCGTAGCAGGTAATTTTATACCCGTCCTCGGCTTCCGCTTTAGCGAACTTATTGTCCGTTCCCCAATAGGTTATTTTCATGATATTATATTGTTGGTTAATAGTTTATTCTGATAAGTTCCATCCATACATGATTGCCTGTTCTATAACTTCCGCTCCCGTCTTAGTGCCGTCACCCTCATATTCCTCGAGAGTTGACTGCTGAGATGCTGTCAGATATAAGATATGCTCCGAATCTATCGTCGTCTTACTCTCCTCGTTCGTCTCCCAGTCGTATAGCGCGGCGACCCATGTGAATAGACTCTTAGCTGACAGCTTTGTGCAGTTTCGCAAATCAAGCCCGGAGCGATATAATGTCCCTTGAAGTTCGCAATCAACCAAAGAAGAGGGCAGATATAGATTAATCGCATACATGTACGTCTCTTCTGTTATGCCGTCAGACAAGTCAAGGTAGAGTCCAGGCAGGCAAAGTCCATCTATACTTTGTAAACTTGAACATGATTTAAATGCCGAATCCATTGTTTTTGCGACCACTAACGAACCAGCCTTGAATGACAACGACGTCAATCTTGAACAATTTGCAAATATGTAATTCAAAGTCAATACAGCGGGTAGACTCAACTCCGATAAAGAGGTCAAAGTGGAGCAAGCTTGAAACATTCGGTTAGCAGAAGTGAGAGATGGAAGCTCTGGTAATTGGATGCTTTTAAGAGCTACGCAATTTAGCATCATACTATCTGCTGTTTTCAAAATAGACAAACCTGTTATAGATATATTTTTTAACGAGCTGCATCCGTTAAAAAAACTCATAGAGTTTTGTATCTTAGGCAAGTCTAATGAGACGGCTTCCAATTTTTTACACGCACGGAACATATTATTACCTGTTAGTAATTCAGGCAAGGCGGTAAAAGGCAGCTCTGATAACTTGAAACAACCGTAAAACATAGAATCTCCTCCTCTCAAAGAGGTGAGATTATCAAAGTTGAGACTCCCTAAATTAGTGCAGTTATAGAAAGCGTATTCTCCATTCTCTGCGGAAGACAAATCGGAGATAATGGCGACTTGGAGATTTATACAATTATAAAATAAATAATTGACTTTAGTCACCGATGAAAAGTCTAAAGGCTCTACAAAATATAATAAATTGCACTCGTTGAAACAGCGAGACATGTCGGTACTGCCTATACTTAAACTTTTACAATATATAATATCAGATCCCGAGAATAAAGAACTTGTTAAAGTATCAACGGACTCTAAAAGTGAGTTGCTGGTTTTTATGTAACTCAATAACAGCTCTTTGACTACGTCAGGCATTCCCGCTCCTTCAAGTGAGGATAAGTTAATTATGGCAGCATCTAAATCACCGACATTATAGTTTTTTACAGTATCCGTCAATTCAGCATAATCAGCTTTATTTATAGAAGTTGCATCCTTCCATTTTTTATACTGCTCCGATTTGCAATCCGCAAGTTTTTTTATCTCAGTTAATACCCCCATCCTTTAGCCTCCATCATTTCTTTAAAATCCACATCAGGATACGCACTTTCTAATTTCTCTTTGGTGGCATCATTAAAACGAAAGTTATAATAATTAGTCGCATAAGCTCCATCAATATAGCTACCGTCTACTTTTGTATATTCCCTTGGGTTTGTAGTCCAGTCATAGGCATGAGAACAAAACCCATAAAGAGTTTCAGCGTCAAACTGAGAAAATAAACTATCCGAACTCGGCTCAGCGAATCTGCTACTCAACACATTAGCGCATCTAATAACGCTATCTTCACTTTGCTCTATATGGGAGAGTCGACTTGCTCCAGCAAAGATGACATTTGTTCTTAATTTTCCAGCAGAAAAGTTAATCCCTATGACAGACTCTGTAGTTGTATTTTGGTAAAACAAAGCGTCAAAAGAGCAATTATTTTGCATGTTTTTGATTATCAGCTTCTTCGTGAAGTTTAATTTAGGATAATAGAAACTTGCACAAGATGCCAAATCAAGAGTGTACTCATCTAATAAGCACAGAATTTTCGTAGAAAATATATTCGATATAGTCTTGACGTTTGAAAAATCCAGTTGCGGAATATACATTAAATTACAGGCATTGTAGCAAAAATAACTGATGTCTGAAGCTAATGGTTTCTCCGTAAGATACATGATATTCGTATCTTCTCTAAAGTCATTAGCCGCGTAGACATCTTTGTTTGATAGTTCCGCACAAGACTTCAATCTTTCCGCCAAGATCGTCGATAGTGTAACAGGCTCGTCTTCTGTACCGGCGTTATAGGTGAAGCCGTTTGCTTCGATGGTCGAATCAATAGAAAAAGAAAAAGCTCCTAAAATATCTGCATACTTAGAGAAGTCGACAAGACTGCTCTCGTCCACCCCTTTAGCAATCAAAGCCTGTCGCATCGCCTCTTTCTGCTCGGCGAGTTTTTTGATCTCAGGATGGCGCGCCATCACAGCTTTCAGGTTATCGGATGCTTCTGCCATAGTTTTAAGACTCTGTTGATGTACCAGTATAACTTGTCATAATCTCCTCGATGGCTGCCGCAATCTCGTTAGCGTTTGCCATAAGGTCGGCGGACAAAGTAGCCGCGCTATCATCGTCGCCCTCCCACGTCTTAATATAAACGTGCTGCGTGCCATCTTCGTCTGTAGTTGACACGGTAGTGACATGAGCCGCTGCGCCTGTATCTCCTTTTTCGCCCTGCGGACCTGTCGCGCCTGTCTCGCCCTTAGCCCCAGTCTCGCCTTGCGGGCCTGCCGCTCCTGTAGCCCCAGTCTCGCCCTTGTCTCCCTTATCGCCTTTATCTCCTTTCTCGCCTTTTAAGGCGGCAAGCTGCTCCTCCGTGAAGTCAGAGTAAGTAAAAGCGTCTCCCTTGTCGCCTTTCGCTCCGGTAGCTCCAGTGTCGCCCTTTTCTCCTTTTGGGCCTTCTGCGCCGGTTTCACCTTTATCCCCATTGGTCACAGTGAACGTATCCGGCGAGCTGCCGTCAGAGTAATTGATAGCATAGGTGTCTACGAGGCCTGATGTGCCAGTCTTCGTGATCGAGGTAATGGATTTGCCTACCCCGTTTTCTATGCTTGATATATAATCAGACAGTTTCTTGTCCTCACCGTTTACGGTAATATAAATATTCTCTGCGTTAGCTAACGCGAAATCACCGTTTGGTTCGAGTGTGTCAGCTGCTTTAATCGCCATAATTCTAACTATTTATTAAACAACAGTGATAGTCATGTCCGAGCCTTGCACCTTGCTTGCCCTGTATACTGTCATTGGGAACGTCTTGCCTTGGTCGTTGACGAAGGAATCGACAGTACCGACCTTTTCTGCGCCTCCAGAACCAAGTGAGGTCTTGAATGATATAGACCAGGAAGAGGGCGCTACAATCCACCAGTACTGGTTTGTGGTAGAGCCTTTCATCGTATAACTACCCGCGGCAGTCGTCTTGATTGATTTGCCGCCAAGGGTATTCTTTATCCAATCCTGAGTAAATTCGCTCGGCACAGTGCCCATGCCTGTATATATGGCATAGCCAAACGTATATGTCTTGCTTGCAGTCGCTACGCCCCCCTCGCTCTCGGTTACGGACAATGTTATAGTCTTGGTCGCGGTTATGTCGCTTGACATGGTATAGCTTGAACCTGTAACAGTCTGCCCGTTTATTACTGTCTTGGCGGGAGTCTTACTTGTCGTCCAAGTAAACGTAGGTTTGGTCACAGTCGCCCCAATCTCGAACGTCCCTGAGTTCGGGGAGGCGTTAAACGCGGTGATTACTATCTTAGTATACCACACTTTGGCTGCGATTGCCTCTAATGCCGCCTTGACGTTATCCAATGCCGACAAGTTGGTATCTGCGCTATCTAATGATACTTTATCTGCCGCAAGGTCTATATCCGCAATCTTATCACTAACCGATTTGACCTCTTCGTCCGTATAGCTCTTAGCCTCTTTAAGCGATGAAGAAATCTTAGCCTCTATCGCTTTAAGGTCGTCCTCAGTAATGCCAGAGCTACCGCTCACTTTGCTTACCTTGGCCCATGCGCCATTAAACATGACATAAGCGTCAAAGCCTGAACCTGACGGCAACAGCCACAGCTTATCCACCGAAGGCGGAGTCAAGCTTATCTCTATACCTCTAATGCCCTGCATAACTATATATCTTAGAGTTTGACGTTCTTAGTCCTTGGCTTCTGAGTGGTAGTATTACTCTCACAAGCATTAATCTGGCACTGCTTCTTTGTCATCTCGTCGTGCAGTATCTTAGCCGCTTCGCGCAAGGCGTTATTCTCCTCTATCATGTCGTTCAGCCTCTTGCTGTTGTCGTCCAGCAGCTTCTGATAGAATTCCAACATGGCCTTATAGTTCTCCACCTCCGTCTTGTCGGTGTCAGTCCTAAGGCTGTTTATCTCAGCGTTATACTTGCGCCTTGTTGTCAAATAGGTTACAAACGCGCTCGCTGCGGCAGTGCCGAGGCTCAGCAGGCTTGTCAATACAACGTCATTCATCTCTCTGTCTATTTTTGATTGTGTCTCAATGTATCTTCCTCTCCTCGCGAGAGCCGAGCGTGGTAAACCCGCGCCTGTGCTGCGAGCTTCGCTGCATCATGGTGTTAAGGCTGTTGTTTAGGGCTTCAAGCCTGTCAAGCGTCATCCTGTTCTGCTCCGACGCGCACTGGCCCGCGAGCCATGCGTACTCCTGCTGAGCGTTGACATATACTTGGTTGGCTATGCGTCCCGTGTCGAAAAGCAGAGTGAACCACTGCACCTTGATATAAGCCTCCAAAGCACGGATGAACACCGAGTTGTCCGGCAGGGTGGGGAAGCCATCATCATCCACGTCGATAGCCTGATAGCTCAGCTCAGCGTCATCCTTTTCTGTCGATGTCGTCACCACGCCACCTTGTATCTTATACGTCGGTCTTCCTACGCCGTCATGGTCTATATCGTGGAATGTAGCGGTGGCGGACTCGTAGACGACCCCGTCGTGGGTGCGCATCTGGTTAATCTGATAGAAGTCGCAAGGTAGCTCGCCTCGATAGTCTCGTATCTCGACAACGCCTATTTTATCCGTGAACATATACGGGCAGCCCATTACACGCATGAACTCGACCGTGTACCGCACGGCGGACTCCACCGGCACGTCACGCAGAAGCGGATGCACCGACAGGTTGTCCATTATGACGTTAATGCTAACTCTTCCTTTCTCCATCTCTTAAAATCTCTTTCCAGTTTACAGCAGTCTATCTCGCCATCTTTCAGCTTGTCTCGCAGCCTCAGTTTCAGACTTCTCGTTGGCGTGAAGAGTATTCTATTGGCGCTAAGATAAATAATATTATCTTTCGTGTGAATTATGCTATAAATATTTTTACATTCCTGTCTGACAACGGTTTTATTCAGTCTCGCGTTCTCGTCTTCCGCCCAGAGCTTTACAGTCGCTCCCCAGTTAACAGGGGTGTTAATCTTCGGCTTGCCGTTCTCATCGAGCTTGACTTTACGCTCTTTCCTCCTAAGACCTATCGACCCCATGAGACAGGGCAGCTTGACCTGCTCTCCTCGGAGGATGCGTTCGGCGACCTCTTCAAGGACTGTGTTGACGACAGTGCGCCAAGTCTCGAAATCAAGCCCGCAATTCTTGGGGACATATTTATCCCACAGCACTCGCGTGTGCAGCTTCTTACCCGCTGACTTGCGCTTGGCGTACACGTTCTTTATATCCTCAATCGTTACCATCGCTCTCTGTATTAGCCTGCTGAGGCGCGCCCGAAGAGGCGTTGCGCAGACCTGCCGAGTCATCAGCCGAGTTGTTTATTATATCCTCGGGCGTGAGCAACGGTCTTGTCAGCTCAGCAACAGTCAGCTGTATGACGGTCGAGATAAGAGCCTCTTCAAGAGGGAAGTCAGAATCAAGTATGTCGCACACGTCATCGTCACATGACAGCTCGGCCGCCTTGTCTGCATCCTCGAATACGGCGGTAAACCTTGCCTTCTTAAGGTACAGGAACTGAGGGTTGTGGCTCTTGAACCATAGATGCATATCAGGGCCTATGGTGGCGTAGATGACGTTAGCCCGCCACCTGTCGTTACCTACATACCGCATACGCTCACGGTCAACGTAGGTCACACCGCCAGCGAAGTAGTCGTACGGGTACACGCTCTTGATGCCGACTTGCAGGATGGCGGGCACTTTGTCTATGCTCCTCACCATCTTGCCTCCCTCGCACAGACCGGGGATAGCGTCCACAGTCTCCAAGTCAAGGCACAGGGTCTGATAGTTAGCCTCCGGCACATACTTGCGTGCGGCTATGCTCTGACGGCCGAAGCTGTTAGTCGCATCACCATACTCCTTTTTGAGCATGAAGGCACGGAACTTGCCAAGCAGGAAGACGACGTGCTGCTCCGTGTAGTAAGCGTCATCACTGGCGAGCTTCAACTCGTCCAGTACCATGTGCACTATCTCGCGGTAGGTGCTCATCGCCACCTCCTCCCTCGACAACCGCAATCATCAAACGGGTAATCGTAGACATAAGGCTCAGGCTTATGGTGATGTATGCCCCTGTCATCGCAGTGACTGCCACCGCATCCCATCTTCTCCACATGGCCTCGGTCGCGAGGCTTTATCTTCGCCCCGTACTCGGCCTCGTCATCCTCATCATAGACCGGGTGCTCGATATCATGCTTATCCTCTAAAGCGTCCAACCGCTCGTCCTGCTGCTTCTGCTTGACTTTGTTGTTGTCGCTGTAAGCGAGGACATACTCGTCAATCTGCTCCACTCGCGAGGCGAGCTCGCTTATGTCTCCAAGGTGCAACTTGTTCATGATGCCGTTATGGTTTATCTTGGGGTAGGGCAGCGCGCAGCCGCCCGTCAGGTTATATAAAGCTTTCTCTATTATCTTGCGGTCACACTCGGTCAGGAAGCCGCGGTAGTCGCGTGATGTCATCTCCTGTAAAAAAATTACGGCAAGCAGTCGCTTGACCTCCTTGTCTTTGGCGTACCCTACCTTGGACAGCTTCCAGAAGTAGCGGTTAAGCATATCCTTGACATACTCATCCATGGCAGTTACAGGTTTTTGTCGTCACGGTCTCCGTGAACTCATAGAACTCTTTCCACCATTTACAAGCCAAGGCGAAGTCGCCAGCCTCAATAGCAGCCTCCAAGGCTCGTTGTCTGAGGTGCAGGTCTATCAGCCATCGCGGAGGCTCGCAGTCCCTGTCCTTTGTCATGGCTATCTCTCTCATGCCGTCCATGAAGATGCCGTAGATACGCTCCATGTGGTAGGTCACACCTACGGTGACCTGCTCACCCTTATAGTCGCCTGTCGGCTCACCTTTGGTCTTAACGAAGACGAAAAACAGGTCGTCAGTGAGTCCCGGCACGTCATCCTCGCTCAGTACTATATGGTCACTCGTCAACTCCTCGCTGTCGCCATACTCTATCTTGTAGACGAAGTCATCCTCGTAGCTGCTGCCGTCGGCGTACTGCTCTTGGTTGACGATGTATATCTTATCGAGAAACACCACTTGCTTAGTCGTCGTGGTCTCCTCGCC
Organism: Bacteroidaceae bacterium; assembly: GCA_963618945.1. Lineage (GTDB taxonomy): Bacteria > Bacteroidota > Bacteroidia > Bacteroidales > Marinilabiliaceae > W3P20-009. Next base: position 91,443 of record CAVETY010000013.1, read on the forward strand.
GTCTATTGTCTCGGTGACGGTCTCCTTGAACGATGGCAAATCCCGAACCTGCACGTCTATGATGATATGCCGTCCGTCCCTCGTTATCCCAAGCTCATTGAATTTTACCATCCTTAAAAATTAAAGCCCCGCAAGCAGGCGTAAACCCACCTGCGGGGCTGGTATGAATAAAAAAGAAGCTGTCGCTTAGAAGTCGGTCTCGCCGTTCTCCTTGCCCGCGTCGTTCGCCTTGAAGGTGATGCCGTACTCGGCGAGCTTGGTCACGATGGCGCTGATAACGTCACCCTTGACGGCCACGATATTGATGACCTTGGTGGAACGCACGCCCGCGTCATTGTCACCGGGCGAGTAGTAGAAGTTCATGGTGAGGCAGTCATACTCCTTGGTGTCATCCACGAGATACTTGGTGCGGATGTTGTTAGGCCAGCCAAGATGACGCTCCTGATCGCCACGCTCACCCATGTAGAAGTACTCCATATCGGCGATAGTGCGGCCGTTACCCATGACGAGGGCAATCTCTGCGTTAGTGCCGTCATAGACCTTGGCGGTCTGGCTGTCGGCCGAGCTGAGGGTGATGTTAGTCTCGTAGCCCCATTTCATGTCTACCGAGTTGTAGCAAATCTCGTCGAACGAGAACACGAAGTCGATAGGCTTATGGTCGCCTACGCCCTGCTCGTAGTTATCAAGGATGCGCTCCTTGACGACGATGCCAGTAGCCTTGGTGTTAGCGGTGATAGCGGCGGCGAGCTTGACGTCAGTCAGCTCAGAAGGCTTAATCTCCACCTTGGTGTCAGAGGCGGGGTCGAAGGTGTCGCTTGTGACAAGATAGATGTCAACAAGGGCGGCCGGCTCACGGCTGAGGTTGCGCGCGATGCTGTACGCCATGCGGGTGTAGAACTCGGCGGATGTCATGCCTGCTGTGCCATGGACGGCCGCGGTGACATAGTACTTGTCCTGATCGCTCATGCCGATATAGTGGATGAACTCCAAGCCAAGGATGTAGTTCTCGCCGGGGATGATATCCACGCCCTCGCTTGACAATGTGGCGTTACCCGAGGACGAGCCGTTGAGGTCGGAGAGGGTGATGCGCTTCGCCAACAATGGGCGACGACATTTCTCCGCCTTGCGGGCTTTCTTGTGGGTGATGCGGCCGAGGTTGATGCGGTCGGTGCGGATAATACCGCCGGGGCTGACGTACTCGAAGGTCAGCTCGTTGTTCTTGGCATCAAAGCGGGGCATGATTGCGCCTACGCCGTCTGATGCCGAAAGGTGTCCGTCCGTGCCCTCGACAAGTTTGCTGGCCACGTAGAACTGGTTGACTTTGCTCACTGAGAAGTTTGCCATGTCTGATTGTGTTTAGTTGATTGATTAAGCCCCCTTGTAAGTGGCAAGTGCCATGTTGGCGGCTCTGATTACTATTTCGTTATGGATGCTGCTGCCAAGCTCGCACGGGTTGTCGAGGTTGGTCGTCGTCTCTCCTCTGAGATGAAGCCCGTAGCCTCCCCACTCGTCATCCGTCAGGTCAGCCAAGAGTATAGGCTTGGGCCTTCGCAGATACTGGATGGCGTATTTCTCCACCTCGTATTTAGATATAAGCTCAACCCGTCGAAGACTCTCCCTGCCCGTGTCTATCCTGAACGCCCTGCTGCCGTCCGGCCTGCGAAAGGGATTGCCAAGGTCTTGGTCCATCTCGTCGTACCTCTCAGGCTTGACCCTGATATACCTTCCGTCATAACAAGGGTCGTCAGATTTGATAAGGGCGCTCTCGTGTATGAGATACCAGAGGGTCTCCGGCAGGTCGAACACATACTGCTTATATCCCTTGGCGACTATCGGTGTAGTCTCAGCGTCGGCGACAGGGTCTAAGGATGTCTTCTCTATGACAGCGTCACACCCCCTGCGGACAAGCTCGCTGAACTCGAACTGCTTATACAGCTCCTTGACCAGCTCCTCCTCCGCCATCGTGAGGTAGTACGACTTCTCGAACTCGTTAATCTCAGGAGCTTTGTCGCTCATGAGATTATTGAAGATGAGGTCGAACTGTGTAGAGAACTCCTGCGCCGTCATCCGCTAATCCTTTTTCCCGTTTAAAGTACCTTCAAGCGTCAGTTTGACCTCCTGATGCTGAGGCTGATTAAGCCATCGAGCAGCCACCTGCAATGTAGGCTCTTCACCGCCATCACACAAAGGCTGATTATCCTTGCGTAGATACATCATGCCGCCGCGGTTGCTGATGAGACCCTCCGCGATACACCTCTTGATGAACACCTTGGTGTCAAGAAGCGGGTCGGAGATGACCTTAAGGAAGAGCTTAGGCTGACCCTGAATAAGGTCGTTGCAAGTGGTCTGCAACCAGCTGAGCTTAGTACCTGTCGCAAGAGGCTTCTGATTGATAAGCTCGATGATGCAACGAAGCTTATCAGTCTCCTCCTCAATCTTGCCGTAGAGTCGGTAGCACTCCATGAGGTTGGACATCTTCTTCTTCTTATCATCCATCTCATCCTCACTCTTGATAAGGACGAACTCGTAGCTCGCCTTGAAGTGGTTCTCTAAAGTCTCAACATTGGGGCAGATGCGCTCCTTGTTGGCCAAGAGAATCTTATACTTGATGTAATCCGCCGGCTCACTGAGATTAAGCTGGAGGTCATACTTGCCGAGCTCTACGACAGCCGCAGGATTAGCGCTGCTCCAGAAGTTATTGGTCTTGTTGTACACAGACAACGCGTTCTCGCCAAGACCCATGACTTTTTCAAGATAAGCCTTCTCGCTGTTGGTCAACACGTTGACGTATGTGCCGTTTCGCAAGACGGGGGTTACGAATATCTTTTTGCTCGTGTCAGCAATGCCGCCCCAAAAGACGTGCTTCTTGCTGTCGAACATGTCACTTTTCTTTTCAATGTGGCGAACAATAACCACCTCGTTCCTGAGGGGGTTCACCATCAAATCATCATCGGCATCAATAGCCGTGTCGAAACTTTTCTTTGCCATCTTTTATTCTTCTCCTGTGTTATAAATAAAGGCCCGCCGAGGGCTTCCTCTCCGACGGCGGGCCTGTCTGTTAGCCTACGAGCAGTGAGGGGATAAGGCTGTAGGTCCTTGTGGGGTCATAGACGATGACACCGAAGGTCTCCATCTTATGGATGGCAGCCTCATCAACATCCCAACTCATGTAGTTGTTGCTGTTTGACTTGGTGAAAGGATTGCGCATACCAGCCTGATAACCACGGGCAGGATTGCCGAACTCACCAGCGATACGGCACTTGACCACATTGCGCTCGTTGGATGTACCCATATCCCAGATGTCAAAGCGGTATGACATCGCGAGACCACCCTCCGGATGAGGAATCTTGTTGCGGACGGGGTCATCATAAATCGGGTCAACGACGAGCTTGATATGCAGGTTGTTGGCCGCGATATACTCGGTGAACTGATAGCCGGCGAGCAACGAGTTGTCGTGAATCTTCGAGTTGGTACGCTTAACGACACCAAGCTGGTCGGCATTAAACTGGAATGGATGCCAGCCGGAAATCTCCTGCGAGACGGCCTTGCTGAACGCGCGTGCGCCGTAGCGGCCTGTGTGAACCTCGAAGACCTGATCGCTCATAGGCAGGTTGCCGTTAGCGCAGATACGCTCGAGACCGTTCTCAATCTGCTTAAGGATGGTAGAGGTGTCGTTGTAGAACTCGGTGTGGCCGAACTCGCGCTGCTCCATGAGGCCCGCGCCAATCTTGATAACCTCGCCAGACTCGCCGACGTTGAGGTACTCGCCATTCTCATTGCGGTTGCTGCGGCCATAAACGAGAGCCTTGTTCTTGGCATCGGCGAACTGACGCTCGAACTCGAAGTCGACATAGTCCATCCAACGAGAGACTCGCTTCTCCTCGCACTTGCCAGTGGTCTTGTTGCGGACAAGGACAGGAAGCTCGATGGCAATCTTGTCAAGAACCTGCTTGCCGCTCACAGTAGTGTGGAGTCGGATAGTGGTCCAGTCGTTACGCATTGAGAGAGGCGCGGCGAAACGCACGTCACCTACCTTGCGTGAGCGCTCTCGCTCCACGTAATCAGCCTCGACACTGAACTTCTCACCTCGGAGAAGTCGCTCAGGAGGAACGCCCTGTGTATTGGCCGCGCCAAGCTCAACTCGATAGACCCAGTTAGTACCCTCCTGTCGAGCCTCGTCAAGGATGCGGAACTGATAGACCTCATTGAGGTTACCTACAATCCAGTCGCCTTTAGCGAACCAGTCCTCCGCGAAGACGAGCTCGAACGATGACACGTTAGAGCCTACGTTATGTCCGTGGTCCGCTGTGACTACTACGCCATCCTCATCTCGCGCCTCGACGAGTGGGATGTTTCGGTCGGTGGCGCTAAGCACCTTCCATTTGATGTCCCTGTCATCCTCAAACTCTACGATACCCGCGTCGTTAAGGATGGTCTCATAGCTCGGATGACCGTGCATGCATGAGAAAAGTCGGACGATATGGTTTGACGCACACTGCGCGTCAGAACTAAAGAGCTCGTTGAAGTGGCGCAGGTGGTTATCCTTTGTCATGCCCTTCCACACGAGCGGAGTGATTTTGGGACTTACTCGATACATCCCTGCTGACTCTGCCATGTCTCTATTGTGTTAAAGTTCATATTGTGATTCATCTCATAGTGGCGAGGGGCTACTTAAGGATAATCTCCTCGTCGTCGTCCTCCCTGCCATTGACATTGTTTGCGTACTTGTATGAGCCACCGCCGCCCGAGCCTGTGCCGCGCAGAGCCCTTTCAAGGCCGGCGATACCGCGCTTCATGCTGCGGTTGGCTTTAATATCGCCGAGCCTGTCGAAGTCTCGGAAGCCGTTGGTCAAGGTGTACATGACACCGATAATCTTCTGGAAGCCGACAGGGTCTTGCGCCGCGTACGCCTCGACTGGTGTCATCATTGAGCCGTCTCTCAGGCGGACGCTCCTGTTCATCAGGTTGTTCGCCACAAGACGCTTGGTGTTCTCAGTCAGCGAGCCGAACATACGGCCGTCATCGTTGGCTATACTGCCGATGACGCTATCCTGAAACTGAGCGTTAGCCGCCTGCGCCTGATCCATCTGATACTTACGCTCCTGCATGGCTTGGTTGTACCTGCCCTGCAAGGCCTGCATGACGGTGTCTCTCGCGTCCTTGGCATCCTCGATGTCAGTGCCGGCCTTGAAGCTCTTGCTCACCTCGCGCTCGGCCTGCTGCTGGCTCATGCCTCTCGCGAGGCAGCCTTGATATATGAGGTCTCTGCGCAGGTTCTGACCCTCGTCGCTCTCATCAGTGATGCGCTCGTCAGTGCAGTCGGCCGCCTGACTCATAGCCGCCTCATACTGCTGTATCTCGTCCGGCTGCATGCCAAGGCCGAGAGCCGCGTTCACTCGTTGCTGAACTGGCGTGAGACGGTTGTATACCTCCTCCTCCATCGCGCGTCTCAGCGTCTCAGCGTCACGCACGCCGTCTATGTTTGGCGAGTTCAGGATGCCGTCCTCCGACAGCGCGCGGGCGATGGAAGAATATACGTCAGGAGAAGAGCCCTCCGTGTCGCCCGACGGCATCCCGTAACCGCCTTCCCCGTCCACGCTCTCCTGCGAACCCTCCATGGCAGTGCCGTTGTATATGGCATCCATGTCCGAGCCCCCATCGACAGGGCTGTCATTAATATCATTTCCCGTGTCGGCAGCTCCGCCGCCTTGCGCGTCGTCGTCTGTGAACTCGCCGCCGTACACGTCGTCCATTGTCAAATCATCCATTTTATTCTCCTCCTTTGTATAGTTTCTCTACGCAAAGGAAAACAGCGCTCACAACTTATACAATACTGTAAATATTTTTATAGCACTTAATATTTTTATGCACTGCCGTTGGCGTGGGGAGAATGAGCCGATGGAAGTCTCATTATGCGGCTTTGTAGCGTAAATTAGTGAAACACTTTCAAACCCTTTCACTAATTTACGCTATCCTTACGCAAAGCTGACAAAACAACATTCCTCACCCTGTTTTTCGTAAAAATCCTACGAAATTCGACCTCAAATCCGTATTTTAGCCGAACGAAAGATATAATATGATTGCGACATTCTCAGTTCAAAACTTCAAGTCGATAAGGGAGAGCCAGACGATTGACTTCCGCGCGAAATCGAAACGCGACAGCGACGAGTATTACACGGCCGAAGTCGCGCCAGGCGTGAGACTTTTGCGCCTGTGCGCAGTGTATGGCTCTAACGCGTCTGGCAAGACGACCCTGCTCGAAGCTCTGGACTTCTTCAAAAGGCTGGCGATATTGCGTCCCGATGACGTGATGAGGCCGTTCGGCTATGAGAAATTCATGCTCGACGGTCATTCACGTGACGAGGACTCGCTAATGAGGATGGAGTTTTATCTTGACCATCATCGTTACATCCTCGAAATCCGATTTAGCGGTAACACGGTCGAGTATGAGAGATTGACGTTTTTTGAGACCAGCAGGATGTCAATCCTCTACGAGAGGTCTCATAATAATAGTGATGACACCGCGAAGATTCGTTTCGGGCAAAAAGCGGGGTTGACCAAAGTCGAGAGAATGGCCATAGAGGGCAACACGATGAGGAACAGCACCGTGCTATCCTCCGTGGGTGTGTCAAACGTCTCCTCCTCCTCGCCAATCAGCGCGGTTTTCGCATTTATGCGGATTGGGGTCAGCAGCCTGCTTTATCCGAGATACGGGATGACTTCCTACACTCACGCGAGACTGAGGGAGGATAAGGACGGGGCGCTGATGAAGTTTCTTCAAAAATTCCTTCGTGCCTCCGATTTCAACATCAGCTCCATCTCTCTTAGGGAGACCGATTACATGGCCGCTGACGAGGAGGCCAAGAGAGCCTTCTCCCAGTCTTTGCGCTCACCATCAGGAGCCGTGTTCGCCAACCCTGACGGCTTCACGGTCAGCAAACTGCTTTTCTCCCACAAGACCCCGTCGGGCGTTTATGAGCTTGACGAGTCGGCCGAGTCGAGCGGCACTATGAGATACCTCGGAGTGGCCACACTGCTATTCCATCTGACGGAGCAGCCGTCGGTCGTCATGATTGACGAGATTGAGACGAGCATACATTACGAGCTTCTCGTCTTCCTTATCAAGACATTCCTGCTTAACGACTCGGCGAGCCATTCGCAGCTCGTGTTCACGACGCATGACATCAACCTGCTCGACGAGGACGTCCTGCGCAATGATGCCACATGGTTCACGGACAAGGACCAAGACGGGGCGACCTCATTAAGCAGGCTCTCTGATTTCAGCTTGCACAAGAACATCTCGCCATATAACGCATACCGTCAGGGGAAGATTGTCGACTTGCCTTTCACAACGCCAATATCATTCTATGAAAATGAAAAATAAGACGAGCAGGGTCAAAAAGAGCATGGCGATTATTGGCGAGGGAGAGACGGAGCAATTCTATTTCCAGCACTTGGTTGCGGAGCTGCAAGTCAGGCGAGTACATATCAAGCCTCAGCTACCAAGCCATCCCGATATCTATTCCATAATCAAGATGGCGCATGACCTACGAAATAAAGGATATGACTATGTTGTTCTCGTCATCGATATGGACAAGCTTAACGAGGCTGGCCAAGAACGCGTGCTGCGTTTCTATAAGAAAGAGAAAGCCAAAATGTTGAAAACAGGAGGTGATTACATCTTTATCGAGACCATGCCGTGCACAGAGTTCTGGTTCTTGCTTCATTTCTGGACTGTCTGCAAAAAGAAATCTTACGCAAGTTGCGATGATGTAATTAAAGAGTTGCGCAAATCTTGGCCTCAATACGAGAAGAGCATATCGTTTTTCCGAGCCACAAATAGATTTAAGTTCTTATCTGAGCATGGCAGCATTGACAAGTCTATTGCTATCGCACGTCTATTATGCTCATTGAGAGAAGGTCCGGATGACTACAGCTTCAGCTTCTCGGAGATTTACAAGGTTATAGAGCTGATGGACCGCCTGTCGAAAGAATAAAAAACGCCTCCCGCCCGGTCACTCACAACCAGACGGGAGGCGCGTTATCTCAGAACCTCTTAGAAGTAGATGTCGTAGTCAGCCCCGCCGAGGCCCTCGGCCCTGTGCATCTTGATGCCGTTGCTGGAGCGGATGGTCTTGGGGGTGCGGAGGTGGCCGCCGCGGGCGTAGGAGTTCGGCCTCATCATCTCTTTCGCCCTGTCTGAGAGCCTGAGGTCCGCGGCAGCACTCTGACGCATATAATCGTCATACGAGATGCCGTTAGGGCTTCCCTGTGCATTGTCAGGGTCGAGAGGGTCGTAGAACAGAGGCTCGGATGTCGCGCGGCCGTCATCGAATGTGTAATACCTTGATGCTAAATCCTCAGCGTCGCGAGTGGCGTTAAAGAAACGGGCGGCATCGTTCATCCGAAGATTTCGGCGGTCATCCATTGGAATTATAGACGGATTAAAATATCCAATCATAGCGTCTAAGGCTCTCTTACCATAATAAGATACATCCTTATAAGCTAACAAGAACGCCGTTCTGAGGTCGCCACCCGCCTCGTTGTAAGCATTTGAAATAATTTTCGCATCTCTTCTCTGCGACATCGGGTCCGTCTTCAAGTCGTAAGATGTGTTAGCCCAGCTATTCCTATCAAGATATGACATCCAGTCTGTAAAGGCGGAACGCATATTTAGATCTGACGCTATATTGCCTGCGACTCTTTTAGCTTTCATGTTGCTCAGCCTGTCCGAAATCATAGGAGGCAAAGAGAGAGACCCGTCTTTAGCCTGCCAGATTTTACCATTTTGCTTTTCGCTCAAATCTGCGTAATAGGAGGCGTTGGCGTCAGCATTGCTTAAATCGCGCTCCACAGGGACGGCTGTCCTTCCTTTCATACTGACACCGTCATCCATATACAAAGTCCCCGCATCTGGAGCTGCATAGAAAAGTCCCGGCAGGGAATAATCCCTCACTTTTAAATCTGACCTGTTGATATTGCCCGGCTCTGCAAAAGCCCTGCGTTGATATGTTGGTCTGAGGAAGTTATTAGACTCTTGCTCCATCTGATAGGCATCATCGTAGGCCTGCTGCTTTGTCAAAGCAAAATGACGGTCTTTCGCAAAATCATCCTTGTGCTCAAATGCTTCCTTGTCATTTTCCTCCATGAAATTCGCATACCTATTGACTCTTTCTCTCTGTTCATCAGTGAGCGGTTGCCATCTGCGAACTTGATCAAACATCCCTGTATAGTCCGGATTTACCGGCCTCGTATACATTGATTTGTAATTTAGTTTTCCCATAACGTTTTTATAATATTTTATAGACAAACAGTAATACTTCCATCTAAATCATGACAGACAATAGGAAAAAACCACCCCCAATAAAAATCAATATCGTATGCACAGCCCGCTGCATAATAGAATTTAGGGTGCGTAGCAAACGTATGTGACACCTCGGAAGATTTCAATCTTACCGTATCATAGTATCCGCCTCCACTTCGGTCATTATAATGAGGTATAGTCAAATATAAAGTATCATTTTTATAATATTCCGCCACTTTATTTACACTATCAAGCGTCCTGCACCAATCAGCTCTGGCTAAATAGCGGTACTTCTCCCTCTCGTCATTCGTTCTGAGAGCCTTGGCTTCAAGGCGGCGGGCTTTATAGGTTAAACTACGGCAAGATGTGCACAGGATTGCGACAAGGCAAAGCAGTATAGCGATAATATTCTTCTTCATAACCATCTGATTTTTCTCTATATAACGCACGACCCACGACTTTATTGTGGTCAGCAGTAGAGAAATATGATTTATTTCGCAAATATAGCAAGTTTAAAATAAAAGACAAAACGCTAAGCGTCAGGCAAGTCGGCCGCTTTTATT
>CAVETY010000014.1:0-95868 GCA_963618945.1 Bacteroidaceae bacterium
CTCGACTACCTCTGCGACCAGTTCGGCATCCCCGAAGGCAAGCACCACCGTGCCGGAGATGATGCCGAGATGTGCGCAAGGCTGTTTCTGAGGGAAATTGAAGATGCAGGTTGGTGCGAGTTGGAAGAAATGAGTTATTGTGGTGGGAAACTTTGATAGAGAAGACTTCAAACTTATTAAAGAATAGCATTGGTAATATTCACAAATATCAGACGCACATGGCAACAAATTTTAAAACTATAAAAGAGTACTTCTATCCTGACAATGGTCATATTACATTTGTAGTCCCTAATTATCAAAGAGGGTATAAGTGGTCTGTAAGACTTACCGATGAACAGACATCTGTAGAATATCTTATGGATAGTCTATTAGATGCTTCCAAGACCCCAGAACGCCAATATTTTCTGCAAGGCGTTACTGTTGTAGAGGATGGCGGTAACATCATCCTCATAGATGGCCAGCAACGTACAACTACCTTGTACCTTCTACTATGGTGTCTAGGCCTCAATTATATAACTGGAACAAAAGAAATAACTTTTGATTATAGCATCAGAACAAAATCTAGAGATTTTATCAATTCGCTGAAAGAGGGGCATGAACACATAGAGTCCGACCACAAAGATGACGTGCAAGATATATTTTACTTCAAGGAAGCTATTCTTCAGATACAAGAAAAAAATAAAAAATCTTACAGAAGACCATTATCAGAATTTCTATAACTTATCGTTATGGATAAGGTTAGTTTGCTCTATATAGTAATAGACAAATCTAAGGCTGTGCGTACTTTTACTATGATGAACGGGAACAAAGCTACTATACATGACGAGGAACTGACGAAAGCGGAAATGCTACATTTAGTGTCGCTTCCCGAGTCTACGGGAAGCAAGCATGAAATAAGTAATATGGATGACGCTTTTGCTATGATGCAAGAAATGGCTTCAATTGAATGGGAGACAAATGCATTGAGAAGCAAATATGCACGAGAGTGGGACAAGTGGCTATACTGGTGGAATAGAGAAGATGTAAAAGGTTTCTTTAATACGCACAAGCCAATGGGATTGCTTCTTGAATATTACTATCGCAAAAAGGGCAATGGCAATGTTTCAAAAGGCCCTAAAAGAATTTATTCCTTCGATAATTTTAGAAAATTGATGCCTGACAATGACAAAAAGTCTGCCAAGGAGGTGTTCAAAGGACTACGCGATTTGCAAAAGGATTTCGAAGATGTATTTAATAATCCTTTATCGTTCAACTATTTGAAATGCGCTATGATTGGGTCTAACAACGATCTTGATGATAAATTCAAAATTATCATGTATTTTATTGACCACAAAAAAAATATGCCGTCGCTTAAGCGGTATGCTAGATGGAGAATGCTTGGTTCTTCCCATATTGAGACAACAGAGGAATTCACAATAGATCCAACGAACAAAGAAGAAGGCAAATATCCGAATAAAGAAAGACGTCAAGCACGCGTTAACGACATGCGGGAAAAACTCTCAAAAGCGGATGTCTACAATAACGACGAATATAAAGACATATTGTTTAAACAATTATTGAGACTTAATGTAAAAGAATACAATAAGTTGAATGGCGGGAAAGGTGTTAAATTTGATTTTTCTATATGGAACAAGAAATCAATTGAACATATTTATCCAAAATCCAAGTTTTATCATGATGTTGTAGACGAAACGACAGGCAAAATAAAGTACTTGAATGGTGCAGGAGAAGAAATGGAAGAGTCAAAGTTGAGTGAACTGCTGAATCGCAACACTGTATTTTCTGACGCCAATAGATTTAGCGAACATTGTATTGGAAATTTAGTGTTGCTATACGGAAGAGACAACTCTGAATTTGGAGCTTTGCCTTTTGAAGAGAAAAAGGCAAAATTCTTCAATAACGAGAGAAACTTTGACAGTAGAAATCTTTTGCACACCATTTCATCTTTTGCTAATAGCACATGGGTACCCAAAGATATTGAAGCTGCTGCAGAAAAAATTCTTTTATTATTAGAAAACGACTATAATGAAATTGACCATGAATAAGTTCATTAAATTCATTAGTGGCAAGGAATATTTCCTCAAAGATTTTTTTAGTGGAGATACAAAAATAGTTATACCAGACCTGCAAAGAGATTACTGTTGGGGTGACAACGCTTACACAGGCAAAGACAACAATCCCCAAGAACTCGTTTCGGGATTTCTGAAGAACATCATCGAGCTATTTGAAACCGATGAAGAATCTTCTGTAACCCTTGGACTTGTATATGGTTATGAACAACCATACAACCATATACAGATTTGTGATGGTCAACAACGCCTAACCACACTGTTTCTTCTCTTGGGAGTATTAAATATGAAATGCAAGGAACATAAGGTTTTTGACAACTACATCATCTCTGAACAAGAGATGAAAGACGATTACGAACCTCATTTGTTATATGCAATTCGCGAGAGTACTCTATACTTCCTCAGTGACCTGTCTCTGCATCTCTTTATAAACAGAGAACTACTGGATGTGAATGAGATTAAGAAGTCAAATTGGTATTTTTGTGAATATGACCAAGATGCCTCTATACAAAGTATGATTTCTGCAGTGAAAATTATTTCTCGGATATTGGATTCTTATAACGAGATAAACTATCAGAAATTGGGTGATTATGTCCTAAACAAATTGCGTGTACTCTATTATGATATGGGCAATCGCTCCAGAGGAGAAGAAACTTATGTTGTAATCAACACGACAGGTGAGCCATTGTCTGCTACAGAACACACAAAACCGATTCTACTCGGAAATCCTTCACTCTCAGAAGAACAAAGAAGAAAATACTCTGACCAATGGGAAGAACGAGAAGAATGGTTCTGGCAACATCGCGGCATAGACAAAACAAGCGACAACGGTATGTACATATTCTTGACATGGTATTGGCAAATAGGCTTACAGCAAGAATACCAATGGGAAGATGACAAAAAAATTCCTTTGAACATAAACGATTTGTTCTTGTCCGTTCCAAATAAGATAAAAGATAATGCGAACGAAACTAAATTGAGTATAAAGAACTACGAGAAGTTCAAATCTTTGGATAATCTCGACAATTACTTTAATGCCCTCAAATCGCTCGTCAATGTTATCACGATTGACAAACAAATACAAAAAATACTGTACACATTGGGACTCAAAGAAGATGATTGCCATAATGAAACAGGTGTTTGGACATGGATGAGATCAATTGATTTGGATATAGTGCTCCCTTTACTGGGCTTTATAAATAAATACGGCAACAGTTTAAATATACTATATCAGTTCGTGCGAAGAATAAGGAAGAATCATTTCGACAACAAATGGAGTAAAAATGAAGAGAACCAACCGTCTCGGAAAGCGGCGAACTTTGTGGATTGGCGATATATTATTCAGATGATTAACCAATGTGACGTATCTGATATATTGAGTGCAAATATTGATAAGCTGAATATTTCCAAGATACCAAATATCACAATCAATCGTTGGTATGCAGAAGAGGAAATTTGGAAAGACAAGCACTCGTCTGATATTACCAGTCTATATGAAATAGAAGACCATCCTCTATTAATGGGAGATCTTTTTGCGCTCAGGAAGTGTTGTAATGATACAGAGTTTGATTTACCAACAATTACAAAACGTTGGAATAATTTACAACGTATTTACAATGCATTTAATGCATCTAAAGCCAAGGAAGACTGGAATTTGTCCAATTGGTTTAGGCTTTATTGTGTCGTAACAGAAATAACTCCAATTACACATATAAGCTATTGTTCTTCAGATTTTGAAGGATGCTTCTTTTCTTCCAGAAGAGAAACGCCTTGGTGGATAGAATCGCGTAATATTGACAAACTTCTCAGTAGCAGCAATCTTTTAGATGATGTCAAAAAAATAATCAAGGAAATAGTTGGAAACTATATTAAACATCCACAAACTCATAAGGAGTTAATCAAAAGTTGGTTGACACTTAAAACTATAAAAGCGAGCAAAGATGGATTTCTATTAAATCATTGGAATGATAGAGCAGTATCGGCATATTTGAACATGGAACGCAATTACATTAATGAACAATGTAGTGAATTCCACTGGGGTAACATCTTGTGTGGATATTCATGGAGGAATGGGGTATATCCTGCAGGACAAGAAGAATGGAACAACTGTACCAATCTGGATTCTCCCATAACATCACTTCCTTTTATTTATCACAAAAATAAACGTATCGATAATGACAAAATTAAAGTTTATGATGAAGAGATAATGTCGCTAATTGATAGCTTTTTGGGTATAGAGAATTCGACGAGGTAATACACATAAATAGCTTATAAGTTTTTGTAGATATGAATAAGAAAATACACTTTGCCAGTTCCATAAGGGGCGGAAAAGTCAATGCAACGTTCTATCAGCTGATGATGCAACGAACAAGCTGAAACACCTATCTTATCCTACTTCCGATAAATAAATGAGAATACTCCATATATCCGATTCTCATAACCTTCATCGTCAGCTTCAGCATCTCCCTGCGGCTGACGTGATAGTCCACTCCGGCGACTTTACGATGGCTGGAACGGAAAGCGAAGTAATGGACTTTATGGAATGGTTCTGCGGCTTGCCTTACAAACATAAGGTATTCGTTGCAGGTAATCATGACGACTGCCTGTTCGGGGCAGACATCAATGGCTTACCCGACAACTGCCATTATCTTTATGGCAATGGCATGACAATAGAAGGGGTACGTTTCTTCGGTATTCCGATGTTTGTGGAAGATGATATCAGCGGCAACTATGCCAAGATGTTGGGAAACATTCCCTCCGACACAGATGTGCTTATTACCCATCAGCCACCATTTGGTATTTTGGACAAAAGCGGTCATTATCACTTTGGCGACAAGACACTTACTGAAACCGTCAGAGAAATCCAACCTAAAGCACATCTGTTCGGACACATCCACGTTGCTAACGGATTATATCAATACGAACATGTTATGTATTCAAATGCCGCATTGGTAGGTGAAGATTATGAGCTATCCCATGACCCTCATATTATAGAGCTATGAACTTGCCACATAAAAATAAGGGCCTATGCAAATCATTGGTGAACGAAAAAGAAAATGCGTGGAATGAACGGAACACATAAATATCGTCCGCAGCATATGCAGAATAGCTGACTCATTGCGAGCCGGCTATTCTTGTCTTTGATTCTTTTATATTGCCGTTTACTATAACTCCTTTTGGCGCCACAAAAATAGGGCTGCACTCGGAATTCAGCCCTTTTGCCACCTTCGTTTTGAACAAAAATATATACTGCAAAAGACGGGAGGTATAGCTGATTTTCAAGCGGTTGAGACAGAACTTCCCGCTAAGATATTTCTATGGTGAGAGCGCCAACGCCATCAAGATACAGGTTTGGGTCACACTGATAGAAAATCTGCTCATGATGGTCATTCAAAGGCAGGCGCCACTGGAGTTTCTCCGGGCATGCCTCGATGGTTAGGATAATGCGCATGTATTACGTGAACTGCTACACTTTCCTTGAGGAGCCGTAAAGAGACTGGGCAAAGATGGTTCATGAGGTCAAGGAGACGCCTCCTAAGCCGAGCCTTTTTGACGAAGGGGGTGGCTTACTTTAAAAATGTAGACTCGAAGCCCTGTTTTTTAAGGGCTCCGGGCTGGTTATTTGTACTCTTTTGAGTTTTAGCGGACAGTAATTATAACAAATAGGTGAACGAGGGGCTTAAAAGAGCTAAATTCGCGGCCTAAAGCGGATTAAGGCAAATGATATCGACAGACTTAAAACAGGCGTTCAGGCTCTCGCTGCCCGTATTAGGGGCCTACCTGTTTCTCGGCATAGCCTATGGGGTCTTAGCGGCCCAGATGGGTTACGCCATGTGGGTCCCCATGGCCATGGCCATGATAGTTTTCAGCGGCTCGGTCGAGTTCATAGCTCTCACCATGCTGAGCGGAGCTTTCGCGCCTCTCAGTGCTGCCGTCATGGCACTCACCGTCGGGGCGCGCCACATTTTCTATGGCATATCGATGTTGGACAAGTGGAGAGGAGTGGGCGCCCGCAAGCCATTCCTTATTTTCATGATGAGCGACGAGACTTTCGCCATCAACTTCTCGCAGGGAGGGTCCGCAGCTCGTCAGCTGTGGCTGTCACTTTTGGACTACATCTATTGGCTCTCTGGCGCTGTGATTGGCTACTGGCTGTTTTTCACCATGCCCGAGAATGCACTGAGCCATCTGCAAGGGCTTGGCTATGTGGTCACGGCCATGTTCGCATCCATATTCATGGACGACTTCGTGAGGAGCAAAGCCACGCGGTGGTCGGGCTTGATGGGTGTGGTGGTGACGGCCATGAACCTCGCCGTGTTTGGCCGCGACCGTTTTATCATCCCGACTATGCTGTGCATACTCGGAATATTATATTGGAGATACACACGGCAACTCAAGCAAAAAGAGGAGGTTAAGGAATGAGCACTCCGCAAATCATAGCCACCATTGGCATAATGGGGATATGCGTGGCCAGCACGCGCGCACTGCCGTTCATCCTGTTCCGGACAAAAGGAGCTACACCGCCATTCATCAGCTATTTAGGTGAAAACCTGCCGAGCGCGATTTTCGGAATGCTTGTCGCCTACTGCTTCAAAGATGTCGACTTCGCGTCAGGGACACACGGCCTGCGAGAGATAGCGGCTCTCGCTTTCTGCTTAGCCCTACACCTTTGGCGGCGCGACTTGCTCGTCACAATAGCAGGGGGCACTATCTTTTATATGCTAATTTGCCAAATGTGGGCATAACGCATATAAATCCAATCCATAATTGTTATAAACAAAGGTGTGTTTGTGATAAAAAGCCATTTTTTTCGGAAATTCGCACCAGAGAGCGGGATGCGGACGCAAACCGCCGCATAAGTCTTTCATAAACCAAAGACGACAATAAAAAACAAGGCAAATGAATCGTATTGTTGCAAAAGAGCATTTCTCAGAGAACGTCATAATGCTCGAGATCGAGGCGCCCCGCATAGCCAAAGCGCGTAAGGCGGGCCACTTCGTCATCGTCCGCGTCGACAAGAACGGCGAGCGCGTGCCCCTTACCATTGCGGGATCAAACATCGAGAAAGGTACCATCACACTGGTAGTTCAGCGCATTGGCGTCTCCACTTGGAAGTTGACCAACCTGAATGTAGGCGATTACATTGAGGATGTGGTAGGACCGCTCGGCCAGGCCACCAAGATTGAGAAGCAGCCAGGCACTGTGCTCTGCGCAGGCGGCGGTGTAGGCGTGGCTCCACTCCTTCCCATCATCGAGGCTCACCACAATGCGGGCAACCGTGTCGTGGCTGTCCTTGCCGGCCGCACCAAGGACCTGATCATCCTTGAGGACCAGGTTCGCAAGTATGCGGACGAGGTGGTCATCATGACAGATGACGGCTCATACGGCAACAAGGGCGTAGTGACCGTCGGCATGGAAGAGGTCATCAACCGCGAGACTGTGAGCGAGGCCGTTGTTATCGGACCCGCCATCATGATGAAATTCGCGGCTCTCACCACCAAGAAATATAACATCCCCACGTGGGTCAGCCTCAACACCGTCATGGTGGACGGCACCGGCATGTGCGGAGCCTGCCGCGTGAGCGTAGGCGGCAAGACGCGTTTCGTATGCGTTGACGGCCCCGAGTTCAACGCCCACGAGGTCGACTTCGACGAGATGATGAAGCGAATGGGCGGATTCAAAGCCGAGGAGCAAGAGGCCATGGCGGCCTATAAGAAAGCCTGCGGCATGGAGTAGGCCAAAAGAAAAACCACATTAAACAGAAAGTCAGAAAATGTCCGATATACAAGAGATTCGCAAGGCCCAGCGAGACGAGGAGTGGCGCAAGGCCGTACGTGACGCAGTCAAGCCCAAAGACCGCATGGCCATTGAGCGCGTCGTGATGCCCCAGGCTGACCCAGAGGAGCGCTCACACTCATACATCGAGGTCAACATGGGCCTCAACCTTGAGCAGGCAATGAACGAGGCCAAGCGCTGCTTGGACTGCCCCAGCCCCATGTGTGTCACGGGCTGCCCTGTTGAGATTAACATCCCTACATTCATCAAGAATATTGAGCGCGGTGAGATCCTTGAGGCCGCCCGCGTCATCAAAGAGACATCCACCCTCCCCGCTGTCTGCGGCCGCGTTTGCCCACAGGAGAAACAGTGCGAGAGCAAGTGTATTTACAACAAGAGCAAGAAGCCCGCTGTCGCCATTGGCTACCTTGAGCGTTTCGCTGCTGACTATGAGCGCACAAGCGGCAAGGCTGCTGCACCCGAGACCGCCCCGAAGAACGGCATCAAGGTCGCAGTCATCGGCTCAGGCCCTGCTGGTCTGACCTGCTCTGGCGAGTTGGCTAAGAAAGGCTATGACGTGACCATTTTTGAGGCACTCCATGAAATTGGCGGTGTGCTCAAATATGGCATACCCGAGTTCCGTCTGCCCAACGACATCGTGGATTTCGAGATTAACAACCTCGCCAAGATGGGAGTCAAGTTCGAGACCGACTTCATCGTAGGCAAGACCGCGACCATGGACGACCTCCGCGCAGAGGGCTTCAAGGCTTTCTTCGTAGGCAGCGGCGCAGGACTTCCCAGGTTCATGGGTGTCCCGGGTGAGAACTTCACCGGCATCATGAGCTCAAACGAGTATCTGACCCGCGTCAACCTGATGCATGCGGCCGACAGCAAATATGACACCCCTATCAACTTCGGCAAGAATGTAGCCGTTGTAGGTGGTGGCAACACAGCCATGGACTCCGTCCGCACGGCCAAGCGACTTGGCGCAGAGAATGTCATGCTTCTCTACCGTCGATCAGAGGCTGAGATGCCCGCCCGTCTTGAGGAGGTGCACCATGCGAAGGAGGAGGGCGTGGAGTTCCGCACTCTCAACAACCCGATTGAATACCTCGGCGATGAGAAAGGCCGCGTCCGCGCAGTCCGCGTTCAGCGCATGGAGCTGGGCGAGCCTGACGAGAAGGGCCGCCGCAAGCCTGTGCCCATTGAGGGCGCGATAGACGAGATCCCGGTAGACCTCGTGATTGTGGCCATCGGCGTCTCCCCCAACCCGCTCATCTCGGCTTCTCACCCCGACATAAAGACCACCGAGCGTGGCACACTCGAAGCTAACGAGAATCTTCAGACATCTAAGCCTGACGTTTTCGCAGGTGGCGACATTGTACGCGGTGGCGCAACTGTAATCCTCGCAATGGGCGACGGCAGAAAAGCCGCAGCATCTATTGACGAGTACCTGCAGAGCAAATAGCAGTCGAGCCTTAACGTAAAGGCGCGCGACATTGCGATAACAACAGAGGCGCACCTACGCGAGCAGCGTGGGTGCGCCTCTTTTTACCCACCCTATTGGAAAAAGCCGCAAAACACGCTAAATTTGCGCAGCCCGATGTATAGGGGCTAAGCAACCACCAAACATAGACACAGAATGGCAAATCGTAAAGCCATGGTTGCCAATCATCTACAATAAGCAAGTTCTGTTGGCAAACCAGACCCATCATAAAAGGGCACTATTCATAGCCGTGTCCACTTTGTTGATAGTCATAGCCGCGCTGCCTGGCAATGGTCGGGCGGCTGGCCTTGTGCATAGTGGTGTGCAAGATGACTCGTTATCCGCTCTTCATGTGAGAGTGGACTCATTGCTCGGAGACAGGCTCTCACATGAGAACAAAGGCCAATTAGCCATTCCCCACACAGACAAAGATTTAGCAGCGGCAACTTCGCTGACGGACTCCGCAGCATCTGCCAAGGCCGCACAGCCTACTGACAGCATAGACCTTGGCAAAAAGAAGCCAGGCGGAGGAATGACATTAGACGCAGAAGTCCAATATGAAGCCAAGGACTCCATGCGTTTCGACTTCGAGAAGAAGAAGATGTACTTGTATGGAGACGCCAAGATTGATTACGGCGACATATCGCTGACCGCCTATGCCATCGAGTTGGACATGGACAGCTCTTTGGCTTATGCGCACGGACTTGTTGACACGCTTGGCGTGGAGAGCGGCCTCCCTGTTTTCAAAGATAAGAGCGGTGAGTATGAGATGCGTACGATGAAGTATAACTTCAAGACTAAAAAGGCGGTCATAACCCACATTGTAACAGAGCAGGGCGAGGGATTCGTTGTAGGCCAGAAGGCCAAGCGCGTCGACGAGAAGACATACTTCATGAAAGACGCCAAATACACCACGTGTAATGAGCACGAACATCCCCACTTCTACCTCAATCTGACCAAGGCGAAAGTCATCCCCGGTAAAAAGACTGTGACAGGCCCGGCTTATCTCGTGCTGCTTGACGTTCCCCTACCACTTGCCATCCCATTCGCCATCATACCCAACACTAAGTCATACAGCTCGGGCATTATAATGCCAACGTATGGCGACGAGTCCACCCGCGGTTTCTATCTGCGCTCCGGTGGCTACTACTGGGCAGCCAATGAATATTTTGACCTGAAAATACTTGGTGACATATACACAAAGGGCTCATGGGGTCTCCACGTGTCATCGACCTACAAGAAGAGGTATAAATTCTCAGGCAGTTTCTCGACCGACATCATAACGAACATATATTCGGAAAAGAGCCTGCCGGACTATCAGAAAAACAACGACTTCTCCGTCCGTTGGAACCATAGCCAGGACTCAAAGGCCAATCCCGACCAGACGTTCTCCGCCTCGGTCAACTTCTCCACGAGCTCGTATAACAAAAACAACCTCGGCAACGTGGTTAACACCGAGACTTTGGCCACAAACCAAAAGAGCTCCAGCATTTCCTATAGCCGCAAGTGGTCATGGAACCCGTTCCGCCTCACGGCCTCCCTGTTGCACTCACAGAACAGCCGCGACACGTCAATCAGCCTCACGCTCCCCGACTTGTCCATCTCGTCAAGCCGTCGCTTCTATCCATTCAAGCCAAAGAAGTTGGCAGGTTCAACAAACAACCCGATTTACAACTTGAACCTCAACTACTCCATGTCGGCCAAGAACTACGTCTCGTGCAAAGAGAGAGAGCTTGATTTCTCGGGTAAGAGCCTCACCACGCTGTGGAAAAACGGCATGAAGCACACCATCCCTGTCACCACCAACATCAAGTTGTTCAAATATTTCACACTGACCCCGTCATTCAACTATACGGAGCGATGGTATCTGAACAAGACCCGCAAAGTGTGGGATGAGGATAACCAAAAGCTTGTCAAACTTGACCCGGAGCAGGGATTCAACCGCGCCTACGACTTCAGCATGTCTGTTGGCACGAACACAAAGATCTACACTTTCTACAAGCCGATTCGAGCCCTCTTTGGCGACAAGATTAACGCCATACGCCACGTCATGACCCCCTCTGTCTCCATATCCTACACGCCCGACTTCTCGAAAGGCAGATATGGCTTCTATGACAGTTTCGAGTACTACGACAAGAAGAATGACAAAGTGGTGAACTACAAATACTCCCTCTACGAGGGTTATCTGTATGGCACCCCAGGCTCGGCTAAAAGTGGCAAACTCTCATTCTCGATAGGTAACACCCTTGAGATGAAAGTGAAGAGTGACAAGGACTCAACCGGCTTCATCAAGATACCTCTGCTCGAAAGCTTGAGCTTGTCATCGGGCTATGACTTCATGAAAGACTCGCTCAAGTTCGACAACATATCATTGAGTGGCCGTACAAAAGTGCTTGGCACAAGCGTCAACTTCTCAGCAGCCTTTGATCCATACGCTGTCGTGGCATCATCGTCAGGCTCTGCCATCAAGATTGACCGCTCAGCACTCAAAGTAAACCACCGTCTCGCCCAGTTCAAGAGCGCAAGCCTCAGCTTCGGCATCCAATTGTCACCAGACAAGTTCAAGAAAAAGGACAAGGACAGCAAGAAGAACGACGATGACGGGTATGATGAGGACTGGGCACTTAAAGCTGCCGAGAGCGACACTCCTGAGCCTGGAGCCCAGATGCCAGACGACATGAAGACTTCTGAGACTTCACTTGATGATGACGGATACGTAGCCTTCAACATGCCGTGGTCACTCTCAATCAACTATAGCCTCCGCGTGTCGCAAGGCACATTTAAGCCAGAGACATGTTCATACGACTATAACGTCTCTCAGTCCATTAACGCCAACGCCAGCTTGTCACTGACCCAAAAGTGGCGACTGTCAGTCTCAACCGGCTACAGCTTCGATGAACACAAGATGAGCCAGACTTCCATTGGCATAACGCGCGACCTGCACTGCTGGACAATGAGTTTCAACGTCGTGCCGACAGGCCTCTACAAGTCCTACTCATTTAACATAGCGGTCAGCAGCAGCATCCTTCAGGATCTCAAATACGACCAGCATAGCAGTCCACGAGACAACGGCCGCTTCAGATAGGCCCTTCTCGCCTGAGATAAAAGAGACACCCATGGCCAACAATGACGGCAAAGAAGCTGCATTGTTGGCCATGGGTGTTTTATAATATGTCCGCAGATATTTCCGCAGACAGGAATGTGTAAAAAGAACATCCCCCTTCCCTCATGCGCAGAGAGTGCAGAGAGGAAAGGGGGATGATTGTAATTAGGAAATTATAGGACCAGCTATTTAATCCTATGCGTCACGACCGCTGTCATCTACCGCATCGGCCACCTTGCGAGCCAAATCTGGATACTTGGTTGGGAGGTCGTCCAATCGGAAAGGTATGCGATACTGCCAATGCTGGTCGGCGTTGCTCGGGACATTAATGCGTTCCTCGAAAGGCAAGAGGTGTGGCATATTGTCCAACATTCCGGCATAGTCCTGAATAGGGTTGACACACAGCATGGATGGCGCTTTGAGATTGTCCTTGATAATCTCCGTCACAATATCCTGCCCTGCGACACGAGGTGTTTCACCCTGACGATGCATCATGTTATGATAGAACCAATCGACATCGGCACGATCCTCTTCCCACCATCCGCGGATGCCAGATATGTCGTGACTTGACGTGGCGCAGACTGAGAGATAAGGGAAATAGGATGGAGTGCCAAATCGTTGCCAGCTCTCTTTGGGCATACGCTGAAGCTCAAGCGACAAGATTTGCTTACGCTGCATGACAATGGGTACAGAGGCAGGAATCATACCCAAATCCTCGCCGCAGACAAGCATATCGCATTTGTCAAGGAGAGCGCCGAGATGTTCCTCCGCACTCTGCTTCCAGAACTCGTTATGACGATTATAGAAGAAGTCGTCATATATAGCCTTTATGGCGTCGCGCTCAGAATCCGGGAGTCTGCGGTAACGATCAGTCTCCTCAAGCATGATGCGGGGCTGCCATTCACCCTCTTTGACTGAGACAAGCAGAACCTCATGGAGGGTATTGTTTATGGCGGTCCTTATGCGGTCGCGCACAGTCTGATTGACGTCATTCTCAATCCATTCGTCAAACTTAGCAGGGTCGAAATAGCCCTCCTTCAGGCGCAAAGTCCCATCAGGTTGACGGTCAAAGAAACGGAGGGCGCGATCAGCGTACTCTGAGAACTGGCTATGCAGAAATTCTTCCGAGATGACCGGCCATGCCAAATCAGCGGGCTTTGAAGAGACACCACGCTCCTTTAGCTCATTGGCTGACAGCGGCAGAGAGGGAGAGAAGACACCCATCAACCCGCTGTGGAATGGGTAGGGAATTGACCAAATGCGGAAGAAGCCGAGAATATGATCGATGCGGAAAACGTCAAAGAACATCTGCATACGCTGCATTCTCCGCTCCCACCACTTGTAGCCGTCCTTCTTCATGACATCCCAACGATATGTCGGGAAGCCCCAGTTCTGGCCGTCACGAGAGAAGAAATCGGGCGGTGCGCCGGCCTGCATTCCAAAGTCGAAGAGCTCAGGTTCCGTCCAAGCCTCAACAGAATGCGGGTTAATGCCAATAGGGAGGTCGCCCTTGATGGCTACACCCTTCTCATGAACATACTTAATAGCGTCGCGCAACTGGAGTTCAAGGTGATACTGGAGGAAAACACGATACATCACCTCAAAGAAATATTCGCTCTTGGGGTCAAACATCTTGTTGACCTCATCGCACGAATGTTTCTCCATTTCTGTCCATTGATGGAAGTCTGGAGTGCCAAACTTATCTCTCAGCGTGGCAAAGGCGGCATAATCCTTGAGCCATGACGCATTGTCGGCAAGATAGGCCTTAACCTTATCATCTTTCTGCACTTGCGCGATAACACGGGCAAAAAGAATTCTCAGGTTGCGATCCTTCCAATCTCGCGTACGGTTATAGTCAAGGAAATTGGCATCGTTCAGATAGAGACCATTCTCACGCTCCATGGCGCACATTTTCTCACCATAATAAGCATAGACCTCATCAACAGAGATATAGCTCGGGTGGAGCGCCATGATGGAGATGGCATTGTAGGGATATGAGTCGCGCCATTGGCGGATGGCCGTAGTGTCGTTGATGGGGAGAAGCTGTATGACCTTGAGGTGGGCTTGCTCGCACCAATCCGCGAGGGGCTTGAGATCAGAGAACTCACCACAGCCCCTACCCTTTGATGTCCTGAGGGAGAAAACAGGCACGGCCACACCTGCGGCACGCCAAGGCTGGTGATAGTTATAACCGTTGAAAACAAAAACCTCAGTCTTGCCTGGCGTCGGGCGCACAATGCGGTTAGACCCGAACTCAAAGTCCTTGAAACAGTCATTCTGAGTGTCCCACAAACAGAACTTGAACTCGATCACCTTCATGAAAGGGATTGTGCCGAGGTCAAGGACCCAGGAGTTGCCGTCGCAACGTTTCATCTGCATGGCGCGCTCGGTATGCCAATTGATGAACTGCTTAGAGACAACCCTTATCTCCTCATTTTTTCTGATGCGCGGCTCATTCAGCACCAACACCACTGAGCCAGTCTCTGGTTCGGACGGGAAAACGCCCTTGGGGTCGCCTGCGAAAACAGCCCGGCAAAAAGCGGGTGCGGACAATGCGTCATCACCATCCTGCGGACTGCGCCACTGGTCATAGACATCAACATCCTTGGAGACATTGAGAGAGAAACGCCAATGACGCTCCTCAATCAGACCGTCACGCATTGAGACGGCATAGCGATATTGGAATAATTCACTGGTATGACATGAGTACGCACGGTTACCATCACCCAAATCAGTCATGACAAATGACTCAACTGGAGAATCCGAGGACTTGCGTATCTGTATCAGGACGGAATCGCCCGCCCCTGTCTTATAATTGACATGAAACGTCTTCAGCATCAATTAGAGAGTTATATAGTGTGGTTACTTTGAGGGCTAAAAAACAATGACATGAAGTTTGACACTGGCTCCTGCTTTTCTACGGCCAACGCAAAACTCGGTTACACCGACATGTCACAAACGATGCTCGGCAAGAATGCGCCAAACACACAAAGCAAATATAACAATTTTGCCGAAATCAAGGCAAACGACAAGCCACAACTCGAACAATAGCCTACGCCAATGTCGGCATCTTGGAGCAAAAGATTATATTTGCAGAAACTAAGATTGCAACAAGACAACAAATCGTAAAAATGATACAACGTAAACAAAGCATCTTTATCATCATTGCAGCCATGCTTATGGCTTGCCTCATGATATGGCCAATTGACACATTCGGCAGCACTCAAGGCATGGCGGAAATCCGTTGGAATGGCGTTTTTGACATTACGCCAGGAAGCACAGATCCCGTCATCCGTCAGATGGCCGCGCTCGCATTCATCATCATCGCTCCAATCGTTCTTAATGTCGTTGGACTTTTCCTATTCAAGCACCGCCCCATCCAGATGCGCATTGTGGGAATTGCAGCAGGTTTCGAGCTGTGCACTGTCATCACACTCATTTACCTCAGCAACATCACTTCAAGCGGCATGGGCGCAGACTGGCACTTCTGTGTGCGGTGGATAATCCCTGTTGCGGCGTGCGCTCTCGACATCTTGGCTTATCGCAAGATTTCTGATGACGAGGAGTTGATCAAGTCACTTAACAGACTCAGATAGAAATTATTTAGAATCTAAAAAAGCGGAGGTTGCCCAGATGGACAGCCTCCGCTTTTAGCATATAGGTATACAGTCTAATAATTACTCGACCTCGTCAACACGTACACCCTTGACACTGGCAATGTCAGCCTTCTTGACTATGGCCAAGGCAAACGGGCGGATTGAATAGGACATCTTATCTCCACGATCAATTCGGCAAGAGACAACCAAAGTGTCCTTCTCGACAGAGAGAGACTTAATGTTTATCTCGGTAGAGATATCAGTCACGGGCAATGCCACAGGAACAAGAGTCTCACTCTCGAAATCCACAAGCGTGGGGCTGCCACCGAACATGGTTGTAGCCATTCCGAGGGTTGAATCCCTCTCAGCCTCACTATTGATGAAAACAGGGACTTCCTGCACGTCGTTTCGCACAAAATAGTGGTCACCAGACCGGAAAGAGACTGTCTGGCTCGACTCGCTACATGCAGCAACAGAAGCCACGGCGATAAGAGTTAAAATAGATTGTTTGAGCATTGTTAAGTTGTTAAGTGTTAGTCTTGCCTTAATAATATCAAAGAGTATGCCATTCAGAGTGTTCTGCACTTGATTTTACCTCTTGAATTAAATTCTTCCATTTTATCCGTCATTTAGGGCAAAATTATACGGGCGAACAGAAAACTTTTACTTAGCATGTCCGTAGCAAAATCACGCCCGCTTATCTATGCTCAAACCGCACGCAAATACATAACATCGCATTGGGATGCAAGCCGACAACTGGCCACACTCTTTAAAAATGGAGCTACCAACCGCCTATTAGGTTACACATTCAAACTAAACGCAAGATTTTAATATTAATTAGATATAATATTTAGGTGATTAATTTCAAATCGACTAAATTTGCATTGAAGAGATAAAGGAAAGGGATACCCGAACCAAAATCTTCATAAGAAAACACTCGATTAAATTAACCTGACCCCTAACCTCAAAACACTATAAGCAATGAAGAAGTCCATCGTAGTCACAGCTATCGCTGCAGCAGTAGCAGCCATCTCGCCAGTCAAGTCTTTCGCTCAAGATGCGGAGCCTGCGGCAGAGTCAGAGTCATTATGGTCATTCTCAGCAGGAGCTGACCTCGTAAGCGCATACCTTTGGCGTGGACAGTTCAACGCCGGCGCAAGCTTCCAGCCGTCAGTCGGTGTCTCTTGCGGCCCCGTCACACTCGGAGCATGGGGCTCTACTGACTTCTCGGCCGAGAACAAAGAGGTAGACCTTGCTCTCTCATTCGAGAAGAGTGGTTTCTCGGCTGCATTGACCGATTATTTCTACCCTGGTGAAGGCGGCTACTTCAATTGGAAAAAAGGAGAGACCGTACACCAGCTTGAGCTTGGCGTAGCCTATGATTTTGGCGAAAAGACCAATGTGCCTATCGCCATTGCATGGAACACAATGCTCGCAGGCGATGACTACGATGAGAACGGCGACAACCAGTTCTCAAGCTACTTCACGATTGATTACACCATTCCTGTTAAGGCAGTGACAGTAGACCTCTGCGCAGGCTTCACCCCGTTTGACAGCTTCTATCAGGATGGCACCTCCGGTTTCAACATGATTGAGTTCTCTGTTAAGGGCTCTTACGAAATCGAGTTCACCGAGAAGTTCCATTTGCCCGTCTTCGCACAGTTCGTCCTGAACCCAAATGCTGAGGATGTCCATATGGCCTTTGGATTCACTTTTTAGACGGTTACGTCAATTAACATAAGACAAACGCCCCGTGCTGTCGAGATGACAACACGGGGCGTATTTTTGTAACGTTCTCGCTACTCACTTTTAAGAGCTAAAGCACCTTGATCAGTAATGACAATGCGTCCCTCGCGCTTAACGCCATGTTCATCAACGAAGCCTGACATTTTGCCTGTCACACCTTTGTTTATTAGAACTTTAAGATGCGTAGGGGTTAACTTTTTAGTCATAAACTGGAAAGGTATTCTGAACTGACAACCTGTTTTGTAACCAGAACAGCCCCAAGCTGTGCGTCCCTCAATTATTTGCCCACCGCAAACAGGGCATTTAAGGGTCGATATGTCTGTGGTTTTAGGTGCTGATTCTGCCTCCTTAAATATTATACCAAAAGAAGAGTCGAAAGCCAATTTTCCGTCCTTCTTGACGTCATCAGTAATCACACCTTTCATTATCGGCGTCTCTCCTTTTGACAACAACGAAACGACTTGATTTTCAGTTAGTTTCTTGCCCATAACCTCAAATGGTATCACCACACGGCAGCCATCCTTGAAACCCGAGCAGCCCCACGCTGTCTTGCCCTTTATTATTGGTTTTCCGCATTTGGGGCAAATCATTTTGGAAGAAGACGCACTTGGGGAAGATGATGAGGCCTGAGACTTAGAGGCTTTTGTTGTTTTGCCTTTAGTTGGCTCGTCGGCGACTGGTTGGAAACGCATGGCAGTTAAGTCATTGCGAACAGTGTTGACCACATCGCAAACCATAGCCACCATCTCCTCCTTGAACTTTGCCGTCGTGTACTCCCCATTCTCAATTTGCCTGAGTTTGCGCTCCCATTGGCCTGTCAACTCAACGCTTTTAAGAAGTGGCGAGGCAATAGTATCAATTAGCCTAATCCCATTAATAGTAGGCTGAAGATTTTTCTTCTCCTTGAAAATATATTTTCGTCTAAAGAGAGTCTCAATGATGGCAGCTCGCGTAGACGGGCGGCCTATGCCATTCTCTTTCATAAGCTCACGCAACTCACCATCCTCAACCTGTTTTCCAGCGGTCTCCATGGCTCGCAAAAGAGTAGCCTCGGTATAGGGCTTAGGAGGGGTTGTCTGCTTTTCTTGAAGAGAGGGTTCGTGAGGGCCTCGTTCTCCTACCTTAAATTCTGGCAGAACTCCCCCACCCTGCTCATCCTTATCATCATCCATCTTCTGGTTTCCATAGACCGCTCGCCATCCGGGATCGACAATCTGCTTGCCATTAACCTTAAATTGAACGCCATCTGCACTGCCAAGGACTGTTGTGAGCAGCACAGAGCTGTCCGGATAGAAATTAGCAATAAACCGCTTAGCAATCATATCATACACGCGCTTCTCGTTAATAGAGAGGCTGGGTGATGGCATGGCGCCAGTAGGGATTATCGCGTGATGGTCCGTCACCTTGAGGTTGTTGAAAACCTTCTTTGATTTAGGCAACTTGGGCAAGGAGAGAAGAGGGGAAATGAGGTTCTCGTAGGGCCTCATTCCCCGAAGGATAGAAGGAACCTTGGCATAGATATCATCCGTCAGGAAACGAGTATCAACGCGAGGATAAGTAGTGAATTTATTTTCGTAGAGAGTCTGAGCAATGCGCAACGTCTCATCTGCAGAGAGACCAAGTTTATTATTACACTCGACTTGAAGCGAAGTCAGGTCAAACAAAGGTGGAGGAGCCTCTTTCCCCTGTTTACTCTTGACGTCATCAATCTGAAAGTCAGAGTCCTTTATTTTTTCAAGGGCTGCCTTTCCCTTTTCAAAATCGTCAAATTT
The DNA here is from genome assembly GCA_963618945.1 of Bacteroidaceae bacterium. GTDB lineage: Bacteria > Bacteroidota > Bacteroidia > Bacteroidales > Marinilabiliaceae > W3P20-009. The sequence goes on from CAVETY010000014.1 coordinate 19,548, forward strand.
GCCAGAGGTCGCAGAAAAAACGACATCACGATATTTTGTCTTCAGCTCCCAATATTTCTCGGGCTTAAAATTGGCTATCTCCTTATAACGTTGGACAATAAGAGCTAACGTTGGGGTCTGAACGCGTCCAATGGAGAGAACCATGCCGCGTGCGCCATACCTCAATGTGTATGCCCTCGTCGCATTCATTCCAAGCAACCAATCACCTATGGCACGAGCGGATCCTGCCGCATAGAGACTGTCAAAATCAGTTGCCGACTTTAGATTTTTAAAGCCGTCACGTATAGACTCCTCGGTCAAGGATGAAATCCAAAGTCTGTAAACGGGGCAATGGACACCAGCCAACTGCATGACCCATCTTTGAATCAGCTCACCCTCCTGTCCTGCATCACCACAATTAATAATGGCATCAGCCTTTGCATAGAGACTTTTGATTACGTGAAACTGAGACGCTATACCCTTATCACCCTTCAATTTTATGCTGAATTTCTGAGGTAGGATAGGCAATAACTGCATATCCCAACGCTTCAGCACAGGGTCATAATCATGAGGCTCCTTGAGTTCGCACAGATGGCCAAAAGTCCAAGTGACACAATAGCCATTGCCCTCAAAGTAACCTTTATTTTTTGATGTCGCCCCCAAAACCTTGGCTATCTCCTGAGCCACCGAGGGTTTCTCCGCAATACAAACTTGCATATCTAAGAACAAATAAAAACCTCCTTACGCCATGACGCGCAAGGAGGCTAATATGGCAGCAGGGCTATAAGCCGAGTTCTGTCTCCGCCCAAAGGCGGGGTCTATCATTTATCTGGAACAACCGTCACCGATTGCCTCAAGCGGCCTACCCCCTCAAGCGAACCCTTACGGATTCCAGCCGCGAGCAACTTCTGCGGACACGAGGTCCGACTTGAGTATACATGGCCTTACAATTCGCGGATGCGTATATGCCGTCTTGGTCACCCAACACGCGGTGAGCTCTTACCCCACCTTTTCACCCTTACCCCTTTCAGGGCGGTTATTTTCTGCTACGCTCACAATACCTTGCGGCAATTCTTCTAATTAGGAAGCGCGACGCTCTGCATTGCCCGGACTTTCCTCAGACAGAAAAAACTGCCAGCGATAGACTGCCCTGCTGTTATACTTTAATCTCTTACTCGATTCTGTAAGGAGCGTAAAGAGAATACTCAACTACGAAAGCCGCATTGTAACCGAGACCTTGGATACGCTGCAATTCAGACTTGACCTCAGTTCCTTTAATCGGCTTAGTGGTGTAACGGAAGATTTTATCATTCAACCGATACTCGTACACATCACCGACATTCTCGAAGAAAGAGATATACAACGGGTAACGGAAAGCTCCTACCTGAATAACATAATCCTTATTAGGATCAACCTGGAGAGGTTTACCACCCGTTGTCAGGACTTGTCCGTTAGCTGGCTTCTCACCTGTTGCATAAGCCCTCAGGTTTACAATGAAAGCGGAGTCAAATCCCTTTGAGCGTATGCTCTTAATCTCCTTATTGGCCTCAGCGTAAGAAGCATACTTTCCATAGAAATACTTCACAAGGCCATCAGGTGACTTATACTCGTAGACGACATCCAGCCCCTTGGCGAAACTTGCATCAGTGGGAGGTGTTTTAGATGCCGATATTTGAATTGAGAAAGCAGGGAGCTCACTATCGGACCATGTGACGATTCGTTGCGATGTTCTCTGAGACTCAATGCTCTGCGCTTCTGCATTTGTAAAAGACAACGACAGAAGCAAAGCAAGAGAAAATATAGTAGTTTTCATTTCCGTTGTGCTTTCTTTGTGTGTTATCACTTACTTCCTGACATTCCAGACAACAACCTCAATTCGGCGGTTGATCTTATGCTGAGCAGCATCGCAATAGATTCCACGATGACAACGATTAAGCAAATAACGCTCGCCATATCCACGAGGGATAAGCTGCTCATCCTTGACGCCCTTTGAAACCAGATAATCCTTGGCCTTATCTGCCATCTTTTGCGAGATCTGGAGATTACCATATCTGTTGCCCTTGGCCTCGGTATGAGCATTAAGCTTCACAACTACACCAGGAGACTTAATGAGGTAATCAGCAAGTTTATCGAGGGTAGTATAGGCATCAGAATTGAGGTCGTCACCATAAGCTATTACCATGCCTGAGATGTCATCAAGGACAGCGTCATTGAAGATTGGGGTCAACTTGACGCCCTCTTTGCCAATCTCGATGAGCTCATCAGTTGTAACCTGAAGAGTCTTCTCATTGAAACCATCTTTGGAGACAATAAGCATGACTTCCTTATCTCCACTTAACTCAGAAGTTGGGACGGGCAATGTCGCGCTGCCATCAGTACCTGTAAGCTTGGAAGAAATCTCATCCTCAGTATCCTCCTTAGCGAGAAGAACTTTTGCGCCTGAGATAATTTCATTATTGTATGTGCTGTAGACTTTGACGGTCCAATCAAGGCTTTCAACATTAGCTGGAGTCTCCTGCGCTATCTCAGCCTTATGCTCCTCAACATTAGAGAGACCGAAAACGGGAGGCATATCCATTACGGCTGTCTCAGTTACATCACGAGACTCTACCTTATAGAACATGTCGGTGCCATCGTCATTGCTGAACTTAGACATGAGACCATCAACCTTATCACTGCCGTAGGCAATGTAATAGAAGTCATCACCAGGGCCGTTGAAAGGCAAAAGCATGTTGTGGGTGTTCTGCCATTTGCCGTCAATGTATTCAGAGCAGTAGACATCAAGTCCACCATAACCCTTCATCGCATCCGAGCTGAAATAGAGTTTTCCATCGGGATTGAGGATAGGATAAACCTCGTCACCATAAGTATTTACCTCAGTACCGAGGTTCTCTACCTTAGAGAAATGGTTGACATCACCAGCAAAAACGGCACGATAGATATCCTTGCCACCATAATTCTTCACATCCTTACCATAAATCTTGGTATGGTCCGGCATGTTAGAGACAAAATAGAGATACTTATCATCTGGAGACACAGAGGGATGGGCGAAATCGTAATCATCGCTATCAAACTCAATCACCCTCTCATTTACCCAATCGCTGCCGTCATAGTCAGCTACATAAATCTTCACACGAGGCTCTTTGTTGACATAGACAGTCTTTGTGAGGAAGATATGTTTTTTGTCGCTCGTGAATGAGATAGCGCCGACGTGATACTCAGATTGGAGATTTTGAGAAAATGGCTTAGGAGTGCCTTCCTGAACATCACCATCAGCAAAATCAAGAGTATAGAGGTTCAAGAAGGGATTACCATTCTTGTCAAGCTTACCACTATTAACTGACGCATAAGAGTAAACAACTTTATCCTCATAACGCTGGACACCGAAAGACTGAGTCACACCGATGAAAGCCCTTGCAGGGTTGACACGGACCTTGTCGTTATTGGTCGAGTTGGCCATTGCCCAACGGCAAGACTCAATAAGATCATTGACCTGCATCACCTTACCAGACACAGCTCCAGACTTCTTAGCCTTGTCATACCACTCAATCGCCTGCTCGTAAAGACCGATACAGTGAAGCGTACGGGCATAGTAATAGATATCCTCACCTGATAAGCTTGACTCCATCTCGGCATAGTACTCGAACGCTTTCATCTTCTGGTTGAGTTCGAAGAGAGAGCGTGCGATGCTTTTCTTGTCGTCAAGACTTAATACGGCGCCTTTTTCCTTAGCCTGATCGTAATAGACGGTGCAATGATACCAATCTTCCTCATCATAAGCAGCTTTGGCCTTACGAATCTCCTTTCGCTGACCAAACGCCTCAGTTGAAAAACAAAGGCTAACCAGAATTAAAGCTGATAGTACGTATCTCATGTCAGTTCTTGTGTCTCTTTAATGCACAAAGATAATATTTATTAATCCCTTATTGGCAACATCAACGGATAAAACTACATAAAGCATCACTTAGTGAAAAAGACGCTTTTGAGCTTTTGGTCCGTTTCTGTTTGATTAAGAGAAATATAGCGACGATCAATCAGATTTAGAAGTATCTGATAGACCTCATGCCAGGACGGCGTTTGAGCTGAAAGTCATACCTGATGCCGATCTCATGAGTACCAGCTACAGTATATTTCTTTATATCGTTAAGAGGGAAGTCAAACGAATAGGTCAGCGCCCAAGACTGATTAATCTGATAGTCAGCGAAAGCTACAATATCAGTCACTGTCCTGTAAGAGAGTCCTACCCACAATCGTTCTTGAAAGAGAATGGAGCAAGATACATCGATTTCAAGAGGGGCACCTGGCACAATACGGAAAAGCGCGGTTGGCTTAATCTTATAATCATCCACAGAGAAGATATAGCCACCATAGACGTATGTATGAAGATCCTTAAAGGAGACGATATTCCTAATCTCCTGCTTATCCGTGTCGTACTTATTGGCAAAGAAGCGCGGGATACTGAGACCTGCGAAATAATTGCCTTTCGTAGCCATGAAGAGAGCGCCAAAACCGAAGTTAAAGCCGAACTTGCTTATACGCCCGTCAAAAACAGGGTCACCATAGTCGACTGTAACGGCCTTATTGGCATTGTAGATAACATTCTTGAATCCAACCTGAAGGCCGAGACGAACCTCATTGCGCTTATCAATCCTGATTTTATAGGAAGAGGCGGCGTTGAACTCAAGGTTGTTAGTAAAACCAGCATGGTCATTCATAATGGTGACACCGACACCAAGCGTCTTCATCTTGTCGACCTGACCGTGGACATTGAGAGCGCCCGTGAATGGCGCACCCTCAAAGCCGGTCCATTGCGACCTGAAGATGCCCATCGCGCTAATGACGTCTCGCGAACCATTATAGGCAGGGTTGAGAATACCCTGCGTAGATATATAGTCATTGAATACCGCCTGGTCTTGCGCATGGGCGTCAACCCATGCGAGACCAAACAATAGAGCAAGGGAGCTTATATATCTATTTATAGTCCTCATATAGCTCATGGTAGTAGTTTTCAAGTTTTATCTACGAAGTTCAATATAACCGTGCATCTTACGCTCTGACTTGGTGGCGTGAACCTTATCAATGAACGTTATAGTGAACACGTAGTAGTAGGTACCAGAAGGCAGCTTGTTGCCGACGGTGACCATGTTAGAGGTAGAAGAGGTGCCATCCCACCACTCGTCGTTCTCGCCATACCTGAGGCCAGATGAGCGATAGACGAGCGTACCCCAACGGTTGAATACCTGAAGTTTACTCTCGGAATTGTCGAGATACATGTCAGGGATGATAATCTTAAAGTAGTCATTAAGACCATCACCATTGGGTGAGAACGCATTCGGGATAAGGAATACAGATGTATCGTCTCCCGTATCCTCATTACCGCAGAGAATCGTGATAGTGGCAGTGTTAGACTTACGTCCCGGCATCTGATAGTTCTCAATGTAGTACTCAAGCACCTCACGGCCATAGAACGACGGTTGCTTCATGTAGAAGAAGTAGCCGGTCGGGGTCTGGGTCGAAATGACAGATGAGTCACTCGGGGTGTAGTCTACATTAACGAAGCCATAAGAGCCGTTAATCTTCTGCTCAGGAGGCAAGAGGGTGAACCAGACATTAGAAGCACCGCTCTTTCCTGTGTAGACCTTGCGGCCTGAAGCGCCAGAAGAGAGGCTGTAAGTACCCTTGATGTTGGTATATCCATCACGGAAGTAATCAGGATCCTCTGTCTTATTAATCAACTGCGTCTCAGTGGCGTCATTGATGTAATAACCATCCTCATCACTAATCACCTTAGGATAGTAGATGCGGTCAATCTTTGAACTCCAGCCAATGTACTTATGGTTAGACTTGTGAGAACGTCCCCACTCATCACCATCGGCAGCATTTGAGCCATCATTAAAGACGTAACGCGGTATGAGGTCCACAATCCTGGAGACTTCATTCTTGTTGAGGTAAATCTCGACATTGTATGCGACAAGCTCCTCCTCAACGAATGTCACCTCATTAGAGTAGACTGAGCAGTAGGGAGACTCGACAAGCACAGAGTAGAGACCCTCACCACTGAAGATTGAGTCACCCGACATATAGATGTAGTCGAGAGTGTTGCCGTCAGAATCCTGCTTGTAGTCCTTGATAAAGCCGAAGGTTATGTAGTCAGTCTCCTCAGTCGGAGTGATAGAGATTTCGGTCTCGACACCATTAGCGTCAGTTGCCTTAACAATCTCACCATCCTTGACAAGAGTATACTTGTAACCTACTACTGGTATAGCATAACCGAACTTGCCATCAAGAACACCATACTCGAAGTTCTGAGTAGAGAAGTCAGCTATGTTGGTATCAGGATCAACGAAGACATAGAATGCAGAATCGCCTACACCGATTGGAGACGGATGTTCAGTCACACAGAGAAGGTCAGTTGTGTATGAGCAGCCATTAGACTCGGTTATGTCGACATAGTAGCAACCAGCTGAAGCATAGAGCTTAGAATCGCCCGTTGTGCCATCGAAATAACCCCATCCGTTGAAGTAAAGGATATTAGATGGATTCTCAATGTTTCTGGGAATCTCTTGTATATCCATCAACTCATCGTCATAGACATTGTTCTCAGGGTCAATCTCACCAGTGACCTTATAGAGTCGGTAAGTCTCACCCTTGACAGCAGCGTCATATCCGAGCTTGACAACAGGATAACCTGCGCAGTAGTCAACGATACCATCCTTAGCGAAGAGATGATTCTCTCCGACAGTAGAACCCTTCACGTGAATTGTGAAGGTGTCTGTGAGAGCATACTCACCACAGACAGTCTCGATGCTGAAGCTGAGGACGACATCAGTGTGTCCCTTGAGCTCATCAGTGAAGATCCAAGTATTGTTAGATCCACTGTAACGGAGATCCTTATCGGCAGCGCCATCGGCCTTCCAATAGAAATTGTAAGTTGTTACACTCACATTCTTGGGCGTGATGGTCACCATAGAGGGCAGGCCTGCACAAATCTCAATCTCGTCGCCAGACTTGTACTGAGCACCGTTCACATAAAGGACGACATCAGCAGCCGGGTTGACAGCAGCGAGCAAGCCCATGTATGTCTCACACTCGCCACCGACACCGCCAAAGGCACCATAGATTTCGTAAGTCTGAGCCGCAAGTCCATGGAACTCGACAGTAGAACCTGTTGCGGCGTCATAAGTCTGCTGAGCAATCACATTGCCGTCAGCATCCTTGATGTAATAGGTGACTCCGTCAACAAGATACTTCGAGTCGATTGCGAAGTCAGCGCCATTTTCGCCACAGACAGTCTCATTGATAACATTTTCAGGTATTGCGGGATGACGGGTAACAGTCACCTTACCGATCTCAACAAGACAATCGTAGTGTACATAAGAGGCCCAAATGATATTGACACCATCAACAAGCTTGGTGAATGTCACATCGCCAGTGCCACTATAAGAGAACTCCTGGATAGCAGAAGTCTGAGGATCGCCATTCTCATCCGTCAGGTAGTACTTGACATCAGAACCGAGAGAAGAGGTTGGCATAGAGAACTCAGCTGTCTCCGAGTTGCAAATTACAATCTCGACATCATCGAACTTGTATTTGTCAAGAGATTCGCCAGGCTTGACGACAACCTCAGTAGCAAGAGCAGAGGTACAGATGTGGTTCTTAACCTGACCGTCAACCTCAAGCGTGTACTCCTTGATTGCTATTGCAGCATAAGTACCCTCGGTTACGAAGAGATCTTGCGATCCGTTCTTGAACTTGAGCATGTCGGAGCCATCACTTTCAACCTCACCGATGTAAGTGAGATTTCCAGCATCGTCCTTCTTGTAGAGCATGTAAGTGATCTTGGCAGTCGGGTCAAGTTCACTATGCTCGACATAGAGCTCAACACCCTTATCGTCACAGTAGACGCGGTTCTCCATGAGGTTGAATGACTTCGGCAGCTTGAGAGACTGGAAGTTGGTCACAGGAGAAGCGACAGGGCATGCGTCGGGGGTATCCTTGATTGAGACAACGTAGTAGTAACCATCCTTTCTAAGAAGATCGGATACCTTACCATCCTGGTAATCAAGGTTAGAGAAGATGACACGCTGATGGTCGAAGGTTGCCTTATTGTACTCAGAGATCATTATGCCAGGATGCTCATCAATGAGTTCCTGCTGAGTGAAGGCCTTGACGTAATCAGAGGGCTGGATGTAATAGAGACGATATATGACATTCGCCTCGCTATCCATGAGACCTACGCTAACACCGGGGTCACCTTGGCACATGAAGTCCTCAACATCAAGAACCTGTACCTGAGCGTACTTATCTTGCTCAACGTGGATTGGATCAGGCTGGATAATGTCGGAGCATGCACCATTGTAAGCTACGACTTGGTAGTCGCCATTGCCATTCCTGATGTCAGTGAACCTTGGCTCATCACCGAGATAAGGCTTGATAGAGGCGATACGCTTGAGAGTTGAGGTACCCGTAGTGTTATCAATGAGATAGAGGATATACTCAACTTCATCAAGGGCAGAAGTGTTCGGGTTATTGATAACAATGTCAACACCGTAGCAAGGATCGTCAGAGTCAACCGCGTCATCAATAGTCAGATATTCAGAGCCATCAGAAGGACGGTTCTTGACAATGAGAGTAAGGAGCTCAGGGAACTCTTGTACACACTCGAGCTTAGAGCCATCAGAGAGGACACGAGTTTGCGTTGCAATAACGGTAACCTTGTGCGTGCCGGCCTCAAGGTTGACCTCCTCAGCTGAGAAGTCGTTGAATACAACCTTATTTGAGTTAGAGAGGTTCTCAACCTCAGTCTGAGTCAACAAGTTGCCATTCTCGTCATAGAGAGAGTAGTGAACCTCGAAGTCGGGCAGATCCCAAGCCTCAGGCTGAAGGAGAGTCACGCGTACTTGCTCATCGATACATACGGTGACCTCATCGGAACCGATAACACCAAGTTCAACCTTTGCAATGTGAGCATCGGGCTTAGTAGGCTCAGCGATAGGCTTAACCTCAACAGAACCAACAAGCTCAGTCACACAAGAGGTCTCGTAACGCTCAAGATCTGGAATGAATACCTTAACAGTGTAAGTGCCGGCGGCTGTTACGTTCTCGAACGTGAACGGCTCACCAGAAGCATCACCGATATGGTTGTAAGAGACTGTTACGTCAGCACCAGTTGCATCCTTTGCAGTCCAAGTATCAACACCATTACGATAGAGCTTATAGAGATAACCCTCTTGCTGACCACCAACAGTAATGGTCGCACCTGTTGCATCGTAGCAGAAGTAACCATCATTATCGACAGTGAGAGTCTGATTCTCAGGAGCCGCGTAGACCTTAACCTCTGCCGCATTGTTCATTGCAGTTGAGCAGCCATTAAACTCACAAACAACTGTGAACTTATAGGTGCCTACGCCAGGGAGAGTAATATTCGAGAAGCGAATCTCACCACCAGCAGCAGTTGAAGATTTACGTGCGATCTCCACACCATCCTGATAGAGGACATACTGATGAGCGAACGCAGGGTCGTAGTCAGAAGCCGTGATGTAGACATCAACACCCTCAAGGTCATCAATACAGATGTTGCCATTTGCAGGGTTGACAAGGACATCGTAGCTGTTAGTTGTCGGGATGTCGATTGTCAGGACACCATCGAGAACCTTTTCACAGACATACTGACCAGCGTTGTCGCCATACTGACGCTGAGTACGTGCAATGATATGGTACTCACCATTGGGTGTTGCACCAATAGCACCATTGAGGATGTTGTAAACCTCGATATTAAATGTAGAGGTAGTCGTATTGATTGGACCATACTCAGTGCCGTTTGCATCAACAAGCCAATAGGTATTGGTTGGATCGGCACCTGTTACAGTCCATACGAAAGAGGGTGACTGAACCTCGGCGCAATTGCTTGCTGTGAAGGTTGGAGCTGTAGCATCAACGGGAGAGGTAACCTCCTCAACCGTTACAGTGTTCGCCATGTAGAACTTCTGCTCAGGCAAGCTCTCATAGTAAGCAACCACAGCGAAGGTCTGCGGATTGACAGTAGCCGGGTCGGTCAGACGTACAGGCTCCCATACGACAGCCGAACCGTCAACACAGGTTACAGGCTGGAGGTTAGCCATGTTCTCAATCTCATAAGTCACGCCATCCTGTGGCTCAACAACAGAAATAGAGACGCCTGCATCCTCGGAGCAATAGTAGTCGGAAGAAGCGACAATCGTCTTAGCCTCAATACCCTCAAGAACCTTAACGTCTGCCTTGATGACAATTTGGCAACCGAAAGCATTGGTAACAACGACCTCTATTGTTGCAGAGGTTGTCATTACATTGTCAGCTCCAGCGAGAGTGTTAGAAGGTCCATTTTGGACGGTCACACCGTCTACAATGAACTCATAGTTGGCATAACCGGGTGTTACGTCTACAGGAACCTCAGTGCCTGCGATAACCAGAGACTTAGGCGTGTTATTAATAAACTCAGCCTCAGGATTATTGTAGACGTTGATATTTATAGTTGCAGTCTTTGTGCAATTGCCGACCTCGTAGAGAACATTGAGGACATAGGTACAGAAGTCACCAGTTCCGACAAATGGGAGGTTTACATTCTGGCTGAAGGCAGCACCTTGACCGGCAGTTACAAACTGGTCGATTACATTATCGCCACCACGGACCGCAGAGGTAATAGTGTAGGCCTCAGCACCAGAGAGAACCATATTGACATCAGTCTCCTCACAAACCGAGAAGGTCCATTCAGTCTCAGGAACAACAGCGTCGGGAGTAATGCCACCGAAGTCAACAGCAGGAACAGGAGCCTCCTTGACATCAATCGTAACCTTGTTGAAGCAGTCGGCACGTCCAGACTTAAACTTGACAATCAGCTCATAAGTGCCAACAGTTGTCGCAACATAGTTCTGGACAAGGGTCTTGAAGTCCTCAGTTGAAATGGCAGTTCCGTCAAGATAGAAATTATAACCATCAGCATAGTCATAATCCATCTGAGGAGTGAAGTCAACAGACTCACCTTGGCAGAGAGTGACGACGCCGCCGACATTACGATCAACATTCTGCTCATCGAGGGCGATGATAGTCATCCGACCATACTTCATGAACTGCCATACGTCAGTCTCAACCTCGCAAGTTCCATCACTAACGATATAGCTGAGCTGGTACTTGGTCATGTTAGGCTCAATGGTGAAATTGAACGTGGTCTGACCAGAGGTGGCGTCATAAGAGGGCTTAATCTGACTTGTAGCGAGGACAGACTCGTCAATGGTCTGAGAAAGGGTGCCATTAGTGTAAGTAGCAACCTTTACTCCATTGGCAATGATGGTTACTATAGAACCATTCATAGTCATACTGAAGTCATCATCAGCGCAAATCTCAAATACTCGGGCGTTCTCAGGAGTATCATCGACGGGCAAGTAAGACTCATTCAGCTTTTCCTGAGGATCAGGCTTAGCGTGGAACTTAAAGTTCTCTGAATAAGGCTTGTAGAGGTTGAGGGTGGCATCCGTCTGACATCCTGTGACAAGATTAATGACATTGACAGTCATGGTGATATAACCATCAGTCACAGCATGAGAGCCCTTGACATAGTCTAAGAGATAGTTGCCAGCTGAATGATCAGACCACTCCTCACCATCGAAAGTGAAGGTAAAGTCATAATCATTACCCGGAGTGATTACATTGCCATCACCATCGTGAAGGATGGCGGTGTAAGTGTAATCGATATCAGCGCAGAGGTCGTCAGTGGTCATGACATCGCCATTCTCGTTTGTGACGACAATGTCAACAATCTTGAACTGGTTAATCTTGACAGTGACCTCGTTAGTCTTGACCTCGCAATCATCCTCGTCAGTTACGAGGGCGTAGATCTTAATCTCAGAATCCTCACCATCATACTTGACAGAAGCGGGAGTCGTGAGAGGGAGAGATGCAGAAACGTCTACTGTTGAACCATACTGATACTCACCCTTGCTGTCGACAATGAAGAGGTTGTAGCTCTTAATAGCCCTCAAGATGAATGAGTCGTCAGTGACAGACTCAGGCCTCTGGCTCTCAATGTCGAAGGTAATATCCTGACCGAGGCAGAGATAATCAGTAGAATTGACATTCTCAATGACAGGCTTGAAGTCGCCCTTGAATGAGACTACGACAGGCTCTGAAGTACAGCTATTGCCATACTCATCCATGACAACTACTGCGGTAACCTTGTCGCCCTCCTTCAAATCAATCTCAGGATGCTCTGCTGAATCGAATACATTAGAAGAGTAGTCGCCACTTGCGTTAACGACCTGCTCGCCGTTGACATAGAAGACATAGCTCTGCGAACCAGCCTTAGCAGTTACGTTGTCTGTAGTTACAATGAACTTGATGTCAGTGTCAAGACATACAGGGAGAGCAGGCTCAGTCTCGATTACAGGAACCTCGACAATACGGAGGTTCTGCTGTCCGTTGCCATCACAGCTGAGGTAACCATTTATGTCAGTCTTGAACTTGTAGCTAACAGTAGCGAAGATGGCGTAAGGGACATCACTCGGGGTCAAGTTGTACGCAGGATCATTAGGATTGAACTCGACATGCAACTTGTTCTCTGTGAGAGTCACAGGTACATCGGTGCGGATAGAGACATTATTGAAGGTGTAATCGAGCGTCAGCTGAACATCCTCAATCTTCTCAAAGAAGTCATCGTGGCCATTGTTCTCCTCGAGAGTAACATCAAACGCGACGAGACCATTGTAGCAATAGAAACGATTAGTCGGATCGGGCTGGAGCTCGAATACCGGGACAATATCGTAGCGCACAAGGGTTATGTCCTTATCAGTAGTACAGTTGGTATCTGTATCCTTGACACGGATAACATAACTACCCTCGGGAAGATCTGTAGGTGTTGTGATAGAGTGATCGGCCGCATTGTAGACACAATTTGGAACAACCGTTACACCATCTGACTCATAGAGTTCGAACTCATAGTCAGACTTATCCTGATCAACAGTGATGACAAATGCCTTATCCTCACAAGCCTCAGTGCCATAGACCTCGTTAATAACAGGAGGAACGGCGGTAAAGAAGTTTGCTTGAGCCTCAAGGCTTTCGCACCCATTCTCATCAGTAATGACAAGGCGAGCGAGCCAGATGTCATTTGTCGAGATATTGAGATCTGCGAAACTTACACGAATGTGATTGTCAAAATCAGCATCGCCATAAGTCTTCGTGAGAGAGTATGCGGGATTTGACTCAATGGTCCAAACATACTTCCTCATGTTCTCATTGCCATAGAGGTCAAGTTCGCCGTCTGTGCAATAGTAATCGAAAATATGCTCGCCATAAATCTCGGCCTCGGGCAACTCGTTAACGACAATGTCAAGAGAGCGAGAGTACTCACAGGCCTTGACACCATCACGCCAAGTTGTCACAACAAGAGAGTAGACACCAGATTCCGATGGGGTGATACCAGAAATGCTGAGCTCAGAGTTAACAGCACCCGAAATATTGCCGCCATTGTACTTCCACTGGTAAGTATACGTTATAGCACGATTCTCCTTGTCAGTTGCAGGAAGTTCAGCGACAAGACCCAATCGGATGTTATCGTTGCGGCAGAAGTTAATCTTGCCATCACGCTCAACACCACCATCCTTTGACTCAATCTCAAAGTCAGGTATATCGTTGAAGTCGAGATTAACCTGCTGAGACAATGTGCAATGAGCATCCTCGATCTCATAAGTGAGCGGGAGGTAGTCACGAGTTATGCCGTTGGGAAGAACAGTCTTGTCAAGCTCAAAACTTACATTTGAGCCAGAGACGACGTTATCCTGAGAAACAAGCACATTGCCATTGGCATCAACAATGCGTACCTGCTTAAGAGTAGCAGAACCGTCATGTGAGGTAACGCCTGAAATCAAGAAGCTGAGATCCTCACCCTCACAAACAGGGTTAGGTGTTACCACATCCGAGTTGAAAGTCGGATAAGCATGGACAGTTACAACATACTGGACATTGTTGAGCGAGAGGCAGGTTCCTCCATAAATGGCATTGAAAGTAAAGGTCAGCGTCTCGGCATCAGAGACATTAAGTGCTGAAGTATTAAGAATGCCTGAGTTATCAATAACGCCAGTTGTAGCGAGAGTGCTTGCCGGGTTAGAGCTTGTGATAACATATTGGTAGGTAATGCCCTCAGTTGAACCCTCGACACCGACTGACATAGAGACAGACTCGCCAGAGCAGATGTCAGAAGCAGGAGCCTCAAGTGCGACAATGACAGGGTTAGAGCTTACCTTAATCTCAATGGTGTTAGAGGCATCAGAGAAACAGCCATACACACTCTCAGTCACAACGTAGTAAGAAGTTGTCTCGGTTGGAGCGTCAATTACAAATGGATCAGTTCCCTGAGCTACGCCAATTTCCTTTCCGTCTGCAGTGTACCAGTGGTACTTGTTATCGGAAGCAGGATTGAGAACAGTGAGATTAATCTTCAGATCCTTGTCCTCAGGTTGGCATACATAAGCCTTAGAGGCGTCGTTAGCAACAGGAGCGGAGGGCAAAGACTCCATTGTTATCTTGACCACCTCGCTAAGTTCAGAAGAGCAGTTAGGCTCTGTCTCCCTGACTGCCTTAGCGTAAATAGTCATGTTAGCCTTCGGGACAAAAGTAATTGTACCCTTAGAGTAATCTACAGTGTAGTCAGAACCATTGACAAGCTCATTTGCACCAGCTGCGTCAGAATACCAATGGTAAGAGTAAACGATATTACCAGCGGTCGGATAAGCCGCAATGTTATCAATGTAGACAGTCAGAGGATCAGTGGTCTCCTCACAGATATGGACATCCTTAGTCTTGCTGCCATCCTGAGGAGCTGTTGTATAGGCATCAGGCTTAGGCAGAGCACCGACAACATAGACAGTTACAGTCTCAACGTCAGAGAGACATGAGTTGTAATCGGAGGTTGAGCGGATAGTAGCAGAGAAAGACTCCGTAGCCTCAGTCCAAGTGTGGCCAGTTACGACGTACTCAGTCTCGCCGTCCGCATTAATGCGAGAAGTTACGACACCAGTGCCAGGAGCAATGGTTGTGAAAGTATAGGCGTTCTCGAACTCAACCTTCTCAGAAGCAGAGGAATCGAGGTCATTTTCAGGAGTAATCTTAATAATGACATCATCATTGCTTCCCTGGCATACCGTTGAGGGATCAGCAGCGAGGGTGAATGAAGGACGAGGGAATACAGTAATGGTGGTGCTTACGGGGAGGCTCTGACAACCCTTTTCATCCGTTACCTGGACACGGAAAGACTGAGTCTTGTCGAGAGTCACGTCAACAGACTGGGTTGTCATGTTACGAGTCTGACCATCAAGCCAGAGGTAAGAGACATAAGTCTCGTTGACAGTGAGCGTTGCAGTCTCACCAGGGCAAAGTTTATCAGCCGAGACGGAGACAGTAGGTATAGGCAACTTGTTGACAACTACCTCAACATCATTTGAGACGGGTGACATACAACCAGACGCAGCATCATAAGCATAAGCGCGGAAGTAGACATTGTCCTTAATGTTGAATGATGTGGTTGAGCCATTTATGATGCCCGTCTTAGAAGCGATAGGACCAGCGAGGACAGCACCTGTATTCTTATCCAGCATGTAGAAAACAAACTGGACAGTGGTAGATGGGTAAGAGTAAGTTGAAGCCAATTCAACTGTTATATCCTGAGCCTCATCATAGCAAACCTCCTTAGCGTCATCATTAATCTTGATGACAGGAGCAGGAAGACCTGGCTTAACAACGACGGTCACTGAGAAATTATCAGAGACACAACCCGTAGTGGCATCGGTAACCTCGAAAGTGAGGGTCACATCGTTATTCCAGACATAGGTGCTGGGGCATGACCACTGACCCTCTGAGTCCTTAGACCAGTCGGAGACATTGCCATCAGAAACAGAGACAAGGTTGCTCGTGAAGGCGGTACCAGCAGTCTGCATGGTCGGGACAAGGGTAACTATAGCCTTGCCAGACTCACCCTCACAGAAAGCAGTGCGGTTAATAGTATTACCGAGAGGATCGGTAATAGTGCTATTACCGAGAGCATCTTGATATGCGACAGTTGCTACACCGACTGGCTTCTTATTGACAGTTACAGTCAAGAGGAGCGGGTCTGAAGTACAACCTGTCTCATTCTGCTCTACTGATATGTAGTAGTTGGTAGAGACATTGAGATTTGCAGTCTCGAAGACATTAGAAGAACCTGATTGGAGAGGATTCTTAGTGTCGTCCGAGCTGAAGAAGTTATAGGTATAGGTGTGGGTTGCGTCATTGAGAGGCGCAGTGATGGTGATAGTACCCTTGTCACCCTCACAAACCTGATTTACAGCATAAGATGGAGCAGGAACAGGGTTAACTACAATCTCATAGAATGAGAAAGCAGAAGGACACTGGGTTACAGGATGGGTTGTGTCAATGGCACGAACCCAGATCTTGGTGCTTGCGGTAAGAGACCTTGTATAGACAGTGAACCTGCCGGTAGAAGTCTTAATCTCGCCCTTGTCAGTTACATTCGGCTCAGTATCAGAGATGAACCACTCGTAGCTGAAACGTGGGTTGGCAATGTTTGCAGGCATGACAGTGATGAACTGATCCTGTCCTTGGCAAACATACTCTTGACCATTTGAGCTTGCCACATACTTGATGCCCGGTGCATCGGGTATTGAATTGACAGTAAGAACAAGATCATTATCGAAGACTACCTCACAACCAGCGGCAGTTGAAGCCTTGAAGATAGAGCTACCGATATTAATCTTACCGTTGGATGCTGGTCCGCCAGTAGCAGAGACATAACCGGAGATAACAATCTTTGAATCTGAAGCTGAGACTACAGTAAAGCCGTCAGCAACGAGAGTAGACCAATCAGATGTGAACTCGGAGGCATTAACAGGTGAGATAGAGACCTCAATTTCCTGATTGCCCTCACAAACCTCAGTTTCAGAGAGGGCGGTTACTTTGAAGTGAGCCTTACGATTGACATTTACAGTAACCTTAGAGTAATCCTTAGGCGCACAACCAGTGAACGTGTTGGTTACACGGATTGAATACTCCTGAGTAGAGGTGGGAGCGACAGCGAAACTCCAGCGATAGTCATACTCCTTGGTAGTCGTTACGCCACTGTTGGGAAGAATCTCAACCTCGAAATCATTGGGTTGAGTCCATTCAGAGTGGTTGTATGCAGAGGCATTGGTAACCTCAGCATAGAGAGTAGCAGTCTCACCCTCACAAATAGTCTGGTCATCACCAAAATTGAACTCAGGGATCGGGTCGACATAAACGTCAATGGTCGAAGTCGTTGTACAAACATGACCATCGGCGAAAGTATATGACGTCTCGAGAGTGAGATAGTGTACGCCAGTTGCCGTTGTAGTCTCAGTCTGCCAAGAGAAAGTCTTAGCAGTTCCAACTTCCGTAGTACCATCGAGCCACCTGTAAGAGTAGCGGCTTGCAGCTCCAGCAGCACCGTTTTCAGTAATAGATGGAGTGGCAGTCAGAGTCAAGGCCTCACCTTGACAAACATTGCGGAGGCCATCAGCAGGAGAGATAGCTACAGAAGGTACGGGATAGACAGTGAATGAGAGGACGGTATCCATTCCGCAAGTAGGCCAATAGCCAGCAGCATGGACATCGTAAGTATAAGTCGTGATGTCAGTTATCTTAGTAACATCAATAGTCGCCTCAAAGTTGGTAGACTTTGAGTTAGCTGGTACACTGAGACTTGCCGTAGCAGATGGAGCATCAGCAGACTGAGGTGTGAAAGTCAAGGCAAGACTACGCTCGTCGTTTGAGCCGACAAGAACCTTGACAACGCCCTCGTTAGCGCAGGCAGTCACACCTGACTCAATATAGGGATAAGGCAGAGCGTATACCTTAATTGAAGCAGAAGGTATAGTAGTCTCGACACTTGCCTTAGACGCGGTTACATTACCATGGTCATCAAGTACATAACCGCAATTGCTATCATCGGTTACATAGACAGTGAAGTTGGGGTTACCGACCTCTGCTGTCAGACCAGAGAATGAGTTGGTAAGATTTTCATTGTCAACAACATCAGAAGAACCGATGTTGGTAGACTTACCATTAGTCCAAGCCCAATGGTAGGTTACGCTTGGAATCTCAGCGCCGAATGAAGCGTAATCGAATGAGGTATATGCGCCATTGAGATGAGCCGTCGCAATAAGGGCAGATGGGTCATCATGTCGGCAGAACTCAGTCTGAGAGAATGAGATATAGTCGACAAGAGGCTGAGGAGTTACGACAAACTCAATAGGCAGAGCGTCTGACTTACAACCAGTACGCTCATCAGTTACCTGAGCATAGATTGTCTGGAGACCGGTGTTTTGAGTGAAGACGCCAGTCAATGAGTAAGAGACGTTGGTTGCTGTTGTCTTAGTATCAGAAGTGCTGAGGAGTTTGCACAGAGAGCCGAGCTCCGTGGTGCAAGCCGCATCAGAGTAAACTCTATAGGTCAGACCCGCAGTAGGAACTGAGATATTCCCAGCAAAAGTAAGGTCGAGCTGAACAGGTTGGCCTGCGCATGCGAACATACGAGGTATAGGACTCAGCTGTGGACGCTCATAGACTACGAAAGAGAACTCTGAAGTCGAGTCACAAGTCTGCTCAAGGTTATCAAGATCAAGAACTGTGTAAGTGAACTCAAATTTCTGATCATCATCAACAACTGACTCATCGAAATTAACAATAAAATCAGCCGTAGAAGTACCATTCACTACCACAGGTGAATTAGTGGTGACATTCGTGCCATCCTTGGGAGTGATAGTAAACTGGAGTTTGCGAGAATCATTGGAGGCCAAAGGTATAGAGACCGAACCACTATTCGCACAGATGTATGAATCAGAAGCAGGTAGGTCGATTGAGAAATCAGGCTTCTCATTAATCTTAACAACACCCTCGGCAGGAGTTAACGAGGTCAAGCCAATGTTGTTAGAGCCAGCAATGACAGAGCCGTCATAGTCAAGCTGATAACCACACTTGTTTCCATCAGTAGCATAGACTTGGAACTTGACGTCACCGACATAAGTAGAAACCTTATTGTCATCAAATACGCCAGAGAGCTCAAGAGAATTAACAACAGAAGTTGAATCAATAAGACCACCTTCGGGGTAATACCAACTCCAGTGATAGGTCAAATCTCCTTTTGAAGCGCCGACACTATCAAAGTCATAAGCAGAATAGTTGGTGTTAAGAGCCGTTGTTACCTTAAGATCTTTTGTATCGCCATTTAAGCAGAAAGAAGAGGGGTCAGGGTTAACAGTAGTAAGTTCAGGCTGCGGCAGTACATTAATAGTCTTCTTGACAGGGTCAGAATAACATCCCGTCTCCTCATTCTTTACACGAGCGTAGTAGACATATTGGTTAGAGCCGTCGGAGGGATGAGCCTTTTCAATACCCCACCACATATAGAGAGATGGGTAGCTTGTCCTGAAAGCGTTATAATCCTCAGGAGCTGGCTTACGATTATTACCCTCCTCATCACCATAGAGTGTAATGACCTCATCACGAGCGGAATTCTTACAATCCTCATCATGATAAATCTCGTAAGTCATACCATAAGGTACGGAAGAAGAGAAAGTAGAGTAATCGTAGAGGTTGATCTTGAAAGAGAGGGGTTGATCCTGACAAACAGCAGTATCGTTGGGAGCATCGAGGATTGGACGATAGTAGACAGTGAACATCACGTCATCCTCAATGGGGCAATAATACTTAGCGCCATCGACAACATAGGTGTTGGCGAACTGGAATCTTATAAGTTTTTGGCTATTAGCCGCGGGATCTGTGGGAACGTTGATATTCTCATAAACGTTCTTAACAGTAGTTGTCGGGTCTACCCAATCAGCATCACCGCTATGAAGATAGCCGGTGGTGTTGAAATCATTTAAAGTAGTACCTGCATCATCAGAATAGTACCAACGATAAGCATAATCCGCACCTGTGTCACCAGTAGGGAGGTTAGATACAGTTACAGCGATCTCAGGATCTGAGTTTTCGCAGATATACTCATCAGGAAGAGTGAAAGCAGCGGTAGCAGATACTTGACGAACCTCGATAGTGAAAAACTTCTCGGTTGGGCAAGGGTGCTCACTAATATTACCCGCACGATGATGACCACCATAAGTAGTCTCATCATCATCGGCATACTCAGCAACTAACTTATAGTGCTTAGTCTCAGAAACATTAGAAAAGACAATGTTGTCGCCTTCCTCATAATCGGAAAAATCCTGAACAGTGTTGAGGATATTGCCATCCTCATCAACCTCATAGAGAGCCCAATAGACATTAGAGGAGAGAGTGGTGACAACACCATCAAGATCCTGCTTGAAAGTCGGGGTATAAGTTACATCATCACCATAGCAGGCATAGAACTTATCAATAGATTTTGTTTCAGTCTCAGTTTCACTGGCTCCACCTGTATTTGCAAAAGCTCCGTATACTTCGAGCGGTTGGAAGAGGAAGATATCATACGGAACACCAAGCTCGACTGCACAACCAGTATACTCACCATTTCGGAAAATAAGAGCTACAGGCTTATACTCGACAGAGCCTGACGTTTTTTGACTTGTGACGGTGGTATCGTAATATGTTCTTGTATCAGACTTAGTGTCAGTGACATAGTCTCCCTTGCCTCGTCCCCATGAATCATTTTCCAAGTACCAACTATACTTGACTGAATACGAGTTGCCGAGATAGTTCGTCTCACCTTCGGGCAGATAAGGATAATCAACACCCTCGATGCTCATCTCCACTGGATGGCCGTCCGGGCAAGGAGAGAAATAAGCCCAAGTGTCATCCTCATCAATTATACGTCCAAGATTTTCGGGAGACTTATCAGTAAAAGTCACGACACTTGCGAACTGTCCACCGATAGGATCGAAATAAACCTCGACAATGTTTCTGGTCTCAGTGTTTATCTTGGTAGCGAAATTAACGCGGACCAACATTGTTGTTCCCTGATACTGTTCGGCGCTAATCTGCTCAATTGCACCCGTAGTTGGGTTGGTAAAAGTTCCGTAATAATCAGGAACGACCTTCAAGTCATTAAGTCGAGAGCCTGTTCCGACACCATTACCATAGACTTGAAGTTCGGAGTTCATCTTGTAGCGGACAAGACCAGTGTTAACACCAATCCAACCGTTTGGAGAGACACCGTTCGTCGCGTTGCTATTGTCGATATGATCAATCTCAGTCTCATTACCATCGACATCTACCGAATAGAGGTAAATGCTCTTAGGAGCAGTGTAGACACTCAACCTCGACGGCATTTCAGAGCCTGGCATTGGCTTGACATAAATCAAACCGCCCGTAAAGAAGATACGCGGGTTGGTATAGTGGCATGCTGAACCATGGTCCTCAATAAGATTGCTATTATCACCGACATAATAAGTCGAATAGACAGTCTGCGCCTGAGCGGTGATGCTGGCGAAGATCATAGTGAAGAGTGCGGCAAAAGACGCCGTTATATTTCGTAATGTACAGTTCCTCATGATATTATGGGGCTTAACATATGACATATCTTCCATATTAGGGAACAAATTTAGCAAAAATAATGGAGCTTCGTGCCTATAGTGCAAAAAAACCGAGGAAATGGCAAAAAGCAACACGAAGTCATTAAATGAAAAGTGGGGCTGTACACGAAGTTTTGAGATTTTGCGTATTATTGTAACCCAGCGATTACGCCAATTGCAAAACACATGCCATAACGGAATAAAACATATTAATCATAGACGACATAAAGCACCATAAAAATGAAATATAAGAAAGTAACTGTTCGGTTGATGCCGAATAACGAAATAGCAGCCGCATTGTTGATGGACGAGATGGGCGAGGCGGGATTTGAGAGCTTCGTGGAGACGGAAGAGGGATTTGAGGGATATATACAGGAAGAGCTTTGGCGAGACGGGGAGCAAGAAAACACAATGGCGGCCGTTAGTTCTGAAGTAATAGGCTCAAAAGTGGAGTGGGCAGTAGAGGATGCGCCAGACGAGGATTGGAACGCGGAGTGGGAAAAGACAGGCTTCACACCAATATATGTATGCGACGGGCGGTGCGTGATCCATGGGCCAGAGGAGACCGGCAAGTTGGGCACGGAGATGGACGTCATAATAGACCCGAAAAACGCTTTTGGCAGTGGGCATCATGAAACGACACGAATGATTGTCACTTGGCTGATGAACACAACTATGGACGGGATGCGAGTGATGGACATGGGATGCGGAACAGGCGTCCTGGGAATTGTGGCAGCACTCCGTGGCGCAGAGAAAGTAGACGCGTCAGACATTGATGAGTGGAGCGTGGATAACACGAGAGAGAATGCGCAGCTGAATGGGATGGAAGAGAAAGTGACGGCATGGAAAGGCGGGGCCGAGACCGTGGCTGACAAGAAAGAGACGTATGACCTGTTCATCGCAAACATATTCCGAGAGATCCTGACACGCGACATGCATCTTTATGCAGCAGCGATAAAGAGGGGTGGCCGTTTGGTGGTAAGCGGCTTCCTGAAAGAGGATGTGGACGCCATAAAATTGGCAGGCGAGAAGAATGGGCTTAAGACAGAGCACGTTGAGAGTGACGGAGATTGGCGTATGGTGGTCATGAGGAAGTGACACGGCAAGTCAAAGAGTGTCGAATAAACATAAGACAATCACTGAAAAAGCGCGCCACGGACGAAAAACCAAGTGTTATTTTTTCTCTTTTGTAGCAAACAAATTAACTTTGTAGGCTTTTCTGAAATTACGCAAAACACCATGTGGCACCCGACATAAAACCGGGTTCCGCATCAGGAAAAAGAAATACAAGGCTAAACAAAATGGCTGAATTTAACTTGCGGGGCTCGATTGCGGCCCTTGTCACCCCATTTAAAGAGGACGGCTCTATTGACTACGAATCATTTGACCGTCTGTTAGATATGCATATCGCCGGAGGCACAAACGGCGTAGTGGTATGCGGAACGTCGGGCGAGACCCCTACCCTGTCTGAGGAGGAGGATACCGCAATGTTCCGTCATGCGGTGAAGTACATTGACCACCGTATGACCGTGATTGGCGGCACAGGCTCAAACTCAACCGAGAGCTGCATAAAATACACACGAAATGCTAAAGAGGCAGGAGTTGACGCTGTTTTGACTGTTGGCCCATACTACAACAAGCCTACATCAGCCGGCATGTATCTGCACTTCTCAAGCGTGGCTAAGGCCGTCGACATACCCATAATCCTGTATAACGTGCCAGGCCGCACAGGTTCAGCCATCAAGCCTGAGGTAGCCCTGCAATTGGCAAAAGACTACAAGAACATTGTGGGCATTAAAGAGGCGACGGGCAACTTGATGAATATCGCAGCATTGATAGCGGGTCGCCCTGAAGGTTTTAAAGTCTATAGCGGTGATGACAACATCTCAATGCTATCGAACCTCTTGGGTGGAGACGGATGCATCTCAGTTTTGGCGAATGTAGTCCCTGAGGATTTCGTCAAGCTGATGGATTTGTCGATAGCCGGCAATGCGAACGAGGCTCGCAAATTATTCTATCGCTATCACAGGTTGATGGATCTGCTTTTCATTGAGAGCAACCCCATTCCTGTCAAAACAGCCCTTGCTGAAATGGGCATCGTAGGTGAGACATTCCGCTCGCCGCTTTGCCCCATGGAGCCGGAGAACAGAAAAGCTCTTGTGGACGAGTTGAAGAAACTCGGCATCATCAAGTAGAGAAATAATTGAAAAAAGTGTGCGCCCCGCATGAAGCAGAACTTCATGCGGGGCGCACTATTTAAAATGAAAGTATCTATTCGAGTTATAAGAGACTCTAATTTGTACAATTAGCAGAACATCTGCTTGATGCGCTGAAGGAAGGAGGCCCTATCGGATGCCGACGGTTTGAAAGAGCTACATTCGGCAAGTTTTTCAACAAGTTTCTTCTCCTCAGAAGAGACCTTCTTGGGGATGTAGACATCGACACGGATAAGGAGATCGCCACGGATTGAGCTGTTTACCTCGGGGAGTCCCTTGCCCTTGAGGCGAAGAACCTTACCGGGCTGAGTTCCAGCCTCAATGTTGATCTTAAGTTTAGTGCCTTCGGCAGTCGGGACCTCAACGCTTGTGCCAAGGATGACCTCGGGGACAGTGAGATAGAGGTGATAGATAAGATTAGAGCCGTCACGTTGGAGCTGAGCATCCTCCTCTATCTGTATCTGGACATAGAGGTCACCACTCACGCCACCATTAGGAGCGGCATTACCTGCGCCAGGAACACGGACCTGCATGCCGTCATCTACACCTGCCGGTATTTTGACGTTTACAATGGCCTCATCGGTCTTAACGCCAGTGCCTGAGCATGTCGTACACTTATCGGTTATCGTCTTACCACGGCCGCCGCACTGAGGGCATACGCTCTGCTGCTGCACACGGCCAAAGAAAGAGTTGACGACGCTCGTCACATAGCCGCTTCCGTTACAAGATGAGCAAGTCCGGACCGAACTGCTGTCTTTGGCGCCAGAGCCACCGCATGATGGGCAAGGCACAGACTTACGGACCTTGAGTTTCTTCTCGACGCCTGTCGCAGCCTCCTTGAGAGAAAGCTTGACACGGACACGGAGATCGGAGCCCTTATTGACCCTTTGTCCACCGCCGGAGCGGCTGCTGAAACCGCCACCACCGAAGCCGAAGCCACCAAAGATATCACCAAACTGACGGAAGATGTCATCCATGTTCATGCCGCCGCCATAGTAGCCGCCTCCAGCACCGGCAGAGCCGTCGAATGCTGCATGGCCATACTGGTCATACTTAGCGCGTTTCTGAGGGTCGCTCAGGACATCATAAGCCTCAGCGGCCTCCTTGAACTTCTCCTCGGCCTCTTTGTTATCGGGATTGCGGTCCGGGTGATACTTTACCGCAAGTTTACGATATGCTTTTTTGAGCTCATCGGCTGTAGCAGACTTGCTGACACCGAGAACCTCATAATAATCTTTCTTTGCCATGATGAATTGACAAAACTAACTTATTGGCATACAACGACCTTAGCGAAACGGAGAACCTTATCGCCAAGCTTATAGCCCTTTTCGACACAGTCAAGGATCTTGCCCTGCATGTCTGGCGTCGGGGCGGGAATCATTGTTATTGCCTCATGGACATTAGTGTCAAGAGGCATATTGGCGGTCTCGATAACCGTCACGCCACGCTTGGTCAAGAAATCGTTGAACTTTTTATAAATGAGATCGACACCACCCTTGACAGCAGCGACATCAGCGTCATCTTTCATGTGAGCTATGGCGCGCTCGAAATCGTCAACTACCGGCAGAAGACCGAGAATGATGTCAGAGCCTGCGCTCTTAATGAGGTCAGCTTTCTCGCGTGCCGTACGCTTACGATAGTTATCATACTCGGCACAGGTGCGGAGATACTTGTCATTAAGGTCAGCAAGCTGCTTTTTGAGAGTATCGACCTCAGATGGCTGCTCCGCCGTCTCGGCCTGAGCCTCGGGAGCCTTCTCTTCGGAATTGGGCTGTGACTGATCATCGGCCTGCGCCTCGGGGTTAGACTGCTCGGGAGTGGGCTGCTCGGAGTCGTTTTTCTGCTCGACTTCGTCTTTAATATCTTTTTCGTTATTCATTGTCAGAGTGTTTACGCTATTAAGGGTCGGCGGCTAAAGGCCGTGCCAAACCGATAAGAAGAGAGCAAATATATTGCCAATGGGTCAAAGGTGGGAATATTTGTCAGACTTGCGCCTTTATGTCACACAATGAGACACGAAAGAGCGCATAAATTCTGCCAAAGTGTGACAATGTGTCACTCGCCAAACAATGCCTCAAGGTATGCCGCCAGGTCTTCACCACGCAAATTGACGGCCAAAATTTTCCCATTCTTGTCTATAATAAAAGACGTAGGGATTTGATGAACGCCATACGCCTTCACAGCGCTGCTATTCCAACCGCCGAGGTCGCAGCCATGACTCGGCCATGACAATTTATCTGCAGCTATGGCTCCAAGCCAACGCTCCTTCTTGACATCGAGCGAGATGCTAAACACCTCAAAACCATCGCCCTTAGCGCATCGCTTAGACTTATATTTATTGTAGCATCTTACAATATTGGGATTTTCGGATCGGCAAGGTCCGCACCATGACGCCCAAAAATCGACGAGGACAACCTTACCTCTTAAAGAACTCAGAGAGATCTGCTTGCCAGCAGGTGACGTAAGAGTTATATCCGTCGCAGTCATGCCCACCTTTTGGGCCTGGATTTTGTTAGAAATGAGAAGAAGTGGCAGAAAAAGAAAGTAGATGGATAATCGGAGTAGCTTATGCGTCATGGATGTTGTTGAAAATTGTCTTGCTCGTTCTACGCTTGTCTTTTAAGAAAGTTGTCAAGACATTGGCGTGATGGCAGCCACAGTTGCAGAAAACAGATGGCGGCACGTAAAAAAAAAAAGCGCGGAGGCGACTCAAGGAAGAGTCGGCCTCCGCACATGAGATATTCAAGAAGTTCTTGTCATATTAAAGGAGCGGAACCACATTGACCCCATTAGCAGGCCTCGCTCACTTCGCCCTCCTGCCCCATCTGGTCGATGAGGAAGTGGAGACGGTTCTCGAGGTTGACCCTTGCCACAGATGAATCAATGTCGAGGAAAAGGAGGCCCGTCTTGGGACAGACCTTGCGCAAACGGTTCTCTATGCCACGTGCGACAATATGGTTGGCGATGCAACCAAAGGGCTGTAGACATACGACCTTGTCAATTCCCACACGGCTGAGTTCCATGACCTCGCCCGCTATGAGCCATCCCTCGCCAAACTGATTGACAAGGTTAAGCACCTTGGAGGCGTCCTCGGCCATCTCGAAGATTGAGCCCTCGGGACGATTGTATTTAAAGCGGGCTTTGATCTTCTCCCAACGTCGGCCACGACTGTTCACATAGTCCTTGAGGAACTTAGAGCCGACCTTAGAGAGCCATGAACTCTTCTCGATGTCATGCTTGTCATTGACCTTATTATTGACAAAGGCCTGAAGCAGGAAACTCATGAGCGACGGCACGACGACCTCAATGCCCTGCTCCTGCAACCATTTGCCAATGTGCAGCTGGCCAAAACTGTTGTACTTGATGTAGATCTCGCCAATGAGACCGATGGCCCTGGGTTTAACATCCTTGACCTCGATGGCGTTATACTCATCAACTGCCTCATTAAGCAGATCGAACAACTTCTTCTCCCTCTTGGTTGCGAAAAGCTCAATGGCCTTATTGAGATATTTCTCTTGAAGAGCCTCGGAAGTGCCTGCGACCTTTTCGCGAACCACCATGGCGCGGTGCATCATGGCCAAGGCCTCGCTAAACTGGACAGCCTTGAGAGCGATAGAGACAACAAGACGCAAGTTAGCCTTGAAAGCCGGCTGCTCATTGCCATAGGCCGTACCCGTATTGAGAGAGAGGAGAGGAACGTCACTCAGGCCTGCCGTGGTGAGCGCATTCTTGATAAGAGCCAAATAGTTAGTAGCGCGGCACTGACCACCAGTCTGTGTTATGCCGACAACATACTTATCCCTCTCATCTTTGTGCGCGAGCATGAACTTGACAATGTCGCCAACGACCAAAGTGGCCGGATAGCAAACCTCATTGTGTCCGTACTTGAGACCTGTGGTTATACTCTCCTCATCAGGCTTAGGCAGGTTGATGAGATTAAAGCCGATGCGTTTAAAGATTACAGGGAGTAGAGGAGACAAAGAGTCAGAGAACCAAGGTACTACAATAGTCCTCTCATTCTTCTCTTTCTCAGTGAAAGCATTATGGATGGCCTTGTAGGGGCGCACCTCATTCTTATGGCCAAGCGCATTGCTCTGACGGAGGCTCTCGACGAGCGAGCGCAGACGCAGACGCACAGAGCCTGGACTCGAAATCTCATCGACACGGATAACAGTGTGGTTCTTGCCTGCGGCATTGAGAATATTCGAGCACTCGTCCATGAGGAACGAGTCGGGACCACAGCCGAATGAGTTTATCTGGATAAGCTGGACATTCTGAGGCAGTTTAGCTACACCATGAGCCGCGTGAATGACACGGTTGGGATATGTCCATTGCGAGATGTAGTTCATTTCGAGGCACTCATTGAAATCCTCTCGGAACACATCATCTGAAATGATATCCACACCAAGGTCCGTGACAATTTGCGCCACACGCTGATTGATGAGCGGATCGATGTGATAAGGGCGACCGGTCATGACGAAAATCATCTTGCCGTCCCTAATATCCTGCTCAAGAATTTGCCTCTCGGTGGAGATGAGAGTACGCTTGACCTCCATCTTCTTAGCGATGGCGCAACGCACAGCCCGCTTAATGGTCGCCTTGCGGATTCCGAGGGTGGTCAAGTAGTTGTAGCAACTGTCATAGACAGCTTTCTCATCAACGAACGAGACGACGGGCGTATCGAAATGAATTCCATATCGGCCCTCGGGGTTGACAGCTGAACGGATGACATCGGGGTATCCACTGACAACTGGGCAGTTGAAACAGTTGGAGTCATGCTCATGCTCCTTAGACTCCTTGATGACCAAGGGGTAGAAGATGCGGCTTACCTTCTTCTCTATCAAGTTCATGATGTGACCATTGGTGAGCTTGGCAGGGAAGCAGATATTGTCACTCATGATGGAGAAGATGCCACCGCGGAAGAGCTTAGTAGTACTCTCGTCAGAAAGAACAGGTTTGAGACCGCACTCTGCAAACAACGTGCTCCAGAATGGGAAATTCTCAAACATATTCAGTACACGCGGGATGCCGATGGACTTGGGATCCGAAACATCCGCATCCTTTTGCGCGAGGCTGAACGTATAGTGGTACTTCTCGTCAATCTGATTACGGCCGGGCGTGCTGCTCTTGCTCTTCGAGTGGAAAATGCGCTCGCACTTGTTGCCCGCGAAACTCAGATTGCCGTTAGGGAACTTGAAGCGGACTACCTGGCAGTTATTCGTACACCCGGAGCACATGACGGTGTCCGTCTTAATGTCCTGGAGAGTGGCGAGAGTAGCCTCGGGGTCAAAAGAGGAGGGCTGAGCCTCAATCTTCTTCTGTTCAATGGCGTAGAGGGCAGAGCCGTAGGCACCCATGAGTTCCGGGGCATCGGTTGTCCAGACCTCTTTGCCAGAGAGGATTTCAAGGGCGCGGAGAACGGCCTTATTCTTGAAAGTGCCACCTTGCGCCACAATGGTATCACCAAGGCGGTTGAGGTTCTGCATCTTGAGAACCTTGAAGAGGCAGTTCTTAACGACAGATATAGCGAGACCAGCTGCAATGTCACCCGGGTCAGTGTTCTGCCTCAAAGCCTCCTTGACCTTAGAGTTCATGAAGACCGTGCAGCGGGTGCCGAGGTCGCACGGGCGGCGGGCACGGCAAGCCATCTCGGCAAAGTCACCGAGCTTGATGTTCATCATGCCCGCAAAGCCCTGAAGGAAAGAGCCGCAACCAGAAGAGCAGCTCTCATTGAGCTCAATGTTGGCGACAGCACCATTGCGGATGAAGATGGACTTGATGTCCTGTCCACCGATGTCGAGAATGAACGATACGGCTGGATTGACATAATGCGCGGCACGGAAATGCGCCATAGTCTCGACAATACCATAGTCGAGATTAAGGGCAGCCTTGACAAGATCCTCGCCATAGCCGGTCACGGCAGAGCCACGGAAAGTGACAGTGGCGTGACGATCAGCCACCAACTGCATGAAAGTGCGGAGAGCCTCCTCAACCTTTCGCAGTGGATTGCCATCGTTGTTTGAATAACTCTTGAAAAGGATACGGCCCTCAGAGTCGGTGACTACAAACTTGGTGGTAGTGGAACCAGAATCGATGCCAAGGAAAGCATCGACATGCTGCCCCTCGGCCAATTCGGCATACATGAGGGGTTTGACCTTGAGAGTCCGCTGCCACTCGTCAAACTCAGCATCATTCTCAAAGAGCGGGGAGAGATATTGCTCACCGCCCTTAGTTGTCTCCCTTGCCAGCCTCTCACGGATTTCGGAGAGAGTTATGGCCATGTCCTTATTGGCGGACAGAGCGGCTCCACGTGCCGTAGTGGTCTCAGCCCCAGGAAGAAGAATAAGCTCATCAGGGTTGAGTTTCATGACACGCATGAAAGCCTCGCGGAGAGACGGGAGGAAAGTAAGAGGGCCGCCAGTGCAGAGGACTGGTTTAATGATGTCAGCACCATGGGCGAGAGTCGTCATGGTCTGCATGGCAACGGCGTTGAAAATAGACGCGGCTATGTCGCCTGCGGGGAGACGTCGGCTTACAAGGTTCTGGACATCTGTCTTAGCGAAGACGCCACACCGCGAGGCGATGGGATATATGCGCGTGAAAGTAGCAGCGGCATCGCTCATTTGCTTTGGCTCAATGTCCATAAGCGTCGCCATCTGGTCAATGAATGCGCCAGTGCCACCTGCGCAAGAGCCGTTCATGCGGATGTCAGGGCTCTTATCCTTATGGAAGAAGACCATCTTGGCGTCCTCACCACCGAGGTCAATCAGTGTGAAGTCGGTGCGCCCTGTCTCCTTCATCGCGGCACTTGCCGCCAGTACCTCCTGCACGAAGGGGATGCCTGAGCGTTCAGAGAGACCGATGCCAGCCGAACCGGTGACACAGACCGAGAAGAGCGCGTCATTCCCGATTTGCGCCTCCATATCCGCCAACGTGTCCTCAAGACATTTGCGGATGTCGGCGAAGTGGCGCCTGTAAGAGCTATAAGCCACAGAACCGTCCTCGCGATTGAGGACAACGAACTTTATGGTCGTTGAGCCTGCATCGATGCCAATGCTATAAACTCGTCTTGTGTCTAAACTGAATGTTGTCATAGTTGCATTGCAGCCGCATCTTACCGCGGCCATCATCTCTCTGCTACAACAGAAAGATGGTTATATGAGATGTGTGTTCAATTGGTTTTCTGAAGAAAAACAGCCGACGAATCGGCGGTAGACCCGATCAGTCCCCAGTCCCCCACCCTCTCGATGGCAATGGACTTTATGCTACGCTGTGAATACTTGGCACGAATCTGGGGTTCGAGTTTAGCCACCACGTTACGCCTTAATTGCCGCACCATGGCCTCCTCCACATTGTTCTGCGCATTTGAAGAGATGAAATGCGCCTGAATGGTGGAGGTGTCGGGTGAAAAGAAGAGTGAGTCACCCTTCACGCCCCAGTCACCTGAGACAGTTGACACATAGCTGATGCGGACATCCTGAAACTCAAGGGCTCCACCGAAATGGAAAATGAGATCAAGATCCATAGCAACCTCAAGTCCGGAGGGTTTGAGCTGTTCATCAACTTTAGCTCTTGCGGTGCATTGCATAGACCCATCTTCAAAATATTCAGACAGATATGTCCTATAAGTTCCCAATAGGCCGAACTCCCTGCTTCCGCAAGAGCCAGAGCAAGAGGACAAAGCCGCGGCAGCGAGGACTGCCACAAAATATGTCAAAATCTTAAAGTGTTTCACAAGCACAGCAAAGCAATATGCTTTGGCAAAGTTAGTTTTTTCTTTCGATATTAACCACGGGGTAACACATATTAAATAGGTGTGGCTTCTGCGGAACGGGCGATTGTCATGACAGTTGCGAACGGCGTCAGCACAAAGTATGGTAATTTTCATTAAATTCGCGAACTATCCTGGCGATTATGCGTGGTTGTGGATGTTAGCGACAGCGGCAGACAGACCATTCAAGAGAGGAGGATAAAGAAACATCAAAAGCATAAACAAAAATGAGCGCACAAATCATCAATAGCCACGCTGAACTTGAGGCTTTGGTAGGCAAAGAGCTCGGTGTCTCGGATTGGCACCAATTCACCCAAGAGCAGATCAACCTTTTCGCAGACGCCACACTTGACCACCAGTGGATTCACGTCGACATAGAGAAAGCGAAGAAGGAGAGCGCGTTTGGCAACACGATAGCTCACGGCTATCTGACACTGTCAATCCTTCCCCACCTCTGGGAGCAGATTGTCGAGGTTCGCAACATCAAGGACCAGATCAACTACGGCATTGAGAACTTCCGTTATCAGCAGCCTGTTGTAGTTGACAGCCGCGTACGCCTGCACGTGAACGTCAAGGAGGTGCTCAACCTCCGCGGCACGACCAAGGCGACCATGAGCGTCAAACTCGAGATAGAGGGTCAGCGCAAGCCGGCTTACACTGGCGACATCGTGTTCCTCTACCACTTCAACGCATAGTAAGCCTGTATCTTACTGCATAATATGCTCGTCCGCCTCGCTGAAACTCAGTGGGGCGGACGTCTGTTTTTATAGGGCTAATCATCTTTAGGAGAGGAAGTTTTAGGAGAGGGAGCGACAGCCAGCAGGCGAGAAAACATTAATAGCGGAGACATTACAAGAAAAAAGCCCAGACACACAAAGGCATCCGGGCTGAAGATATTAATAGACGTGGTATATCGCGTAAAATCCGCTTAACAATTAGCTTGGACTTCGGGGGCTTGGCCATTATCAGCAGAGCTAAGGAACTCCAAAGTCCCAGAGATAGTCTGCGTGCCGAAATCTCGCGCCAAGATATGGCCGTCGGGGCTTATGAGAAGGTTGACAGGCCTATTGACATCAAACTTGCTTGCGAGAGGGGAATCCTCGCCCTTCAAATCGCAAATGTGATAGAAACTGCCAGTACCATCGGACTCTATGGCCTTACGCACGGGCGACTTGAAAATGTCAAGGGAGACGCATACAACCTCAAGACCTTCAGCATTCTCAAAAGAGGCTGTTCGGAACTCATCGCGGATAGAGAGGAGATTGTAGGAGTTGACGCGTGAAGTGGCGTCGTAGGAGGCCCAGAAACTCACAATAAGCATTTTGCCATTGATAGAGTCAGCAGAGAGGGAGCCACCATCCACAAGGGGCTGTTCCTCAAGGGTCTTCAGCTGGTCAAGATAGATGTTTTCTTGATTTTCCTTTTTGCTCGATGTGAAAAAGACGGTAGCCACACCGAGGCCGATCATGCAGATTAAACTGTTCTTGGTCATTAGATTTACTTTTCTGCAATGCGGTGAGAGTTGACAAACAGGCCGCTTAGAGAATTTTATACGGCCATAGGGGAGTTTAGAGAAGCCAATCTCAATCGGGCGCAAAGAAACTCTCAGAAGAGAGCTGGAGCTTTGCGTCGATGCCACCAGCGGAAAGCCAGACCTCACGGCCAAAGCGTTCACTATGTGACACCAGCATTGCAAATTTGTTGGCGCAAAGCTAATCGCAACTCACAAAAGATTAAGCATTTAGCGCGTTAAATAAGAGAAAAATGTGTTGACCGCGACAGAACGCCGCTCATAACATATTGAAAACCAATGATATCCACAGATGTTAAATCTAAGCAAAAAGAGTTATCCAACCATCTGAAAATCAGACAATACGGCTATACATATGTCGGCCGCACACAGCTTCAGGCATAAATTTCTGCCCAAGAATGACATTTCCGTTCATGACGACATAATCAATCTGTCCACGGAATTTGACATTCTTAACCACCCCACTTGGGACAGCGAAACGAGCGTCATCGGGGAGATCATGGTTCCAGATAATGAAATTCGCCAAGCAGCCCTCACGGACATTTCCGACATTGGGCACAAGGCCAAGGAGTGAGGCTGGGCGCGCCATCACAAACTCAGCTAGCTCAGCAGGGGTCAGACGCTCCTCGACATCAATCGCGTTGAGAAGCGGCAATTTATTCCGTGAGACAATCTCAGGAGTCATGTCCGGCCAACGTTCCTTCAGAGCCTTCTCGGCACTATAGGCGAGTCCGAGCGAGCACCAATCGCCATCGCGGAGAGCGTCCACTGTAGACTGCGGAGATATCTTTTCGCTTGGGCCGCCGTCATGAGCAAAAGGATCGAAACTAAGATGCACAGAAAGATTGCAGCAACCGCGGATACGTTTAACAACCTCAAACTCGTCCTCGTATTCGACACCAACGATATAAGCCCGGTTATTGACATCTTGGCGCAAAAACCTGCACAGATCTTGAAGAATAGCCATACGGCTATTGCGATCCACAACACCACGGATGTCAAAGAGGACACGGATGCCAAGGACGCGCGCCGCAGTCACGTGAGAATATATTTGAGGAATACTGTCCTCGTCGGCATCATCGCCAAAACGGACAACGGCAGTAGAGACGCCGTGAAGAAGCATGACACGCCTTATGTTCCGTGCGTTTGAAAGTACAATCTGCCTTATGGGGAAGTGATACGCGTAGTTGAGCAGAGGGACCTCCACATGAGCCATGTCATTGATGTTGTCCTCAATGTCAGCCGAAACTGTCACAATGGATGTGATGCCAGCGGTCGCATTCTCAAAATTAAGATTCAGGATATGATCTTCATCAACGTGAGCAGGGCGGGCCTTGCATAGGCTGACCAAAGCGGGAAGGACATAACGCCCGTTGGCGTCTATGTCGACCGTGTCAGTTAACGGGTGCTGGATATCGGGCCCCATGCCGACAATGCGGCCGTCCGCGATCAGGACGGAACACAATTCCTCGGGATTAGCCCCTTGTGGAATCTTTGCATTTCGGATAAGGAGGTAGCGCATGGGAGTCTGATTTCCACTAAATACTGCTAATTTAGGACAAAAAACGCTTCAGTTTACACGTCCACTTAACTTTTCTTTGTTAAATCGAAAAGACGGAGGCAATAGAGATAAAAAGGTGGGCAAAGAAGACAAAAATATAAGTCGCACTCGAGAGATCTCGAATGCGACTTACCAGTAAGCAAGCCTTACTTCATGTCATTATAAGACAGCGAGATCAACTACTTCTTACTGTCCCATTTGAAAGAGAGACCGAAACCGAAAAGCTCCTTGCACTGTAGACGGGCACCACGCTCACGCGTCTTCACCGTCTTAGTGCCATCCTCTGCCACTTCTGTATACTGCTCCTTGTATTTGATGTCATCATCAAAGAGGAGGTTAACCTTGATGAGGGCAGTGAGCCAATCATTGACCTTAAGGTTGAAGCCGGTCTCAACGTCGACATCGATATGCTCGGGGTGATCCTTCCAGTTGGCAAAGAAGTCACCACGGAAATAGTAGTCGACGTTCTTTATCAGATTGGGGTGGTTGTAGACAATTTTGGCCGTAGCACCGAACTCACCACGGACATGCTCGCCATCATTGACACCATAGGTCGGAGCGAAAATAGTATCTCCAACCATGGTCAGCTTGGCAGCTACAGGAGAAAGATAGACCGAGAGCTTGTCATTGGGCTTGTAGAGCATACCGAGAGAGAAATTCAGGTAGCCAGGCGACATGAACTGCGACACGAGAGTCGTGTCCTTGTCATACTTATAGCCCTTTCCGAACTGGGTCTTGAAATCGAGGAGGCCGGAATAGAAGAGCTTTTGCTTGGCGGCGTCGTAGCCGTAGACAGAGGAGAGGTGGATTTTATCCTCGGACTTCTGATAGTCCTCGCCCTTGTACCTCATGATGCCATAGCCGAGCTCGAGAGTGTTGTCCCATGTTGCCTTCTCGCTCTTGTAGTTGGCGTAGGCGTTGCCGAACCACGTGCCGCTGAAAGAGTTCTTACCACCCGCAGCCCAGTTCTTGAGCGAAATCTGGTTGAAAGTTAGCGATGTGAAAACTCCTGTTTTCCATTTGGACTGAGGCTGTGCGGGTGTTTCAGCCGTTTCTTGCGCCAAAGAGACATTGGCAATAGCAAAAAGAGCAATAGCAGAAAAAGAGAGTGTGAGTCTCATCTGTTGAAAATTAAGTTAAATGTGTTTTCTGTGTGTGTTTTCTGGGGTTGGTACGCACATTTAGCAAAATTGTTCCCAACAGAAGTCACATTCAAATGAAAGGCCTGACATCAGTAATCATCATTCCAGCCCTGACGGCAGCCTCGATGCCCGCCTCGCCATCCTCAAAGACTTGGCAATCAGCAGGCTCGACACCCATCAACTCCGCGCAACGCAAAAAAGTATCAGGATTGGGCTTATGCAGCTTGACGTCATCGGCAGCCACAATGAAATCGAAGAGCGAGAGAAGCCCCGTGGACGCCAGCATCAGCTCGGCACGGTGGCGATCACTGCCTGTGCCTATGGCAAGAGGTATACGCCCCTTGGCAGCACGAGCCACATCGGCTACGACAGAAATCTCCTTTACCTCATCTGCCCTATTGTTCGCTATTTCACGCTTACGTGCGACAATCATGTCGGAATCAACTGGGTGATCAGCGTGGCGTTCGACAATAATACGCGTAATCTCCTCAATGGAGCGACCGGTCATTGAGATGAACACCTCTCGCGGAATGACAATGCCTTGTTCACGCAATGCGGTGTCCATGGCCTGCCAATTAAGTTCGAGACTATCGATCAGAGTCCCGTCGAGATCGAATATCAGAGCTTTTGCCTTTTCGTTGAGAAGATTGCAATGATGGGTTGTCATCAATTAAAATTTGAGGAAAGTACCGTTTTGAATATTAGACCTGAGATCCTTAATGCCGCCAATTATATCCTTAGGCGTGTTGACGAAGACGGAGCGGAAAGAGAATGGTTCGTCCGCATCCTCAGAGCCTTCGGTCTCGGGAGTCACACCCATTTGGGCAAGCGCGTCTTTCAATCCTTCGGGATCATCAGAGATGAGGAGGACCTTGTCGCCAAGGGTAAGCTCCGTCTTGCCTGTCGGGACGAAATAAGCGTCATCGCGTTTGACAAGTACAGCCACGCAATTCTCAGGCAGAGGGAGTTTAAGGAGGCGGTCGCCATAGTTAAGAATCTGCTCAGAGATAGTAAGCTCCGCCAGGACTGACTTAATGTCATCAGAGAGTTCCATGTCGAAATCCTTCACCTTTCCGAGATCCTCGGGCGCGTCTAACAAATCGAGCTTTTTAGCGACAGTCGCAAGCGTCGTTCCCTGAACCACAAGCGAGACAAGGGTGCAGACAAAGACAATGTTGAAAATGAAACGCGCATGAGGGACATCCGCAGCGAGAGCAAGAATGGCAAAAATGATAGGCACAGCGCCACGGAGGCCGACCCACGAGATGAAGGTCTTGCTTTGGCGTGAGATCTTGCGGAATGGAGCGAGACAAAGGAAGACAGAGATGGGGCGAGTGACAAAAATCATCAGGAGACTGATGATGAGTCCCGGGCAGATGAGGGGCACAAGCTCATGAGGGTTGACGAGCAGGCCGAGGGCGAGGAAGACTACCAACTGGCTGAGCCAAGCGAGACCATCGAAAAAGTTAACCGACGAGCGTTTGTGGACGAAACGCGAATTGCCCATGACAACGCCGCCAATGTAGACGGCGAGATAGCTGTTTCCGCCCATGAAATAGGAGGCCGAGAAGACGAAAATGCAGGCAGTCAGAACAAGAATAGGATAAAGGCTCGCATTGTCAATCTTAATCTTATTGATGACCCAAACAAACGCGTAGCCGAAAACGAGACCAATGAGAGAACCGACAGCGAACTGCTTAATCAGCTGAAGGAAAGCGTCAAGATAATCGGGCTCACCGCCTTGGGACACAAGACTTATGAGAGTGATGGTGAGCATATAGGCCATAGGGTCATTGGAGCCGCTCTCAAGCTCGAGCATGGGGCGGAGGTTGTTTTTCAGGTGAAGGCCTTTGCCGCGGAGAATTGAGAACACAGATGCCGAATCGGTCGACGACATGGTCGAGGCCAAAAGGAGCGAGGCTGTGAGGCTCAATGGAATCGTTCCAAGTGCGGGAATGTTGAAAATGGTGTGAATGAGGATGCCTGTCAACACGGCGGTAAGGACGACGCCGAGAGTGGCGAGGACAATACCGGGAGCGAGGACGGGCTTTATGTCGGAAATCTTAGTATCGAGACCGCCGGAGAAAAGAATTATACAAAGGGCAACAGTTCCGATGGCTTGAGCTACGGAAAGATTGGAGAATTGGATGCCAAACCCATCGGAGCCGCAGACCATTCCCACGCCGAGGAAGAGGAGGAGCAACGGGACGCCGAACCTATACCCGGCCTTGCAAGCCAGAATACTCAGGAAAAAGAGAATCGAGACACCAAAGAGAACTGCTTCGACAGACATAATCCTTTAGAAATAAAACAGATGATACAATAGATGTGTTTGAAGAGACGCATGCGCCCCGCGGACAAAAGGCGCACACTTCCCATGGAAGACAAATATAATAAAAAAAGATGAAAAACAGGGGGATACAATCAGGCCGCC
Source organism: Bacteroidaceae bacterium (assembly GCA_963618945.1). Taxonomy (GTDB): domain Bacteria; phylum Bacteroidota; class Bacteroidia; order Bacteroidales; family Marinilabiliaceae; genus W3P20-009. The sequence goes on from CAVETY010000014.1 coordinate 57,727, forward strand.
AAATCCTTTAACCTTATTTCACAGCCTATAAGAGTAGCAAGCCGCACGGGTTGTTATTTTTGCTCCGCGAGAAAGCGAAACAAACTTGGCGATGAACACAACAAATGAGAGTGGCAAGATGACCATGCGTCACTGGGCCGCACTGATAGGGCTGACAATAGCGGCCTTCATATTCAACACATCTGAGTTTGTGCCAATTGGTCTTCTGACAGACATAGCTAAAGACTTTGGCAAGACGGAGAGTGAGACGGGCATGCTCATCTCCGTCTATGCGTGGTGCGTGGCCCTTCTGTCATTGCCGCTAATGATATTGGCGAGCCGAATGGAGATGCGCAAGTTGATGCTGACGCTGGCAGGAGCTTTTTCTGTATTCCAATGCATGTCATGGGCATCTGGCAGTTACGCCATGCTCATGGCGAGCCGCATAGGCGTGGCGTGTTGCCATTCCATTTTTTGGAGCATCGTATCCCCCATGGCGGTAAGAATAGTGCCGGACGGGCACAAAGCTATGGCTTTAAGCACCATAGCAACTGGCAGCGCCGTGGCCATGATTGTAGGCTTGCCATTGGGACGAGCTGTCGGTCTGTTGCTTGGGTGGCGAATGACATTCCTTAGCGTCGCCTGCGTGGCTGCATTGGCACTCGCATTCATGGCAGTCACCTTGCCATCGTTGCCGAGCGAGGGTAAGTTCTCTGTTCGCAAACTACCGACACTACTCAGCAACAAGGCCCTCGTGCTGCTCTATGCTTTCACGGCTGTTTGGGTCGTAGGTTACTATACGGCATATAGTTACATTGAGCCATTCTTGGGTCAGATAGCTGGTTTGGATGAGCGGCATGTGACCATCACTCTTATGTTGTTTGGCGTGGCAGGCATCATAGGAGGTCAGGTCTTTGCACGGCTGTATGGCCGCGGGCCTTTGCGTTTCATCGGGTCAATGGCCGTCATCATGACCATTTGCCTGTCCGCCCTGTTGCCATCCGCACAATGTGAATGGACCATTTGGGGCGTTTGCCTGCTTTGGGGACTGTCGACCACGGCGTGCAACATTGCTCAGCAGAGTGAGCTGATAGCCATGACACCGAACACCGACACGGCCGTCGCCATGAGTATCTATTCGGGAATTTTCAACTTGGGCATAGGATCGGGCGCCGCGGTTGGCGGTTTGGTATGCTCGTTTGCGAGCGTTGACTCTATTGGTTGGGCAGGCTGCCTATGGTCTGCCGCGGCACTTGTCATCTGGTTCGTGGCATTAAAACCGGCTATAAAGAAGCAAGGCAGGGCTTGGTGAAACGCGTTAATGCTCACTGAGTAAAGTCGGCCTACGGGTGTGATTTTTCTGATTGGCGTTTAAGCGGAGCAAGAGGTGGGCTGTTATTGTTCCGAGAGCCTCTTTACACAAAGAAGTTTGTGAGTATACATATCCCTCTCCGCATTAAAAATGCCATTAGAGTCAAGCCTGTCAATACGGACGGAGCCAGAGGAATGGATGATGCGCCCGTCGCCCATACAAAGACCGACATGGCAAATGCGGCCTGAATCATTAACAAAGAAGGCAAGATCATTACGCTGCGGAGGCACATTCTCAACCATCGTGCCGAGTTCAACCATCTGAGACGCGTCACGGGGTAATTGGGTGCCACAAATCTTATATGCTGTCTGCACAAGTCCAGAGCAGTCAATGCCAAGGACAGAACGTCCGCCCCAAAGATATGGCGCGCCCAAAAGCATAGTGGCGCACTCCACTGGATCAGTTATCTCGCCGCAGGAAGAGAAAGTGTAGGCATCGAAGCCATAGGCGTGGCCGCCGAGCATGAACGTGCTATCGATTGTAGGCATAAGGCCTTGACCAAAGACGGCACCACGGATGACAGAGCCTGGCGTCAAAAGAATTAGTGCGGGATCGTCATCACGCCTCACACGAAGGAAAGGTGGAGGGACGACGACAGGCTCAGCAGAAAGCCAACGAGTGACCTCAGCCTCGGAAAGATTACCTATTAACTTATAGTCAATCCAGCCCGTGTAGACATAGTCGCATATGCTGACCTCTGCCCACCTGCCTTCAATCTTCAAAACCTCATAGGCTTCACCGAAAAGAATTTGGGTAACCATCTCGGCGCACTCTGACGGTTCAGAGCGGACAGGGATGACAGGGTATGTGCAAATTGTAAGCATTGCGACGAGAGGAATACTTTTGAAATTAATTATCGGAGACGAAGGATAGCTCCCTCCTCAGGTTCAGAGCCGTGGAGCAAACCATTGCGTTTTTCAAGCTTAGAAAGCTTGATGCCGTAAGCCTGTGAAATATCCCATATGGTCTCACCTTTCTTCACCTCATGAGACTTGCAATCGGGGTGCGCACGGTTCTTTTTGGGACGTAAGTAGAGATATGTAAGTTTTGAGATGTCCGCCCCTTGAGAGAGGTCATTATACTTATATATCTCCCAGACCTGCATATGGAACTCAGAAGCTACATTCTCAAAGGAGTCGGAGCTGGTCACCTCGACATACTGCACGCCATTATTGTACTTGACTTCATGGACGGGCAGAGGGTCAATTGAGAAAACAGACTTGACCTTTGGAGTTGTACGGCGAGAGTTACCCTTGCCGCCATTGGACGAGTTGGATGAGTTTGATGAAGAATTATCCGTGCCAGAGTCAACAGCCTCGGAGTCATCAGAACTATCAGTGTAATCACCTGTGTCATAGACAGAGAGATTCTCATCCTCAATGATAGCAATCAGACGCTCTGCGTAGGTACGTTCAGTCGCATAGCCGCACTTTTTGAGACCGTGCGCCCAAGATTTGTAGTCAGTAGCCTCAAGATTAAATAGAGAAGAGTAACGAGACTTAGACGTGAGGAAATCAGAGTGGTCACGGAAACTATCGTATGCGCTCTCATAGCTTCGGAAACACTCATTGCTCTTGTCGTCATCCTTATGCATTGTCTTTCCCGTCCAATCAGAGTGGCATTTGATGCCAAAGTGGTTGTTTGCCTCGACCGCGAGATCCGAATTTCCGCAATCACTCTCCAAAATGCCCTGCGCAAGAGTTATACTCGCAGGGATGCCGGTGCGGTTCATCTCGGCGACAGCCCAGCCGTGATACTTGGCCACATACTGTTGGCGAGTCATCCGCTGAGCATGTGCAGAGCAGAAAATGGCAGAGAGAATGAGACAAAACAGGAGACGCATAAGATAAAAATAAAGTTACTTCTTCCAGACGTTGACAATCTCGCCTATATAGACAGTGTGGATAGAGCCGCGCTTAGCGTAGAAATCGGACATGTCGCCAATCATCTTGGACGTGTCGAATTCATTTGCATAAATCTTCTTGCACTCAATCACCACATTAGCCTCGGCGAAATAGGGGTTACCGAGCTGAGTGAAAAGGGCGTGCAGACCAGTCTCAGACAATTTGTCGCCATCTCGGCCTGAATGAGTTCCAAGATATTGAAGGTCATCCTTATAGGCAACAGGGAAACCAGAGACGGTGAAATAGTCATTTTTGTCAAGGAACTGGTGCGTAAACCTGAGAGTATCGACAAAAACAGTCATCACAGGGCGTCCCCAAAGCTCACCAAGCTGCCCCCAGGCGATGGTCATCTCATTAAAATCGCCCTCTTGACCAGCGGCAAGGAGCATCCAATCATCGGATATGAGTTCCACCGCATTCTTGAGATCCTGCGGACGAACCTTGACAAGGGAGTCGGCAGTCTGCGCCACAGGTTCAGCCTCGGATGACGCGTTGCCATTTGAGCAGCTTGCAAGAGACAAGACAGAAACTGCAAGAAGAAGAATATTTTTAATCATCAGGGGATTAGCGCTTAATGTTTTACTACTTTGTTTTTGGATGGCCACTCCATGGAACAGCAAACTCGACAAAGCTCTGCGAATTTTGTGTCGGCGGACAGGACATTCAATCAACAGGAAGTTTTTATTCTACCACAGCCTGTCGAAATCCGTCTTGAAGAAACGATCAGTCCTTATTTTGCTGAAACCGGACTTGTCAGGGTCCAAAGAGAGCCAGACAAAGAGTGGACGACCAATTATATGATCCTCGGGCACGAAACCCCAGTAGCGCGAATCGGCAGATTTGTGACGGTTGTCACCCATCATGAAATAGTAATTCATCGCGAAGGTGTAGGAGTCGGTTTGCGCGCCGTCAACATACACTTTGCCATCTCGGACATCAAGCTGGTGACCCTCATAGGCCGTTATGATGCGCTCGTAGAGGAGAGCGTTTTGCGGAGTCAGGGTGACAGTCGCGCCTCGTTTGGGCATCCAGAGGGGTCCATAGTTATCACGGCTCCAAGGGTAATCGGCACTGTACGGATAGACACGCAGTCCGAGAGAATCAGGTTCCTCCTCCATCATCTCAACCGACTTAATAACCTGCATTTTGCAGATAGCCTCGGCCTTATCTTTAGAGAGAGGGAGTACATAGACAGGACCTCTGCCAGCTTGGGCACGGTCGTCATTAGAGATGCCGTACTGTTCAAAGAACTTATCGGGCAAGAGGATAGTAGCCTCCACCCTGTAGCAGTACTGCACGTCGGGGTAGTCCTTAAGCTCCTTGCCGTTGATGCTGACAACATTGTGCGAGATGGAGAGAGTGTCACCAGGGAGAGCGACACACCGCTTGATATAGCAGTCGCGCCTATCGACAGGTCGGTCTACAATCTCGCTGAGCGGAGAAGACGGCTGACGGACACGCTGGCGACCTATTTCGGAAATATAGTGGTTGCGCTCCCACGAAGTAGTGAACTCGCTAATCTTGGAGATGTCGGACCTTTGGAGCGCGTTTATGCCATAGCTGAGAATCAGATTATAGTAATCAGGGTTGGACATATTGACGCAGACCGTGTCGCCCGCCGGGAAATTGAAGACAACGATATCGCCACGGCGGACGCTATCGGTTCCGGCAAGCCTATGGTAATCCCACAGAGGCCAGTCGAGATAGGACTTAGTCCCTGTAATGGGCATAGTGTTCTGAGTGAGCGGCATGCCGAGAGGGGTGTTTGGCATGCGGGGGCCGTAGGAGATCTTGCTGACGAAAAGGTGATCGCCGACAAGGAGCGACTTTTCGAGAGAAGAGGTCGGAATCTGGTAATTCTGGAAAAGGAAAATATTCACCAGATAGACGGCCACGAGCGCAAAGACAATGGCGTCAATCCACTCCAAAATCTTAGAGGGTTTCTTGCCATTCTTTGGTTTCTTCCAGAAGCCCCAGTTGATGTAGCGCGTGGAGTAGAGGTCGAAGACCAAAGGCAAGCCGATGATCAGCCACGGGTTACCCGTCCACAGGATGAGACCTATGTAGAGCAGGACTAAGACAACCGTGATGATCCAATTGAAGATGGAGACAGAAGCTATCCTTTGCTTAAAGCTTTTGCTTGAGCTTTGGGTATTTTCAGTTGACATTGGCAGAGCGTGAGATGGATTAGAAGCCCAACATATCCTTCATTCCGAAGAAACCTTTCTTACCGCAAGTGAACTCGGCTGCGAGCACCACGCCAAGAGCGAAGCCGCGTCGGCTGTTGGCACTATGCTTAATCTCAATATAGTCGGCCTCGGAATCATAGCGGATGGTATGAATGCCAGGCACCTCGCCCTCACGGTAGGCGGTGATGGGCAGCATATTGGCGGGGATATCCTTATTGGCGACCTCTGTTGGCTTGTCGCCAGCCGTGTAGATGGTCCTGTCGAGCATCCAGCCGTCAAGACGATCCATGTTGTCCACAAGGCCCTCGGCGAGAGTGATTGCCGTGCCGCTGGGGGCGTCGAGCTTGTGGATGTGATGAGTCTCCGTCATGGTAGCCTTGTAAGCGTCGAACTTGTTCATGAGCTTGGCCAAATGACGGTTAAGCTCAAAGAATATATTGACGCCGAGACTGAAATTGCTTGAATAGAAGAAAGTATGGCTGCCATCCTTGCAAAGCTCCTGTATCTGCGGGAGTTTGTCAAGCCAGCCTGTTGTTCCTGATACGACCGCCTTGCCGCGCTCGAAACACTTCATGTAGTTGTCATAGGCGGCAGACGGGGCAGTGAACTCAATCACCACGTCGGCCTTTTGGAACCCCTCGCTGTCAAAAGAGCCAGGGAGGTTGATATCAATTTTCTCAGTAATGACGTGACCACGGCTGACGGCTATCTCCTCGATAGTCTTACCCATCTTGCCATAGCCAATGAGAGCTATATTCATGTCTTTGAAAATAATTAGTCCGATTTGGGTACAATAAGATATACAGGCTACAAATTTATAAAAAAATGCTCGCATTTACCTATCTTCGCAGCCATATACAATATGGCAAAAGCAACAACAAGCAGGAGTCCACGCCGCAAAGCGTCGACCGTCAACATGCGGAAAATAGCAGTCCGGGCCGTAGCGGCCATCGGGGTGATGGTCGTATGCTCAGTGGCAGCCGTGGCCTTTTTGCTCTTCACGGACACAGGGGTCCGCATTGGAAGATATATCCCATTCTATCAGACAATACGATATTATTTCTATGAGGGTCCGTTAATGCCTGAGGCTGACGGATATGGAATCGACATATCGCACTATCAGGGGGACATAGACTGGGAGGCCTTGGGCCAAATCCCGTATAACCTCGCAACCCAGAGGCAAGGGCGTGCGCAGTCCACAGCCTCTGTGTCAATTAGCTTCGTGATGATAAAGGCCACAGAGGGCGTGAACCATCAGGACAAGAGGCACGAGGAGAACATAGAGAACGCCCGAAGAGCGGGATTCGTGGTGGGGGCGTATCACGTGATGACAATGCGCGACGCTGATGAGCAGGCGGACAACTTCATCGCCAACAGCGGGCTGCAGAAGGGAGACATGGCACCGGTTATTGACATGGAGGAGAGCATATTGGGCGGGAAAGACAGAGATGAAGTCCGCAAAGTGCTGAAAAAAATAGTGACGCGCCTGAAAAAAGAGTATGGCGTGAAACCTATAATCTACTGCTCATATAAATTCAACAACTTGATGAGGTGCAAAGAGAACTACCCCGACTACCCTCTTTGGATTGCGAGATATGCATCGGACACGAAGCCTGAGGATGCTGACATTTGGCAGTTCACAGACATCGGGGACATCCCCGGCATAAGCTCAGTTGTCGACCTCAACGCATTGTACTGCAAAAGGTTCAGACTATCCGACCTCATCATAAAGAAATAGGCCGTGCGATATTTGCCGCATCCCGAAATAGGAAATGGCGTATAAGCGTACGGAGAAATATATTTTGCGCAAAAGATTTGCGATGAGAACATACACAAAGATACTGATAGCGGCGGGTGCGCTCGCCTTGACACTCGTCTGCGGTGTGGTGACCGGCAGCAGACAGTCTGACGAGTTCAGCATGGACCCGACAGAGTTCACGCAGCAGATGAGCGACCTCATGATCCAGCAAGGCACGGACAAAGAGAGGGCGAAGAGCGCGGTGGACCAGCTGAACCGCTTCATGAGCAACGGAAACACGCAATTGCAGGACCTCCTGATTGAGACCAGCAACAAGATGCGCAAGAAAAAGGCGCGCGTCTTCCCCGACTACGTCAACTTGATCAGCGTCTTTGACCAGATGTCCAAGACCAACCGCATAAACGGCCACAACTTCGAGGTGTGGAAAACTGTGTTGGACAGCAAGTGCAGCAACTTGAACAAACTGCGCAGTTTCTTGGACATGACAAACAGCTATGAGACCATGGGCGCCATATACTCGTCACGCTCGGTGGCGTGGAGAGTAATGGACCTTGACAAAGTGGAATTTATGGACGCAGGTGGTGACCTGAACTATAAAGTCGGCCAGACCACGCTCCGCTGCATGAGCCAGCATGACAGTATAGACATCCTGGAGACCAGCGGAATGTACTTCGGGAAAACAAACAAATGGCTTGGCAACGAGGGACGCATAACATGGGAGCGTGTGGGACTGGACGCAAGCCAAGTTTACGCCACATTCGGCTTTTACAGCATCGACACAAAGAGCAACGAGGTGTCAGTGGACAACTGCAGCTTCGTGAACAAGAACTACTTTGACTCACCGCTCAAGGGAACAGTGACGCACAAGTGCCTGAACAGAAGCACAACCTATGGCACCCGTTACCCGAAATTCGAGACCGACCAGAGCAACACGCTTGACATCCCCGATCTGTTTGAAAAAGTGGGCTTCAAGGGAGGCTTCACACAGACAGGCTCATCATTCAAAGGAAGCGGCGCATACGGCTTCCCCGCAGAAGTATACATACACAAGGCGGACACCGTCTTGGCGACATTCAAAGCTCAGACATTCAACGTATCACGCAACGGCATCGAGGCGACAGACACCGAGGTAGACATAGCCTTGGGGCGTGACGCCATAACCCACCCGGGCCTCAGTTTCCGCTATCGCGACGACACGCGAGAAGTCGAGCTGACGCGAAGCAACCACGGGTCGGACCGCGCCAAGTACCGAGACACCTACCACAAGATGCTGATTGAGGCAAACCTCGTCAAGTGGAACATAGACGGCACACAGATTTTCATAACCCAGTTGGCAGGCTCGCCTATGAACATTGCCTACTTCGAGAGTATATCCTATTACAACGAAGAGAAATATCGCGAGCTGTGGGGCATGAACACCAAGCACCCCATGCAGGTGGTGGCGGACTTCACACGCTACAATGGCGGCGGCGCGTTCCAGGTGAAAGACTTCGCCAGCTTCACAGGCATGACCGAGGTGGAGGCGCAGCAATTGCTTTTGCAGCTGTCATATGACGGATTCGTGGACTATTACACCATAAGCAACAACAAAGTCGCCAAGGCAACGGAGCGACTCTATGACTACCTGAAATATGACGTAGGAAAGAAGGACTATGACGAGATGCGCTTCATCTCGGTGGACTCGACGGCCTCGGCGCCCAACGGCTATATAGACCTTGCGGACCTCAACTTCCACATGCGCAAAGTGCAAGGTGTACAGATATCCGACTCAGAAAACCAGAATATCTACCTTACGCCAGCGAATGGAGACATAGTGCTGAAAAAGAACAGGAACATAGACTATGACGGCAAAGTCATAGTAGGTCAAGTCACTGCGACAGGCACAAACTTCCATTTTGACTATGACGCATACCTGATCCAGTTGGACAGCATCAAGGAGATGAAGATGTCTGTGACCGACTCGACGGACTTCCGCCGAGGACGTTTCCAGCAAAAGACACTCGGCAGCACATTGACTGACATGAGCGGTGTAGTCCAATTGAACGACCCGAGCAACAAATCCGGCAAGCAGAAATTGACAGGCTATCCCAAACTGTCATCCACAACCCCAGCCAAGATTTACTATCCCAATGGAGTGCAGGGAGAGGACGGCGCCACATATTACTATGACAGCGCACAATTCTACTTCCAGGTGGACACATTCACATTCGAGGACATAAACAACATAACCAACAGCAACCTGCCATTCACAGGCGTCCTCCACACCAACATATTGCCAGACATACGTCACGACCTCTCCATACGTCCGGACCAGTCATTGGGATTCCAGGCCAAGACACCAGATGAGGGCTACCCGATATATGGGGGCAAAGCCACATTCTATAAAGATTTCGACCTGAGCAACAAGGGTTTGCGAGGCATAGGCGACATAACATACTCAGCGTCGAAGTCAACAAGTTTCGCCGAATTGAACTCCGACGGCAGTTTTGAGGGAGTCCCAGCCCGCGACTGCTTCTACTTCATGCAGAAACATGCGGAGGGTAACACACGGCAATTCGACGTGGCCAAGAGCACCGTGCAACCGACGTTCCCACAAGTGGAGCTGGGAAGTAACCAGATTCACCGCGACGCCAACAACTTCGCCATCCCGGGCAAGAGCCAGATGAAATTCTACCCGGAGGCAGACCGCATGGAATTCAGAAACATGGAGGGTAAATTCCACATGTTCCCCAACGCGAAGAAAGATGGATACTTCGAGTGCAAATTCGATGGGCAGTTAAACGTCACCCCCACCGGGCTTAAAGGCGTCGGACACGGCGACCTTGAGATTATCTCTGAGAGGGGACTGTCAAAATCGGCACTTGAGAGCCGAGCCGTCGTATTCACCGACCACACCATAAAGGCGGACACGTCATACTTCATAGCCTACGCCACGGGCGAGGACCAGCAGGAGGTGGTAGCGTCTGGCGAGCTGAGGCGTGACATCATCAACAAGATGGATCGTGACATCTATGCGGCAAAGTCATCAATAACACGCGGCAAATATGTCAACACAGCCATACGCGAGGACTCCATTGTCAGCAAAGTATGCAACGACCGATCAAAGGGACGACGCATAACCCGCAAACTGATAAGCCGAAGCCAGGAGACATTCATAGACTTCGACAAGCGCGAGGGTCGGTTCGTCTACAACTCGGCAGGAGGTAATGAGAAAGACTTCTCGGCCATCAAGTACACCACAATGGTCAAGAACTACACGTGGGACTTGGAGCGAGGCGAGGAGACCATAGGCACGTCAGGCACGGCGGGCAACCGATTTGTCTGCACCAAAGAGCGCGGTGACTCGCTCAACTTCCTGGTACCCGTGGCCATCTTCGACCGCAACGCCAACATATTGCGCTGCGAGGAGGTCAAGTTCATCAACGTGGCTGACGCCAAAGTCAACCTCAAGGTGGGCGACGTGGTTACCATCCACAAGAACGCCGAGATGGAGGAGTTGAAAAAGACGCACGTGGACGTGAGGGCCGACAGCACAACGTCATACCACTCATTTGACAACGCCAACATAACAATCCTCGGCGCAAAGCAATATAAGGGATATGGCGACTACACATTCGTTGACAATGAGGGTGGCAAGAACGTCATCTTCATGGGCGATATCCACACAGATGACGCGATAACCACGGCCAAGGGATTGGTACAGGACGACATGCCCATTGACAAGTATTTCGCATTCAAGGGACTGACCAACCTCGTCGGCAACAGGAAATTACTGGAGTTTGACGGCGGTGCGAAAATGCGCCAAGTGGGCAAGAAAGGACCGCGCACCTACATCCGCTTCTCGTCAATCTTAGACCCGGCCAAGGTCAAAATCCCCGTGGAAAAACGATCATTCGACACCACGGAGGGCAACGCGAAAGACAAGGCTGACGAGATATACCATTCATTCAGGATATCCAAAGACTCAACCCACGTCTACTCCACCATCATGGAGCACTACGAAGATGCGGCTGACCTTGCCATGGTGGCGGCACCTGAAGGCTTCTTGTATCACAACAACATCTTTGACAGGTATGAGATAAACAGCCCAGACAAGATAGCCAAGCCTGACACCATCGGCACATACATGTGCTACTATCCCAACGAGGACGCGGTGACCGCCTTTGGACAGGTTGACCTCCGCGTGTTCCTCACAAAGAAAGCCACTGGTAAATTCGACTTCCGCAGCGCAGGCGACCTGCGTCACGACCGCGGACAGAACGTCATCACGGCAAACTTGCTAACCGAGATGTATTTCTACATGCATCCGCAGGTCACCCAGATGCTCTATAACGACATCATAAACAGCAAGGCGCCCAAATGCGATTCCACCAGCAGGCGATATGAGGCTCGCATGGCGGAATTGTATGACACGGCATCGGTTAACGGAATAAAGAGAGGCATCTTTGGAGGCTTCGACCCCAAGACCAAAATGATGCTTGACAACGGCCCGACGTTGACATTTGACGGCATGATGCTGACGTGGAGCACAGAGAAGAAATGCTACGTGTGCGACACGACAGTGAACCTGATGATGATGCATTACAACCCTATCTACAGGAAAGTGAAGATGCAAGCCGAGTTCTTCGTAAGGAAAAACGGAGGCTCGCGCGTCAGGATGAAAATGACAATAGACCCTGACACGTGGTACTACATAGACTTCCGCAGCGGAATGGGTCACGGGTATGACCGCCTGAGCGTCAGGTCATCCAACCCTGAAGTGGTGCAGACCATTGGCACGATAGACATCCGTGACAGGCGCAACAGGTCGCGCAGCACCGAATGTCTGATAGCGTCAGAGGACTACCTGAACAAGTTCATGGAGGGCTTTGGCCTGAACAACATCCCCGACGACGCATACGCCCAAGCCGACACAGAGGACATCCTGGATGGCAAGATGCCTGACGAGGAGACCAATGAGGTCGAGGAGGAGGCCGACACGGAAACAGAGGAGACCGACGTCGAGGAGACCGATGAAAATGATGAAGAGGTCAGCGACGAGAGTCCAACCGATGAGCCTACGGAAGAGACCGAAGAAGAGGTCAGTGACGAGCCAGTTGAGATTGGCGACTACTTAGGCGAATAAGAACCTTTTATGGGGCGGGAGTCAAAAGCTTCCGCCCCTTTTTTGTGCAACGACACTATGAGCAAGAGGGCAAATTTGTTTGTGCAAGAAGTTGCATATCTGTGCGCATGTTTTTATATTTGCCGTGATGAAAAACGTATTGCTGCGCATATTTCTGATTCTGACCGTCGCGAGCCTCAGTTGGTTCACGGCGAGCGGGAGCGTGTGCGGCGCAGCAGGCGTACGGTCTGAAGATAACACACGGCTGACATCTGCAGACGGAGGAGAAAACGCCAAAGACGGGAAAAAGCTCAGCAAAGACGAGCAGGGGCGCTATACTTCGTTCCGCCTGTCGATGCGTACGGCAGAGACCAGCTTACAGACACCGAACACACTAACAATCCCTGCCCAGACAGTAGCGCAACGGCGCACACCGGTGAGTGAACGCACGTCGCTCGCCAAAGTCATTGCCGAACATGCAGGTTCGACAATAGTCGAAAGCCGTTTCGGGCTATTGGATTTCAAACACATCATTCACTCAAACCATTCACTTCTTTTGCGCGTCTGCGTACTCCAGATTTGAGAGATTGGGCGGCAATGAGTTGACCAAAGGGTCACGACGCCCGACGCAATGAAACAGTGCGCCATTCCGAAATTGTGGACAGTGCTGGTCTTGGTTTGTTGGTTTGCCAAGTTGCATTAAAGTCCTGAGGCGGAATGGACTCCCAATCAATTAACCATTCCTCGCTCTTCTTATCGGTTAACTTCAGGGCAAGCGGACTTGAGCCTTGAGTTAAGCGGAGTCATCATGTGTTGCTGTTTTTCGGCGCGCGCATCCTCATGAACAAAACCCACGAGGGCTGCGTGTTCAGATTGTAGTCTTTTTGCCTTTTAAGTGACTTGTAGGCTTGGAGGACAATGCGTCTCATGACGCAAAACATTGACAGGATGGTGACCGAAGCGTAGGATTGGACGCAAGAAAATAACGTCAATTCATTTGACTGAAAGAAATGGGCAAGCTCAAAAAAAAATGCCAGCGATGCCCTTTCACCAATAAGCAAAAGAAGAAATGTCAGACAAGTATAGTGATCTCTCAGAAGAGCTCAAGGTGCGCTTCGTAGAGCGCACAGACACCACAAAGCGAATAATCAGTATTATCTGCCTTGCGATTGGCGTAGGCCTCTTGATCGCAGCATTCACCGAGACTGCCCAGGGCGGCGCCTTGTTCTACGTAGGCGTGCTGGGTGGCTTGGCCCTCAGTCTTTACGGCGGCATCAAAGCGGCATTCGGCTGCAGCGTATTAACCGACTCGGAGACCGGCGCAAAGGTAGAGACCCGCAGCCTCTACTTCCAAGCGGCAGAGAAGGGCAACCTGTTGAGCGCATTGGAGAATGAGAAGTGGGACGTCTTGAAAAAGACGAACTCAAGCAGCTCCACCCTACCCCTTTGCCTCAAGGCATGGTTCACCAAAGATGGCGGATATGCTTCGGCAATGCTCATGGAGTATGTGCCATACCAGTATGTTCCAGTAGGTCGTCTGCGCGAGGTCTCAGCAGCGAGCAGAGGCGCCTTTATTGGCGCAATAGAGAAATAACAATCGACTATTTATATATAGATTCTATTACGAGAAAAGAGGAGGTGAGCAGAAAGGGCCATTCCCCACGCAAACCTTAACAACAATCAATATTAAGCGACAGCTGATCTCTCAATAGTTTTCCGAAGGCCGCCCGTTCCTGAGTGTCAGGGACGGGCGGTTTGAGTTATTGCATAAGCATGGAAAGAGTTAAACCGCCCTCACCCGAGACGGGCGGGCGTTTTTTTTTAACACGGGTGTGTAGATTGGGAATTAGACAACCCTCGTTGCCCCATACCGGGCTGCGGAGAGCGACTTTGTAAGCTGCGCGCGCGGTCGCCTAAGCGGGTGCAAATCCCGCCTCGCCCTCTTGGTAAGTAAGGTTTTTTGAGGTTAACGATGACCACGGACTAAAGCGTCGTGATGACGTGAAAAAGTTCAATAAATCCCATAGTAATTTCGAGGGGGCGGCTCTGATAACGTTCAGCGTCGCCCCTTTCCTTTTTCAGGTGTTTTTGATGTTTTCCCCGTCCTGATAATCGGAAGTAAGAAGCCGAGCATCGGGACGGGGTTTTTCGTTTTACTCAGCACATTGAGTAAAAGCGGAAAAGTGTGTTTTTCGGATGCCTAAAACGGCGGAAAAGTGCACTAAAAAACGGGCCGTGGCATAACGCCCCCGTCCCGTCTCTTTGTCGTGCCTTGTCAGCCCGCTCAGTTCAGACCAGCCGCCTCAAGCTCCCGATACTCCTCGGCAGTGCAAGGGATGAACACGAAAGCGTCTGAGAACAGCTTGTATATCTCCGTGAAGTTAGCCTCCTTGTCCTTGAAAAGCTCCTCCAATTGGTCTACTATGGCGTGATGCTGCGCTGTGGGGATGTAGGCGAGGGTGTCGCCTAAGTATGCGCCTAAACCATCGCTGTGACCATCCACTATATAAAAATGGCTGTTTCTGTCAAAAAGGGAAATCTCATCAAAATTATAATTGTTTACGTCCCTTGCTGGCACACTGATACGGCAGTTAGCCGTATCTATTGCGAAATTGCTCTCATCGTTGGGGTTTACTACGATGGTGCAAATAGCCGCACCACAACCGCCTGTCGGTTCATACTCCCTTATAAGCATAAGGCTATCACCGAGGCAAATATCCCTGACCGTCTTTGCGGAGGTTGATGCCGCCTTGTTTGTCTTGTCCTTGCCGTTTATGAAGATGCAAGTGTCGTCCGATAGCTTGCCGTTGTCGTCATCGCAAGATGTGAAGTTTACCGCGCAAAGGGCTGCGGCAAAAAGAAAGAGAATATTTCTCATAATTGCAATTTGTTTTAATATCCGCAATTTAGAAAAAATCTCCTAAACTGCGAATACTCGTCCCGTTTAATAAGTATTGTAATCATAAAAGAAAATCATCGCATAGTCTACCTGTCCCGTGTTCTGCGGGTCGTAGTGTGAGTTGCCAATCATGAAATGAACACGCATGGTGTTGCTCTCTATGTTGTCAAGCATGAGTGTGCGCGAGTACTCTGTCGAGCCCGTGCAATAGTACGTGCCTTGTGCTGCGTAGGTTGAAATGCCCGTGTTTGAGGATAGATAGTGTTTCAACAGCACGTTACCCGCGGCTTCACGTGTTGCAGTAGGGCTCGTGCTTCCCTTTATCCTATAAAGATATGTCGGAGTGTAGCCCGTGCTTGCCGAGTTATACGCGAGCTTAATGATAGCCACCAACGGGTTGACCCTGTAGAAAGTGCTACCGTTGAGTGATTGCAGCAAGCCGTTGGCGGTAAACTTGAAGATGGCGTCCGTGTGTTGCGCCTGGATGATTGGCGTGTCTGACGAGTTGACCGCAAAGTACTTGTTTGATGCTGACGAAAGCAGAAGTCCGTTTGAGTAATAGACGTTGTTGTACGCCTCGCCAACTGACGAGTATGAGCATTGGGCTGTTGTCGTGAAACTCTTGTCCATTCAGTGTTTGTCCAAGTTCTACCATTTTCCACTGCCTTAGCCTGTCTACGTACCGCATCAAAGTCCTTCCCACTGCTCAATCGTACAAAACCGAAACTTCCCCTTCTGTATAGGAAAAGTAAAAAGCTCTTGTAAATTGTGATTTTTTTTTTAGCTTTGTTAAAAATGGAATTACAGAGGCGCGGAAACTTTCCCTATGGTGGTTCACTTCGCTTTTGTGTCACTATTCTATTTTGCCACGGAGTGTGATCGCATCACCGCCAACTTTTGTTTTGCGTGCTGCGAAATCTCTCTTTGCTAAGCGTGAGTCACCTAAAGATGGCATTAGCCAATATCTTTCCACCCTATAACCATCTGATAAACCGAAGAACATTTAAAAGGCACTTGTCTATTTGATGGGCAGGAGTTTTGATATAGTAATACTTATCTGACGAATTACCGCTTGCTCCAAAGATTTGTGTCATAGTGTATACGAAATTATGAGAATCCTTCAAGTAATCCACGGCTATCCCCCATACTACATGGCAGGTAGTGAGGTGTATACATATAATATCACCCGCGAACTCGCAAAGGAAAACGAAGTGTTTGTCTTTTGTCGTTTCGAGGATAAGACGAAACCTCTCTACGAATATTATGATGCGGTTTGTTCGGGCGTTAATGTTCGGTATGTCAATAATTACGAACCCGAAAATGCCACATTTTATGACAAGTATCTAAATCCGCAGATTGATGAGATGTTCCGTGACTATGTCAGGGAGATTAATCCTGATGTTGTGCATATCGGTCATCTGTCACATCTGTCTACTCAGATTCCTATTATAGCAAAGCGTGAGTTCGGGCTGCCTGTCTTATTTACTATTCACGATTTTTGGATGTTCTGCCATCGTGGGCAGCTTATAAATCCAGCTAATTGGGAGATTTGCGCACTCCCTAATACCAGCCAATGCACTTCGTGTGCGAGGTTCCATTATAACAACCAAGATTTCGAAGAGCGTTTGATAACGGAACGTGAGGATCATATCGGGAATGTATTGGATTGCATTGACGTGTTTTTTGCACCATCACATACATTGGGAGATTTCTATGTCGATATGGGTGTTGCGGGGGAGAAGGTGTTCTATTCCAAGTATGGTTTCAACGTCTCTAAAATTCGCAAGCATGACAAAGAGTTGCACGACACCATCACGTTTGGTTTCACAGGAAGAATAATCCACACCAAGGGAGTTCATTTGCTGTGTGAAGCCTTCAACCGAATTAAGGGTAAAGCCCGGCTTGTTATTTATGGTGACGAGAAAAGCGCATATGGCGAAGACTTAGTCAGAAGATATTCGTCAGAACGTATTGAGTTCAAAGGCCGTTACCACAACGACGATTTGCAAAACGTGCTCGATTCGTTCGATGTGCTGGTATGTCCGTCTATTTGGCTCGAAAATGCCCCTCTTGTAATTCAGGAGGCGCAGAGCGCATGTCTGCCTGTGTTGGTGAGCAACAAGGGAGGCATGGCTGAACTTGTTCACGACGGTGTGGATGGCTTCACCTTTGAACTTGGCAGTGTTGAGGATTTGCAGGCCAAAATGCAGAGGATAGTAGACAATCCTCAAATGTTGCAGATGCTGCGAGAGCCTATCGAAAAGGTCCGTTCCATTAAGGACGATGCTGATTTTTGCATGCGTAAGTATCAAGAACTTACCCAAAGTGAGGTCATGTACCCGCATTCCCCAAGTCCATGGAGGATTACTTTCATTACGAATCCGGATAAGTGCAATCTGCATTGCAAGATGTGCGATACTTTCTCCGTGGATAATCGCCACCGCCTTAAAGAGAGTCACCGTCCGGAAATGGATTTTGCTGTTATAGAAAGGGTAGTCTCATCGCTCGCTCCGCATGGATTGAGGGAGATAATCCCATCAACTATGGGAGAGCCACTTATGTACTCACATTTTGATGAGTTGCTCAATCTTTGTGGACGCTATGGCGTCAAGATGAACCTCACAACTAACGGGACTTTCCCAAAGGGCGTTGAATATTGGGCAGAGAAGATATTGGCTGTGGCTTCTGACGTCAAATTCTCCATTAACGGCATCTCAAGCGGAATTAATGAGGAGATCATGTGCGGCATAGACGCAGAGAAACAGTTGCGCAATATCGAGTACTATTTGGCTATGCGCCAAAAACTCAACAATAAAAGTACTGTGACGCTGCAATGCACATTCATGAAATCTAATGTCAATGAACTTAAGAATATAATCCGTTGGGGAATTGACCATGGCGTTGACCGCGTGAAAGGTCATCACTTGTGGAAGACATCAGATTCGTTGGATGCGGAAATGCTTCGCACAAAGGATAATGCGTCACTCTGGAATGAGGTGTGCGCCGAGTGCCGAGATTTGGCTGAAGGAAAAATCAAACTTGAAAACTTTGTCCCAATTGATTTGGAGACGCCAGAATTGAATACATCTGACACGTTCTGCCAATTCATCGGCAAAGAATTGTGGATCGAATACGACGGCTCATATCAGATTTGTTGCTGCCCCTCTGAGGTCCGCAAGGATTTCGGCGATTTCGGCAATGTCCAGAAGCTTAGTCCTCTCTCCATGTGGAATGGAGATACTTACCGCTCCTTTATAGCCAATTGGGGCGAAAGTCAAAATTGCAGACAATGTAACATGAGGAAGGCCCGATGATGAATGCTGAATTAAAAAAAACGTTGGAGACAGCCTATCGTAGGTTTATTTTCCTGCGATTAAGTAATGGCGTCCCGATTGACGAATATTGTGCCAACTTCACGGAGGCAGAAAGACAGTTAATTAATATTCTGTCTGACAACGGCTACGCCCATCAAGAAAAGGATGCTTTTCGCCTAACAGAAAAAGGTGATGAGTGTTTAATCTCTCTCTCGAAAGAGCATATCATAAAAATTGGCAAACTTATTTACGACAAGGGCTATAACGCCGGTAAAGATGGTAATATCTCGGTAAGGCTTGATGCTAAGCGTATTCTGATCACTACAAGTGGGGCGTTGCTTGGTTTTCTGTCGGAGGATGACTTTGTGGTTGTCGATAACGATGGAAAATCGGTATCTGATGATGAGCGAACCCCCTCTTCTGAAATAACACTTCACCTTGGAATCTATAGAATGCGCCCCGACATCAATGCGGTGATTCATGCGCATGCGCCCTATTGCATAAGCCTCTCTTTTCTTGACATCGACACTGAGAACAATTTATACACCCTATCTTCCGGCCCTATCCCCATAACAGAGATGGCCCTGCCGTCAACGGAAGAAAGTTGGGAAAAGGTTCGCCCTTTTGTCAAGAACAGAAGCAAGGCTATTTTGCGTCGTCATGGCGCTGTCGCCTGGGGCAAGAATTTAATGACGGCCTTTGTGAAATTAGAGGAAACCGAGCACTTCGCAAAGTCGCTTGTTAATGCTATGTCTGTCGCGGATATCAGTCCGGTAGATGAATCGACAAGAAACAAACTTTATAAACAGTGGGGTATATGATGCACTTGAAAAAACTTGATAAAACGAGAACTAACGCTATTGTGATCCGGCATGCTGACAGGGATAAAATGCAGCCTCGGCAAATAGAGCAACCGCTGAATGAAACCGGCAGACAAAATGCAATCGCATTCGGGCAAAAATTACGCGGGTTCTGTAACTATGCCTTTTTCTCAAGTCCCGTTGACCGTTGCCAACAGACAATCGAGAACATTCAGGCAGGACTGTTTGATGGGCAGGTCGGGGAAATGCAACTGTCTGATGTGCTTGGCAAACCGGGTCCTTTTGTCGTTGACCACAACAACAATGAGTTCAAGGTAAATCCAAGTTGCAAAAAAGTGGTGATGGCGCAGATTGCGCATGAGGAACTTTTGGGTATCAGGGATACTCAAGTTGGAGCAAAGATGTTTGTTGACTTTGTCACAGAAAAAGCAAGTAATGCCCCTAATGGAACCTTGCTCATTTTCGTGACTCATGACGCTATCATAGCCCCCGTTATTTTTGAGCTGACAGGGGAGCAGTTTGACTATGAACATTGGCCGGAGTTCTTGGACGGTTTTGTCTTAGAGCAACATGGGGATGAATTCCAAGTCATAAGGGGTGGCAAAACTTTTGAACTAAGAAAATTCTGAGAAAATGCAGGGGATTGATGTGTTTGAAAAATATTACTCGTTTTCAAAATTAGACGTGAGTAGCCCCTACTACCCTCTGAAGCGAGAGAACTATCTCGCTGCGAGGGAATTGTATTTCTCAAACAAATCGTGCCTTACAAGTCTTCCTCTGAGGGCTACAATCCAAACAACGGACTTTTGCAATCTGAACTGCATCATGTGTCAAATTCATTCTCATAAAGAGAATCATACACTAATGCAGATGGGTAAATCAGACTTTGACAAAATTGTGGAGAGGCTTTTCCCTACATTGGTTGAAGTCCACCCGACCAACATAGGTGAGCCGCTTATGTCCCCTTGGTTTGACTATTTGGTAGATAAGGCCGTCGAATATGGTGTTTTGCTTGATTTGACAACAAACGGCACTCTTCTCACAGAGCGGAAGATAAGAAAGATGTTGCCAAGCCTCCTTGACATAAAGATATCATTTGACGGAGCTAAAAAGGAAACTTTTGAGTCCATCCGCAAAGGCGCAAGTTTTGAAAAGACTCTCTCAAATATAAGGGAGATTGTGCGTCTGAGGAATGAGTCTGGAAGCAAAGCGACCATAACGCTCCAGATGACACTTTCCAATATCAATTACAAGGAGTTACCCGATTTGATTAGGCTCGCCAAAGAGCTTGGCGTGGACAAAGTGAAAGCATACCCTGTGACTTCTTTTTCTCTTGAGACAGACTCTATCGTGCTTGTTGACAACATGGAAAATCTTGTCCGCATTCTACATCAGAGTACCGAGTTGGCAAGAGAGATTGGAATGAATGTAGGTCTTGCGGAGCCTCCGTCAAAAGATCCGCAGAAGGACATTGATAGACTTGTCCTCCAAAAATGCCGCCTCCCTTGGGCTGAATGTTTTATCGATTTTGACGGCAACGTGTACCCGTGTCATGCTCACCATAAAATAGCTTACGGAAATATTTCCCAAAATGACGCTTATGACGTGTGGAACGGAGAATACGCTCGTCAGCTGCGAAGTTCACTTCTGTGTGGAAAAACCAACAATACGATCTGCTTCAACTGTGGCAACAATTTTATTAGGGAGGACCGAAGCCAATCTGTCCCCTACAATGTGGACGATTATCTTTTCAAAAAGACAGGGGATGATAACATCAATTGGGGAAAGAGGTATACGCAATTCACTTTAAACAGATGATGTGATGGACGCAGAACAGATTGAAGCTCAATTGAGATTGACATACGGAGGTAAACCTTTTCGTAAACTATTGGAGGGTGGAATGTCATATGCCTATGAGGTGGATGGTAACATA
Organism: Bacteroidaceae bacterium; assembly: GCA_963618945.1. Taxonomy (GTDB): domain Bacteria; phylum Bacteroidota; class Bacteroidia; order Bacteroidales; family Marinilabiliaceae; genus W3P20-009. The sequence continues at coordinate 79,001 of CAVETY010000014.1, forward strand.
ATCCGCATTCCGAAAACAGAGTATGCCAAGCGAGGTTATAAAACAGAAAATGCCATCCTGAACTACTTGCATGATGTGGTGGACGGTGTCGAATTGCCATATGTCAAGTTAATAGAGGAGCCAATCTTTCATACCATACATAAGAAAATAGATGGCCGGTATTGGAACGAGAAAGAATATCTCAGTAAGGATATAAAAGTACGTGATCAATTGGCGGAGGATTGTGCCGTGTTTTTCGCACAACTGCACTCGGCAGATCTCGGTCAGATAAAGGCTGAGCTTTTGGACGTACATCCCATTCAGAAGAACATGGAGCAATATCTCGCTGAGTACTTCAGCCCCAAAGAGATGGACGAGATATTGGCTTTCACCAATCCCTTGTATTCTCTTGAGGACAAGGTTTTGGTGCATAGGGACTTTTATCAGGACAATTTTTTACTTTCTGATGACTATAGGTTAAAAGGGGTCTTGGATTTCGGGAATAGCGGAAGGTATAACTACATGTTTGACTTCAAGGCGCTTGCGTCGTGGGAGGTGGGCATGAGGGATTTGTTTGAGAGGATTGCCTCTCGGTACATGCGGATTACAAACCGCATAATAGATATGGATACGATACATAGAATCGACATCCATAACTACATTAGTTTCCTTGTCTATTTTACGAAGAATAAAAATGTTAAGGATGAAAAAATCAATCTGGTAAAGGGTCTTGATGAACATGTTGAGCATATAAAGGAGAAGATGAAACGCTATGTGTAACGACGGTAAAATAGAAAAGCTCCAGCAGCGTCTTCTCTTCGGGCGGCAAATGTTTGACGTTGAGTTGACCACAGATTGTAATAAGAAATGCCATGTCTGCCCAAGGGAAAAGCTTACAAGAAAAAGGCGAGTTATGACGACTGCCACGTTTGAGTTTCTCTGCGGTTGGCTTCCCAAAGATTGTGACGTGTTTTTTGCTGGGCTTGGAGAGCCCTTATTGCACCCTGATTGCGACTCGTTTGTTCATAAGCTGCATCAGTCTGGGCGAAGGACATCCATTATGACTAATGGCTCGTTAATCTCAGTTGAGAAATTAAAACGACTATTTGATAATGGATTGGACAACCTGCAGATTAGCATTATTCAGAAAACGGATTTTGAGAATTTGAAGAAGTTGGTTGAACTTATCCCAAGCGAATTTTCTGACAGGGTTATACTCAATGTCATCAAGCAAGAAAAACAGAGTGATCAAGATGTAATCGGGGTCATTTGCGATAGTGGCTTCCGGTATGTTGAGAAATCTGTCCATAATCGCGCGGGCTATTTGTTTGAGGCAGAGAACCCTTACGACTTAAGAACTTGCGCTACTTTCTTTTGTGACACTTTCATAAATGCTGACGGTGAAATACATGTCTGCTCTAATGATATAAATAACCTCTATAAGATAGGGACGATTTATTCGGTTGATTACGAGTCTCTTGTCGCCTATAAGACGAAGTTCTGGGGTGATATGGAAATCTGTCCGCTTTGTTCACATTGTACTGATGAGTATAGGATGAAACACTTTAAGTTGAAATCAAATGAGTAAACCGACGTTGTCTCTATATGGGTCAAAGGATATTGATTCTCGTTCGTATCCTGTTTTTACTCATGCCCATAATCTTTGCTTGATGCAAGATGGCGAGATTATCAAATATATTGAACTTGAACGCTACACACGGAGAAAGTACGACAACAGGCTTGACTTGTTCATCGATGAGATGATAGAGAGCAAAGCAATTGACTTGCCGAGTGATTTTGACTTTGTCATAGTCAATGATTTTCTTTCAAACAGCTTCATTAGCAAGAGTGGCAGGTTCAGATTTGAATGTGGTGGAGCCCAAAGCTTAAAACCCAGCTTGATAGACGGAACATTGACTCTCCTCAGAGAAGATTGTTCGGTTGAGAAGAAAAACGCTTTTTGTCTTCCCCATGAGCTGGCGCATACCTTTTCTTGCCTCCCTTTCTATGGTGATTTAAAGGACAACTCGCTCCTGTTTTCTCTCGATGGCGCCTCAAGCTTGGGTAACTACTCCGCCTTTTTGTATCGTGACGGCAGATTACATCTAATCGAGAATAATTGGACCGATTTGGGTTATGTGTCTAAGTTCTTTAATGACAATTCTCTTACATTCAGAATGCTTAATGCCCCGCGAGAAATGCATTGCTCTGTCCCTGGGAAACTGATGGGCTTTGCAAGTCTTGGTGTCTATAAGCCCGAGATTGAAAATTGGCTTAGGGTAAATCAATTTTTCAAAGACTGTTGGGGTAAAGAGCAGATCATCCTTCAATCTGCCCAAAGACGGTTTGATGTCGCAGCGAGTTTCGATACGCATGACAAGTTTATGCAAGATTGCGCAGCTACTCTTCAGCATGTTTTTGAGAATGCAGTTCTGCGAAAGCTTGAACAATTGCAAGATAAATGCCACTGCGACAATCTGTACTATGGTGGTGGATGTGCTCTCAACATCGTCACCAACACCAAGATTGTTGAAAGTGGGATGTTCCGAGACGTGTTCATTGCGCCCTGTTGCAATGACAGCGGCCTGAGCATCGGGGCTGCGGCTTTTGTTGAACGGCAAAAAGGCAATGAGATTAAGATTCACTCACCATATTTGAACAATGTGCTGTTGCCCGTTCCCGCTGATGTCCGCATTGACAATACAACTATTCAAAAAGCTGCGGATATTTTATTGAGAGGTGGGATAATCGGCGTTTGCAATGGCAGTGGTGAGGCCGGGCCGCGTGCTCTCGGCAACAGAAGTCTTTTGGCCCTTGCCAACAGTAAAGAGCTTGCGCAAAGACTGAGTATGGCTGTGAAAAAACGCGAGTGGTATAGGCCCGTCGCACCTGTAATGCTTCTGCGAAACGCGGTGAAGGTCTCTGAACAAAAGGTAACACACCTGGCAAAATTTATGCTTCAAGACTTTACTATTAAGTCAGAATATAGAAATCAAATGGAGGGCGTTGTTCATGCTAACAACACAGCGCGCATTCAGACCATTGCGTGCCTTGAGGAGAACCCGTTTGTTTTCACTCTGCTTTCATATCTTTATGAAAAACATGGCATTATAGCATTGATAAACACATCGTTTAATGCCGCAGGCGAGCCGATTGTCCATACTAAAGATGATGCATTGCGGAGTGTGAAGAAGATGGGTTTGGATGCTTTAGTATATAATAACCAACTGATTGAAAATGAAAACATTTAAGACAAAGCTTAAGTTTCATCCGCCAGGACTTGCCCCTGTTGAGGATGAAAGTGGGTGGTATCATATTGACACGAACGAAAACGCCATTTATCCAGAGCGTTATAGCCGCGCTTTCGGATATTATGATGGTTTTGCTGCGGTAACAGACTCTGCTAAAAATTGCTTTCATATTGACACGGTAGGCAAGCGTCTCTATCCCGAGAACTACGCTTTCTGTGGTAATTATCAAGAGTGCAAATGTGTCGTACGTAATTTTGATGGTGATTATTTTCACATAGACGTCAAAGGACAACGTCTCTACAAAGAAAACTATCGTTACGTTGGCGATTTTAAAGATGGTTATGCCTGCGTGAAACTAATCTCAGGAGGATTCATGCATGTTGATGGGAGAGGTTTGCCTCTGAATGGTAAACTTTTCAATGACCTCGGTGTCTTTCACAAGGGATTCGCCACAGCAAAAGACAGTCGTGGATGGTTTCATATTGACGTTCAGGGCAATGAACTCTACTCAGAGCGTTATCTTATTGCCGAGCCATTCTATAACGGCTTTGCGCTTGTAACCGACTTTGATGGCAATAAGCTTATTATCAATGAACAAGGTGAGATGATTTTATGGATAGGCTGAAAATTTTAATTACTGGCATATCGGGTTTCATTGGTCGTAGCCTTGTAGAAGAGATTGTAGAGCGGGGTCTTCCTTGGGACATTTATGGCATAGACATTAAAGATCCTGTTTTCAACGACTCAAAATATCTTGACTGCATTGACTTCGCTCACGTTGACATCCGGGATGAGAGTGCGGTAAATGCATATTTCGAAGAAAGGGTATTTGACGGTGTAATCCATCTTGCCGCAATCAGTCGTGTCGTCGATGCCGAACATGACAAGGAGAATTGTGTCGCAACCAATTTGTATGGCACAAAGTATGTCGTGGAAAACATTTCAAGGCATAGTGACACATGGTGTGTCTTTGGCAGTAGCCGTGAGGTTTATGGGGAGCAGGCGGTTATGCCTGTCCGTGAAACAGCAGAGAAGTCGCCAATAAATATTTATGGGGAGTGCAAGTTGAAGGGTGAACTCTTTGTGAAAGAGTTAATTCGGAGAAGTGTAATACTTCGCTTCTCTAATGTTTATGGCAACAGCTATGACATAGATGGGCGGGTGATTCCTGTGTTTGTGAAACACGCATTAAACAATGAGCAGCTTTTCTTGGAGGGTGGCTCTCAAATCATTGATTTCACCTATATTGGTGACACTGTTGATAGCATAATCAGGACAATTAGTTCACTGGAAAAAGGATTGCTGACAACTGATGAGATTCACATAAGCCCCGGGGCGGAAAACAAGATAACCGACATAATCGGTTGTTTAGAAAAGTTGTTGAACAAGAGGCTCGACGTCGTTTTGCGCGATAAGCGAAGCTATGACGTGGTCCGTTTCATTGGTGACCCACGGCATCGAATAGAAACACTTGGAGACCCCAATTTCAAAACACTTTCAGAGGGAATTAAGTTATATCTTGAACATTTGGCGGAACGTGCTTCTCAAGCTTAGCTATCGCTGCCCAACTACATACAAATATTTTCCCCCACCAGACTCGGAGTCCCGTTAACACAGGTCTTCGGGTCTGCTTTTTCAAAAAGTAAGCCACACTTAGCCAAAGGACTCGGCTTCTGAGCGTTCTCCTCGCCCTCCAGAACCCTTGAGTGCGTATCCACCGCACAATAATCCCTTTGTCAGCAATGAAGACTATGAATTGTCCATTATACACCGAGACGGGACTATGTTAGATTTTCATCTCTTGGATTGGGAAGTTGGGGAATTAATACCGAGTGAACGCATTCGTTCCGAAGCTGATTAATAATAGGTTCTAACAGACATCGCATTGCTGCATTCATCTCTTGGGTTTTCTTTTTGAGCAGGCCCTTTGGGATTACAGCTACCCACCCCACGCGGCGCTCCTTGCCAAGTTAATTAGAGTGCTAACAGTCGCCTTGCCCACCCAAAGCATGCATCTTTGTTGTTTTAAATTTGCAAACGTAAATAATTTTAAATACATTGCCTTGTCCCGTTTGGCTTGACTGAATGAAGTCTGGCTTTCCCAAAAATCAGACACCCCCCGCACGTCAAACCATCCGCACAGAATCGTTTGCAAATCAAGTTTACGTATGAGAATATTAAAATTAGTAGGGCTTGCCGTCACGTCTTGCCTTTCCTCCCTGATGGTGATGTCTTGCGCTGGCAATGGAAACGTTCAGAACGTCTTCGCCATCAGAGCCGACCAATGCGGCTATGCGCCTAATGAGGCCAAGAGGGCGTATTACCTCATGCAGAAAGAGGGGACGGCTTTTATCAGTGCGTGCGTTGATGACTCTGCCTCTGTGGGACCTGAAGGTGGTGCGGCTTCCCCATCGGAGCCCAACGAGGCGCAGGCAGCTGGCGGCAAGTTGCTTTTAGGCAAGAGTTTTGAAGTCCACAGCATAGGGGAGGGTGCCCCCGTCGTGGTCTTGTCTGGCGAACTTGGTGACCCTGTCTATTGGGCTGAGTCTGGCGACTCTGTGCAAGTGATTGATTTCTCGGCGTTGACAAAGCCCGGCAAATATCAGATAATTGTTGACGGCAAATTTGTATCCCATCCTTTTGAAATAGGAGACAATCTTCACTATGACGCGTTGCGCAAATCGGTGCGAGCCTATTATTATAACCGCGCGTCCATGCCCATCGACTCGCAATATGGTGGCAAGTGGGCTCGCGCGGCCGGACATCCGGATGACGTGGTCTATGTCCACAAGTCGGCAGCCTCCCCAAATCGCCCCGAGGGCACTGTCATCTCCTCTCCCGGTGGCTGGTATGACGCCGGCGACTATAACAAGTACATCGTCAACAGCGCCATCACGACCTACACGCTCATGCTCGCGTCCAACACCTACGCACCTGTGGCTGACACTCTTTCGCTCAACATTCCGGAGAGCGCGCAACCCATCCCCGACCTGACGAGCGAGACGCTCTATAACCTCCGCTGGATGCTCACCATGCAGGACCCTGCGGACGGTGGCGTCTATCATAAGCTCACCACTCTCAATTTCGAGGGCTTCATCATGCCGTCGGAGTGTCAGCAGAAGCGTTATGTGGTGACAAAGAGCACGGCCGCCGCTCTCGATTTCGCCGCAACGATGGCCTATGCGTCTCGGACTCTGAGTAGTCGTTCCAAGGAGTTAATGGAATTGGCTCGTCAGTGCGACCGTGCTGCCGAGGATGCCTATGGGTGGGCCAAGAAAAATCCTAATGTCATCTTCCATAACCCCGATGACGTCTCGACGGGTGAGTACGGTGACGCCGACTTGAACGATGAATGGTTCTGGGCCGCCACGGAGATGTGGCTCACCACGGGTGACGATGACTATGCCGAGGACGCTCTCGCCCATAAGGGTGTTTTCGGCCTCCCATCCTGGGGCAATGTCGGCACTTTGGCCTATTACTCTATGGTGGACTGCGGCGAGTCTTTGCCTGGTGTTAATCCCGTCTCTGAACTCGCGAGCCAGGCTGACGCTTTTCTCGCCATTGAGAAGGAGAACCCCATGGGTGTTGGCCTCGACTTTTTCGACTGGGGCTGCAACTCGTCTGTGGCCAATGCCGCCCTGCTCAAGGCCATGGCCTATAAGGCTTCCGCCGACAAGCCCGCGGCCTACCTCCAGTCCATCCGCAACGACCTGCACTACATTTTTGGCTCCAATGCCACGGACTACTCGTTCGTCACGGGTGTGGGCGAAAAATATCCAATGCATATTCATCATCGCCCCTCGTCGGCCGACAATATCGATGAACCCGTCCCCGGTTTCCTCGTCGGCGGGCCTAACACTGTCGTGCCAACTGATTGCGGTCCCAAACCGACGCGCAGCAAATATCCCGCCCGCGCTTATGCCGACGAGCAGTGCAGCTACTCGACAAACGAGGTCGCCATCAACTGGAATGCGCCGCTCGTCTTCGCCCTTCTTGCCGAACTCTCTCTTAATTAGCAGTCCGACAGTCTGAGGCTGTCACAAAACAATCCGCCCGCCATTCATCAAAAGCAGATGAATGGCGGGCGGAATTTTTATCTCTTTCGGCTCTTACTCGGCCTGAATGAATTTGCTGAGCAGCGCGGCAACCTTGCCTGCGCCCTCGTCTTTTGACCATTTAATTTTGGCCTCCTTTACTGCCGCTTTCCACTCCTCCTGTCGGTTTTCGGGGATAAGCTCTTTCACCGAGCGCGAGGTGCAGTCCACAACCTGGTTTGCGGCCTTTTCGTCAGCTGAGGTTATTATCACAAGGCGGCTTGTCTTGACCGGCAGGATTTGCGACTGGTCGCGGTTCTGCCTCAGGAGGCCGTGGTTTGTCTGGTTGATGCCGCCAATCTCAAGTGATGTGAGTTCGCGGCGCCCCGATGTGCTGAGTGTCGTGCCATAGGCTCCGGTGCCGGACATCAGTTTGTTGAAGTCGCCAATGACTTTCTTGATGACGAACACCCGTCCGCTGTGCCCCAGGACCTCGCACATGCTCCCGTCATAAGAGATGAACATGGTCGCCCCAATCCTGACGCTGTCAACTTCTGTGAGAGTGAGGGCTGATATGTTGTCGCCCTTCAGGCTGTGCAGCTCTCCGCTCATGAGGTGGACGTTGAGTGTGGCGTCTGTCGTCCGTCCGCCCGACTGGTATATCGTGCCTTGGATGAACTCGGGGTTGACGTAGGGCCATAGGGTGGTGGGCTTGTATGTCTGTTGGGCTGCGCTGTCGCTAATGTTGGCTGTGAATGCCGCGGCCAACGCTATGATGGTTGTCTTAATTCGTAACATGATATATCTCTATTTAATTAGGTCTCTCTTTCTATTTGATGAGCAGACGGGTGGATTCTGATATGCCAGCTCCCGAGATTGACAGGATGTAGACGCCCGGCGCAAGTCCCTTGAATGAGGATGACGCCCCGGGCTCTATGCTCTTCACACCGAGTGTGACACCGGCGACGGATGATATAGCAGCGCGGATCTTCTCATTGCCTGCCATGACGGTTACAGCGCCTGAGGTTTGCGATATGCGTACCCCAGCCGCCTCGACTGCCGAGAGGGCTGCAGATGTGGCCTCCGTCAAGTTGAATGACGCCTTGGTGGTCGTAGCCGCGCCTGTGGCGGCGTTGGTGGATGTGATGTTGACTGAGACGGAGCGAGCTTTGGATGAGGCCGGATATTTGGTGGCGAAGAGGCTGTTGGCAATGAGTTTGTCGCCGTCAACATCAAAAACGGGATCGGGAATCACGTGCGTCAACACGTTCTCCACACCCGAGACCGAGTAGGTGAAATTGCAGCCGTCCATGTCGGTGTCGGTGGTAAGTGTGGCCACGACAGTGCCTTCGGCAAGTCCTTTGGCGACTGAGCTTTTTGACACGGCTATGGAAAGCGGGGCGCCGGTGGCGGGGGCGAAGTTGAGAGTGCAAAGCTCGCCCGAGTTATACTCATGCGCCGAGATGTTCATATACCCGTTAGATGATCCGCCCCAGCCGAAGTTAAAGTGGAAAAGGCCGGACGCGTCATAGCCGTCAATGTTGAAACAGTGGCCGCCCGATGTGCTATATCCGGCGTAGATAATCGGATGCCCGGCCGACAATTCGCTTTTCAGCAAGTCTGTCCACCCGTCTTGAGTATAGTCGTTTTTTCTGACGTTGGTCACTTTGTTTGAGTAGCCGAAGAATGTCTTGAGCGCGTATGGCACATTGCCCATGTATGACACACCCGAGCCGTCCGGCCCATAGGCCATTTGAACCGCCACGCCGCAGTGGTAGAGGAAGCGCGCGCACTCTTTGCCGTCGCTGCTCTGCTCTTGGGCGCTGAGGATGGCGCTCCAGTCATAGGCGTCCTCAGCGTCATAGTCAATGGTCAGGGTGCCGTAGTTCTCGCAGTTGTAGCTCATGTAGCCCGTGGGACGTTTGGGCCACTTGTAGTGGCTCATGGCCTGACCTATGCCCACCGCCACGCAGCCCACTATGGCGTCGCCTTTTGAGGTTGACGAGGGGCAGCTCTGGCGATATTTGCCGCCCTGGTTCCACTCCACGTCAATGAGAGGCTCGACTGCCGATGCTGCTTTGTTTGTGGATGCGATGGTGTCCGTGGCCCATGATTGGCTCTTGCCGTCGCCGCGGGCCGTGGCTACCTCGACGTCTGATGCGAAATGTCCAAGGTAGGCGTACATGTTGTCGTCGATGTCGTTGGCGTCAACGTTTCCCGTCAGCGAGTAGCCTATGATGGGTGCTATGACATCATCGGCTGCAATCAGCATCCAGCCTTGCGGGGCGAGCGACACGGCGTATATTGGCGCGTTTGCCCCGAACATGATTGGCTCGACGCTCACCGCCTTGTTTGTCGAGTGGAGGATGTTGTTCAGGTAAGCGTTGGCGTATGCCATGGCTTCGGGCTGCGTCACAGGCTTTGCCGAGATGGTCGTGGCGCACATGGCGGCCGCGACCATTGTGGTTAATCGTTTTCTCTTAATCATTTGTTCTCTTCTTTTAAATGTGAAAGAGGCCGCTCCTCTGTTGTTGAGAAGCGGCCTCGCTCTGCCTTATTTTTTTAGAGGCTCATGGTCATTGACGGTTTTGTTCGTCTTATGTCCTTGCGCTGTTTCTTATTGGCGCTGGATGGTGGTCCTCATCATGTAGTCCATGACCCCGCCATTCTCGTCAGCGGCATATACGTACCAATATGAGGTGGCCGATGCGACGCCTGCAGCAGAGAACTGGAGCATAGCCATCTCGTCGCCATTTGAAGCATAGTCGAGGAGGTAGATTGGAGCCTCGACAGTCTCCTCACCCTCAATCTCAATCTTGGTGGTGCCTATTTTTGAGTTGATTGAAAGAATGTGGGTGAGCGCGTTATATAAACCATTTGCCGCCACAGTCGATGCGTTTGCGAGACCTGCGGCCTTGATGCCGGAGATGGTGACTGCGTAGTCATAACCCTCTGATACGCCAGCGTCGGCAATAGTCCAAGTCTCGCTGTGGAATTCCTTAGAGCCGTCCTTGAGCTCTGTATAAAGGGCGAAGTTTGCGGAGTAGGTGCCGATGACATCGCTGAGAGGAATGGCTTCTGCTGCCGTGTAGGCCTCCTCCTCGCTGATGAGGGTGATGCCGGCGAAGTCGTTGCCGTTGGCGTCAACCAAAGCACCCTCTTCGAGTTCGGCGGTGATGGTCTGACCAACCAAGACTGCGGTTGGGAGGGTGACGGTGAACGTGTTCTTGTCAACAATGGTGACGCTTGTCTTGATGACTGAGGCCATGTTGTCGTCAGAAGCCGAGAAGGTGGCGATGAGAGAACCCTCGTAGATGGCGTCCTTGGTCTTGACGGTGAGGACGAAGTTGTCCTTGTCGGCGTAGCTGCCGCTTACACCCTCTGCTGTGATGCTCACTACGTTCAGCTTGGCTGCAGAGTAGTCGAATTGAGCGAAGATGTTATTATCCTCATCAAAGCCGGCCTCGATTGCGCCAAATCCGTTGCCCTTGAGGTCGGTTATGGCATTGTCGCTATCCCAGCCGATTGAGGCGTAGATGCCATGGGTGACACCGTCAATGTAGAACTTAACCTCATTGCCAGAGACCTCGACGTTGGTTACGTAGCTCTCAACGACCGTGCTTGACTCTTTTGAGAGAAGAAGAGCCGTGTAGGCTGACCACTTGCCCTCATTTGCGCCGGTGGTGTCAACCTTAACTGCCTCGGAGAAGGTGAGAACGAGAGCGGTACCGCTTGTAGCGATGCTCTCGAGCTCGGGAGCTGCATCATCGCTCAGCTGGAACTCCTTGGCGGTGACTGCGCCAGCCTTGTCATACTCGTTATATGCGACGGCGAGGAATACATACTCGCCATAGGGGGTGAGGTCCTCAACCTTGCCCTCTGCCGTGGCAGCCGTTGCCGTGTAGACGAAGCGGCCTACTCCTGAGCCAAAGTCAGATTTGGGGTCAACAAGGCTGATGATGTCGTCGGCAGTGTACTGCCCGTCCGTACCCTTCTCCACGATGGCGTAAGCGTAGCTCTGAGCGCCAGATGCGGGAACGACGGTGTAGCTAATTGAGTTGTCCGACTCGACTGCGACTTCGACCTTGACGGAGGGGCCGTCGGGGTAGACTTTTGAAACCTCGTCGTCGAACTCGTTGCAAGCCCCAAGGGTGAGGCCGGCTGCGGCGAGACTGTATATAAGTTTTTTCATTTCAATCATTTTAAGTGCCGGAGGCTTTGGGCGCAAGGCTCAAAGCCTCCGGCGCATGTGAGTGATTTCTGTTTCTGGACTACTTCTTGGTCAATGTGAGGTCGCCGTACATGAGGTTCCACCAACCAGAGGCGTAGATGCCGTAGCTGTTCTTGACTACGAGTGTCTTGCCGCCGTCTTTGATCTCAATCTCCATATTCTCGGACGCGGTCAGCTCCTTGGCGTTGGCGTCATCGGGATCTGCGGTTGAGAATGCTGCGAGGACAGCCTCGGTGCCGTTATACTTGTAGCCGTAACCCTGCTGAGCGGGAACTTTGATAAGTGTAAGGTCGCCATTCTCGTCGGTCTCTACGGTGCCGTAGATGTGGCCGGTGTAACCTGCAGAGGCGAAGTACGGGTCGAGGTTGTCAATGTAGACCTTGCTTACGTCGGACTCGTCCTTGCTGAGAGTGATGGTCCAATCGAAGTGTCCACGGCTTGAGAAGTAGCTGTCAGCCGATGCTGAGTAAGAACCAAGGATAGGCTGGAGCGGGTGCTCTGCGTCAGCAATGGTCACTACGCACTGGTTCTGCGCACCCACATTGATTTCGTCAGACTTGAGCGCGAGGCCAATCTTGACGTCGCCAGTGTAGACACCGTTGGCGATTGACTTGATGGTGATGTAGGCCGTGCGGTTCTCCGCGTCGAACTTGAGGGTCTTGGAACCAACAATCTCAAAGTCCGTGCCCTCTACCGCCGTATAGCTGTCGTTGCTGATGATCTCGATGTAGGCGCTCTTGCTCAGACCGGCTACGGATGCCAAAGAGACCGGGATCTCAACTTCCTCGCCTTCCTCGACGTTGGAGGTGGATGAGGCGAAAGCCACGAATGCGTCAGAGTCTGAGAACTCGGGCTGCTCATTGTCGTCGCAAGCGACGAAGGCGAGAGCCATGGCGCTGATGGCCAAATATGTATGTTTCATAATTGTAAACCTGTTTGAATTAAGCGTGCTGACAATAGCTTAGTAACCTGGGTTCTGAACCATGCTCGGGTTGGCGTCAATCTCATCCTTGGGGATGGGGAGGGCCCAACGGTAGTTGGGGAACGGAACCTCTTTGAGCTCAGCGTCGATGTCGTTGCGGGTGAGCGAGTAGCCGAAGCGGGCGTAGTCATAGACAATGTGGCCCTCGAAGGCGAGCTCCTTGCGGCGCTCCTTGAAAATGCCGTTGAGAGTGGCTGCCTCAGGCTGTGTGCCACGTGCTGAGGCGAGGGTCACCATGTCGCTCTGGGCCGATGTGCCAGACACCACAGCGCCGCGAATCTGAGCCTCCGCGCGGTTGAGGTACATCTCAGAGAGGCGGATGAGGATGGTGTTGTTGTATGAGGGCGAGCTGGCGTCTTTGCCGGCGTACTTGGTGCTCCAATACTGGGTGTAGCTGCCGAAGACCGCCTTGCTGTCTGAGGTGTAGAGCTGCTTGCGGACGTCATTGTCGGCATACAGGTCATAAACGTCATGCGAGGCGCCAAAGTCGCCTGAGCCGCGGGGGCTTGAGAGCCACATGAGGAACTCCCAGTTCTGGGTTGAGAAGCGGTCGTTGCCCTCTGCGCCATAGACCTCGAAGATGACCTCCGATGTGCCGGTCTCTGAAGTATAGGCGGTCAGGATGTTGCTTGTGTTCCAAAGCTTGGAAGCGCCCATCTTGTTGATGACCTTGGTGGCGTAGTCTGCCGACTTCTGCCACTCGCCCATGTAGAGGTAGACGCGGCTGAGGAGGCCCTGGATGGCCTCAAGGCTTGCGACGGCCTTGTAGTCTGCCACTGCTGACTGATGGTAGTTGTCAGACGTGTTGTAGTCCTCGGGGATGATGGACTCGGCCTCGGTGAGGTCGGCTACAATCTGGGCGTAGACTTCGGCTACGGTGTTGCGGGCCGGGCTGCCGGTGACAGTGTGGAGCATGATGGGCACGCCGAGCGACGTGGTGGGGTCAACCTGCGTGTAGGGCTGGCCGAAGGTGCGGACGAGGTCGAAGTGAGCGAGGGCGCGGAGGAAGAGAGCCTCGGCGCGGATGCCGTCGACTATTTCCTGGTCAGCCTTGCCGTCAACATTGTCAAGGATGTCGTTGACGTTGGCGATGGTGTAGTAGGCGTAGCTCCAGAGGCCGCTCATGGTGGCGTCTGCCGAGTAGGACCAGTCGTTGGATGTCTTGCATCGTCCAGAGTCCCAATCGCTTCCTGCCTGAGGCTTGCGCGCGTTGCAGGCGCGCATCTCGCAGTTCCAGATGAATGAAGAGCCATACCAGCCGTAGCCGTAGAGTGGCGCGTAGGAGCCTGAGATGGCTTTCTCGATGCCGTCGATGTTGCTGAGGGTGATCTCGGTGCTCTGCTTGAGCTTTGGCTCCTCGTTGAGGAAGTCGTCTTCGCACGAGGCGAGGGCGAGAGCCGAGAGCGTGGCGGCTGTAAGTATATATTTAGATTTCATTTTGTCGATGCTTATGAATGTGGATTAGAACGAGAGGTCGATACCAGCCACGAAGGTCTTTGTCATTGGGTAGACACCTGCGCCCATGCCGGTTACGCCGCGCTCGGGATCCCAGAAGTTGACGTTGTGCCAAGTGTAGACGTTGAGGCCGGAGACGTAGACGCGGGCTGAGCTGAGCTTAATCTTGCCAATCAGCTCGCGGGGGAAGTTATAGCTGAGGGTGACGTCCTTGAGGCGGGTGTATGAGCCATCCTCGAGGAAACGGGTGGTGTTGTAGCTATACGAGTTGGTCGAGTTGCCGGCGATGGGCTTGGGGTTGCAGTTGGTGTCGCCCGGCTTCTTCCAATAGTTGAGCGCGCCCTTGGTCTGGTTCATGCTCATCATGCTGCCGTCGCTCTGGAGGTAGCGGTTCTCGATGATCATGATGTCGTTGCCGCCCTTGAACTCGAACTGTGCCGAGAGGCTGATGCCGCGCCATGAGAGGTCGGTGCTGATGCCGCCGGTGTACTTGGGCTCGGGGCTGCCAGCGTAGACGTAGCGCGCCTGGTCATAGCTGTTGGTCAGGCTGCCGTCCTCTGCAACGAAGAGTGCCTCGCCGTTGGTCGGGTTGACGCCATAGTAGTCCTTGAGGTAGAAGGTGAACATGCTCTTGCCGACAACGTGGCGGAGGCGTGAGTCGCCTGAGTATGCCATCTCGCTCTGACCTGCGAGGTCGGTGATCTCGGTGCGGTTGAATGAGATGTTGCCGCTGACGTTCCAATTCCAGTCGCCGTTCATGATGATGTTGGCCGAAAGCTGGAACTCAAGACCCTTGTTCTCCATTGAGCCGACGTTGCAGGTGTTGCTGCTGAAGCCTGAGGTCATAGAGACGGGCTTGGCGAGGAGCATGTCGGTGGTCTTGCGCTTGTAGAGGTCGACGTTGAGGGTGAACCTCTTGAGGAAGTTGATGTCCAAACCGGCGTTGAAGCTCTTGTTGTTCTCCCAGCTCAGGTCGGGGTTAGACGGGGTGCTCTTGCGCATGGTGGTGATGCCGTTGTACTCCGAGGTGGTGTAGGTGCCGAACGCCATGTAGTTGGAGATGTTGTCGTTACCATTGATACCGTAGCTGACGCGGAGCTTGAGGAAGTCGAGCCAGTCGGAGGTGCTCTCCATGAAGCTCTCTGAGCTGATGTTCCAAGAAGCGCCGACGCTCCAGAATGAGCCCCAACGCTTGTCGTTGCCGAACTTAGAGCTGCCGTCACGACGGAAGGAGGCCGTCAGGTAGTAGCGTGAGTCGAAGTTGTAGTCGAGGATGCCGAAGAAAGAGAGCATCGTTGAGGTCTCCTCGCCGTAGTCGCCTGCGTCGTCAGCCTGGGTTGAGGTTGAGGGGTAGGGGATGGTTGAGTCCACCTTGCCGCTCTTGAGGTAGAGCTCGTCCATGAAGTTCTTGCTGGCCTCCTGGCCCAAGAGGATACGGCCGTAGTTCTTGCCGAAGTTATGCTCGTAGCTGATGGTGTTCGAGGTGGTGAGAAGTGAGCGCATTGAGCGGATGGTCTGGAGGGTAGCCTCACCCTGGTTGGTGTAGACGTCCCAGTAGCGGCGGCCGCTGCTGAAGGTGTACTCTGCGGCGTCGGTGGTCTTGATGACGAGGCCCTCGATGGGCTCTGCCTGCAAGTAGAGGCTGCCTGAGGCGTGCCACTGCTTCTCGTTCTGCTCGTCATACTCGGCCGTGGCGCGGGGGTTGGTGTCGCTGTTGGATGGGATGTCCACGTTGTGGAGGCCGTCCTCGGTGTAGGGCTTAACCCATGGGCAGATGGTCATGCCGGCGAAGATAGGGTTAGAGTAGTAGAGCGCCTGCATCGGGATATCGTTCATGTTTGAGTAGGTGCCGCTGACGCGAGCGCCGCTCTTGAACCAATCGTTGATCTGGTGGTCGGCGTTGATGCGGGCTGTGAACTTGGAGTAGTCGATGCCGTAGAAGATACCCTCGTTCTTGTGGAAGTTGATTGAGGAGTAGTATGAGGTGCGAGCGTTGCCGCCGGTTGCGGTAACCTCATAGTCCTGCATCTTGCCGGTGCGAGAGAGGTGGTCCATCCAGTTGGTCAGCTCGCCCTCGAGTATGGTGTAGGGGCGGTAGTATGAGCTGGTTGGGTCATCAGGGTCGTAACCTGCGTTGATGGCTGCGTCGCGCTGATACTGGAGGAGCTCCTCAGCGTTCATTACGCCGAAGTCGTTATCGTTGGCGAGCTGAGACACGCCCCACTTGCCGCGTACGGTGACAGTGCTGCGACCCTCGCGTCCGCTCTTGGTCGTGATGATGACGACGCCGTTGGCTGCGCGTGAACCGTAGACAGAGGTGGCGGCCGCATCCTTCAGGATGGTGATGCTCTCGATGTCGTTAGGGTTGAGGGCCGAGATGGCGTTGGTCGAGTTGGTGAATGTGGAGCTCTCGTCGGTGCTCAAGATGGGCACACCGTCAACGACGTAGAGAGGGTCGTTACCCGCGTTGATTGAAGATGTACCACGCACACGGATGTCGGTTGAAGCGCCAGGCTGGCCTGAGTTGGCAGTAATCTGCACACCTGCCATCTTGCCGCTGAGCATCTTGTCGACAGATGAGGCGGGAACGTCAGATATCTCGTCAGCGCGGACGGTGGTGATGGCGCCAGTCTTTGCCTCGCGGCGTGTTGAGCCGTAAGCGACAACGACAACCTCCTCCATCTCCTTGTTGTCCTCGAAGAGCACGATGTCGCCACTTCCGCTCGCCAGGTCAATCTCGCCGGTCTGATATCCGATGAAAGAGGCCTGGAGGGTCTTGGCTCCGTCTACTTTGAGGGTGTATTTGCCGTCCATGTCGGTTACTGTGCCATGGGTCGTGCCTGGCACTACGACTGCGACACCTGGCAGCGGGTTGCCCGCGGCGTCGCGGATTGTGCCGCTGACCGTATGCGTCTGAGCCGACGCGAAGGCCGACC
>CAVETY010000015.1:0-95231 GCA_963618945.1 Bacteroidaceae bacterium
GGGAGTCGGGCTCTTACGTCAAAGATTTGTCCGACTCCCGTATATCAAGAATAACACCTGAGACTCAGAATGTCAAATCGATCCTCGGTAACACGTTTATCGAGATGAACAACACGAACACCATCCGCCCTGCTAAACAATTCAAAGAGGCTAAAGCGGACGAGTTGGTGAGCGACAGGTACATCCCGCTGTCTAACTTCAAATTGTATATGGGCATCGAGGATGGCAAACTCAAAGTAGACTCATTGGGCAAATTCAGAGACCAGACAGTGGTCACTCCCGTTCGCAACAAGACAGATTTAACCTATTCTCTCATGAGACATGATGCGGCTGGGCAGGTCGCAGCCACGAGCAAGGCAAAGTGGTGGAGGGATACGCAGCACCCTGGAATGACGCAAGAGGCTATTAATGACTCTATCGCAAAATACGAGAGTCTGAGTGGTACGCCAGTAGGTTTTTTAAATAAAGACGGAGCTTCCGTACCAATGACTGGCATGAGGCGAGATAAATCCCTACTCGTCTCACCCAACGGCAACTCAATGTTCCTTAATAACCTTGATGGCTTTAGCGCACGGCAGGACTCATTGGTTAATGCCTTCCTTCGCAAAAATGGAGGAGCTTACCCTATTCAAATTGACAACGGAAGGTACTCTCATTTTTTAGAGGGTGACAAGGCCAATTATGATTCTTATATGGCGGCCGACCTGTATCGGAAGCCAGAGACAGTGTGGGCTTTTGGCGAAGTGGAATAAAAGACTTTGAATATACAGGTATATCTAACATTTATGTGCGAGAAGATAATCCTCCTCTTGTTTGTGTTTTGTTCTCTGCTCGCGACGTTGTCATGCGTCCTTTGGAAGAGCGTGTCATACTGTTCCTACAACGCCAAATGGCAGGCAGCAAAGAAGAGTAACTGCAATCGACTGCCACATATATGTTTGTGGCGTAGGTCTCTGATTTCCCATTCTTATAGAAGTTTAGGTTTTAGTTTAAGCCAAGCGGTGCGCCCTGCTTTGGTTTCTTTCCCGAATTTCAATATTTTTCTCGCCCCTGATTTTCTTATTGTGAATTTTGTTGACGGTTTTTGGCAAAACAGAAAGGGGTGATGGCTGTTTTTGTTCGGATGTTCGCATAAGGTAAAAGACTGTTCCGCTTTGAGCCAACATAATTACTTTTTAGTCCCCGCTTTTGCCAAATGTTGTTGGTAGCTTTGCCGCGCAAAATTCGTTCGTCATAATGATGACGATGCGAACTACAACAATAACAATCAGATGTCATCAAAAGAAAGTTTAAAATTAGTAGGCAAGATATTCGCAACGGGCGTAATGTCTTTTTGTGGGGTGGTCAGTGAGACTGCCATGAATGTCACCTTTCCTGCGCTTATGCGTGAGTTCGGGGTAGGTACGAGCACGGTCCAGTGGGTGACCTCTGGATATTTGTTGGTTCTTTCCCTCGTCATCACTTTGTCTTCTTATCTGAAGCGGAATTTCTCACAGCGAGCGCTGTTCCTTACGGCTATATTATCATTCCTTGTTGCCACGTTGGCATGCTCTGTCGCTCCGTCATTCGCATTATTGATGATCGGCCGCATGATTCAGGGTGTTGGCACAGGCATTGCGCTCCCTCTTATGTTCAATATCATAATGGGTGAGGCTCCGAAGGATAGGGTCGGAACATTTATGGGCATAGGAATGTTAGTCACTGCGGTTGCCCCGGCTGTGGGACCCGTTCTTGGCGGTTTTATTGTTGATATGTTCGGTTGGCGCTTCATATTCGTGTCGCTATTGCCTCTTCTGCTTCTTTCTCTCTATGTCGGGGCGAGGCTCATAAGAGGTGACGAGCCGCTAAACCGCTCCCATTTCCATTTTTTCGATTTCCTTCTCATTGCGGTAGGCTTCACCACTTTCATCCTTGCTCTCGTTGCTGCTTCATCGTCAGGGTGGTTTAGTACGCCTGTCATTTCTCTTATGGTTGTGGCGATTGGTTCACTCGTTTGGTTTTTCCGCAAGATGCGCACTGAGTCCAGTCCACTACTGAGGGTTGAGGTCATTGGCTACGCAAATTTCATCATGGCTCTCTTTTGCATTCTCATTGTCCAATTTGCGGTCCTGGCTTTAGGCTATGCCATTCCAAACTATTCTCAGATTACTAATCATACCACAGCTTTCGTGGCCGGATGTCTTTTGGTCCCGGGATGCGTGGTGGGCGCAATTCTTTCGGCTCTAAGTGGCCGACTGCTTGACAGGGTGGGGGCGCGTATTCCGCTTGTGTCCGGTTTCGCTTTTATGCTTTTGTCGCTCATTCTGTTCTCTGTCTTTGGTGCTTCGCTCACTCAGTCAATGTTCTACGCCTTCTATGTCGTCTATACCATTGGCCAGGGGCTCGTTTGCGGCTCTATTATTACTTTCGCCCTTTCTCAGCTTCCCAAGGATCTCTCTGCCGACGGCAATGCCATGATTAACAGTTTTCAACAATTGGCTGGCGCAATGGGTACTGCCGTCGCGTCTACCATTGTCGCGTCAAGTCAGTTGGCAGCGCCTGCCACTCAATTTGCTCAGGCCACGGCTGTCGGTAGTCAGCGGGCGTTCGTTCTGCTTGTCATTCTGATGGCTTTGGCGTTGGGTCTCTGCGTTGCAATGACGAGAGGACGCGGCGCGGTCCGTTCGGCTCACTAAATAGTTTTTTGGGGGCTGGTCGCTCCATATTGATAATCAAAGCAAACGCCTTGCGCTGCACTCTGATATGAGGCAGTGTGAGGCGTTTGCTTTTTAAGATAAATCGAAAAATGACTATCGGATGGCTATGTTGAGTTCTGCTCAAACGGATAATTATTAAATTCGCGTAACGTAAAACTCATAATGACGGAGCGACTTATGAATCAGATAAATCCTTTTCTTGTCGAGGGCTATCTCTCTCCCGATTATTTCTGTGACAGGGTGGAGGAGACCGCACTTCTCGTGCGCCATGTGACCAACCAGTGCAATGTGGCGCTTATTGCGCCTCGACGTCTGGGAAAGTCTGGTCTCATTCATAATTGTTTTCATCAGAAGGAGATTCGTGACGCTTATCACTGTGTTTATGTCGATGTCTATGACAGTAAGAACCTGAATGAGTTCGTCTATTTGCTCGGCAAAGGGATTTTTTCAGCTCTAAAGCCTAAGGGGCGTCAAGTTTGGGAGGCTTTTGCCTCTGCGTTGAAGTCTCTCACGTCTGTCCTGTCGTTTGACATAAATGGTAATCCCGAATGGAGTGTGGGGGTGGGGGATATCCCAAAGCCGGATATCACTCTTGAGGAGATTTTCTTTTACCTTGAGCAGGCGGATAAGCCTTGCATCATTGCGATAGACGAATTTCAGGTTATTGAAGCCTACCCCGAGAAAACAGTCGAGGCCACGTTGCGAAAGCTTACGCAGAATTGCCGAAACGCTAATTTCATTTTCTCCGGCTCTAAACGTCATATGATGGCCCTGATGTTCACTTCGCAATCGAGACCCTTTTATCACAGCTCGAGTATCATGGGGCTTGAGCCGATAGATGAGAGGACGTATCTTGACTTTGCCAATCATCATCTCTGCTCGGTCGATAAGCGCATATCTGCTGAGGCGTTCCACTATTTGTACGATAGTTTCGATGGCGTCACATGGTACATTCAGTATGTCCTCAATATGCTTTTCTCGTCCCGTTCCGCAAAGCAACAACTTGATGTTGAGGATGTGGAGAGTGCCGTGGGTGGTGTCCTTAAACAACATAAGTTCGCATATCAGGCGCTCCTTTTTCTTCTGACTGCCAAGCAGAAACAAGTGCTAATGGCCATAGCTCAGGAGGGTAAGCCCCAATCTGTCTTGTCGCAGGCGTTTCTGAAAAAGTATAGCCTTGGCGCAAGTGCTGTGCAAGGTGCGGTCAAAGTGCTGCTCGAAAAGGATTTTATCACGCAGGACGACGGCTACTACCAGTTGTGTGACAAGTTTTTCTCCATTTATCTCAGTCGAGATGTGTGAGGTCTGACTTCAGCTATGCCGCAAGGGGGGGCTTCTTGGTAAATTCATTGCCTATGTCCGCTCTTACTCCCAATTAAAAACCATATATTTGCCAAGAGACATACATTTATCATCCTAACCACATGAAAATGCGAAACCATTTAACCCGTCTTCTTGTTTCTGCCACAGTCCTCTGTGCCACCTCTCTTGCGGCTCAGGCGCAGCTCTTCTCTGATTTCTTTTCAGATCAGACTTTGCGCATTGACTACACTCTCGCTGGCAACAGTGAGCAGCAGTCAGTCTATTTTGACGAACTCAGCTCAACGCCTCATTGGTATGGTCGCCGAGTTAACCTATCAACCGTCCCCTTTGAGGGTAATGGTCAGGTTATCATAACAGATGCGGAGACCGACTCTGTCATTTACCGAAATTTCTTTTCTACTCTTTTCCAAGAGTGGGTCTACTATGATGAGGCTCGTGAGATGAGTCGCTCTTTTGAGGGCGTGGCGTTAGTCCCTATGCCCAAGAGGCCGGCAAAGGCTACTATCCGCCTTTTCAATCATCACCGAGAGGTTGTGGCTGAGTCCACAAGGCCGGTTGA
Organism: Bacteroidaceae bacterium; assembly: GCA_963618945.1. Classification (GTDB taxonomy): domain Bacteria; phylum Bacteroidota; class Bacteroidia; order Bacteroidales; family Marinilabiliaceae; genus W3P20-009. The sequence continues at coordinate 4,579 of CAVETY010000015.1, forward strand.
CCCTAATGATATCCTTATCCGTCAGTGCGGTAAGGTCGGTGTTAATCCTTTTGAATACATCCAGCGTGCAAAGGACACGACAAATTGTGTCCGTGTAGCCTTCCTTGCTGAGGGTTTCACGGCCGATCAGATGCCCCATTTCCTTGATAAGGTGCGAGAGGCCTCCGATGCCATCTTCTCACATCCGCCTTTTAGCGAGATGCGTGACCGCTTCGAGATTGTGGCGGTCAAGTCGGTCTCAGAGGAGAGTGGGGTGAGCCGCCCAGGCCAAGGCTTGTGGCTCAATACTCTTCTCGGCTCCCATTTCGACTCTTTCTATTCCGATCGTTATCTCACGACTCTCCATCTTCGTGATATTCACGACGCCCTTGCCGGCACTCCCTATGACAATATCATCGTCTTGGTCAACACTCCTGTCTACGGCGGCGGCGGTGTCCTTAATTTCTATACCATCTCGTCCACTGACAATGAATGGTTCCGTCCCGTCATCGTCCATGAGTTCGGACATGGCTTTGCTGGTCTGACCGATGAGTACGCCTACGAGGGTGACACCCCTCCAATGTATCCCGTCGATGTCGAGCCTTGGGAGCCAAATATCACAACTCTTGTGGACTATGCCTCAAAATGGAAGGACATGGAAGGCCAGGAAAACAGTTGCGGAAAGGTCGGCGTATATGAGGGAGCCGGCTACAGCCTGAAAGGCGTCTATCGTCCAACCCCACACTGCCGAATGAGGGATAATCAGACGCCTGATTTCTGTCCTGTATGTCAGCGCGCCATCCGTCAAGTGATTGATTTCTATACTATCCAGAAGTAAGATACGCTTCTAATCTGAAAGCAAAAAAGCCTGTCATGGAAAGTTCCATGACAGGCTTTCGTTTTTACTCAATTTTCCATTTTACCCTCTGAGCTGTTTTGCCGCCTCCACCATGTTCTTGAGTGAGGCTATGGTCTCAGGCCAGCGGCGAGTCTTGAGTCCGCAATCCGGGTTGACCCACAATCGCTCTCTTGGAATCATTGTCTCAGCCTTGCGCATGAGGTTCACAATCTCGTCCACGCTCGGAACTCGGGCCGAATGAATGTCATAAACGCCCGGCCCAATCTCAAACGGGTAGCTGTTTTTCGCAAAGGCGTCAAGGAGTACCATTTGTGAGCGGCTGCACTCGATGGTTATCACGTCCGCATCCATTGCTATGATTTGGTCCATGATGCCGTTAAACTCACTGTAACACATGTGTGTGTGAATCTGCGTAGCGTCGCTCGCAACTCCTGCTGTTATGCGGAAACTGTCCACGGCCCACTTATAGTATTCGGCTTGACGGTTCTTGCGGATTGGGCTGCCCTCGCGGAAAGCTGCCTCGTCAATCTGTATTATGCCTATGCCCGCTTTCTCCAAGTCGGCGACCTCGTCACGGATGGCCATGGCAATTTGTTGGCATGTCGTCGCGAGTGGCTGGTCATTGCGCACGAAGCTCCATTTCTGGATTGTGACAGGCCCTGTGAGCATGCCCTTCATGGGTTTCTTTGTCTGGCTTTGCGCAAAGGTTATCCAGTCCACGGTCATGGGGCGTGGGCGTGCCACGTCTCCATATATGACGGGTGGTTTCACGCAGCGTGAGCCGTAACTCTGTACCCATCCGTTTTGTGTGAAAGCAAATCCGTCAAGCTGCTCGCCAAAATACTCCACCATGTCGTTTCGCTCAAACTCACCGTGTACTAACACGTCAAGCCCAAGCTCCTCCTGTGTCTTGATTGCCTTGGCCGTCTCACTGCGCAAGAATTCATTGTACTCTTCGCGTGTCACGTCGCCTTTGCGGAATCGACTTCTCCACTGGCGGACCTCGGCTGTCTGCGGAAAGGAGCCGATGGTTGTGGTCGGCAGTAATGGCAATTTGAGTTTAGCGTGTTGCTCTGCGGAGCGTACTGCATAAGGACTCTTGCGGCTCTTGTCAGCCTCGGTTATTGACGCCACTCGGCGTTTGACGTCCTCGCGATGGATGAGTGGCGATGTGCGCCTCTCTGCCATGGCTCGCCTGTTGCTGTCTAATGCCGCAATGTCTGCGTCAGTTGCAGCACCATCGGCTATGTTGGCTATAGTTCGCAGTTCGTCAACTTTCTGCCTTGCGAACGCCATCCATTGTTTGACGGCGGCTGGCAGGTTCTGCTCATCTTTCTCGTTGTCAAGGTCGATGGGAGAGTGCAGCAACGAACAACTTGTGGATATTAGGACTCTCTCCTTGCCTATCTTGTCAACAATGCCATTTATTATTTTGATTGACTGGTCGAAGTCGTTTTTCCAAATGTTGCGGCCCTCTACTATGCCGAGGCTAAGTCCTACATTCTTTGGTAATTTGGATAAAACTTCATCAAGCTGTGCCGGTGCTGCCACAAGGTCAATGTGGAGGAAGTTCTCTCCAAGGTTGGCAGCCAATTCCGTGTTGTCATATAGTCCGTCAAAGTAGGTAGCTATGATTGTTTTCAATTCGTTACGTCCGTGCAGGTAGTCATAGCACTGTTTGTAGAGTTCTTTATCCTCAGATGTCAGGTCTCTAACAAGGCAAGGCTCGTCAATCTGCACCCACTCGGCTCCAAGTTGTTTGAGAGAGTCGAGGATTTCAGCGTAAACAGGCAGTAGGCTCTCTGCCAATTTGCAGAGGCTAACATTTTCGCCTTTCGCTTTTCCTAAAAGGAGATATGAAGCCGGGCCTATAATGACGGGCTTGGTCTTGACTCCGGCATCTAAAGCCTCTTTGTAGTCTCTTGCCGGCTTGTTGTCATAGAGCTCAAAGTGTGTCGCCTGTGTAAACTCCGGGACAATGTAGTGGTAGTTCGTGTCAAACCACTTGGTCATCTCCATTGCTATGACATCGTTGCCGTCGTTTTGCAATCCGTGCGCCATAGCGAAGTACAGACTCTGTTTGTCTCCTCGCAATTTGTCGTAGCGCGCAGGTATGGCACCCACGGTGAGTGTCATGTCGAGGATGTGGTCATAGAGCGAAAAGTCGCCTGATGGAATCAAGTCTATGCCCGCCGATTTCATCATGAGCCAGTTCTCGCGTTTGATCTGTGATGTTATCTGTTTCAGAGTCGCCGAGTCAATCTCGCCTTTCCAAAACGACTCCACTGCTCTTTTGAGCTCGCGGTGCGCTCCCATGCGTGGATAGCCAAGTACGTTTGTTAACATTGCCAATATCTTGATTTGTTGTTCTTGTGCTGGCAAAGTTATGTAACATGGAACTATATCCTACTATATGGTTATTATATAAGATAATTATACTAATAGCGTGTGCTTTGTCCTCTCCATAGCAGTATTTCATTCTATGCCTCCCTCGTTTCTTCGGTTTGCCGTTCTATGTGAAAAATCCTCCTCGAATTGATTTTTTTAGTGTGCATGTCAAAAGCTTCCCTCTTTCCAGCCTATCAGCATTAGTTTCTCCCGTCTGCTCAGTTGCTTTATCTGATATTCGCGGCGCATCGCGTCACGCTTTGTCTTTAGTCTCTCAGCATAGACAATAGTGACGGGTCTGCGGGTTTTGGTGTATTTTGCCCCTTTGCCTGTCCCGTTGTGCGCCGCCATTCTTTTGGTCAGGTTTGTTGTCCAACCTGTATATAGTGTGTCATCTGCGCAACGCACAATGTACACAAAGAAGTCGCTGCTGCTTTGCTCTGTGTTTGTTGGCTTTATTCTGTTGTCGCGTTCCTCGTTATCGCCCATATTGTACAAAAAAACGGGTGGGCTTTTGGAGACAACGCTCCAGCCCACCCGTGTCATGATTGTTGATGACTTGAATCTCTGCGAATATATGTTCGCTTAGAGGTTAGCCTTGATTTTGTCAATCAGCTCCTGATACTCAGCGTCGCTGAGGTATACCTTGCCTGGGTTCATCTGGAAAGTTCCACCGTAGTCAGGGCCGTCCTTATATTTGGGCGCAAGGTGGAAGTGGAGGTGTGAAAGCTTGTCTGAGTAAGCTCCGTAGTTGATCTTCTCAGGGTTGAAGGCTTTCTGCATGGCGCGGGTGGTGCGTGCCACGTCGGCCATGAAGGCGTTGCGCTCCTCGTCAGAGAGCTCGTTGAGGTCGTTGACGTGCTTGTCGTATGACACGAGGCAACGGCCGCGATAGGTCTGCTCCTTGAAGAGGAATACGCGTGAGACGCTCAGGTGGGCAATCTCAATCATCAAGTCGTGAAGGGTCTGATTGTTGGTGCAATACAGGCACTCTTTGGGATCTGAATGCATTGTCTTATAATTTTTGTGGTAAGTTAATTCTGCTTTTGCGAAGTGTCTCTACTTCTGAAACTCTACTTTGTCACGAGCCACGACGCCGGATGGCGCTCCATCAGCATATGACATTATTTCATATATCTGATATGAGAATGTCCATCCGTCTTTTGTCAAGTAGGGCTCAGTTGTTGGCCACGGAAGAACTAATGTGCCGTCTGACAGTTTGGTGGGTTCTTCTTGTACTAAACCGCTTTCATTCATGAACTCTTCCATGCTCATGTCGTAGTTAGAGGCGACACCTGCTGTTATCAGTTTTTGGAGCTCGTCCGTCTTTTTGATGTTTTTCCAACCTATTACGCAGCCATCCTCCTTGGCAAATGTGACACCAGTTGTTTCGTAGGAGCCGTGTGCGCCACCTTCAAATCCGTAATTGTAGATTTGGTATGTCAAGTAGTCCTTGTCCTCGAAAATCTTACTGATGTTGATTATCTTCTCAGCTCCGAATTGGAAGTCGTTTTCTCCGCTCTCTTTTGTTTTGCGGTAGTAGTCCATATATAATTTGGCAGCCTCGTAGACGACATCCTTGTTGGTGATTCGCCTACTTTCTCCTTCCAACAGCTCTTTGCTGATGAACTCTCTCACTTTGTCGTTTAGCGCCTTATAAGTCTTGGCGTTGCACTCCCGTGGATAGTCCACTGTGGCCGAGAATGTGGCGGTCGTGGTCTCTTGGGCGCTGTTGACAAATTCTATGCTCTTCTCAACAGTGATGCTGTCGGTCGCAAATTCGACCCATGCTTCTTCTGGGGCGACAATGGCTGCTGCCGCAGATTCCTGCAAACAGCTGTCAGCTGATGTGTTGTTGCTGTTGCCGCTGTTTGAAGGTGCGCATGAAGTCATTGCTGCTGCAACAGCCATGGCCATGATGGTAGCCTGACTCAATATTGCTTTGCGATTCATATAATTGTTGTGTTTTAGATGAAATTCGATGCGAGATATTACTTGTCCAACCCTGGTTTCGTTTAGTCAAACTGGAATTCTCCGTCCTCAAGCCTGCATGCCGGAGCTCCATGGCACCATGGCAGAATCTCGTATGGCTGATAGGCGAACACCCAACCATCTTTTGTGAGCCACGGGCAGACGTTAGGCAGAGGAAGTGCGAATGTGCTGTCCGCCAATGTGTAATCCTCAGGGTCAAGAAGCAATATTTTTAAGAAAGCGCTGTCGGATTTTATCTCTTTCTCCGCCTTCATGCTCTCTGTTATTTTGTGGCGCAGGGCGTCAGTCCTGTCAATGTCTTGCCAGTCTATTTTTCGTCCGTCGCTCTTCCTGAAAGTGGCTCCCATGATGAAGTATCTCCCATGCGAACCGCCGCTGTATGCGTAGTTCACTGCCTCGAAACTCACATATCTCTTGTTCTCGTAGATTTTGCGAATAACTAAAGACATCTCTTCGCCCCACTCGTTGCCATCTGTCTCTCCGAAAAATATGTCGCAAGCCTCCTCCATCACACGCCTGTTAAGCACAGGCTCGCTGCTCGCTGGCATCAATTGGTCCGAAATCCAAAGACGTACGCTGTCATTCAACTTGGCGTATAGAGTCGTATCGCTATCTTTCGGATAATCAACCTTGACGTAGAAGTGTGATCGCCCACCCATAGGGTCGTTCTCCATAACTTCGCGCAACGCCCATACGCGCTCAAACTCAATGCTGTCGACGGCAAAACAGTCTTCCGCCTCAGAGCATGAGGTGACAAGAAGTGGGGAGGTGAGGCCGACTGCCGCCACAAGAGCGGTTGATGCAATACTAAGTATGAGGTTTCGGAGTTTGTTGTTAGACATAGTCAAGAGGCGTTTTCCTTCGGTTTGCAAACACACGCTAAGGTATCGAAAGTAAGTCTAAAAAGCAAATTAATTAAGCAGCTTAACTTGCAGAACTCCCTTGGTCTCCCTTAGGTATGGTTTGATAATCCATGGGTTAAGCATCCGCAATTCTTTATATGTTGAGCCATGGTCTATAGCCCACTGTGCCAAGTCCTCTTGCGGACAGATGAGTGTCTCCAAGCGGGTGTCATAGGGGGCGTACTTATCCTCCTCCGATATGGTGAACCCATATTTGTCCGGGTCGGTAAGGATTGTCTTATAGGCGAGAATGCGGTATACATATCGCGCCGTCTCCTCCGCCCATTGGATGTCGTAGTAGCTCGTCACGTGTTCGGCATCCATCTTGCGGCTAACTCTGCCGGCTCCGCCATTATACGCCGCCGCGGCCATTGTCCAGCTTCCAAGTTTCTCCTTGTTGGCCCTCATCATTTTGCATGCCGCGCGGGTGCTTTTTTCCGGGTCGTACCGCTCGTCTATCTCTTTTGTCACGGTCAGCCCGTACTCTTTCGCTGTGCCCTCCATAAACTGCCAAAGCCCAACGGCTCCTGCTGGCGAGTTGATTGTCGGGGTCAGGTTGCTCTCGGCCACACAGAGATATTTGAGGTCGTCCGGCATCCCCATGTCTCTCAATACGCCCTCTATCATTGGAAAGTAACGTCCCGATCGTTTGATGTTCAGAAGTGTGGAGGAGTGGAGGAATGTGTTTGACACTATCTCGCGGTCTAAGCTCTCATACACGTCCACTCGGTTCAGCGGGACCTCTTCTCCGCAAAAGTCGATGGATGTCGGGATGTCGGGTACGCTGGTGTCGTGTGGACGCTTCCCTGTCAACTCTTTGTTAGCGGCTGAATCCGTCGGTACGGCTGAGCCTAATAAGACAATCGCCGCCACGGCCAATGCCGTGGCGGCAGCTGTCGCAATCTTTATTTTGTTTCCCATTTCTACGCTTACTCCTCTGGCTCCGGCAGTTGGATGCCTATGTCGTCTTTCGCTGTGTCAATGACGAAGTTGCTCTGAATTCCGCCTATGCAGTCAATCTTTCCAAGGACGTTCAAGATGAAGTTCTGGTAGTCTTTCATGTCCTGAGCGTAAATCTTCAGCATGTAATCGAACTCGCCGGATATGTTATAGCACTCCGTCACTTGCCTGAGCGGCCGTATGGCTTCCACGAATGTGCTCGCCATCTGGTAGTTGCACTGCTTCAGCTTGATGTTGCAAAAGACTGCGAAACCGTAGTTGATCTTGGCGTTGTCCAAGACGGCGACGTATTTCCGGATGATGCCCTCTTTCTCCAATCTGCGGACCCTCTCAAACACAGGGGTTGTCGACAGATGGGCTTGCTGCGCAATCTCTTTGTTTGTCAAGTGGCAGTTTTGCTGCAGTATCCTGAGAATCAGATAGTCTGTCTTGTCAAGTTTTCCAATCGCCATGTCAAGTCGGGTTTCTTAGTTGGGCCTATTTCTTCGGACGGCGCTTGATGGGCTTGCCATATTTTTGCCTCATCAGTGTGCGATGCGAAACCCTGTGGTTGGTCTTCTTATTCTTCTCGCTGCGCTCATGGAAGGCCGCGCCTGGTGTTGAATCCACCTCAGTCAGGGCATTGCGCATGCGGACCACTGGCAATTCGCTCTCAATGAGCTCATCGGATATGACCACGGCCTCCGGCATCTCGGCGTGTGGGATGGGTTGTTTCATCAATCCCTCTATGTTGGCCAACGCTGTCTGCTCCGTCTGTGTGCAGAATGAGATGGCGTGACCCTCCTCTACGCATATTGTGCTCTCACCCTCGCCATCTGCATTGGGTGCGAGTCTCACACGGCCGGTTCGTCCGATGCGGTGGATGTACTGCTCCGGCTCGAAAGGCAGGTCGAAGCAGATGACATGGCTGACGCCCTCTACATCAATGCCTCGCGCTATGAGGTCGGTGGCGATAAGTACCTCCGTTCCACCCTCGCGGAATGAGCGTAGTGCCCCAAATCGCTGGCTCTGCGTACGGCGTGAATGGAGATAGTCTATGTCGCGGTGGCGTGCGCCGTTCTCCTCTGCCTCTGCCAAACTTTCACTCAGTCTCTCAAAGACAAGGTCTGCCATGGCTATTGAGCAAACGAAAACCATGACGCGTGTCATGCTCTCGTCTGTTGTCAGAAGGTGGGTGAGCAGGTTGATCTTTGTGTTGAAATTCGGCACGTCAATCACCTCTTGGCGTATGTTCTCCAAAGGCGTTCCCATGGGTGCCGCCTCAATCTTGAGAGGGCCGTTGAAGAATGTCGCGGCCAAGTTCTCAATCTCGTCATTCATGGTGGCCGAGAACATGAGGTTCTGGCGTTTACGCGGAAGAAGGTCCAGGACGCGACCTATCTGAGTGCGGAAACCCTGCTCCAGCATCTCGTCCACCTCGTCAAGGATAAGCCTCCTTATAGCGCCGAAGCGCAAAGAGCCCTGCAAGGCTATGTCTAATATTCGGCCAGGTGTGCCGACTACCACGTCAGCCCCCTCGCGAATCCGTGCCGCCTGTGGCTGAATGCCCACGCCGCCCCACACTCCGGCAACCATTATGCCCGAGTCCTTGGCCAATTTCTCGGCCTGTTCCATCACCTGGACGACAAGCTCGCGGGTCGGCACGAGTATCAGTATCTGGGGCTCGTGACGCGGCGAGAATTTCCAAAGGTTGAGTGACGGGAGGAGATATGAGATTGTCTTACCTGTACCTGTCTGCGCAATGCCCATCACGTCCCTGCCGGACATGACGGCGGGGAATGTGCGCTCCTGGATGAGTGTGAGGTCGCGCAGCCCAAGCTCGCGCAGGTTGGTCTTGAAGTATTTCTTGATGTTCAGTTCGTCGAACGTCATAGCTATATGTTCTGTTTTATGCCGCGAAATTAGCCTTTTTTTCTGACTATTTGATTGTTGGGACACCTCTATCTTGTTGGTAGCCGAGGCTTGCGCCTGCCTCATTGGCCGTATTCGCGCTTCTCCGCCTTGCCGTGTGCGGATGTATCTCTGTTTTTCTTGGGCGAATTTTATTATTTTTGCGATTGTATTTCTGAATTTTTTGAAACTCAACCACATGAGATCGTTTCTCCGGTGCGTAGCTTTGTCAGTGGCCTGCTCTTTTGCGGCATCTGCGGCTCAAGCTCAAAGCTCTAATGCGTTCACTCTTCGTGGCGCTATTGACAAAGGCGTGGAATCTGATTCTGTTATCTTGGCCAAGGTGACGACTGATGGCCTTTTGCCACTCGATACGACTGTTTATCACAAGGGTGCTTTCTCTTTCTCCGGCACTGTCGATGGCATACAGCTTTTGTTCTTAGTCGGCCTGAAAAACGGTGTGCCATCATATGGCAGTGATGTCGTGGTTGAGCCAGGCCAGCTCTGGGTAAGGCTTTACAAGGAGGCTGGTCGGACAATTGAGGCCCCCAAGAGTGTGTCCAATGCTCTTTGGCGCTCTTTCTCTGACCACGAGAGTGAGCTTGTCCAGCAGATAAAGCCTTATGTTCAAGCCTACAAGACTCAAAAACTTTCGGAGGCTGACAAGCGGCTGTGCCTCGCTGCGATTGACTCTCTTAACGCTGCCCGCTCCAATAATGTGGTCTCATTTATCAAGGGAAACTCTAAAAGTCAGGTGGCGGATCTCGTGTTCTCCATGTATTATGGTCTCCTCAATGACTCCGCTCTCGCTGACGTATCTGCTGTTCTGGCAAAGAATACTCCCCAACGTCCGGTTTTTGCGGCAGCTCTCGCTAAGATTGAGGTTGAAAAACAGCAGAAGCGCCTTGCACCAGGTGGCACTTTTATTGATTTCTCAATGACTGACAAAGACGGCAATATGGTCAAGGTGAGCGACATTGTTAAGGCTAATAAGGTGACTCTCATTGACTTCTGGGCGTCGTGGTGCGGCCCATGCCGAATGGAGATGCCAGTGGTGAAGCGTGCCTATGAGTTCTTTCATTCAAAGGGTCTTGAGGTTGTCGGTGTCTCGCTCGACAGCAATAGGAAATCATGGCTCGGGGCGGTTGAGCAACTGGGCCTCAATTGGATTCATCTATCTGACCTCAAGGGGTGGCAATGCTCTGCAGCCAAGACCTATGGCGTCCATTCAATCCCAGGCTCCTATCTCGTCGCGCAAGATGGTACCATCATTGCCAAAAATCTCCGTGGCGAGCAGCTGATTCAGACTCTGCTCAAGGTGCTCAACTAACTCGGCTGTGGCGAGTCCCTTTATGTTTTTTAACCGTCATGTCCGTCCTTAATCTGCAATACCTCAATGAGATCTGCGATGGCGATGCCGAGATGCGCAATGAGCTGATTGATATATTCATTGCGCAAGCATCTGAGTTGCCAGACACGCTCGCCTCGCACCTCGCCTCGAATGACCTTCCCAGTTTGGCAGCGGATGCGCACAAAATGAGGTCCACGGCTCTCTCTATGGGCTTGGAGCCGATGGCGGATGCCCTTAAGAAAATAGAGGTGATCAGCAAAAAAATGGTCGCACGTGACGGAATGAGGGGTGCTTCTGACGCTGTCAAATCGCTTTATGTCAGTCAGATTAATGGGCTGACTCCCGAACTGGACATGTGGACGGAGCAAAATCTTTCAAAAAAATCACTTAGCCTTCTTGTCGATTTCTGTAAATCGCAGTCCAATTTGGCAAAAGCCGAGGCTCTTGAATTGAGGCGCTAAAAGTATGTCAGGGGTGCAGTAATACGTTTGCGTTTAATTAAATAGCAATAACGGCTGTCGTCTACGAGGTTGATGACGATAGCCGTTTCTTCATGACAATAAATCCTTTTTCTATACGCCAGCCACAATAAACACATATTGTCGTTCGTTATATATAGAAAAATCAGATGGTTATGAAGAAGAATATTATCGCTATACTGCTTTGCCTTGCCGCAATCCTGTGCACATCTTGCCGTAGTTTAACCTATAAGGCCCGCCGACTTGAAGCCAAGGCTCTCAGAACGAATGACGAGAGGGAGAAGTACCGCTATTTGGCCAGAGCTGATTGGTGCAGGACGCTCGATAGTGTAAATAAAGTGGCAGAATACTATAAAAATGATACTTTATACTTGACTATACCTCATTATAATGACCGAAGTGGAGGCGGATACTATGATACGATAAGATTGAAATCTTCCGAGGTGTCACATACGTTTGCTACGCACCCTAAATTCTATTACGCAGCGGGCTGTGCATACGATATTGATTTTTATTGGGGTTGGTCGTTCCCTATTGTCTGCCATGATTTAGATGGAAGTATTACTGTTTGTCTATAAAATACTATAAAAAAACGTTATGGGGAATTAAGTTACATACTATTTGTCAAGCCTTATTGTTAAAATTCGGCGAAAAGAAAGATGGCTATGAATATCACATCAAAAGAAAATGAAATAGCTTAGGAAATATGCAAAAGACAATGATATATAGATAACTATAAAGTATGTTGACAAGAAATCTGTTAAAGAAGAGAAGTCTATTTATGAGGAGTGCGGGGAATACCTTGGCATATACGGAATGAAAGGCCCATATGATTGATTATGTAATCATATGAAATTAGTCGCTAAGGTTAGTTTTTCTGTAGAGGAGAAAAACGAAGAACAAGATGAGGGTCGTAAAGCTTCTTATGAGGTTCTCGTTACAGCTAAACATCCTAAAGAGGAAGAATACGTGAAAAATTAATACGATTTTGGAGGAGGACTATTTAAGTAAAACTACAAACCCTTTATCAACATGGTATAGCGACCATAGAGACAAATAATTAGGCGAAATGTTTGCCGCTTCATGTAGGGGATATGGTGACTTGCTTTGCTGTTTAGGGTGATTTTAGGATAATCGTTTAGGTCGGTCAATGGGGTAGGGGTGTGAAAAAGTTGTTAAGTCAGGGAGTGCGCCAACCATTTACCAACATCTCTTTTATGGACGGAGATTTTAGACTTAATCCATTGACGTTCAATATGATACTAATGTAAATAATTTAACAAAATCAAAGCGGTACAACGTAACTAATTAATTCATAAATTTGTTTGCGATAAAAAATCCCCAAAATTAGCGCATGAGTTTTGTAACTTATTAATATTCAAATAGGTATACTGGCTCTGTAAACTGCGTCTAATTTAACAAAAGATGAGACTGAGGAGTTGAGGCAATATGCCGCTTCCCATTGGTCCTTTGTTCGCTCTGGAAATTATTAAAGAACATCTGCATATATATGATCGATGTAAAGAAAAGCCTCGATGGCGTAGTTGTAACTCCTGTCGATGTTGACCGCCTCACTGTGACGAATGCGGGAGAGCTCAAGAAGTCCCTCGCACTCCAGTTCAGCGCAGGCTCTTGCAATGTCTACCTTGACCTCCAGAATATCAAGTATATGGACTCGACGGGTGTCAGCGTCCTCATCAGCGGTGTCAAGTCGTCGAGGGAGCAGAGCCGTGGCTTCATCTTGCGCAATGTCCAGCCTGATGTGCGCAAACTCTTGTCTCTCATGAAGATTGACAAGATTATCGACATTGAGTAAACTGTCTCCTCCCGACTTTAACCGATGGCAGATAACTATCTCGAAAAGAAGTTCGAGGAGCATCTTAATGCGCCATATAAACCTGTCAAACAACGGCATGCCCCCCTCAAGGAACGGCGTGCCGCGGTTGTGCGTGGCGCCTGTGGCATAGGCGCGGCTGTCGTCAGGTCGTTGCGCGTGGCCGGTCATAAGGTAGCTTTTTGCGATGCAGACGAGGATGGCGGACGTGAGACTGCTCTCAGGACTGGCTCCGATTATTATCATGTGGACCCCACTAATTCCGAGGAACTTGTCGGCTTCCTTAAAGGCTTGTCAAGCAAATGGGGTGGGGTGGACATTATTGTAGTCATTGTCCCAAACCCGACAGAGGAAAGTCTGCTTAGTGCTGTGCCGCAAGAGCTTAACTCTTATGCGGGGGCTGCCCTTGCCTCACTTGTCGCAAGTGCGCAATTCATGGCTCGGGAGCGTGGCTGCGGAGTGCCATCCGATGAGAGGTCTGCCACAAATTCGTACGGACGCTTAGTTAGTGTGTGCCCCGTGCAAACCAATGGTGGCCAATGTTCCGCGATGTCAACATTTGCAAACTCCGTCACCGTCTCGCTAACCAAATCTTTGTCGGCTGAGTTATCTGCTTATTGCGTGACTGTCAACAGCATCTCGCCCTTTGCTGATTGCGATGGCGGCGAGGCAGTGGACTGCTCGCAAGTCATGCCTCATAAGAGTCGAATGTCGGAGGATGTCGCAAAAGTTGTTCGTTTCCTCATCGATGAGTCATCTGACTTTATAAACGCCGAAAATATCGTAGTCGGTGGCGGTGTGACGAGAAAGTAACCCCTTTACACGTGAAGGCTTCGCAATAATTCCTACCTTCGCGCAAAACATACGAATAGAGTTCCATAGCATAATGAACGTATCATACAATTGGCTGAAAAGCTACATCAATCTTGATCTTTCCCCAGAACAACTCTCGGCTCTTCTTACCTCCATCGGCCTCGAGGTCGACGGCATGGAGCAGACGCAGAGCGTCAAGGGCGGCCTTGAGGGTCTTGTTGTTGGCAAGGTTCTGACTTGCGAGGCGCATCCCGATTCGGATCACCTTCACGTGACTAAAGTTGATGTCGGTGGTCCCGAGCCTCTCGATATTGTTTGCGGCGCTGCAAATGTTGCTGCAGGTCAGAAGGTTGTTGTTGCCACTGTAGGCACTGTCCTTTATGATGGCGACAAGAAGTTCACCATCAAGCCCTCTAAGTTGCGCGGTGTTCCCTCTCATGGCATGATTTGCGCTGAGGACGAGATTGGGGTTGGAACCGACCACTCTGGCATTATCGTTCTTCCTGATGATGTGCCTGTCGGAACTCTCGCTAAGGACTATTACCACGTCGAAACCGACACTTGCATCGAGGTGGACATTACGCCTAATCGTGCTGATGGCGCCTCTCATTGGGGCGTGGCTCGCGATGTCTACGCAGCAATCAATGCGCGTGGCGGTTCTGCGAAGCTCACCAAGCCCTCGGTTGACGATTTCAAGGTTGACGAGGCTGGCAAGGGCATCGAGATAGATGTTCAAAATCAGCAAGCTTGCCCTCGTTACAGCGGCATTCTGATTGACGGTGTCACTGTAGCAGAGTCCCCCGAGTGGCTGCAGAAGGCCCTCAAATCCATCGGCCTCACCCCCATCAACAATGTGGTGGATGTCTCCAATTATATTCTCTTCGGTCTCGGACAGCCTTTGCACACTTTCGACGCCGATAAGATTAAGGGTGGCAAGATCGTGGTTCGCAATTGCGAAGAGGGAACTCCTTTTGTGACTCTTGACGGTGTGGAGCGTAAGCTCAGCGCCGATGACCTCATGATTTGTAATGCCGAGGAGCCCATGTGCATCGCTGGCGTATTCGGTGGTCTTGAGAGCGGAATTAGCGAGTCTACTAAGCGCGTGTTCATTGAGAGCGCATGGTTCAACCCCGTATCCATCCGCAAGACCGCGCGCCGTCATCAGCTTAGCACTGATGCCAGCTTCCGCTATGAGCGCGGAACTGATCCCGATGGAGTGATTTACGCCCTCAAGCGTGCAGCCATCCTTATCAAGGAGGTCGCCGGCGGCAAAATTGTCTCTGACATAACTGATGTTTACCCCGAGCCTGTCAAGCCTTTCGAGGTTAAGATTAGCCGCAAGCGTTGCTTCTCACTCATCGGCAAGGTCGTCCCAGAGGAGACTCTTCAGACCATCCTCAACTGCCTTGAGATGAAGGTCGTTGCCGATGATGGCGATGAGATGGATCTCCGTGTGCCGCGCTATCGTGTCGATGTCACTCGTGAGGCTGATGTCGTGGAGGATATTCTCCGCATCTACGGCTATGACAAGATTGAACTCCCGGGAGACAACCATACAACTGTTGTCTATGCCAACAAGCCCGACCGCACCAAGGTGATGAACACTGTCGGTGACATGCTCGCAAGCCGCGGCTTCCAGGAGATTATGAATAACACGCTCACGAAGGCTGCTTATTCAGACATCATCCCACAAAGCTTCCCTGCCGAGAACAATGTCATGTTGGCTAATCCCCTCAGCTCGGATCTCAATGCGCTCCGCCAGTCTTTGGTGTTTGGTGCTCTTGAGGTTGCGCGTCTCAATAGGAATCACCGCAACCAGAACCTCAAACTCTTTGAGATGGGCAATGTCCAGTCTTTCAAGGCTGGTGCCGAAAAGTCAGACTACAAGAGCTATAGTGAGAGCTATCATCTCTCGCTCCTGATGACTGGTCTCAAGGCTGAAGCCAACTGGTGCACAAAGGCTGAGGAGGTCTCTTTCTTCGATCTTAAGGCCGAGGTTCTCAATGTCATCTCTCGTCTGGGTCTCAACCCTGCCGCCATTTCAGAGGAGCCGCTTCAGAACGATCTCTTCGCTGATGGTGTCGAGCTTAAGGTAGAGAAGACCAAGACTTTGGTTAAGTACGGTTCTATCAACGCCTCTGTCTTGGCTAAGTTTGACATTGACGCTCCTGTTTACTACGCTGAGTTCGACGTGAACACCCTCATCGCCAAGAGCGCGCAGCAGAACAAGGTTCACTACACTCCGCTTCCCAAGTATCCCGCCGTCAAGCGTGACCTCGCTCTCCTTGTCGATGATAAGGTTTCGTTCGCTGACATCTGCCAGGTTGCGCGCAAGACTGAGAAGAAGCTCCTTAAGAGCGTCTCTCTCTTCGACGTTTATCAGGGAAAGAATCTCCCTGCGGGCAAGAAGTCTTATGCCGTGACGTTCATCTTGCGTGACGATGAGAAGACTCTCGCCGACAAGCAGATTGAGAAGGTGATGAACCAGCTCACTAACCAGTTCAGTCGCGAACTCGGAGCTGAACTCCGTTAAAAATCTCATGGCTCTTTAGTCTAAGGTTCTTCAAATCTGACTATAAGTCACAGAAGATAAAGTTTTTCGGCCGACCTTTGGGATTTGCGTCCCGATGGTCGGCCTTTCTCTAATATCACAAAAAAGGAATAAGGTGGAAAGCGTAAATCAGCAAAAACGTGATAAGAGGGAGTGGACCATCATGAACCTCTTCATTCAGAATTATAGTTCATTCCCCATTGGCGATGTCGCTAAGAGTGAGTGTCCTGATTTCGTCGTCTCCACTAAGTCGCGTACAGGGAAACCTAAGCATATAGGCATCGAGTTGACAGAGCTGAAGTATGAGCGCAATGATTCTCAATTCAATATGAGGGCGCATGAGGATTTTCTGTCCAAGATTATGGATGACGCTCTCGCTTTCTACTCCAAGAGACATGACCTTGTCCTTAATGTCGATGTCCATTTTTCCGACTCTATTTCCCCACTTATTCTCTCCGAGGGACGAGATGACGAGGCGCGCCTCTTGCGCACAGCTCTGTCTGAGACCATTGCCAATATCGTCATTGATAATCTGCCCGAATCCACAGGCAAACAATATAAGGTTGACAGAGGCTATAAATATGGTGACCTGCATCTCCCGCAACATGTTGAGTCCATTGTCATAACCAATGTGCAGGGACGGCAGGAGGAGCCTCTGTGGTACGCAAGCATGTCAACGCACGTCAAACCCCTTACCATTGAGAGCATATCGCAGCGCATAAGGGATAAGGACATCAAGATGTCGCACTATGACAACAGGCTCGATGAGCAGTGGCTTCTTATAATCCAAAATAGTTTCCTCATGTCGAATGCCTATGATCCCGCAGCAGCCCGCCGAGCTCTGCAACATCGCTACAGGACCCGTTTTGACAAAGTGTTTGTCTTTGAGCGCAGTGAGGCCAATGTTTGCCAGCTCAATATCATCAGGAAGATAAGGTAAGGCCTTTTTCCGTATCTTCGCGCCATGTTTCCAATGGGAGACACGGTTAAACAATTGACAATGACAAAGGAAAAGGTAAAGTTTTTTTTCAGGCAGCAGCTTCTGCTTTTGGCTGCGCTCTATGTGATGACGTTTGGCGTTTCACTCTTCATCCGCTCAAATCTCGGTTCATCCGCAATCTCAGTCACACCGCTTGTTTGGAGTTCTGCTGGTCTGTCTGGCATCTCGGTGGGTTCATTTCATGTTCCGGCAATGACTGTGGGCGGATACACCATCATCATGAACTTTATCTTTGTCTTTCTTCAGATTCTTATTCTCCGCCGTCGCTATCAGCCCATCCAACTTTTCCAGTTGGTAATTGGTACTCTTTTTAGTGTCTTTCTCGATGCTAACATGGCTCTCACTGAGCCTCTCGCCGCCGGTCCTGGGGCTGCCGGTGTGGCTTGGGGACTGTTCCTTGTGGCTGTGGCCGGCGTAGTCATGGGCATTGGTGTGGCTTGCGAGGTTCGTTGCCGCTCTGTCATGATGCCTGGTGAGGGAATTCAGGTCGCCATAGCCCAAGTGACTGGCAAGGAGTTCAGCAAGGTCAAGATTGTGGTGGACACGACGCTCGTCTGCATTGGCTTGACCAGTTGCGTGGTCTTCTACGGTGCTTGGCGTTGGGATATCGTGGGCCTCGGCACTCTCATCTCGATGGTTTATATCGGCATCATGGTGCGCGTGTTCTCTCCGCATCTCGGCTGGTTTGACCGCTTGTTGGCCTTTCCGCAGGAGGCTGTTCCCGATGTCGCCGAGGAGGCTGCAGCTACCGGGGCTTGTCCGCTCGTCATTACCATTTCACGCCAATATGGCAGTGGCGGCAGTGAGGTTGGACGTGATGTCGCCGATAGGCTTGGCGTCGCTTTCTATGATAACGCTATCCTTGAGGAGGCAGCGCGTGAGATGCACATTGAACCTAAAGAGGTTGCTGAGCGCGAACAGAATATATCTACGCCGCGACTTGTCGAGATGCTCATAATGGGTAATGACATTCCTGAAGGCGTAGTACTTTCAACTGACGATAAACTCTTCATCTCGCAAAGCAAAATCATTCGTGAGGCTGCTAAGCAAAAGCCATGCGTGGTTATCGGCCGTTGCGCTGACTTCATCCTAAAGGGGCGTCCTAATGTCCTCAAGGTTTTCATCCAGTCAGACAAGAAGTTTGCCGCGCACCGCATCGAAAACTCCAAAGAGAGGCACCTCGATGAGCAGGCGGCTCTTGTCAAGATTGAGGAGGTCAACACAGCCCGCGCCAATCACTATTTCCACTATACCAATAATCGCTGGGGCGATGCCGCCAATTATGACATTGTGATCAACACAGGTGTTACAGGTATTGACGGTGCCACAGAAATTATCTGCAACTTGGCAAAACGCATGGCTTGAACCAAGGTTTGAGCTTGTGTAGGTCAAAAGACAAAATATTCTCTTCCGCCTCTGACACCCAATGAGCGTCAGAGGCGGAAAATTTGTTTTTATGAGCAAAATGGTCTTTGCTTAATGCGTCTTCTTCAAGTTTAGTTCCGCTTTGGGCTTTACCCCTGACCCTCTTTTGTCGCGTATTCGCTATCTTTGCTTAGAATTATAAGGCCCTAATTTAGAAAGTGCACATCATCATCCGCCATAGACGTCTGGGCATTCTGTCTCTGCTTGTTTTGTTTCTGCTCACTGCTGTGTGTGGCGGGGTGGGGTGTATGGCTCAACCAGCCAAGGCTATTCGAGGTCAAGGCTCCATGCAGGGTTCCCGCCCTCAATTCCGATGCCTTCATGATGGTTTCTCGTCTCTTTCGGTCAAGTCTATCTTGCAAGATTCCGATGGCTTCATTTGGGTAGGCACTGCTGATGGACTATCTCGTTATGATGGCAGGATTGTAGCGAACTTCGACATCGGAGGCAGATCTGATAAAAAAGTTGCCGGAACTCAAATAATGTCAATGGCGGATGACACTATAAGCCATTGTATCTGGGTCTCTTTAAACCCTAATCCGCGCCTTGTGAGGGTTGACAGGGGCTCTTTTAAGGTTACTTCGCTCGACTATTCCATCCCTGCTGACGAATGTTCTCCCACGTCCGAGTTTGCCAAGGTTGTCATTAGCATAATGAGTCTTGATGACTCCACACTTCTGTGCCGCACCTCAAATGGATTCTACTCAATAAATAAAAACTCAGGCTCCGCCAAGTTGATTAGGCACTACTCCGGAGGAATAAATAGTGTGCGCACTCCATTTTTCCGTGTAGGTGACGATATATACAATGTCGGCGGTAGCATGCTTTTCCGCATAACTCCCAAATCTGACAGTTTTTGCTCAATTGAGCCTGTTAATCTGAATGGGTTAAGAATAAAAAATGCCATTGCAAAGGATGATTCGACTCTTGTGATGGTCACAATGGATCGCATCCGTAAATTTGGTGTTCACCTCTACCATCTGAACTCTAAAGAGGTTGAAAATTTGGCCTATTTCGACGCGTCGCCTCATGGTGTAGCTGTCGCTGATGACGGTGTCTGGGTGCCGACCAATCATGGCCTGTTGTTCATCAGTTTCAAAGACGGTAAGCTTTCCGAATTCAATACGGTAAACACTAATATCCAGGATAATGACCTGTCCTGCATTCTCAAGGTGCGTGGACAACATGTCTTTTTCTTCGGTTCTGCTGATGGGCTTGTCTACCTCAACTATTTCGACGGCAAGTTCATACATACCGATATGAGGCGCTTCTCCATATCAGAGAACCCTCAGGTCTGGAGTGTTGCCAAGGATTCTCGCCACAGATGCTGGATCGGTTGCATCAACGGCCTCTATGTCCAAAGGGAGAATAGCGCATACTTTGACTGTATCCCGCTTGTCCCTGCCCATTCTTCCGATAACGGCTTCATGGTGCTGTCTATCAATGAGACGCAAGAAGACGACGCCATGATTGTCTCTACAAACAAAGACGTTTATCGTGTGTCTTGCGATGGAAAGCATGTTCGCCATCTGTTTCATGATGACGACATGGTCCGTTGCTCACAACCGCTAAGTGGACATTTGGTCGTTGTGACATGTCGCACCAGGATATCTGTTATTTCCGCGATAGATGGTCATGAGATTCGTTCTATCACACCTCCCAAAGGGCGGATGTATAACTTCTCGCGAACTGACGACGGCAAAACTCTTTGGGTCTCGGTCGGGAAGTCTGAGGTCAACGGCATAGAGCTCTCCTCGCTTGCCGTGAAGTATGTCATGAACTTGGTTGAGGATAGCGTGAGCGGTGGCGTAAAGGATTTAAGGCACAACACGCAAAATGGTGTCAATGAGTTATGGATTGCCACTGCTGACGGCTTGCTCTATAAAAACCCCGGCTATCAGGGTGGCAGGTTGATTAATGACGGCTATTGTCTCAAGTCGGCCATCAGAAGCATCGAGCTCGATGGTAATGGCACTCTTTGGGCTTCCACCGATCTTGGCATCGTCAGCATTAATGGTGACAAGATTACTGATTACTCTACAGATGAATACCAACTCTCTGACAGGTTCATAAACAGATCGTCGAATCGCGGCCCCGATGGCGAAATCCTGATGGGCGGGAAATGTGGCATGACAGAATTCTCTCCACTCAGGTTCTCCGCCAATAGCTTTTTCCCGACTCCTAAAGTAACCTCTTACACCTACATTAACTCAACTTCTGGCAGTTTCGACCTTATTGCGGGCCACGAAATATCTTACGGGGCGGGCGATATCGTCATCCCGGCCAGCATCCGCGGTGTAAAACTGAATGTCAGGTCACTTAACTACGCCAAACTCAATGAGACAGATGTCGAATGGCGTTTCGCTAATGAAAAAGTGTGGAGAAAGTGTTCGCCAGATGGCTCGCTCATGCTCTCCGACCTCAACGACGGAGCTTGTACCATCATTTTCCGTTCCACCGATGATGAAGGTAATCCTCAGGAGGGGCTGACCTCATTGCGTATTGTCAATGAGGTTTATGTCTATCAAAAACGGATTTTCTCTGCAATTGTCATAATAGCCCTCATTGCTATCATTTTTGCCCTCTTCGTCTGGAGAAGTTCTTTGCATCTGAACATTAAGAAAAGGCTGGAGCGTGAAATGTCCGTCATGAGCGATATGCTTGTTGTCGCCAACAAACAGTTGCGTGAAAACCAGGAAGTCATTAAGCGCAAAAATGATGAGCTTGCGCATATTAATGATGATTTGGAAAACAAGGTTGAGCAAAGAACCTGTGAACTTGAAGCCGCAAAGGTTAAGGCCGAGGAGAGTAGCGAACTGAAATCAGCTTTCTTGGCAAGTCTGGGGCATGAGGTGCGCACCCCGATGAACGCTATTGTCGGTTTTGCCAAGCTGATTAATAACGAGGATTGCCCTCCTGAAGAGCAACGTGAGTTCGCCCGTCTGATTCTCGCCAGTTCCAATAGCCTTCTCTCCATCATGGGGGCATTGCTTGACACCTCCCGTATTGAACGTGGCAAAATTGAGGCCGTTTTGTGTGATGTCCTCATATATCAATGGATTGCAGACACCTACAATATCCTTTCGGTTGAGAAACGTTGCCGCGATGTAGACTATGTCATGGACATATCTGACGATTTGAAAGATTCGGTTCTTGTCACAGACAAGGATCGCCTACGTCAGGTCATTATTAATCTTACATATAATGCCTTCAAGTTCACTGAGCACGGACACGTCAAGATGACGGCTTGGCGTGGAGATGTGGCTGAGGTAGAGCGTCTCGGCTGTTTGAATAAGCCTCAGCCTGCGCCAAATGGTGTCCTGATTGTCTCCATTGAGGATACGGGCATCGGAATTCCGTCTAACAAGACTGAAGTTATCTTTGAGCCCTTCCGACGCCTGAATACCACAAAAGGCAAATATGGCGGCATGGGACTCGGCCTCAACATCGTAAAGGGCTTCGTCAATATCCTTGGCGGTGATGTTTGGGTAAAAAGTGTGCTTGGCGTGGGCTCCGTCTTCTATTTTTATATACCTTTCGGACTCGAAAAACAATCTGTGGTTGGCTCTTTCAAAACACCAGCCCCTCCTGAAAAATGAAATCATTAATACCAGATAAGAGTAAACGCGTTGTACATACTTTCATGATGCGGATGCACCATTTTGTACATGCGGGTTATTGGCGTGGCCACCACATTCACAGCCCTTTTGTGTTCCATATTGTGAGGGATGTCATAACGGTTCGCAGACCCGATGACCTTTATCCTCGTCAAAAAGCCAAGTCATATCGCAAGAACCTCTACAAAAGTGATGAGGTGGTGACGGTCGGTAGCATTGGCGCAGTCCTGAGGAATCCGACTGAGCGGAAGATATCGCGCATTGCGAAAGGCACCTCTACTTCCGAAAAATATGGCAGGATGCTCGCTCGTCTCGCTGCCGACCTGAATGTCAGTGGGATTATTGAGCTTGGGACATCTCTCGGTGTGAGCACTGCTTATCTTGCCGCAGCCTGTCCCAATGCTAAAATAGTCACCATCGAGGGGCTAAACGCTGTCGCTGACATAGCCGAGGCGCATCTTCGTCAAGCCGGTTTTGACAATGTAACCGTACTAAGGGGCGACATTGGTCAAAAAATTGGTGAGGCTGTGGATATGATGCCCTCTGGTCAGGTTGAGATGGCTTTTATCGATGGCAACCATAGTGAGAGCGCCACGCTTGACTATTTCGAGACGATCGCGTCTCGCCATGCCCTTATGTGTGTCATGGTTTTTGATGACATTTATTGGTCAGATGGTATGACTCGCGCTTGGCGTAAAATAGTGAGCGACCCGCGAGTGGACACCACCATTGAATTGCCACAAATGGGACTCGCTTTCTTCCGAACCGGCTGCCAAAAGGAGCATTATCTTGTCCGATGGTGAAACAGCGCCTGATTAATTGTCAATTTATGGAGACTCGCAATTGAACCGTTGCCATTAAAAAACAAGCCCGGCTTTGCAATAATTATAATCATTGCCCGTTGTTTCTCTAAACAAGATAAACTAATACCTCTGATATGATAGGAGCGATTTTTGGTGACATAGCAGGTTCGCGTTTCGAGTTTAATAACACGTCAGATTATAATTTTAATCTCTACTCTGATCTTGCGCATCCGACTGATGACAGCATTTGCTCGTTAGCGGTGGCCGATTTTCTCGTCAATGGTGGTGACATGGCTGCCATCTATCGCAAGTGGTGTCTCGACTACCCCGGCCATCTTGCAGGCTATGGTGGCGGTTTCTATCGTTGGATTCATAATCCTCATGCAGGCCCGTACAAGAGTTTCGGAAACGGGGCCGTGATGCGAGTGTCGCCTGTCGGTTGGGCGGGCAAGGATGAAAATGAGGTCCTTCTCCTCGCTAAGAAGGTGACTGAGGTCTCTCACAACCACCGTGAGGGAATTAAGGGGGCGCAAGCCATCTCTAAAGCAATATGGCGTTTGCGACAAGCTGATGTCTTCGGCGGCAAAGATGCCATTGTTGACAACATTTTGTCTGAATACTATCCGCACTCTACGCATGACTGGTATCTGACCTACCGAGGCGTTTTCGATGAGACTACGCAAGTTACAGCCCCTGTGGCACTCTACATTTTCAAGGAGTCAGTCTCTTTTGAGGACGCAATTCGCAAAGCAGTCTCATTTGGCGGCGATTGCGATACCATCGGTGCCGTGGTCGGTGGACTTGCTGAAGCCTATTTTGGTGTCACGTCCGAGCAGCGTCAGTATGTTAAGGATGTCTTCAAACGAGTTCACCGAGAAAAATATTGGGATGCTATAGAGGCGTTTGAGGACAAGTTTGGCAATAAAATAATTTCTTCCGACAAATAGTTTTGCGAGTTGTTATCTCATATCTGCTTATGGGATGACAACTCGCAAAAGTTATAACGCTTTCTTGAAGTATATTCAGGGTAAACATCATGGGGACGCATCCATCAAATCTCATATAAATACTTATCTTTGTCCCGAAACATATTCTGCTATATCAAAACATATTGGTCCTTGTCATGACTCGTATATCAACTTTGGTCAAATCCATATCGTTGTCCCTCGTTTTCTCTCTATGGGTGACAAATGCTCATTCGCAAAGTTTTCTCGGCAGCTTTGAACCCGAGGCGACGAAGAAAAGCGAAGCCACGAGCAAACAGGGTGAGGCCAAAGCTAAGTCTAAGACAACTAAGAAGGTCAATTTGCCAGATAAGCCAAACAAGGTCGACGCCAAGGGTCTCAAACAAGGCGAATGGGCGGCTAAATATTCCAATGGCAGATATCGTTATACTGCCACTTTTAAAGATGGTGTGCCTGTCGGAAAAGTTACGCGTTTTGATGAGGACGGACGCAAGACTGTCATGCTGACGTATAAAGCCGACAATGACACTGTCTCGGCTATTTTCTACTTTCCTAACGGCAAAGTTCAAAGCAAAGGAAAGTACGTCGGTGAGAAGCGCGAGGATTTTTGGCTTTTCTATAATGAGAAGGGCGTACTTTTAGAGTCCGCATCCTATTCTCAGGGTAAGCTACATGGCAAACGTTGCTTCTACTTCGACAACGGCAAACTTCTCTCCGCCTGCCAATGGGTGGACAGCCTTCGCAACGGCATGTATGTTCGCTATTTCCCCTCCGGCTCTAAGGAGATTGTCGCTAATTTCCGTGGTGATGAGCTTGATGGTCTCTACACTCGCTGGGGAGCGGACGGCAAGGTGGCTGAGAAAGGCACCTATCGCTATGGGGTCACTGTTGGCAAATGGCACTATCGCTATGCTGAGGCCAATGTCGAGGGCGATGTTGAATATGACTCCTACGGCCGACCCAAAGGCAACGCCCTTGATTCTCTTCAATATCTGCGTCAACAGTATTATGAGAAAAACAAAAATAATCTTGTTGACCCTGAACAGTTCTCTAACAATCCAGATGAATTGCTTCGTTCAAGTGGCGTGAATGTCAGATAATTAATGCGCTTACTTATGCGTATCTCTACATATAGGTTCATAACGATATTCTCCCTCGGGATGCTGTCAAGCCTTGCCTTGCCCAAATCTTTGGCGCAGCCGGCTGGCGTCAATCCTCTCGGAGGGTCCGATGCTACGACTGCAGAGTTGGCTTCTGGTGTCAAGAGTGCTGAGACTGTCGTATGGAGTGTCGATTTCTCACATCGGACACTTGTCAAGTCGTCTCAATCTTCCCACATGGTAGATGACTTCGACAGGGATGGCAATCTTCTCATTCGTCAATCCCTTGACTCTGACAATCAGCTTGACTCGCGTGTGGTCTTTCAATACACTGATGACGGCCGCAAAAGGGTCTCCACCACATACTCAAAGGGCGACCGCTCTCTCCAAACGCTCTACGCCTACACTGCTGATGGTTGTTTAGCCCGTATGCGTTTCACAGACGCCGACGCGGTCACCATCTCAACAACCGAGGTCTCCACGACTGAGTCCTATACCGTCACCCTTGAACAATTCAATGACAGTGAGAAGGTTCGGACCACATATTACTACGATAAAAATCTTCACCTGACTAAGGTTGTGCGTGACAATGGTCTTTCAACCTCCGATGTCTCCTATGCTTTGTCCTATGACGGATTGCCAGCCCGCGCGTCGCGTGTCTTTTCTGACGGGACTCGGCAGACTCTCACTTTCTCTCATGATGTCGATGACCACGGCAATTGGACTCGCCGTGTAACTTATGTGGATGGAGTGGCTGTCGAACTTGCTGAGAGAACCATTCAATATTGGGAATGAGAGATTGAAGATTTGCGATATAATTTCGCCCCGAAAAGTGGTATTCACTTTTCGGGGCGAAATTGTTTTTTCAGTATTCTCTATTTCTTGAACAGGAACTTGGCCAACTCGGCCTTCCATTGCTCTGCAAACTCGAAGCTGCTGCGCCATCCCCAGCCATGGCCTCCGCGCGGGTAACAAACCAAGGTGGTCGATACGCTGTCCGCGGCAAGGGCTGTGGCGTAAGCCAATCCGTTTGGAACGGCAGGCACTACGTTGTCGTCAAGTGAAAGGGCTATAAAAGCCTCTGGCGTATTGCGTGTAACTTGCTTCTCGTTGCTATACAGAAGTTCCGCCTCTGCTGTCGGCTCCTTACCTAAGAGGAAGTCGTGAGATCCGCGGTGCGTTGTCGCGGTGTCCATTGTTATGACGGGGTAGAGGAGAATCTGGAAGTCCGCCAAGTCGGTATGAGTGGCAATCGTCGAAGCCAAATGTCCGCCAGCAGAGCTGCCCATGACGCCCACTTTGGTATACCCACCTAAATCTGCCGAGTTAGTACGGGCGTATTCAAAGGCCTCGCGCGCATCTGTGTTGGGAACAGACGGGTTGCCCTGTGGCATATTGTAGAGGAGGACAAAGGCAGTCACTCCGTTGGCACTCATCCAAGCCGCTATTTCCTTACCCTCATGATTTTTTGCCAAATGTGTATATCCTCCGCCCGGGAATATGACGACGGCTTTGCTGCTCGTGTCAGGCTGCTGTGCTTTATATGTCAGCAACTCAGCGCCGCTTGGCAATGTGACTGAGGTGTACGCCGATGTGTCTGGCTTTATGCCATCGTTGATGGCTACGTCCACCTTGCAGTCGCAGCCGACCATTGCTAATGAAGTAGCCGCGGCGACCATTGCTATAGATAGAATACCGTTTCTCATTATTTCAGTTTTATCAGTTGCTGTGGATTGAATTTGTCACGAAGCTTAGTCAAGAACTCCGCCTCTTTCTTCTGCTGATAGTCGCTTATTATCATGCCTCGGCATTCATCGAGTGGCTTAGGTGTGCCATTCGTTACTTTGCCGTCCACAACAACAAAGTCGCTTACCGGTAAAGACGGCCAAATGAAATCATCATATATGTCACCCTGTTTTATTGGACCATTAACTGTTTTCTCTGCTATTTTTACGGCCTTAGCTTTTTGACCCTTTGCCACGAGTTTCTTCACTTTGGCTGCGTCTTTCTCTGATTTACAGAAATATATGTCACCTTCGAACGTGCCGTCTTTTGAGTATCTGGCGGTGTTCTTGGCATACATGTCAGCCATTGTCGCAGAATCGGCGGACTGGCTCCAAATCTCTCGCTGAGTGATTTCAAAGACCAGCAAACCTTCTAAATATTCGTGGCTTGTGTAGGCATACTCATGATACTTTTTGTCGAGCTGCTTAGTCTCGTAGTCTTTCATGAAGCCGATGAATATCTTCTCGATGTTCTCACTCGGGATGACGTCTGACCTCCATTTGTCTGCCCATTTGCTCAGGTCGCGGACGCGTACCGCCTCACCATTGATGGTTGCTACGATAGCCTCCGAATCTTTGAAATATTGCCTCCTCTTGTCTCCCGATGGCGCACTAAGACATTGGCTGACAAGCGTATCAAGCTCACTATTGTTCCATTTGAAGTTATATTCTTTGGCCAATTGGTAAGCTTTGGCTCTCTCTTTCACGCTCTTGTAAGGCTCTGACGTGCTTGCGGCGCGTGAGATTGACTTTTTCACCTCGTCCCATGGCATCGATTTGCGACGATCTACCAGTCGGATGATGTGCCATCCGGCTCGGGTGCGGACGGGGGCTGAAATATCACCCTTGTTTGCCAGTGCAAATGACGCGTCTGCGAATTCGGGCAGTATCTGCGAATGGTTGAACCACATCAACATTCCGCCGCGGTTTGCGCTCTGCCTGTCGTCCGAATTCTCTTTTGCCAGTTCGCCGAAGTCAACCGTGCCACTTATGGCGATTTTATAAAGGCTGTCTATTTGAGCCTTGGCTCTCGCCTCCGCATCTCTGTCCATCGGGCTGCTCGGGACGAATTTCATTATGTGCTGAACCATAACCTGTCCCTCGCTCTCTCTCCTGTCTGAGACATGCATGAAGTGGAAGCCGAATTGTGTGCGGAACACCTCAGATAGGCCACCTTTGGGAGTGCTGTATGCAGCATCCTCAAACGGCATGACCATGCGCATGGCAGTAAAGTAGCCAAGGTCGCCATGATTGTTGCGCGCTGATGGATCTTCGGAAACCTCGTCCGCCACTTTGGCGAAATCTTCGCCCGCTAAGACTCTGTTGCGTGCTTTTGCAGCTTTCTCATAGGCTGCCAAAGTGTCAGCCGGCAAGGCGTTTGGCCTGACGGAAATCAAGATGTGCTCGGCCTTTATCTCCTCGCTCAGCCTTGAGTTTTCTCTCTCAGTCAATAATCTAAGGGCTGCTGTGTCCTCAAGGTAAGGCTTCGCCAACTCTGCTAAATAATGTTCACACTCGTCCCTATAAGTCTTGAGTGTGTCAAGGCCCATCTCTTTGGCTTGGGCGACTTTCAGTTTGTAATTGGTAAAGAGGCGTGAGTATTCCGCCGCTGACATAGGTGTGAGTGCGGCCTCGCGGTTCTCCTCATACATGTGGTTGAACTCTCCGTATGTGGTCACGTTGTCGCCTATGCGCAAAAATGGGGTGTCCGCTTTTTGCGCAAATGCATTGCCTGCCATCACTATAGCTATGACGGGAAGTGCATATTTCGTTTTCATTGGATATACTTTTGTTGATTAGTTTTAGAATAACAAATATACGCTCTAATATAATAAACCTGAATGTATTTGTGGCAATCGGATGATGTTAAAATAGCGGTGACGACCTCTTATTTCATGAATATCAGACGGACGACTTTCTAATCAGACGAATGGACGCTGCACCTGGATATTTTAAGACGGTGGGAAGCGCCTATTCCTTCATTGTTTTCATTTCCGACCTCTCTGCACACAAGTTCGCGTATGTCGAAAGAATCAGAAATAAATGATGTCGCTATCTACCCTTCGAAATGACTTTGCGCAAAATCTCCTTAATCGATTCAAACGCTATCTGACTGAGGTCTATTTCGTCAGGCATCAACCACTCCATGGACTTCACGTCATCAGCGCACTCTTTAGGCTTAGACGCCAATGTACATTCAAACGCCAAATCAGTCGTCCGTACTTTATAGCCGCTGAATATGTATTCGTTGGGCGCTGAGCATATATATCGGGCGTCAGTGATCTCACTCTTCAGCTCCTCCATGACCTCGCGGCGCAATGCTGTCTCAGCGGCCTCCCCTGGGTCGACAAATCCGCCGGGAAGGTCCAGCCATCCAACCTTTGGCGCACGTGCTCGCCGAGTCAGCAATATCTTGCCGTCCTCGTCTTTAATCACAGCCACGACCGCTGCTGCCGAGTTAGGGAAAAAATTAAAACCACAGGTCCCACAAGAAAACTCTTTGGGACCCATGGCCTTAAATTTGTTACTTCCGCAGTGCGGACAATATTTCAAGAAGTTGACCGGCTCTGCCGATTCATTTTCTGTCATGTCGTCTTTACTGTTTGTACATTAATGGGATGACCAATACTGGGCAAGGCGAGTTGTTGATAATGGTAGTCAGCTCCGGACGGAAGCGATCCGCAAAGAAGGCGCCCGTGTTCTCAGCCTCCACAATCATCATGTCGGCTTTCTGCGTCGCCACTGTCTCAAACAGGCGGCCCATGCTGTCCTTACCCTTCAGCATGATGGAGTTGGCAACCTCTACATTGTTCTCTTGCAGGTATTTGACCACTTGAGAGACGGCGGTCTTAATCCTGAAGTAGATGGAGAGCATAGACGACGTCTGCATGCCGATTATGGTGGTCTTGGCTCCGAAAAGCTTGGCCATGCCGGCGGCCTGTGGCATCTTGCGGCGGCTGCTCTTGCTGATGTTGATGGGAATGGCCATGTTCTTGAAATCCTCGTTGTATTCCATACCCTGACGAATCACGAGGACCGGACGGGTCGTATTGCTTATGAGTTTGTATGCGTTGCCGCCAATCCAACTCTTTGATATGCCAGAGACGCCATGAGAGCCGGTCACGACTAAAGCCACGTCGTTGTCATATTTGACCTTGTTCACAATCTCCTCTGAGACATTGCCATGGCCAACATAATAGTCAAATTTGCCCTTGACCGCATATTGCTGGCTATATTCTTTTATCAGTTGCTCAAGTTTGTCCTCCGGATGCTCGTCAAACACATTGTTGACGCTCATTCCACTGGCAAAGTGTCCGCCTTCTGGTACGATATGGATCATGCGAAGGTCTGTGTGCAGTTTGTTGGCGATGATGATGGCTGTCTTCAGCGCCAGGATTGAGTTCTCTGAGAAGTCAATCGGGACCAATATCTTGCTCATAAGTGCGAGTTTTTAAAAGTTTGACTACCTTTGCCCCTTGAACCAATCTTGCTCCTTTGGAGTTTTATGTGGTTCCTTTTTTATATTTCTACGCTCAAGCGTCGGCTCTTGTTTCGACTTTCTGAGGGTATCCTCAACTGTCAATCTAATCCGTCGTCTGTGCGTTTTGACCGATTTCTTTCTAAGTCAAAGATAACAAAAATTCACACACGGGAGGCTCTAATCTTAATTTTATTTGATGTTTTTCTCGTCGTCGGAGTCGGTCAATTTTAGTTCATCTCTTTCACGCCAAAATGCAAAACGAAAAAAATAGTCTCCTCTTTATTGAGACGTATGGCTGCCAAATGAATGTGGCTGATAGTGAGGTCGTGGCCTCTGTCATGCAGACTGTTGGTTATGATTTGACTGATGATCTCAAGGCCGCCGATTGCGTGCTTGTCAACACATGCTCTGTCCGTGACAACGCGGAGCAGAGGGTCTTGGGCCGTTTGGCAGATTTGCAGACACTCCGCCGCGACAAGAAGGTTGTGATCGGTGTCATTGGTTGCATGGCTGAGCGCACACGCGAGACTCTTTTTAACAATGGAGCCGATCTTGTCGTCGGACCTGACGCCTATCTTGATCTTCCACATCTCGTGGCTCAGGCCGAGGCTGGCGAGAAGGCCATGAATACCAACCTCTCGACCACTGAGACTTATGCTGATGTTGTGCCCGTCAGGGTGGGGCATAGCCGAATCTCTGGTTTCGTCTCCATCATGCGCGGTTGCAATAATTTCTGCTCATACTGCATTGTCCCTTATACCCGAGGACGTGAGCGCAGCCGCGATCCCAAGTCCATCCTTAAGGAGATTGACGATATGGCAGCCAAGGGATTCCGTGAGGCTGTGCTTCTTGGCCAAAATGTCAATTCTTTTGATTTCACTGAGACGGGTGTCCGTTTCCCCGAGCTTCTCGCCATGTGCGCTGAGGCTCATCCCGATATGCGTTTCCGCTTCACGTCGTCGCACCCCAAGGATATGACAGATGAGACTCTTGAGGTCATCGCCAAATATCCTAACATCTGCAACCATATACATCTGCCCATGCAGAGCGGCAGCACGCGTGTGCTTAAGGCCATGAACCGCAAGTACACCCGTGAGTGGTACATGGAACGCGTAGAGGCCATCCGTAGGATTATTCCTCATTGTGGTCTCTCTACCGATGTGTTCTGCGGTTTCTGCGGTGAGACTGAGGAGGATCACGCCGACACGCTTAGCCTCATGGAGTGGGCTGGCTTCGACAGCGCTTTCATGTTCCAATACTCTGAACGTCCTGGCACCTACGCCAGCAGGAACATGAAAGATGATGTCGCTCCCGAGGTTAAAGCTCGCCGCCTGAAGGAGATTATCGACCTGCAAGGCCGCCTCTCCGCCGAGAGCAATAAGAAAGATGAGGGGCTTACTTTTGATGTCCTTGTCGAGAGCCGTTCTCGCAAGAGCGCCAATGACCTCATGGGACGCAACGAGCAGAACAAGGCCGTGGTCTTCCCCGCTGGCGGTCACCGCATCGGAGAGACGGTCAAGGTCAAGATTCTTCGCTCAACGCCTGCCACGCTTATCGGCGAGGAGGTGAAATGAGCAATTCCTAAATATCGAATTGGGTCATGAGTCCGTTTTTCAAAGGTTTTTCTCAGGTTTTCGCCTCTTTCGGCCGTATAGGCTGGGGTGTCTATGCCATCATTGCCGCTCTTTGCGTCCTTTTCCTTGTGGCTGGCATCTGGCTCGGCTCCTGGGCTTTTGACCTGATGCACCTTTTTATAAGCGGATTGCTGTCTGAGGCTGTGGCCGACTGGTTCCCTGATTTCTTGTCGGGAGCGGCGGCATGGCTCAGTGGCATCATGGTTTGGGTGTGCGTCACACTACTCATGTGCGTTGTCAGCGGCTCTGTGATTTTGCTCATTCTCAGCCCTGTTCTCAGTCATGTGGCGGATAAGGCTTG
Source organism: Bacteroidaceae bacterium (assembly GCA_963618945.1). Classification (GTDB taxonomy): domain Bacteria; phylum Bacteroidota; class Bacteroidia; order Bacteroidales; family Marinilabiliaceae; genus W3P20-009. The sequence goes on from CAVETY010000015.1 coordinate 36,687, forward strand.
GGTGACGGAGGGTAACATTGAGCCTCATGACTCTTTTTCTGATGTACTCAAGAGTGTCCTCAGGGGCATATGGGTGGCCATCCGCTGTCTCATTTTGCAGATCTTCTGCCTCCTGTTGCTTTTCATCCTCTCTTTTGTGCCTGTCATTGGTGTTGTCGCTCCTCTGCTCAGCTTCGTTGTCTCTGCTTTCTTCTATGGCCAGTCAATGGTCGACTATGCCGTAGAAAGGGCGGAAAACCAGGGGGCTATTAATCCTAAGCGAAGTGGCGACTTCCCTTTCAATAATATAGGGCTTACAATTGGCCTCGGCATGCCTTTCGCTTTGGCCATGCTCATTCCCTTCGTCGGGCGCTTCTTGGCTTTGTTCTTAGCACCAGCCACTGTGGCTGCAGGTGGCGCTATTGTGGGCAGGGCTGCTCTTAAAAAATAAACCTCTCGCTGAGTTTGGCAGACAATTCTGGCACAAGTCTGTGGATGAATGTCTTAGCTTCACCCAAACGCAGCACTCGGCCTATGCCTATTGAGGCGTCGCAAATGAAACACTCAACGGCGTTTGTTATTATCGGCGGGGTTATTCCATCCACCTCTTCATAGTTTAGTCGCAGGCTCTTGGCGATGTCTCGCAGATGTGGGCGTAGAATGCATCGCCGTGCCCCTTCCCCATCTGAAACGCCTATTATCTTTCCGGATGATATAAAGTAGATGTTGCCAATCGTTGTGCGGGCAATGCGTCGGTCCGGGCGCAGCAGACAGGCCCCTGCAATCCCAATCATCTCCCTCCTCTCTCTGTCCATGGCTCTTTGGTGAGCCACTTGCTCCACTATTGTGTCAGACCACTCCCCGGCAGCCAAGTTTATCACTTCATGTTCCGCAGCGTTTACTATTATGCGTCGTGTGCTGTCGGTCTCAAATATGCTTGTCTCCCTCTTCTCTTGGAATATGGCATAGTCCGCCACTCCGCCCGATGCCGAAATCTCGCGCCAAACGTAGATATGGGCTAATGAGTGGGCTGGGTATTTGTTGCGTGAGGCGAGTATCTCGATTTTGCGCAATATGGCGTCCGATGTGTCTATGTCATAATCGTTTAGCCCAAGCACGCCCATCTGTTTGGTGATGGACATGTAGTGGTCGCGCCACAGGTTGCCATATGGATGATTGGCGCGCAATGGTACTACCTCATGAATGAAGCGCCCTCCTACCGCGGAGGATTTTATGCCCCACAATGGTTCTGACAGTTGATGGTATTCCCCATCATGGTAATATTTGTCACACCAGTTGTCTGGTATGTCAATCATGAAGTTTGCCAAAAAATCAATCATCTGGTAACACTTTTCCCTTGGACATATATGCTAAAAGCGCTTAGTGGAGTTGTTTCTTCCCACTAAGCGCTCTATTTTTCTATCCACGCCCATTGCGGAGCGGGACTCTTAAGACTTCACTATGCGTTGATGTCTGCGAGTGTGGAGATGCCTGAGCTCTTCACGTCGCGGCTGGTCTTGCGGATGAGACCCTGAAGCACCTTGCCAGGGCCGACCTCAACAAACTCATCTACGCCCGCGGCGATCATGTTTTGCATGGTCTGAGTCCAACGGACTGATGACGTGAGCTGAGCCACAAGGTTCTTCTTGATGACTGCGGGGTCAGTCTCGGGAGATGCGGTAACATTCTGGTATACGGGGCAGATGGGCGCCTTGAATGCTGTAGCCTCAATAGCCTGAGCGAGTTCTGCGCGGGCAGGCTCCATGAAAGGTGAGTGGAAACCACCGCTTACTGCGAGCTTGATTGCACGCTTTGCACCCTTCTCAGTCAAGATGGCGCAAGCCTTGTCAATGCCCTCAACTGAGCCTGAGATGACGAGCTGGCCTGGGCAGTTGTAGTTGGCGGGGACAACACCTTCAACCTCTGCGCAAACAGACTCGACGGTGGCGTCGTCAAGACCTACGATGGCTGCCATTGTAGAAGGGGCTGCCTCGCACGCCTTCTGCATTGCCATAGCGCGCTGTGAAACAAGTCGTACGCCATCAGCAAATGACATGGCGCCTGCGGACACGAGTGCGGAGAACTCACCGAGTGAGTGACCTGCCACCATGTCGGGAGTGAACTTGGCGCCAAGGACTTTGGCCAAGATGACAGAGTGGAGGAAGATGGCGGGCTGGGTGACTTTGGTCTGACGAAGTTCCTCGTCACTGCCGGCAAACATGATGTCGGTTATTTTGAACCCGAGGATTGAGTCTGCCTCGTCAAACAACTGACGGGCCTGAGCATCGTTCTCATATAAGTCTTTGCCCATGCCAGAGAACTGCGAACCCTGTCCGGGGAATACGTATGCTTTCATTTCTTATGTTTCTTCTTTTGATTTACAGCGGGCAAAGTTAGTGAAAAATATCATTAACTCGCTTTTTGTCACGCCCATTAGTGACTGGCGCCAACTGATGCGCCTGCGTCTCTATTTTATCCTGAGCACTCTCTTCCATAGCGGAAGCTGCTTTTTTACAGCCTCCGGCTCCGTCGTGGTCTGCAGTGGCGTGGTGTTTGACGTCTCTTCCGCCTTGTTGTAAGGTTGTCTGCGCCCTCTGCTCCGCTTCTTCCGTCTTTGCTGGTTAGACCTGTTGTCACTGGACTTTGACGCGTAATCGTCCACCATGTCGTTGCTTGTTTCCGCTTCGTCAGTGCGTCTATTCTCCTCTTTTTGTCGGTTGCGCATCCTGCGTTGGTCGCGTCTTTTCTCGCTGTTTTCGCGGGTGTGCGCCTTGGCCGCCTCCTCTGGACTCAGTTTCACAGAGGCGTGGGTCTGCCCGTCACGAGACTGTTTGACTTTCAGCCAGAACATCTGCTCCCACAGGGTCTCGAATTCGTTTATGAATTTGTGGACAATGGTGAAGTTGGTGGTCAGCAGCAGATTCTCCTGGTTGTGCATCTTGGCGGTGTATGTCCAGTTGTAACTGCCCGTGAAGGCAATCCTGCCGTCTATTATGCCAAACTTGTTGTGCATGTGGTAGCGGCTGTTGTCTACTTTCACGTCTATGCCGCACCGCGCCAGCTCTTTTATTTGCGATCCGGCGTCGCGCATCTTGTTGTTGTCTGTTATGATGCGGATTTTTACGCCTCTCTCGTGCAGTTTCTTAAGGCAATCGGACAGCACGTCGTCGGATATCGTGAAGACGCACAGGTCTATACTCGTCTTGGCCTGAGACATGTAGAATGCCAAGTTCTCGGGTATGTCCTGGCCAGGGCTGAACAGCACTTCGTGCAGACGGAACGAGTTTTTCTCAATCTGCTCAAATGTGGACTCTAACCACCTGATGGCCCTTATTCCGTCACCTCCCACGCCAAGTCGCTTTGCCTCAATGAAAAGGCGCGACTTGAGTTCTCCGCGCTGTACTCTGTCGAGAGCGTTGAGTTTGTTAACTATGCCCTCGGGAAGTGGAGCGTGTTTGTCTAAGTGGAATATGTCTGTAAAGTAGCCTATGATGTCTTCCATGGCCTCATTGTTTTTCTGGGTTCAACTCTATTATCTCCATCTCTTTTATGTCTGTGCCGTCAATTGCGAAACGGAGGGCCGTGCGCTTGGTGTGGATGCCGTAGTGTCCGCATGCCCCGGGGTTCAGGTGCAGACAGTCGTTGACTTTGTCATACATGACTCTGAGGATGTGCGAGTGGCCTGCCACGAAAATCTGTGGTCTCTCGCTTTTGATAGCCGCCGCTGCTGTGCGGCTATATTTGCCGGGATAACCGCCAATGTGTGTCATCAGTATCTCGACGCCCTCAACCTTGAAGCTGAGCATTCCTCTGCGTTTGCTCTCTTCCTCGGCCGCAGTCCGCTCTTCAGGGTCTGAGCTGAAAGCTAAACGTGCTCCCGGCTCTACGCTTTGGCGAATGTCCTGGCCGTCCGCATTGCCATACACGGCCCTGAGGGGTTTAAACGCCCTCAGCTGCTCAAGAACAGCCATGCTGCCTATGTCGCCGGCATGCCACACTTCGTCCACGTCGCTCAGCAATTCAAGCAGGCGCGGGTCAAGATAGCCATGAGTGTCAGATATTAAACCTATGCGTGTCATTATGTTTGTTCGGGGATTCTGTCTAATGTGCCGTCTGTTTCTACGGACTTGTCGACAGCTTGTTCGGGGAAGTTCGTGTTCAGCTATATGTGTTTCACATAACCAAGGTAGTGTCAATACAGGCGGACATTCAATCAATGATATTCAGTCAGGCGCTTTTGTGTTATCCGTATCCTTCCTCTTCTGTCCATCCTTCCCTTTTTTCTACAAAAATAACAAATTACCTTGTTTGACCAACATTGATTGTCTTGTATAAAAGGCAAGCCGGCGAGGCGGAGATTTTCACTCCGCCTCGCCGGCTCTATTGGTTATGTATCCTCTGTTGTGAGGAATGTCTTACCAGATGACGATGCGCTGATCAGGTGCAAGATACATGCCGTCGCCCTCCTTGATGTCGAAGTTCTCATAGAAGAAATCGAGCAGAGGCAGCTGTCCGTTGACGCGGAGCTTGCCAGTAGAGTGGGGGTCTGTCATGACCTGCTGGATGAGGGCCTCCTTGCGGATGGCGCCAGCCCAGATGCGTGAGTAGCCCAAGATGAAACGCTGCTCTGCGGTCTGTCCGTCAATAGGAGCAGGCTCAGCCTTGCCGGCGAGCGTGTTTCGGAATGCCTGATGAGCTATGTTGAGGCCACCGAGGTCTGCGATGTTCTCACCGAGGGTGAGACGGCCATTGCCCTTGATGGAGTCGATGACGGTGAGACCTGAGAAGTAGTCTGCCAAACGGGTGGTGGCTGCGTCAAACTTGGTGCGGTCTTCCTCGGTCCACCAGCTCTTAAGGTTGCCGTCCTTGTCAAACTGGCTACCCTGGTCGTCAAATCCGTGGGTCATCTCGTGGCCGATAACAACGCCGATGGCACCATAGTTGACTGCGTCGTCGCCGTCAGCATAGAAGAAAGGCGGCTGGAGAATGGCGGCGGGGAATACGATCTCGTTGCCCTCGGGGTTGTAGTATGCGTTGACGGTCTGAGGAGTCATGTACCACTCGTCCTTGTCAACGGGCTGGCCAATCTTGCTCATCTCATCCTTGTTGCTGAACTCGTCTACGACTATGAGGTTCTCTGCGAAGCTCTTGGTCGTGTCAATGTCGAAGTTATACTCCTTCCACTTGTCAGGATAGCCGACCTTTACGCTGATGGCTGCCAGCTTCTCCTTGGCCTGAGCCTTGGTGCTGTCGCTCATCCATGAGAGGTTCTCAATGCGCTGGCCGAACGAAATGCGAAGCTGCTCAATGAGTTCCTGCATGCGAAGCTTAGAGCTCTCAGGGAAATACTTCTGAACGAAGAGCTTACCAAGCTCCTCACCCATGCAGCCCTCTACCATGCCAAGGGTGCGCTTCCACAATGGACGCATCTCCTCAACACCGCTCAGCTGACGGCTGTAGAAGTCGAAAGTGATAGCGTAGAGCTCGCTGGTCAGTGCGCTGCTGAAACCGCTCAGGGTCTTGCAGGTCAGGTAGTCGGCTACGGTAGCCTTCTTCTCAGCTGCTACGATGCCGAACACTTTGCCGAAGAACTTGGGCTGGCTCAAGTTGATGGCCTTGATGTTAGCAGTGTCTGCGCCAACAGTCTCGAAATAGGTGTTCCAGTCGAATCCGGGGACCTTTGTCATGAAGGTGGCAAGGTCAACTTTGTTGGCGATGGCCTGAGGGTCGCGGTTCTCGACCTTGGTGTTCATGACCTCGGCGAGCTTCTGCTCGAAAGCGAAGATGGCCTCTGCGCGTGCGGGAGCCTCGGCAGCCTCAACGCCTGAGAGTACGAGAAGCTTGGCGAGCATCTCCTTGTAACCCTTGATGAGCTGCTGGCCGTGCTCGCTGTTGTCAAAGTAATAGTCGCGGTCGGGAAGGCCGATGCCTGCCTGCCAAACCTGCGAGATGTTCATTGAGCTGTTCTCATAGTCCGGCGTGCGGCCAAACGAGAAGAACGGGCTGGCAATGAAGCGGTGCATTGTGCCGATGATGGTGGCAAAGCCCTTCGCGTCAGAGTAGTCGGCTGACTGCGCCATCTCGATGTACTTCTTGATGGGGGTCAGGCCCTCAGCGTCGCGACGAGCCGTGTCCATGCCAAGCTTGTAGAGGTCGCCAATCTTCTGAGCTGCTGTGCCTTTTGCGGCACCTGACTTCTGAGCCTCATCTACAATCTCGTGGAGGCGCTCTACGCTCTGCTCATAGAGCATGTCGAATGCACCGTAGCGAGCGCGGTCGCCTGGGATGGGGTGCTGGGCAATCCAGCCACCATTGGTGTACTGATAAAAGTCGTCCTGGATGCGGACGGTGGTGTCGTTGTCCGCACTTGTAAAGTGGGCGACGCCATCAGTAGCTTGCTCCTTGTTGCCGCAGCCGCACATTGTGCCGGCAGCTATGCCCATGAGCAGCAGTTGCTTCGTGTTCATCTGCTTTTCTGTTATATAATAAATTGTATTTCGCATAAGTCATGTGCCTTGCCCGGGCTGTCCCGCCTGAGATTGGTGTGGCGTTATGTTCTTGTGTCCTATAATGCCTATCGGGTGTTACAGAATACAAACTGCGAAAATAATGGTTAAATTTTTATATGGAGCGGCCCGCTTGTTAAGTTTGTGTAAATTCACCTTATTTATAAAATGCCCCCTTTTACCTTTTATTCGCTCGGAATTGAGTAAATTCGCGTTCGGAATGAAAAGGTCGCGACTCTTTTGGGCCTCTGTGTCTGCCCTGATGCCCGCCATGCTCTTGTGGGCGTGCAACAATGACGATGACGTGCAATTGTCCTACCAGCACACTGTGCAGGTGGGACTCTATTCCATGCACACTCACAATGACACCACTCTCTCCACTGTCCAGATATTCGGTGTCGGACGCGAGGACTCCCTTCTCTATGATGTCACGACATGCTCGGACATGTTCCTGAACCTCAATCTTAAGAGGGACACGACGGAGTTCGTCTTCCGTACTCAGACTCTTGAGGATGATCTTTTCTTCTCTTATACCAAGCGCCTGTCGCCTGTCTCCGGCTCGGCCGGAATAGCCATGGAGATTACTCTCGATTCTGTAGGCCATACGTCTACTTTCATCGACTCCGTGGCCATTGTTTATGATAAGATCAAGTATAATGAGAGCCGTGAGAATGTCCAGATTTTTGTCTATTAGTCTCTTCGCGGTTCTCGCACTTCTGTCGCCAACATTGTCCTGCGCACAGTCGGATACTTCGTCTTCGCAAGAGAAGTCCAACGTTGACGATGAGGAGAGTCGCCCTAAGGAGCCCCGTTTTGAGGTTGTCAAGGATCAGGGTTTGTCTCTCGGTATTGACCTCTCTCCTTTTATCATGAGGGCCATCAAAGATGAGCGCACCGGTTTCGCATTCGTCGGCCGTTATGGACTTAAGAACAGATGGTTCGCCAATGCGGAGGTCGGCTATGAGCACATCAAGTATGGCACTGACAGCTACGATTATAAGTCTGATGGTACATTCATAAGAATCGGTGTTGATTATGATGTCTTCAACTCTGAAGATTTCCCATTCAACGATAATATCTTCGTAGGCCTGCGTTACGCCTATGCGTGGCAATCGCATGAGAGCGACCATTTCACCATTGTGGACAGCTATTGGGGTGATTTGGAAGGCAGTGTTGGTCGAACATCTGTCAACTCTCACTCGATTGATGCTGTCGGTGGCATCCGTTGCGAGGTGCTGAAGAATTTCTACATGGGCTGGTCGTTCCGTTGCAGGTTTCTGCTCGCGTCCCAGCACTCTGACGATTTGAAGCCTTATATAATTGCCGGCTATGGCAAGTATGACAGCCGTGTGGCCATAGGCTTCACATATACCATTGAGTACCAGATTCCATTTAACAAACTTCTGAAAAAGAAATGAGGAAAGCTTGCGTCTTCTGCGCTTCAAGCACTAAGGTTCCCCAGTATTATTTAGATGAGGCCGCTGCGCTCGGTGAACGTCTTGTTGCCGAGGGGTGGGGCATGGTCTATGGCGGTGGCAGCGTCGGGCTTATGGGAGCCGTGGCTGATGCCATGCTTGCCAAAGGCGGCGAGGTTGTCGGTGTCATACCTCATTTCATGAAGGAGGTCGAGTGGGACCATAAGGGTGTCGCGGACATGAGGCTGACGGACACAATGTCTGAGCGAAAGCAGATGATGATTTCAATGTCCGATGCCATCATTGTCCTGCCCGGAAGCACCGGCACGCTCGATGAGCTTTTTGAGGCGGTCTCTGACAAGAAGCTCGGTCTTTTGTCTCAACCCATAGTACTCCTCAATTCCGATGGCTTCTACGATCACACTATCGCCCAGCTTAAGTTGATGGTCGATAAGCAGTTCATGACGCAGAAGCATATGGACGTGTTGAGTGAGGCCAAGTCTATTGATGAGGTGATTAAGATAATCAATGCGGCACCTGCCGTGTCGGTTAGTCTCACTGACGCCCAAGTCTAAAAGTTCTTTTTTCTCATTCTCTCAATATGACGGACACGCAAGTGAACTCAGTTCAGCAATATGTGGCGCATGCGGATTCCACGATGCGCTCTGTGAAACCGTCACTTAAGTCCGTTACGCAAAAAAAAGTAGTGGAAGAGACTTCTGTGTCTCATGCCGACTCCGCTTTCTTTTTCACTGCGGACACCTCTTTTGATCAAATTTGTCTCAGGGTGACAGATGTGGCCAATGTGGTAACGCCGTCACGTTGGGCAAAGGACATAGGGTGTGACACTTTGTCTGCGTCATATACTCAGCAGTCTTCTCTGACTGCGACATCTGAACTGCTCGAACCAACTCCACGCGGCTCATCACCTCTTCGTCAGTACTCTGGCGCTGTTGTATTGACGGTCCTCTTGGCTGTGGTATCGCTGTGCGTCATAAGAGCGACCTCAAGAACAATTATATCTGATGTGTTCGGTCTTATATCTGATAGCATAGGCTGGAAACGTTTTGAGCAGTCGCAGTTTGCCCTTAAGGGTTTCGACCTCTTTCTGTTCAATGCCGTCTATTTCGTTGTGATGTCGGTCTTCGCCACGGAGATTGTTGTGCTTCTTGCGTCCGATCTAATGGCTGGGCTAAATGTCTATATGCTGACAGGTGCCGTAACCTTGGCTATTTTCGCATTCTATGTGCTTCGCTTTATTTCTGATGCGGTCATAGGATTCGCCTTTCGAGTCGAGGCCAACCTGCGTCTTCTGACGGTCTACCGCAGGTCCTCGCGAGCCATCATCGGAATGCTGCTCTTACCCATAGTCCTTCTCTTGCCTTTTGTGTCAGCAAGCGGGGCTACTTACGTCGCCGGTTTTGGCCTTTTGATTATAATTGTTATTACAATCATACGACTGGCAAAGACAATAAGAATAAATTTGGCCAATTTAGCCACATTTCTTTACTTCATTTTGTACCTTTGCACCGTCGAAGCGATGCCTCTCGCCTGTCTTCTCAAGATAGCCCTGAACATGTCGCAACCGGCTGGTGTGTAACCATCGTGAGGATTTCGTTTTAAATCTGAAACAGATAAGTTATTTCGCCAAACCCAATTCATCCGGATTGTCAGGAGACATGCCGTCTGTATCATGCCCATCTGAGTTCCGGTTTACATCAATTTAGTAGAATACAGAAAAATCTACCGCATTGAAAGTACAGAAGATTCTCGTTTCCCAACCAACGCCAACCGACCCCAAGTCGCCATATTTCGAGGTGGCGCAGAGCAATGGCATCACTTTCGACTTCCAATCTTTCATTGAGATTGAGGGGCTCGACGCCAAGACTTTCAGAAAGCAACGTGTCGATATCCTTAGCTTCACGGCGATAGTTTTCACCAGCAAGATCGCTGTCGATCACTTCTTCCGCCTTTGCACTGAGCTTCGTGTAGCCATTCCCGATACAATGAAGTATTTCTGTATCTCGGAGTCCATCGCTGTCTACCTTCAGAAGTACATCATATACCGCAAGCGCAAGATTTTCCATGCTGAAAGCAAGTTCGCTGAACTTGTTGAGATCATGAAGAAGCATAAGGAGGAAAAGTACCTTGTACCTCAGCCCGATGTCCACAAGGCCGAAATCCCCATGCTCATGGACAAGATGAAGCTTACCTACAAGATCGCGACTTTCTACCGTAGCGTGAGCACCGACCTCAAGGCTCTCGACATCAAGAGCTACGACATGATTGTCCTCTTCAGCCCCATGAGCATCACATCGCTTAACGAGAACTTCCCTGACTATACTCAGGGTGACCAGCTCATTGCCGCGTTTGGTCCTGCGACTTGCAAGGCTGTCGCCGACGCGGGACTTCGTCTTGACATTCAGGTCCCGACCCCTGAGGCTCCGTCAATGGCCGCGGCAATTGACATTTATGTCAAGAAAAACAAGTAGGAGTCTTCTGACTCACTCGATAGTCTGATGCCCTAAGCCATCAAAATGTGGCTATACCGTCAGTCGTAAAAATTAAAGCCTGGAGGTAGTACCTCCGGGCTTTTTTTATCCCCTGTCGGCATCTTCTTATGGGGTAAGTTTGTGCTTTGCTTTTCGCAAATAAAAGAAATTTATAAGTATCTTTGCCTCAACTATCATGTTGTTGCCGGCCGTCGTGGATTAGCCTATCCGTGGTGCGTCAACATTGTAATCTCTTGTGAACTAACAACGAATAAAAGTGAACACGACCGAGATTATCGTTGTGTCAATACTTGGTTTCTCCCTCTTGTGGCAGCTCTTCTACTGGGCTTTCTTCATGTTCAGGGTGCGCAAGAAGCCTCGCAATATGTCATCTCAGTTCCCTCCATTGAGCATCGTCATTTGCGCCCGCAACGAGGAATACAACCTTAAACGCCTCATCCCTGCTCTTTTGGCGCAGCGGTACCCGGCTGAAAAGCAAATAGTCGTCGTCGACGATTGTTCCACGGATGAAACCCCTATGGTTCTCGCAAAGTTCCGTGCGGAATATCCAGAGGTCTATACCACAGCAATCCCAGGAGACAAGAAGTTCAAACACAGCAAAAAATTAGCCCTGACTGTCGGCATCAAGGCCGCCAAGCATAATCACATGGTCTTCATTGACGCTGATTGTGTCCCAGCTTCCGATAATTGGCTGACTTATATGGCAGAGGGCTTTTCTTCGGATGGCAAGGAGATGGTTATCGGCTATGGACGCTATGCTGCTCATCCCGGTCTCCTTAACCTCATGATCCGTTATGAGACTTTTTGGAACGCCGTGCAGTACTTCGGCTTTGCCAAGGCTCTGCGTCCTTTTATGGGCGTAGGACGAAACCTTTCATATACCAAGGATTTGTTTGGCCGCAGTTCCCAGTTCAGGAACAACCTCAATATTCTTTCCGGCGATGATGATCTTTTCGTCAGTGAGATGGGAACCAAGGCAAACACCGAAATTGTTTTTGAGTCTCCAGCTCATACGATAAGTGAGCCAAAGGACAATTGGATTGATTATTCCGCCCAAAAGAGCCGACACTTGACAACTTGTTCGCTCTATCGCCCCTCTGTCAAATTTTGGCTTGGAACAGAGTCCGTCACTCGTCTGCTTTTTTGGCTGAGTGCTGTCGCCTCGTTCGTCCTCGGACTCGTTTTCGAGTCTGAAGTATTGTTTATCGCCTCTTTAGTGGCTCTCGCAGTCCGGACGATTGTCATATACACGGCCATGGGGCTCTCAGCAAAAGCCATGGGTGAGAGCCGAATGTGGCTTCTCGCTTTGCCAATGGATATAGCCATCCCCTGTATGCAGGCTTTCGCTTGGCTGACAGGCGTGGCAACTCAAAGTCGCAACACATGGAAGTAAACTCGCAAAACAGTATACACTCCGACAAGGCGCTCTATGACATGGAGCTGGTCGACCGTGCTAAGCAGGGCGACCAAAAAGCATATGCCAAGTTGCTTTCGCGTTATCGCGACTCTATCTATTTTATGCTCCTTAAAATGGTCGGCAATAAAGTAGATGCTGAGGATTTGACAATCGAGGCTTTTGGCAAGGCTTTCAGAAACATTGAACTCTATTCGCCTAACTACGCTTTCTCCACTTGGCTCTTCAAAATCGCCTCAAACAACGGTATTGACTTCCTTAGGCGCAAAAAGGCGAAACTTGTCTCCATTGATCAGGAGAACGAGGATAAGGAAGAGGGAGGCGTAAGGCAGATTACTATCTGCGATGACAGGCCTGACCCTGCTGAATCTCTCGTTAAAAGTCAGACTGTGGAGGCTGTCAGGGCTGTGGTCGAGAAGCTTAAGCCTCGCTACAAGACACTTGTTGAGCTGAGATATTTCAAGGAACTCTCCTATGAGGAGATAGCCGAGCAACTCGACATGCCTATTGGCACCGTTAAAGCCCAACTTTTCCGAAGCAGGGAGCTCCTGTATAACATTCTCAAGAACACTGAAACAGCACAAGACCGATGAGCATTGTAGAGACATATTTCCATAATCTTACTGATCGTCAGAAAGAGCAGTTTGACATGCTCCAACCTCTCTATGAGGATTGGAATTCAAAGATAAACCTCGTCTCGCGTAAGGATATAGGCGAGCTTATGACGCACCATGTCCTTCACTCTCTCGCAATAGCCAAATACAACGCTTTTGTCCCTGGTACAAGCTTTGTCGATGTAGGTACCGGTGGTGGTTTCCCGGGTATACCTATGGCTATCATGTTTCCTGAGTGTGAGTTCACTCTGGTAGACTCAATCGGAAAGAAGGTTATGGTTTGTGAGGAGGTCGCAAAGTCTCTCGGCCTTACTAATGTCCGCACCATAAAGTCCCGTTCTGAGGATTTGCAAGGTAAGTTCGACTTTGTAACCGGTCGTGGAGTGACCAAGTTGCCGGAGTTTGTCCAGCTGACTCGCCACCTCGTAAGCTCTAAGCAGAAAAATGCCATAATGAATGGTATTTTATACCTCAAAGGTGGTGATATCTCAGGCGAGTTGCGTCCTTTTAATAATACATCTTCTTGGTGCGATATCTCTACTTATTTTCCTGGAATAGAGTATTTTGAGGAGGATAAAAAGATTGTTTACATTGAGATTTATTAGTGCCTTCCGTCTATTAATTTTTTTTTCGGCGTTCACTTTCGCTTTCACCGCTTCAGCGCAAGTACGCACAATTACAGAACTTCTGCCCGCTGACTCTATAGTCAGTGTGCTGAAAGATCGTAATGTCGCTCTTGACAATCCGTTGACTGTCAAGTCTGTTGTGGAGGATGGCAATCAAATTCGCGTAAAACTTTCCAATAATGCGAAGAATTTGCCTCTTACTCGTGCTCAGCTACAAGCAGCTGTGGACAGTGTCCGAAAATGGGCGGCAAAGCCAACTGCTGTTGTAAAGTTTTATACCTCAGAGGTCTCACTTTCTGACATCACATTGTCAGATGGCCCCTCTGTCGGAACGTTGCCCAAAGGTTCCCCGATACGCCGTGAGGATGATGGTTTCAGTGGTGCCTTGGATGGTAGGAATATTGCATTGTGGCCAAGCCATGGCAGATATTTCGAGTCGTCTCTAAACCGCTGGGAGTGGCAACGAGGTCGGCTTTTCACCACTGTCGAAGATCTCCTGTCCCCCTCTTATGTGCTTCCCTTTCTCATCCCTATGCTTGAGAATGCCGGTGCCATGGTCTTCACTCCTCGTGAGAGGGATACGACACGAGTCTCCGTAATAGTTGATAATGCGGATGGTGGTTTCTCCTCAACTCGTTTGTTTGGCAAGACAGTAAAAAAAGTGGCTGGTTTTGCCCATTATGAAACGCTGAAAGATAAGGACAACCCTTTCCTCTTGGGTGATGCCTATGTCTATTCACAGATGAATAGTGAGGAGGACTCTGTCGTTTTTCATGGAAGAACTGAGGTCTCCGGACCGCAGATGCTATATATCTCATATCCCGCTATAACTGACGGAACTACGCCTCTTGGTGGTACTGAACTGATTGTCCGCCATGCGGGTGGTGAGAGTAGATTTCGCATTGATCAGAGTCGCGGTGGCGGAATGTGGATGCCTGTCGGTCTTCTGCCTTTTGCTGAGGGGCATGACTGGTATGTCATCCTCCGGGGCGACGGATCTATTTCTGCCGATGCTGTGCGTATTGGTGGCGGAATGGGAACAGTCGAGCGTAATGGCGATGTCAGTGGGTTGCCATCATGGGCTGAGGCCGCTCGCTACTATCTGCAAACCGATGGTTTTGACTATGACAAGGTTCTCAGTCTGAGTAAAGGCGCAAAAGAGTATACTGATGACATAAATGCCCGTGGTGAATGGGTAAATGCGCTTGTATCAGATAAAAATATTCCTATAGACCTCTCTTTCGCTCTTCATACCGATGCCGGTGTGACCTTTTCTGACTCGATTATTGGTACGCTTGCTATTGTGACAACAAATAAATCGGGCAGCATTAGTTTCCCCGATGGTCGCAGTCGTTCTATATCTCGCCAACTGGCTGGGGCTGTCTCAAAAAGTGTCACTGATGACATTCACAGAGTGTGGAATGCCAATTGGACCTCTCGAGGAATTTCTGATAAGGGTTATTCTGAGAGCCGACGACCTGATGTCCCTGCATTGTTGCTTGAGCTCTTGTCGCATCAGAATGTGGCCGATTTGAGATTAGGTCTTCATCCCGCTTTTCGTCGTGATGTAGCAAGGTCAATTTATAAAGGTATGCTGCGCTTCCTCTGCGGACCAGATGCGCCTGTTACACCTCTTCCCCCATCACGGCTGTCTATCAGTTTTACTGACTCTGACAGTCTGCGAATATCGTGGACTCCGGCAGTTGACACTCTTGAGGCTTCTGCCATAGCCAACCGTTTTGCGGTTTATGATGGTTCTCGCCTTGTGGCAATTACTGCAAAGACAAGTGTTTGCGTCTATCAACATCGTGATGGCATAATTCATAATTATCGTGTGGTCGCAATAGGCCCGGGAGGACGCTCTTTGCCCTCTGAGTCTCTTCCTGCATGTCTTTGGCAAGGCGGTAAAAGAGCATTGCTTGTAGAGGGAATGGACCGACTTTCCGCTCCCGATATGATTTTGTCAGAATCTTGGTCTGGTGTCCTTTCTCAAAACGATGCCGGAGTCCCTTGGCCGGGTGATGTATATTCTGTCGGTGAACAATTTGAGTTTGACCCGCAAAAGCCTTGGACTGACGACGACGCTCCTGGTTGTGGAGCCTCTTACGCTGATCGTGAGATGATCTCTAATCAAGGTGGGTCTACCAATGAACATAATCCCTCTGATGTGGCAGTCGCCATGCGCATGGCTGGCTATTCGTTCGTCTCTCAGACAAAGGAGGCGTTTGACTGTGACACTATTGCCCTGACTTCCAACCCCTACGACTTTGTCAGGATTAATCTCGATCGTCAGAAAACAACTGCTTACGGTGATGCCGGTGCCCGTCATCAGATATATACCAAAGGATTCTGTAGGCACGTCGATAATATAATTGCCTCTGGTAGTCGGTTGTTAATCAGTGGAAGTTTTGTCGGGACTGATATATCATCAGATTCAGTCTCTACTTGGTGCTCTAAGTCCCTCGGCATTAAGTTCCGTACTTCTCACGCCTCACGCTCTTTCTCTCTGAGAATGATTGATAAATCATCTTCCCACAGATGGATGCGAGAAAATTGTGTCTCAGTGCCAGATAAGTCACATGTGTGGAATCCCCAAGCTGATGCCATAGAACCTGCCTCCACAACAGCTAAGACTGTAGCACGATATACTGACTCCCAAATGTCAGCAGTTGTTGAGTATGGCAATGTGACTGTTGTAGGCTTTTAATCAACTGCATCTTTCTCTGCCTTTATTAGGTCGTCATGCAAAGTATAAACGCTGGTGACGGCCCGCGAGAAGCTATTAATTAGGCTTTGCTTTTATAATATAAAATCAATCGCCCGGCTCTATTGATAATGGAGCCGGGCGATTAATTTTTTGTGCAAGCAGAACGGTCTGCTTAATAAGCTCTTGCGTTCCTGCCCTCGATAAAGTTGATGAATGCAGTATTCACAACCTTGTTGCCGCCAGGGGTGGGGTAGTTGCCGGTGAAATACCAGTCGCCGCTGTCGTTAGGACATGCCTTGTGCAGGTTCTCTACAGTCTGGAACACAATCTCAACTTCGGCATGCATGTCCTCTGGTGTGAGCATTTGCGCCACTTTCTTCGAGATTTCCTCAACAGTGAAAGGCTTGTAAATGTCCTTCACGCAGTTGACAATCTCCTCCTTTGGCAAGTTCTGCTGCTCTTTGCAAGCCTTGTAGGTCTCGTTGATTATATCCTCACGTCCTGTCTCCTTAAGCAGCTCTATTGCCGCCGCAAATGCGCAGAAATCACCCAACTTGGCCATGTCTATGCCATAGCAGTCGGGGTATCTGATCTGTGGAGCCGACGAGACTACGATTATCTTCTTGGGATGCAGGCGATCCAATATACGCAAAATGCTGCGCTTCAGTGTAGTTCCGCGGACAATGGAGTCATCAATGACAACAAGCGTGTCCTGAAGGTTCTTCACTATTCCGTATGTTACGTCATATACATGGCCCACCATGTTATCGCGGCCTGAGTCAGCCGTGATGAATGTGCGCATCTTGACGTCTTTAATGGGGATCTTCTCAAAGCGAGGCTCATGGCGCATAATCTCCATGAAACGCTCCCTGCTGACCTCACCCTTTGACTGTTCCGCAAGAACTTGCTCGCACTGGCGAAGCTTAATCTGCTCGCGGACGCCATCCATCAGACCGAGATATGCCGTCTCGGCTGTGTTGGGTATGTAAGAGAATACCGTATTGTCGATGTCGTAACCCACTTTCTCTAAAAGGGTCGGAGCCAAGAGGAAGCCAAGTTGCTTTCGCTCATGGTAGATGTCCCTGTCTGAGCCGCGTGAGAAATATATCCTCTCGAATGAGCACGACTTCCGCTCCTGAGGCACGCGCACAAGCTCGTCAGAGACATGTCCATTCTTGCGTATGATTATGGCATGACCAGGCTTAAGCTCCTGAACTTGGCAATAGCGCACGTTGATGGCTGTCTGGATGACAGGACGCTCCGAAGCGACCACGACAATCTCGTCATCATAGTAGAAATATGCCGGACGAATGCCCCACGGATCTCTCGTAACAAATGCGTCACCATGGCCAAAGACACCGCCAATGACATAACCGCCATCCCACTTTCTGCTTGATCTCTCAAGAATTTTGCGGATGTCAATTGAGCTCTCGATTTTCTCGGATATGTCACGATTGTCAAGCCCCTCGTTCTTATATTGGCGGAAAAGGAGCTGTACCTCATCGTCAACAAAGTGGCCGACATTCTCCAAAATAGTCACAGTGTCCGAGAAGTTTTTCGGATGCTGGCCAAGCTCCACCAAACTTGCGAAAATCTCATCAACATTGGTCAGGTTGAAGTTGCCAGCCAACGCCAAATTTCGACTGCGCCAATTGTTCTCGCGCATCACAGGGTGGCAATACTCTATGTTGTTATTGCCGAATGTGCCGTAACGCAAGTGGCCTAAGTACACCTCACCAGCAAATGGCAGATGATTCTTGGCCCAAACCGGGTCGCTTGCCAACTCGGGGTTGTGCTCAAACGCCTTCTGAATAGGCTTGTTTATCCCATTGATGACATCCTGTATCGGATTGTCACCATTGGAACGAGTACGATAAATGTACTGCTCGCCAGAGGGTTGATCGAGTTTGAGGCCGACGGCGCCTGCGCCATCCTGACCGCGGTTGTGCTGCTTCTCCATTAAGAGGAACAGGCGTTGCAGGCCATATTGCCATGTGCCATATTTCTGCTGGTAATACTCCAGCGGCTTGAGCAGACGGACGAGGGCTATGCCGCACTCGTGCTTGATCGCTTCACTCATCTATTGTGGTGTGTTTTTTATTGTAGACTTCTTTTGAGGCCTTTTTCTGTAGCGCAAATATAAGTAAAATGTCCTTATTCGGCACTCCTAAAAAGCTATGCGCACCAGCAGGATGAGGCTCGAGGTCTGTCCGTGCGGGTGCGCAATGTCTCATATCTTATATCGCTTTGATATTCAGTTATTTTCTGAATGTGCTTTTCTTCACCGTGTTGTCATGCACGATGTAACTGCCGTTAAATGCACTTTGAACTGAGTTAAGCAGTGGGAGGGCCTCGCTCTTTGAGCGGTAATCACCTACTCGCACGCGCCAAAATGGAGCTGTGTATATCACGTAGACCCTCTCTGCCGGGTACATCTTGGCGAATTTAGCCATTACGCTCTCCGCCTCTGTCTTAGAGCTTACTCCCGAACCTGAGTAAATCTGAATGCGAAAACCGTCAATCTGTGTCTGGTTGCTGTTGCTTTTCGCACTTTGTATTATCAGCGAGTCAAGACTTACGGTGTTGCACTTTACGCTCAGCTTTCCGCCTTCCGACTGTGCGGACGCAGCTACGCCAAACGCAATGCTCATCATTGCGACAAGAGTGGTTGTTATTGCTTTTCTTAACGACATGCGGCAAAGTTATATATTTTCAGCCAACTATTCGCCTCAAAATCTTTATGTCTGTCTCTGGACTCAATTTTTGAAGATGCTCGATTATGGCTGCTCTGCTTTCCTCTGGGCTTTCCTCTGGCATTTTGAACCAATCGGCATATAAAATCTCAGGTGTGGAATATCGAGCCTTGCCCCATCCGTATGGCTTGCCGTTCTTGCCCATGTCATATTCAAAGTCTGCGACAACAATCATCCCCTTCATTTGTAGTTTGGTCAAGACTGAGTCTAACGACGAGCGAGCAACTTTGTCACTATCTATGTTTGCGAGGAAGGCTCTTTCTGCGGCAGTTGCCCCATGTCGGCCAAATCCGCACTCTTCGCGTATCTCTGTTGAGAGCATACTCTCGTTGGCCTCTATGGCTTTGAGCACCCTCTCTTCGTCATAC
The DNA here is from genome assembly GCA_963618945.1 of Bacteroidaceae bacterium. Taxonomy (GTDB): domain Bacteria; phylum Bacteroidota; class Bacteroidia; order Bacteroidales; family Marinilabiliaceae; genus W3P20-009. Next base: position 55,582 of record CAVETY010000015.1, read on the forward strand.
CCCAATATTTTGCCCTCTCTTCGAACGTTAATAAGTCGTGGCAGCCATTCGCGGGAGACGAATACAGCCTTGTTCTTGAAATATTTGGCATATCCGTACTCACCTGTGCGGACAATGGGCCCTTTCCACTCCCACGGGCCGTCTACATTGTCGGCAAACCACAATTCCCTTGGGGTATGCTCCTCAATTGACAGCCCATTTATCTCTCCTGCGAAAAGTGGCAAGAAGCCCAGCTTTTCGATTTGGGACATGACATCCTCTGCGCATCTGAGATCGGTCTCTTTACTCAAAAGCTCTTTTGCTATGTCATTATATTTGCCCATGACTTTTTGTCGCTTTGGTCAAATTCCAAGGTCGTCATCCTCAGGCTCGGTCTCTAATGCGCGTCTGAAGAATGAATTGAGCGGTGCGCTTATCGCAATGTCGTTCCGTAAGATGTAGGCGAAATCAGGTGATGTCACAGTATCATCCGCGTAATCGACTCTCGCGTTAAGGCTTTTATATTTAAGATACTCGGCATATTGTGGAGCTATGTCATAACCCCTTGGCAATGTCTTGAGTTTCTCCTCGTCCCAAAGAGTCATGCGCTCTTTGAATTCCTTGTTTTCGATTATGGCCTCAAGATCCTCTGGAAAGTTGCATATCTCTGTCCTGAGCCGTTTAATCATGTCAGATGGCAGTCCGTAGTTTCCTGTGCAGTAAAAGCAGTTGCCCGGCTCTATGTGCAAGTAATAACCAGGAAGTGTGCTTTTCCTTCCTCCTGGACAAACGAAAGCCCCGAAATGTCGCTTATAAGGACTCTTGTCTGGCGAGAAGCGTATGTCACGGTTAAAGCGGTAGACGCAATTCTTCGCTTCGTGCTCGCCGACGGCAGGATCTACCGCCTGCACCAATTCGATAAACTGGCTCACAAAAACAAGGAACGACGCCCTTGCAGCCTCATATTGGCTGCGGTGAGCGTCGAACCATGGTTTGTTGTTGTTGACCTTTATCTCTTTAAGAAATGCTAATACAGATGGGTCAATCATGTTGTTCGTTATTGTAGTGCTGTCTTTGCTCTCGTTCTTATTGCACAAGAGTTCCGTTTGTCCTGTTGTAGTCAACTTTGGCCAAATAGAGCTGATACTGAGCGTCGACTTTAGCTGCCATTGCCTGCTGCCAAAGCACTTGGCTCTCCATGTAGTCTGAAAGTGTCTCGTATCCGTTGTCATACAGGCTCTTGCTTGAGCGCATGTTCTCGGCAGCCTGCTCAAGGCTCTTGTCTGCAACCGCAAGTTCTTTCTCGGCTTCGTTCAACATGTTGCTTGAGCGCTGTTTCTCAAGTTCCATCTGCTCCGTGAGGTTCTCTTTCTCCAACCTCGCCTGCTCAAGCTCGCATTTTGAGGCCCTTACCTTGTTCGCGTCTTTGCCAAAGTTGAACAATGGCACTTTCACATTTATCAAGGCTGTGAATGACAAATCATTCAATAACTTCTCGTCAAAGCTGCTGCCTGATATGTCACCGCTTACGTTGATGCCGTTTATGTAGCTGCCCATGAGCATAAGGCCGACCTCGGGAAGTATTGCAGAGCGCGTGACTTTCGTCTTTGCCTCGGCAACCTCCACTTTCTTGCTAAGCATGATGCTCTCCGGGCGATTTTCTACACTTCCGTCACGGACATCCATGTCAGGATATCCATCCGCTACGTCAATGTCCGATGTGAGGCTCATGCCAATCTTGTGACAAAGGTTCATCTTGGCGAGGGTGACAGCGTTAGCTGCTTTCTGCATATTCAACTCGCTCTCGTTCAATTTGACCTGGACTTTCAGCACGTCGTTGCCCGTCTTCATTCCCTGATTTTTGGCTTTGGTGACGTTGTCCATAAGCTCGCGCAAGACATCGTTATATTTCTCCGCCACTTTCTGCAGCTCCTTGGCTTTTATCACCAATGCGTATGCCTGGTCTGTGCCCTCTATGACAGTAGCCTGAGTCAATGTCTCATTGGCTTCTGAGGCTTCAACTGCCAATCCCGCCATTTTGCTGGCGTTGGCAATTTTACCGCCCATGTAAATAGGCTGTTTAAGGGTGAGGCCAGCCATGAACATCGGGCCAAGCTCATACTCTATGCTTCCCGTCAATGGCATGTACGCGTATCCGGTCAGATTCTGAACCAGCCACATCTTGTCTGCCAAATTGGGTGTCTGGGCGCCAAATGTTGTAGCGTCTGGTTTGAAAACAGGCAGGTTTTGGGTCATGCTGAAATCTTCGCTGCCATTGAATGTGCTATATGCACCTATGACGTTAAGTGTCAGGCTCGGAAGATAATTAGCCCTGTAGCTCTTCTTGGTATACTTGGCGCTTTCTGTCTTGCTCTGCGATGCCTTTATCTCATGGTTGTTTTTGAGGGCCATCTCGCGGCATTCGTCAAGGGTGAGTACTTGTTGCGCATTAGCGGCTACGGCCACGCCTATCATCGCCAGCGTCGTTATGAGTCTCATGTGCTTTTTTTCTTATGTTGTTCAAGAATGGCGGCTTCGCTGTTGTCCGTTACGTAGTCGCATCTTTTCGCTCGCAAATGTAATATTTATTCTCTCTTTTGGTGTCGGCTCCTCCCCCTAAGATGTTTGATATTAACTATTAAAAGCATAGTTGAATGTGCTATGGCGATCTGTTTTGGAGTTTTATACCACATTTTGAGCATTAATCTCTACTTGGGTGAATTATAAAAACTCCGGCGACAGGCATCTTTTCAATGCTGGTCTGTCGCCGGAGTTTTAGTACGTAGAGCTATGACGCTCGACTATTTTTTGCTTGAAGCCTTCTTGGCTGCTTTCGCATGCTCAAAAGTCTTGGCGTCTATGCTCTTGTTGAGAGTCTTGGTGCCAAGCTCGTAGAGCGTGTAGCTGCCGTCTTTTTCAATGAGCTTAAGGCTCGTGAGAGTGTAGTCACTCTTGTTGTAAGCCAACTCGATGGAGGTGACGCTGTTGCGACCTACTTTCATCTCAGTCTCGATGACGAAGACAAGGTTGTTGCCCTTTACTTTTGAGCTCTTAAGTGTTCCTTCAATTTCATTCAGGTCGCCCTTGATGCATGCGAGCAGTGTGCTGGACAGCTCCTCAACATGGTGGTTGCCAGAACGCAGGGTGCGAGCCTTGCCTCCAATGGTGAGCGACACGTTATCCTCGGTTACAATGAAGATCTCGCCACTCGTATACTTCATGGCCAAGTTGTCAGGGTTCTGGAAGTAGAAGTTGCCCTCTTCTGGTTTTGGGGTGTCTTTGAGGACGGCTACTTTGGTTGTGCGTGAGAATGGGCACTGGATGGTGCTTATCTTCTTATTGGCTTCACACACCTTTGTGACGTCTGCATTCTTGCTGGCGTTTTTCAGTTCGTCAGCGTGGGCAAGGGTGGGGAGGAGTAGGGCAGCCGCAATGGCTATTATTCCTAACTTTTTCATTTTTTCTTATAAGTCCTATTTTAGTTTATTTCTTTACATCAGCTCAGTTGGTTCCTGACACTCTCCATTCCGACAATCTCGGCGCACGTGAACAATGATGTCATCGATGTGCCAAGAACTCCATGCAGGTTGAGGCTTTGGCCTGTCATGAATACGTTTGCGGCTGGGGTCTTCGGCGTTAGGACTGTCAGCATCGGTGAGTTGTAGTCTTTGCGGATGCCATAGGCCGACCCGTGTTCTGTGCCTGTGTAATCCGCATAGGTCAGAGGTGTGCTGACCCACTTGCCTTCAATCGCGTCGTTGAGTCCAGGCAAACGTGTCTCTGCCAGTTGGATGCATTCTGAGGCGATCCTATCTTTAAGCTCGATGTAGTCTTCTCCCCTGTATCCAACTTTCGTGCCAAACCATTTTTGGACATCTTCCCACCTCATTGGTGTAAGCAGGTCTAAACCGCTTGCATAGGCGCTTCCGTCAGTTGGGGGCATGAAGCTTGTCATCAGTGCTTTCACGCCTTCGCCCAACTTCTCGTGGAGTCCCCATACCCCATTCTCTTTATAAAGGAATATGTTGCGGTTCTGGTATTTTAATGCCCCTGGTTTTAGCGCAATGTTGACGGTCAACATGCCAAATGTGTTCTCCAAGCCCTCTATTCGTTTCTGATATACTTTGCGGGCGAGTCCTGCTGTTTGGAGCAGTCGCACTGTGGCCGCAGGGTGTATGTCCGAAATGAATTGGTCGGCCTCGAACCTCGCTGCGCCGTCATTCACGATAACGGCTTCAGCCTTGCCGTCTTTGCCCTCTATCGCTGTCACACGGCTGTTACGCATGACTTTGCCGCCCATCGCTTCAATGCTTTTCCTTAGGCTTTCGGCAATTTGCATTCCTCCGCCCTCTATTCGGTAGGCACTTTGAATGAACGTGCTGTTTATCTGCGCAAAGACGTATAACGGCAATTTATTCGAGTTCAGCTCCATTTTCATGGACGTTCCCGACAAGACGTCAATCAATGTTGGGTCTGATATTGTCTCTGTCAGAAAGTCATAGGCTGATTTAGCGAAAAGAGACTGCTGGTAGACATCCTCGGCCGAACGCGGGTCAAGGCTGTGGCTTATGTTGTCACCCACCTCTTTCAGTAGGCTGACATACTTGCGCAGGTTCTCCTTTTGGTTCGGGAAATGTTCCGTCATTTTCTCGCGGAAGTTGTCATAACCCTGAGCAAAAGGATATGCTCCACTTGGTATGACTACTTCGTCAAAGCAATCTTGGTCCATCTTCTTCCAGGGCAAATCCATCAGGCCGTAATAGTTGAAGAGCTTGTTCAACATTTGCCCCTCTTCTAATCCGCCTACATAATGGAAGCCTGTGTCAAATGTGTGGCCAGCCCTGCGGAACGTCTGAAGACATCCGCCTATCAGTGCGTCAGCCTCCAAAACGAGTACGCTCTTGCCCATTTTGCTAAGCATATATGCGCACTCAAGGCCGCCAAGACCGGCACCTATTACTATGACGTCGTATTTCTCCACGAAAAAACTATTTCCTTAAGTCTCTTAATCTATTTGTTTGCGGAACTTTTGTTTTCAAGCCAATTGGTCTTCCATCCCATCTTGATGATGAGCTTTACAAGTCCATGGTAAAGGAATGGCTGAAGCGTGTATGCCAATATGACAGCAGATGACATACCTATAATCGTGGCTATGCCAATTGAGGCCAAAGCCGGGTGCGATGCCAAAAGCAGTGAACCGGTGCTGACAATAAGCGTGACAGCCGAGAAGAATATCGCCGTCTTGTGATAGACAAGCAATTGCGGCTCAGACTGCGATTTTGCCTTGCTCAGCAATCCATCCATGACGAATATACTGTAGTCCACGCCAATGCCAAATATGAATGTCGAGATGACTATGTTAATCAGGTTGAACTGCATGCCCAACATTCCCATGACGCCAAGAACTATGTACCAGCTGAGTGTCATAGGTATGAAGGCTACGATGGCGAGCAGGATGTTCTTATATGAGAGGAGCAAGATTATGAACACGAAGGCCATTGAGATGCCAAGCGCCGTGTTGAAGTCTGCATTTATTGTTTTGACCATCTCCTCGGTATAGAACATCGGGTCAACGACTACGCAACCCGTGGCTGCTACAAGAGCCTTGCCGACTGCCTTCTTGTCCTCCTGCTTCATCTGGACAGATGTGAAGACCATGTAGACGCTGTCTGTGTACTCTATGATGTTTGCCATCAGACCGTCAGGCAACAGTTCATCCTCATAAGGGTTCACAATGTCATACTCGGTCGTGAGCATGTCATCGAATGGCTCGAAGAATGATGAAGAGATGCCCTCTGCGGCACACGCCTTACCAATCATCTTGTCTGTCTCCGTAATCCGCTCTTCGCTCCACAACTCAGACCACCTTTCAAGTCGCGTCTCCTGCTCCTCTTCAGTCGGGAACAGGCTTGCGGCCTTCGAGTATCCGCGAATCTTGCCTTTAGCCTTGAGTGAATCCAGCGTCTCGTACATCATGCGGCTCTTGGCCAAAGCGACGTCAAGTGACGAGTCTGATGAAGCGTAGTATGTCGTCACGAGGCCCGGCTGTGTCTTGCTCTGCAGCAGGGCCTGGCTGCGCTTAACTTTCTCACTTGTAAAGTTTATGTGCGTCAGGTCAGCGTCAAATGTGACAAACCTCTGCGTGTAGAAGCAGACGCATGATAGTATGACGATGGCTGCGATGAGCCATTTATGCTTCTCGAACCTGTGTGAGTTGAAACGCTCCAACGCACGGAATGCCTTGCGCGAACGCTTATTCCTCTCTGGGTTGAAAAAGTGGGGCAGGTATATGAGGCTGAAGAATGTGGTTCCGACAAGGGCGAATGAGGCGAAAAGTCCAAAGTCGCTCAGCAACTCGCTGCTTGTGAACAGAAGTCCAAGGAACGAGCCTATTGTGGTCAGGCAGCCGAGGAATACAGGTGACGCTTGGTCGCGGAGGACTCGCTCAGGGGTGGATACATACTTGTAGTGCGTGATGACATGCAGGCAGTAGCTCAGTGCCACACCTAAAACAATGGCACCAATGCCCAATGCCATAAGTGACATCGAACCCTTTACCAAGTACATCATGGCAAGTGCGAAGAATGCACCGTAAATGACTGGGCAGATGAGCATGGGGATCGTGCTCTTGTTCTTGAAGCATACACTGATGCCTATGCAAACCAAGAGCAACGAGATGGCGATTGTCATGCTCAGGTCTTTTTTGATCTGACGGCTGTTGTTGACGCTCTGTACGGGTGCTCCATGGAAGAGTATCTCGCAGCCGGGGTGCGAAGCCTCAACCTGCTGAATCTCATCTTCTATAAGGCTGACCAACCTGCGTCCGCTGCCTGAGTCGAATGACTTGAAGTTGGGCGATATGTATGAAAGGGCGACCGTGGTGTCAGGTGTGAACAGGTGGCTCTCATACATGATTTGTGAATTGCCCAACCCGTCCTTTATGTCTTTAACTTTCTCTATGACGACATTGCGCATGCCGATAGGGTCTGCTGCCAGCATGTCTTTCATTGCGATGCCGGCTTGGGTCGTTAGCAATCCTTTGGTAGCCGCGACATTTTTGTTGATGCTGTCTTGGCTCAGCAACGCCTCGATTTTGCCGTATGACGATGTGTCAACAAACACGGGGAAGTTGTCCGCCAAATATGTGACAACGTCCAGCATCATCATCTCATCAACCTGTGAGAGTATGTCTGCTATGTCATTGTTGGCTGAGTCTTTCTCCAAGAGGTTGTTTGTCAGCTCGTCGCTTATCTCAATCAGCTCATCAGGAGAAAGTGGCTCATTCTCGTCTTTCGAGGTGACCAAGACGAATATCTTGTCCTTGACCTTGAGCTGGGAGAATGCCAAGGTCTCTGAGCTGTCGCCCGTCGAGGGCAAAAGCTTTGTTATGTCCTCTTCAAAGTGAATCTGTACACCCAGCGCTATAAATACAATAGCGCTGACTATCAAAGAAGTCCACCTGACTACTCTATGCTTTGAGAGGTAATTGTATATAGATAAGACGATTTTTGTCATTCGTGCAAAATAGGTAAAGCCCACAAAGCCGGTTCATTCAGGAAGCACCTTTTTCAAGGTAACTCGTCTGAATAAACCGGTCTCGTGAGCTAAATCAATATGGGTTTCTTTGAACCCTTAGCCACGTGTGGCCTCGCTTTGTCTTTTCCGCAGCATTTTGAGCGGAAAGCCTTGGCGGCTTCTTTTGCTGACGGTAGAGTGCCACTCATCCTAATTGATGAGCAATGCATCCCTATTTAGGCAACGCGGGCTGCGAGGTAATCGTAGAGGTCTGCGAAAGTCTTGATGGTGCCAACCTCGTTGCCGGGGATCTTTACGCCGAAGGTGCTCTCGATGAGGGCTACCATGTCGACGATGCTAAGGCTGTCGAGCTGAAGAGCGTCCTTGATGACTGCATCAGGGGTGATGTCGCTTACTTCTGCCTCGAACTCGTCTGCCAACACCTCGTTGACTTTGCTGATCAATTCGTTCTTTTCCATTTTATTCTTTTGATGACTTGTTTACTTTGTCAATTGTCTGCCGCCTGATAGTCAGTGCTATCACATCATTCGCATTCGCTAATGAAAGGCCGCCCAGTTTGCCTCAACTCCGCTAAGTTTGGCACACTCCTTGCAAAGGTAGTACAAAACTTTTGAAAATGAAACTGGGCCTGCAAAAACAGACTTTTCGACTATCCTTTCCACCGGGATTTTATATCCCGTTGGCTCACTACTTTACGTCGCGGACGACAAGTGTTGAGTTCGTGCCGCCGAAGCCGAAGCTGTTGGAGAGGAATGTGTCGAAGTGGTAGTTGTCTACCCTTGCGCCTGGGATGTTCAACTTTGCAGAGTCCTCATCGGGGTTCTCGAAGTTGAGGTTGGGGGCGATGAAGTTGTTCTTCATCATGAGTATGGTGTAGACAATCTCGCTTGCGCCTGCCATCCACATCTCGTGGCCAGTCTGACCCTTGGTTGAGGTGATGTATGGCTTGTAGTCGCCCATGACGCGGTCGATTGCCTTAGCCTCGTTCTGGTCACCGACGTGGGTAGAGGTGGCGTGTGCGTTGATGTAGCCAATCTCGCTCAGGTTGATGCCAGCCTGCTTGATTGACATGAGGAGTGAGCGTGCGGGACCGTCAACATTGGGAGTTGAGATGTGGTCACCGTTGCTTGAGAAGCCATAGCCGAGAATCTCAGCGTAAATGGTTGCTCCGCGCTTGACAGCGCTCTCGTAGTCCTCGATTATGACAGTTGCTGCGCCACCGCCAGGGACAAGGCCGTCACGGTCGCGGTCAAATGGACGAGATGCCTTCTCAGGTGCGTCCTCACGTGCTGAGAATGCTGAGATGCCGTCGAATGAGCCGATTGAGAACGGGTTGACCTCCTGTGCGCCGCCACAGACGATGCAGTCCTGAAGTCCCTCGCTGATGAGGAGTGAGCCAAGGCCAATGGCGTGTGAGCCAGAGGCGCATGCTCCTGAGACGGTAAGGTTCATGCCCTTGAGCTTGAAGAGGCATGACAAGTTCATTGTGACGGTTGAGTTCATTGACTGGAAGATGGCGCCTGAGCCCACGAGGGTGGTGTCCTTCTTCTCGCGCATGATGTCAACGCTCTTGACTACTGCGTCGGCGCTGCTGTCGTTGCCATAAAGGATGCCGACGTTATGAGCCTCGATGTAGTCGGGGTCGAGTTTAGCATCGGCCAATGCGTCGCGGGTTGCGAGGTATGCGTATTTAACCTCGTCCGCCATATATACGCGCTGGCTGCGGCTCAATATTCCCTTGAGGTCGGGAACGGGAACATTTGCGGTCAGTGCTGAACGGAAGCCCATCTCTTTGCGTACGGGGTCAAAGATGATGCCGGACTTGCCGTTGTATAGTGAGTCACGAACCTCGTCAAGTGTCTTGCCGAGGCAGGAGTAGATGCCAAGGCCTGTTATAACGACTCTCCTTTTCATATTGCTTATGACTTTTATGTGTTTCTTGGTGTTTGTTTCTGACTAATTCTGACGCTTAGTTATGCAAAGTGTCCATTATGTCTTATGTCGGCATATCCCGCTTTGCAGCACGCAATTTCGGAATTATTGCTGTTTCAAAACTGCAATTTCACATTTTTAATAGCGAGAAAGATTGCAACTTTTGAGCATGTGGTAGTGAACTTTGTGCCTAATTGTTTGTTATATAGTTGTTTGTGGTTTGCTTGGTTTCAAGGCTAAATGACAGTTGTTCTCTTCACGAGTTTTATTTTGTTGGTCAGTTTGCGCATCTGCTTATGCGTATTAACCCCTATTGTTTATTGGGCGCAATATCTACTTCGCCGAGGTCCGCACCCTACACGTCTTCGCCAACTATCTGTGGCAGTGTGAATATAAAGCGGGCTCCCCCCGTGTATGACGTGTCTACCCAGATGCGTCCTCCCAATTTCTCTACTATCATTCTGCAAAGTGAAAGGCCAAGTCCTGTTCCGTTTGAGTATTCTTCCAACTTGACAAATCTGCCGAAAACCTCTTCTGCTTTGTCTGGTGGTATGCCCTTTCCTGTGTCTGACACAATTATGCGGCATCCATCCTCTTTCTCGTACTCAAGTGAAACGGTTATCTCGCCCTCTTCAGTGAACTTTACTGCGTTGTTCAGCAGGTTCATCAAGACCTGTTGCAAGCGCAGCCTGTCTGTGTTGAATGGGAAGCTCGTTATGTTTGTGTCAAGAACGAAGCGGATGTTAGGCTTGCCTGCCGCCATCTGGCTTGTGTTCAGCATCGTTTTGCACGTCTCGATGAGGTCTATCTCCTCAATGTCGAAATTGGCTCGTCCTGACTCTATGCGTGAGATGTCCAATATGCTGTTAACAAGGTTCGTCAGCAGGTTGCTGTTCTTGTAGATGATGTCTAATATTTTGTTGCGCTCGTCTTTTGACAAACTGTCGCACTGGGTGGCTATGACTTGTGAAAAGCCTACGATGGCATTGAGTGGTGTGCGTATCTCATGGCTCATGTCCGCAAGGAATGTGGTCTTGAGCATGCTGCTCTTCTCTGCCTTGTTTTTGGATATAATAAGCTCTTTCTGCTTTTTCTCTAACTCTATTTTCAGTTTCCTTATCTTGCGCAGGTTGTTAATCACTATGCACAAGACAATGGTCAAGCCTACTATGATGACTATGACGAATGTTATCTCTTTTGAGTAGGTCTGGAATACGGAGCTCGGCTTGTTCATCACAACCGCGCCAATCGGCAGTTCGTCCTCCGTGATGCCTATTTCTTTCATCGCCTTATAATTGAACTTATAGCTCAAAGGGATGAAGTCAAGGTTTGTCTTGCCGGTTGTCTCATATTCAATGATGCGGTCGGCCAACAGCGGTCCAAGATTTTGGTAGTTGGGAGTGTAGCCACCTACGGCCCAACTGTCTAATCCTGTGTTCGACAACGTCAATACGGCAAGGTGGGAGTTGCTCAGCCTGAGCATCTCCATTGTTGAGCCGATGTAAAACCTGTTGTCCTTGTCAAATCGCCATGCGCCTACCAAGAGGGCGGTGTTGTTCTTGAGGTTTGATATCGAATCGGATGCGCTCAAAACCGTCAATTCTCTGCCGTCTAACCAGTTATAGCTGTACTTGCCATGTCGTGTGGCGCTCTCAAGAACAAGGGCTTTTTGGCAGAATCCTCCATAGCTGTTGTCGCTCAGAAATGTGATGTTGTCTACGTAGGGGAACAGCCTGCCAATGAGTTCAATGTTCTTGTCAACGTTGTACTCATAAAATTCGCCACCGACGATATTATACAGGGCGGCAACTTCTGTGATGTCTCTATTCTCTGGTACCCAGCTGTTTATCTCGTCTGCGTTGCTCGGCAGTTCAACAAAGTTGCGGCTGCACATGCCGCACATGACTGGTATGTTTGGCAGGTCCGACAGCTTTATGTCAAGATATGCGGCCATTGCCTCCTGTCCTAACAAGAGTATAATGTCGGGACGCTGGTATTGCGAGCTGCACTTGCTTAAAATCTTAAGAAGTCGGGTTTTCCAAGACGCGTAGTCGCTGAATTTATTACACCAAAGGCACTCTATGGAGATGTCGAAGTCTTCCTGTCGCTCCTTCATGTGTTTGTTGAGCGCATCTATGGTATACGACAGGTTGTTCGAGTCCGGGTTATATGCGCATATAACCATTACTTTTATCTTGGCCGCATTCGCCCCTGCGCATGACAATACGCTTATGACGAGAGCGAGTATGGCTGTCCTTATGGCCTTGGTGATGTGCATAGAACGGTTAGGTGTTTGGTTTAATGATTCAATTGAATAGTGAACACAGTATCACTCCGACTACTCCTCCCCCTAATATAATCGTAATAGACCCAAATTTACGCAATAAAATAGTACCAAATGCCACAATGAAGATAGCTAATGCGATAAAATCCGATTTTTCCAGGTTTGTTATAAGGCTTGCACCCTCCTCATATCCGGGAATAATGGCAGTCTGCGCCATGAAAAGGAAGGCGCTCGCCATGAGTCCGACGGTGGCTGGGCGTATGCCGGCAAGGACAGATACGACATATTTGTTGTTCTGGAATTTGTCCAATACCATCAGTACGCTCATGCAAAGTATGAAGGATGGCAGCGATACAGCGAATGTCGCTAAGCACGCGCCCCCAAAGCCAGCCGCTTTGAAGCCTACGTATGTGGCTGCGTTTATGGCAATAGGGCCTGGCGTCACTTGTGACATGCCCACGAGGTTGCCAAAGTCCTCAGCGCTCACAACGTTGAATGTCTGTATGTCCTGAAAGATGAGGGCGAGTATGGCATAGCCGCCTCCGAATCCTATGAGGCCGACTTTGAAAAAGATGATGAATAGTTTTAAGTATACCATGTTATTGATATTCTTATCCTCCTAATTGTTTTCTGTCTTAGCTTTGTTTTGTCTCCAATAGAAATAGGTGAGCCCGATCAAGGCGCCAAAGACTACAGGCCAGACGGCCGAGTAGCCAAGTATGACTATGAGAAGTGATATGGCCGCAACAATCCAGCATGCGGTGTCGATACCCAAGGTCTTCTTACCCATCCTGATGACGGCATCCAAGATGAGGGCTGCAGCCGTGGCTTTGATGCCAACGAATGCCCACAATACATACTTATTGTCCTCGAAGCCTCGCAAAACTAAGAGAAGGAGTATTATGGTGATAAGTGATGGCAGCACAGTGCCGAGGAGGGCCGCTATTGACCCCATCCAGCCTGCACGACGCTGACCCACGAAAATACTCACGTTCACGGCTATAACGCCTGGCAATGTCTGGGCGAGAAGCGCCAGCTCGCGCATCTCATCGGAGGTCAGCCATTTTTTCTTAGCCACGAACTCGTCTTCAATGAATGGTATCATTGCGAGACCACCGCCAAAGGTGAAAATTCCTATCTTGAAAAAGGAGCAAAAAAGTTTAATAAAATCGCTCATTTGTCGTTTTCTTGTTTTTGTTACCAGTTTTCGGCACTGGATTCACGTCTTAGTCCTGTAATCTCAGGTTGTCAATGCAAAATAGGCTGGGGAAGTCTGTCATGGATGTCTCCACACTCATGCGCAGCCCGTAAACAGTCCCTATCGCGCTCAGGTCAAGGGTGGTCCATGAAGAAGACCTTACGTATTTGGCGGGATTGTCAAAACTGCAATCAACAAGTTTATATTCGACACTCGTGCCAATCACGTCACCGTTCTCGCTCAAACCCGAAATGACGGCGGTGTAATAGTCGTCTTTCGTGGCCGGTGAGACTGTTGTCGTGTCACCGCCTTGGCTTATTGATATATAGCCAAATTTACTGGCAAGGTATATGAAGTTGTCATTGGCCACGTCTATCGACTTGGGCGTATAGGCTTTCCCGAATTTGACGGTGGCTAAATCTGAGTACGCATGGACGGCCATGTAGCTTTTGTCAGAGGATGATGACGTGCTGCTGGTGGCGTAGGCAATGCCCATGGCCGAGTTGCTTATCGTGGTCAAGACGGTTGTCTTGTTCGAGAATGCGAACCCGTACCACATTGAGGTGTCAGAGTTTATGGCATTGTTGAACTCGATGCCGTTCCATCTGAATGCGCCTGGCTGTGTGTCCGGTTGGAGTGCGAGGACTGACGTCTTTTTTGTCGTGAAGTTTTCCAAGTCCCCAAAGCCCGCTTTAAGCAGAACTGATATGCTGACTTCGTATGCGTCACTGCCCAAGTCATTTGACACTTGGAAAATCAGTTTGTAATCCTTCATCGCGGGTGGGATGAATTGATACTCCTTGTCCGTCGAGAGCGTGTTGCCCTCGGTGTCTGTCCATCGGTAGTCGCACCCGTAATCGTATGTTATTCGCGGCTCAAGCTCCAGTGTGTCATCTGGCGAAATCTCATATGTTCCGCTTGACGCGAAATATATCTTTGGGGCCTCGCGGTATGCGTCATCATCTCCGCATGACACTGCCGCACCGACCATGGAAATCATGGCCGATGCGGCAATTATCTTGTTGAGAGTCTTTTTACTCCTATTTATCATTTCTTCTCTTTGTCCAGCCCGAGCATATGGTCGAGGAAGTCGGCTATCTGCTCAACGCCCAGTTTCTTGGCTATGATTTTCTTGTCCTTGTCAAGAACGAAGAGGGTGGGGGTGCTTTTTATGTGGTAGTACTGTCTGTAGTGTGAGCTGCCGTAGGGGTCATAGACATTTATGAATTCTTCAAGCTGATGCTCCTCGATGAATTCTTTCCATGGCTCAGGGTCAACTTGCACATACACGGAGAAAATCTTTACTCCATATTTGCTGTAATTGTCATATATGGCACTTTTTAAGTGGGGGATTTCTTTCTTGCAATGACCGCAAGACGGCTCCCAAAACGCAAGTATCGTATAGGGTGCCGAAATTTCGCTCAGGCGGAACCACTCACCCGTGTAAGACGGCATCTTCATGTCGGGGGCGGTCTTGCCAATCAGTGTGTATCTGATGCCGTCCACATTTTCCTTGAGGTCTTTTATGAATTTCTCATCGGCCCATGTGGCTTCACCAGACAAGTAATATTTGTCGGCAATCTTTACAAGGGCGGCGTCCATTCCCATTATGTTGCTCTGGTTGACCCTGTTGTACATGGTCGATACGAAGAAGCGGAACATGTCCTGGTTTTTCCGACACTTCTCTATGAGCTTTATGGCCTCAGCAGCTACTGTGTCAGGAATTTGTGGCACGCTCTCGTCGAAGAATTTGCTTATCTTCTTGGTGAAGAATGGAGTGCGCAGCAGCCTGTCGTCGCTTAGGTCGAAATTGTCATAAAAATGCGCACGGTAGTAGTAGTAACTCTTCACCTGCTGGGCGGAGTCTCGCTCGGCCGGCGTCATGCCGCTCGGGAATGTGAATTTGGGGACTTCGACGTCTTTTAGTGCGCGAAGGAAGTTGCTCAGGAAGTTGTCTTTGTTTGTCGCGATAACCTCGTCTGTGTGTGCTCGTACGATGGAGTCGGTGGTGCTGAACTCTTTGCGGATAAGCTCTTGCTTCACCTGGTCTTTTGCGCTCCTCGCCTTCATGAAGTCCTCGTTGAGGGTCTTGAAGTACATCTGTTTTTCAGTGATGAACTTCTGGTACTCCAAGAAATTGGCGATAGGACGGCTGTTCTTGACTTTGGCGCGCATGGCACCCTGTGGCAGGGTGTCGACTTCAAGCTCAAATTTCTGGTCATGTGGCATGAGGATGTCCATCACGCCACCATTCTCGGGGAAATGTAAGAGGTAAAGACCCTCTGCGAAAAGTGTGTCATTCACGAAGTGTGCAACGCACTTGGCGTCAGTCAGCACGGTGTCTTTCACAAGCATACGCTCGTCAAAGTAGTATCCCAAAACAACAGGTTTGTTGGCGTAGTCCTTCACTTTGACGGTGAAGTTTACAATCCCTTTGCCTGTCGGCTGTGTCTTTCCAAACGGTTTGGCGGTGTGGCTCTTTTGGGTCTCTGCGTTCTGCTGAGCTGTCTTTGCCTGACCCCATGTGGTCTGCGCCACTAAGATCGTTAACGCCGCAAAAGCTATTGTCTTTAGTTTCATCTGTTGAACAGTTTTAGCCGGACAAATTTAGTCTAAAGTGGCAAAAGATGCAAGATATATGAAAATGAAACCGCCGCAAGGGAGCTTGTCCCTTGCGGCGGCGCAGTGTATGTTTGCTCGTATGTTTATGCCAATCTAACTTTTACAAGTTGATCTTGACACCTACCCAGTAGCGGCGCTCACCACAACCAAGTTGTGTCAACTGAGGATAGTTGTTTGACGGGTCGGGCTTGTATGTGAGGGCCGGCCTTGTCTCGCCGAGCAGGTTGTTAGCCATGACGTAAATCTGGAGGGGCTTGATCGGGTTGAAGGCTATTGTAGCGTCAAGCAGGTTGCGACTGTCGAAGTAGACAGGATTGTAGTTCTTTGCGTTCTGCTCGTTGTCTTCAATAGCTGGCTCCCAGAGATATTGGGCAGAAACAAGCAGTTTGTCTTTGCACATGCGTTGCATGAAGCCGGCCTTGATGCTCATTTCGGGAGCGATGGACGTGTTGGCGTAGCTGTCTGTGCTGCTCTCGGCTATGCTGTATGCAATTCGCACGTCAGTGTTGCTCGGAAGGCTGACTGACGCAATAATCTCACCGCCATATATGTCTATGTCCTCTCCGTTATTAACATAGGCGCCAAAGTTGGAGTCTGACCCTCCCTTGTTATATTTGGTCGTGGTCATGAAGTAGTACTGGCCGATGGCTTTCTGCTGGGCGGGTGTGAAGTATTTGTTGCCGGTGATGGTGTAGTCTCCGTAATAGTCACCTGCGTCAATCTTGTCTTCGCCTGTGTAGTTGTTCGATTTCTTGCCGTCCCAATTTACCAATCTTATGTAGTCGATTGTTTTCTTATATCTGTTGAAGAAGATATTGGCGTCCAATGTTATCATCTTCTGGCAGAAGTCACCGTGGTAGTTCAGCTCGAATGAATGTAACTGCTCTGGCTCAATCTTGAATTTGTACGGGGTGCTGCTGTCCACCTCGTCCGACTTGCTGAAGCAGTATTGCATGAGGGCGTTTTTCTGGTAGAAGGTCTGTGAGTAGTTGTAGTAGTCCATTGTCCTGAAGCCCTGCTGATAAGATGCTTTAATGACATGGCTCGGGTTCACAATCCATGACAGACCTACTCGGGGTGACAGGTTGCTTTGGTTGTCATCAAACTCTTTGACTTTGAAAACGTCGTAGCGCAATCCGAGGGCTATGACGACTTTGTCTTGAATCTTGTAGATGTCCTCCAAGAACACAGCCCACTCGTTCCATTTGCCGTTTGGCATCTGGCCGCTCATGATCTCTTTGCTCTGGTCATAAATCATGATGGGCTTGCCCTTTGAGTCAACTAAAGGCTCGCCGGTCTCGGGATCCGTATCTTGGATTTGCATCCCGTCTTTCGTCGAGTTGTCGAATATGTAGTTGTTCTTGTTGTCTGTGAGTGTGTATGGCACGTCATGGCCAAAGTAGTAGTCGCGATGGTGGAACTTTCGGCCGCCAATAAGTCCGCCAATGGCGAGCTGGTTGTTGGCTATGCGTTTGGTCATCGCTACTATTTTCCCCTCTATGTGGCTCTCGCAACCGCCCTCCAAGAGGCCATTTTTAATGCGGCCGAGGTCGGTCAATTCATTGCTGACGCTCGCGGTGAGATGCTCATTCTCATTGAAGTCGTGGCTCCATTTGAGGCGTGAGTTCATCTGGCGTGTGAAGTTCTCCTGTTGTGAGTATTCTCCCTTGGAGTAGAGGTATGAGGTGCGGCTCGCCTGGGTGTATGCAACCTGCAGGTTGAAGTCGTCAAAGTTACCATTGCCCGAAATCCTGAAGTTGGCACGCGGTGTTGAGCCGTATGGCATATCGGCAAGCGCGTCGGCAATTGATATGTTGTATTTGTCAGCCTCCGCGTTGCAGAAGAACGCTGAGTCTGCCGACCAACCCTTGCTGTGATACCAACCTGCGTAGAAGTAAGCATTACGTCTCTTGGTGCCAAATCCGTAGCCTATCTCTGCTTTGGAGATGCCTGTCCCTTGGTTCTCGGCGTTGCGCTCAAATTCTTTGTTAACGTTGACGTAAAAGCCTTGGTTGTCGAAGCCATTCTTCGGCAGCATGTTTATGTAGCCCGAAATCGCGCCAGAGCCGTGGACTATGGCGTTAGGTCCGAGGCTTACCTCTAAGCCCTTGACGTCTCCCAAAAGCATTGAGTTCAGTCCGACACCAAAACCCACGTTTGAGCGCAGGTTGAGGTTTTGGCCGTCATACATGACGATGCTTTTAGAGTTGTCGACCACTTTCATGCCGCGCACACCGAAAATTTCTGTGTCAGTGTGTGAACCGTCTGAGTAGCCTGGGATGACCATCTTGATGATGTCAATCAGGCTCTGCTGGCTTACTTGATCGCCAAGGTCAAAGGTGAATGTGTAGCCTGGTGCCTCTTTCGCTGTCAGGGTGAGGAAGCTTGACGACTGAACCTGGGTGTTCATGATGTCCTCCAGGTCAAGCGCGAAGAGGTCTTCTACGACCATCTGCGCGTCAAGCTCGTCGTTTGAGCCTACTGCGGCTTCTGTGGTCTCAAAACCATCATTTTGGAAAATGAGGATGTCGCCCTCGTTTGCCTGGATAGAGTAGCGTCCTTTTGCGTCAGTCTCGGCGCATGTTGTTTTGCCTTTCACGCACACTCTGACACCAGACACCACTGTGCCCAAGTCAGATTTGACGACTCCCGAAATCTGCCGCGCATTCTCCTGCGCCACCATGCTCAAAGACGCAGAAAATGCCATCGCGGCAATCATGAAACGTTTAATCATTTGATAGATATTAGTAAGGTGTTTTTCTTATGGTAACTGTTTGTTGCGCAACAGTTCATCACTAAGCGGTGTGACGTATTCTATTGCTCAACTGCCTTTTGTAATTTATTTACAGCAAATGTAGCAACTTTTTCTTGTTGGAAGCGTACAAAACTGCTCAAACGTTTGAAAAACAATCGAAAACTACATCTTTTCACTGTATTACGCTGTTTTGCGCTGAATTTTCTGTGCATAAATGTGGTGATTGTGGGAATAATTGTCTAATTTTGCGGCGTTTGCGTAGCCTCTGGTCGAACTCAGGAGTCGATATATGCTGCGAATGTTAACCTTATTGTTTTAAACAACAATGGATTTAATCAAAGTTGCTCAGGACGCTTTCAAGTCCGGCATCGAGTTGCCAGCTTTCAAGTCTGGTGACACCGTTTCTGTCTCCTACAAGATTAAGGAGGGTAACAAGGAGCGTATTCAGATCTACAAGGGTGTCGTCATCCAGATCAAGGGTGAGGGCGCAGGTAAGCGATTCACTGTCCGCAAGATCTCTGGCGGCATCGGTGTTGAGCGTATCTTCCCTATGAACTCTCCTTTCATCGAGAAGGTAGTCGTTGACCGCATCGGCAAGGTTCGCCGCGCTCGCCTCTACTATCTCCGTGGCCTCACTGGCAAGAAAGCACGCATCAAGGAGAAGAGGAGCTAATCCAACTTCTTTGGAAGCAAAAAAGGAACTCGTCGCAAGGCGGGTTCTTTTTTTTATACCCTACTAATCCAATTTGGGGAAACAAAAGAAGAAATTTGTCTTAGGCCGCTGTGCTGTCCGATTTCCCGTAAAATGCTAAGCGGAGCTCTCTTTACATTCCTCAAAGTTTGGGCTCTTCGTTTCTATAAACAACATAAGACGCCCCGAACTCAGTCAATGAGTTCGGGGCGTCTCTTTATTAATTGCGAACCGGCTTCGCTAACTTATTTGGTCAGCTCGTCGGTGTCCATTGCAATCATAAGCTCCTCGTCGGTCGGGATGACGCAGACGGTAACCTTGCTGTTCGGGGTTGAGATGATAGCCTCTTCGCCCTGAATCTTGTTGTTCTTCTCAAGGTCAAGCTCGACACCCATGTACTCGAGTCCACGGCAAGCCGTAGCGCGGCAGTCAACCTTGTTCTCGCCTACACCGCCAGTGAAGAGGATGATGTCCACACCGCCCATGGCTGCTGCATACGAGCCGATGTACTTGCGTACGCGGTAGTAGTACATGTCCTGTGCCAAAGCGGCGCGCTTGTCACCATTGTCGCGGGCAGCCTGAATCTCGCGCATGTCGCTCGTTGTGCCAGACACGCCAAGGAGGCCAGACTTCTTGTTCATCATGGTGTCAATCTCCTCAATCGTCATGTTGGTGTGGTGCATGAGGTAGGGGATGATTGCGGGATCGATGTCACCGCAGCGGGTGCCCATCATGAGGCCCTCGAGAGGGGTGAGGCCCATGCTTGTGTCAACGCACTTGCCGTCAACAATGGCTGAGATTGAACCGCCGTTGCCAATGTGGCAGGTGATGATCTTCTTGCCGATGGGGCTGACGCCAAGGAACTCGCATACGCGGCGTGATACGTACTTGTGGCTGGTGCCGTGGAAGCCGTAACGACGAATGCCATACTTCTCGTAGAGCTCATATGGCAGGGGGTACATGTATGCGTAGTCGGGCATCGTCTGGTGGAATGCCGTGTCAAAGACGCCAACCTGAGGAATGTTGGGCAGGATAGCCTTGACTGCGTTTACACCCTTGAGGTTTGCTGGGTTGTGGAGGGGACCCATGTCAGAGCATGCCTCGAAAATGTCGAGAACCTCTTTCGTGAGGATAGAGCTCTTCGTGATCTTGTCTCCGCCATGGAGCATACGGTGGCCGACAGCGTCAAGCTCGTTGAGGCTCTTGAGGACGCCATAGTTGGGGTCGGTCAGCTTAGAGAAGATGATCTCTACGCCCTTAGTGTGCTCCGGGATGGGCATCTCCTCAATCTTCTTCTCGCCGTTGGGCAAGGAGAATTTGATGAAGGCGCCTGGCATACCGATTTTCTCGATGCCGCCATTGGCGACAACTTTCTTGGAGGTCATCTCGAACAGCTTGTACTTGATTGACGAGCTGCCGCAGTTGAGGACCAGGATATTTTTCATGGTAACTGTTCTAATTCGTTGTGTTTACTTGTCCTGAGCCTGGTTTGCGGTGATGGCGATCATCTTGACGATGTCGGATACCGAGCAACCGCGTGAAAGGTCGTTGACAGGAGCTGCGATGCCCTGGAGAACCGGACCGATGGCCTCTGCGCCGCCAAGACGCTGAACGAGCTTGTAGGCGATGTTGCCAACCTCAAGTGAGGGGAAGATGAGGACGTTAGCATGGCCAGCGATGGTGCTGCCTGGAGCCTTCTTCTCACCAACTGAGGGAACGAGGGCTGCGTCAGCCTGGAGCTCACCGTCAATCTGCATGTCGGGAGCCATCTCCTTTGCCAACTTGGTAGCCTCGACAACCTTGTCGACAACCTCTGCCTTTGCGCTGCCCTTGGTTGAGAAGCTCAACATGGCCACGCGGGGCTCGAAGCCACCAAGGACGCGTGCGGTCTTGCCGGTGGCAACTGCAATCTCAGCAAGCTGAGGTGCGGTGACGACGGGGTTGACTGCGCAGTCTGCGAATACCATTACGCCATTCTCACCATACTCCTTGGTCTGGAGGAACATGAGGAATGCGCCACTTACTACGCTCTGGCCAGGCTTGGTCTTGATAATCTGGAATGCAGGGCGGAGAACGTTGCCGGTTGAGTTGTCTGCACCGCTGACCTCACCATCTGCATCGCCAGCCTTGATCATGAGGCAGCCGAGGTAGAGAGGGTTCTCGGTGAGCTGCTCTGCCTGCTCGGGGGTCATGCCCTTGCTCTTGCGGAGCTCGTAGAGGAGGTTAGCGTACTCAGCCTTCTTTGGGTTGTTCTTCGGGTCGATGATGGTCGCCTTGTCGAGGTTCTTGAGGCCAAGCTTAGCGGCGTTAGCCTTTACGTTCTCCTCGCTGTCAATCAAAATGATGTCAGCAAATCCCTCGGCCAGCACCTGGTCGGCTGCGCAAAGAGTGCGCTCCTCGTAGCCCTCGGGCAGAACAATACGCTGCTTGTTCTTGGCCGCTTTCTCTTTCAGATTCTCAATGAAACCCATGATTATTTTTATGTTTAGTTTTTTATTTTGTTGTGTTTTGTCCGGCATTGCCAGATTTGCCACGCATATACGTGTGGTAAGCTCGGCATGTTTCGTCTCACAAAGTTAAAACAATCGTTTGCGCAAAACAAATTTAGTCAATCGTTTTTTTGTGCGATTGTCGTGTTTTTTAACAAAAATCGCCCCGTTTTGCTAATCTTACTTTGCAAAACAAGCCATAAATCAAAATGTTAATCTCGCATTTTGGCATATTCCCCTGTGCAAATCTGGTGTCTCTTTTGCGGCAATTGTAATGTCCCCGTGCACAGGTTGAGCTATCAGGTTTAGTCATTTCTCTCTTTGAATATTTTGCCTGTGAAGTCTGTCAAGTTCCGTCTCCAGACGTTCCAGCAGTGGCCTCCCTCCCGCTCTGTGTATACTATGTCAGCTCCGAAATCTTTTATGTTGTCCCTGAATTCCCTGACCATTTTTCGCATCTTGTCTTCACTGCCTATGGTCAGGTAGTATAGCTTGGGCGGAGTCTTTGTGAAATACTTTTCTATTTTCTCGTCAAGATTTTCATACAGGCTGAGGCCACTCATCTGGTTGGCGACTGTCGTGTCTCGTTCTCCAATGGAGGCTCCGCTCCCACCGCTCATTATTCTCGCAAATTTTCGTGCTTGGGCGACTTTGCTCTGTACGAAGTTTTGGGCGAATAATATTCTCTTGATGCGCCTGTCGGTGAAGATGACGTTTCTTGTTAAGGGTGAGAATAGTCCAACGTAGTCAAACTTGTCCGGGTGGTTGGCTGTTATCCCAATGGCATGAAGCCCACCTTGCGAAACGCCGGCTATGGCTCTGTGGCTCTTGTCAGGCACCGTGCGCAGGGTTTTGTCTATGAATGGGATTATTACGCTGACTATTTCAGTCTCTGTCTTCCCTGACCATGATATTCTGTTAGATTGTTCAATCTGCGAATATTTGTTCCTGCTTGAACCGGGGGCTGCGTCTTGCTCCACTGTTCCATTGGGCATTATTACAATCATCGGATTGCAGCGGCCCTGCGCTATGAGGTTGTCCATTATTTGCGCCAACCTGCCCATGTCGTCCCATGAGTTCTCGTCTCCGCCAGTCCCGTGAAGTAGGTATAGTACGGGAAGGCGCATTGTGGTGTCAGCTAAATAGGCGTATGGCAGGTACGCCATAAGGCGGCGTTGAGGAATAGCCGGGTCGAAGTGTGAATTGTACCATAACGCGGAGACTTGCCCGTGCGGGACGTCCTGATCTTCATATAGTGAACCCGGGTCTCCTGGGATGATTATGTAGTTAAGTGAGTCGTTTATGTCTCGCACCACATTGGCGTTACGCGGGTCAAGTCGATAGTGCTCATCGTCAATCTTGAAACGGTATGTTGTCATGTCCGATGGCACTCTGTGGTTTGTCGTGTAAGTCCACACTCCGTCACCAGTATCCTCCATTTCCGAGGTTTCGCAGTCCCCATCTATGTACAATTCGAGTTCGACATCCTCGGCTCTCTTGTCTTTATATGTGAATGTGACTCGCCCGTTGTCATCGATAATCTGGCCTGAGGCGTCAATGTGTGGCGCCGCGCAGCAGACTGCAATGGCGGATAATGTTATGTAGGCTCTCATTTTACGATGATTGTCAGGTTCGCAACGATGTCCTCTGCGCAATTTTTCAGCACGAGGGCTTTCTCCTCGTTCTCCATGATGGCTGTGACGTCCGTGTCTCTGTGGATGTATGCGTAGGTCAATGCCTTTTCTCCATAGTTGCCATCTTTTATGTTTATGGCGACTCCTGTCTTGTTTGCGCAGAATCCGTTGAAGTTGGAGTTCTGCGTCATGTTTTTTCTGACGGACTCTAATATTGACCCGTACTTATACCTGTATCTGTCAATGATGAAATTGGAAATATGGTCGGCAGTGCACTCTCTGTCCCTCAGTGTGTTATATTCAACCAGACAAGAGTTTTGTATTTCGCTCTCCGTCGATTTGTCGTCTACTTTGATTGGCTCCCCAAACTCTATGATGATTTTGCCTTTGAAGATGCATGGGCAGTCTTGTGGCATGGCCTCCTTGAGCCCGTATATGCTGACGGGTGTGATGTCCCAATTGTAACGCTTAGCCAATGTAATGGCGTCTTTTGCGGAGACGAGAGGAGTCTTGCCTCTTTTGATGTCGGCTTCCACATCTCTGCTAAGGCCTATGCCGGCATATTGCGAAAGAATGATTTTACTTTCAGCGCTGTCGTCAATGCAAACGGCTATGCTTTGCCTATTTGGGCATTGATGCGGCCTCTCAATATCCGTTCCGCAAATTACGGGCCGTCCAACAGTTGAAGTCAATTTATACCATACCCAGCAGAGCATTGGCATTAGTCTGATTGGCCTTGTCCTGGGTCTCCCGTTTTTCTGTGTTAGGAATTTGAACACCAACGGCGGGAAGATATACGCCATGAGGACGACAGATGTCATTCCGGCTATTGTGACTGTCGCCAACGACTTGAGAGCTGGATGCTGAGCTATAACCAGCGTCCCTATTCCTATCAACATTATGAGTGCCGATATGATGATTGAGCTCTTATATGATGCGAGTACCTTTTTTCGGTAGGTGTATTCATAGCTTGCTCCCTCTGTCATGAATATGGTGTAGTCGTCACCCTGTCCGAAAATGAAGGTGGCGAGTATTATATTTACAATGTTGAACTTGATGTCAAAAAATGACATTATGCCCAATATCCATAGCCAGCTCAACGCCATGGGCAGGAATGACAGCAATCCCAATTCGAGGCTGTTAAATGAGTACCATAGGAAGAAGAATACGACAAAGCCGCAGGCGAAACCTATGTAGTTGAAGTCTTTGGACAAGTGGTCGGCCACTGCGCTGTTCAGGCTCGGCACGTCGAACGCATACGCCCCGGCTTTCGTAAGTTTGGTTTTAACCTCATCATAGTCGTCCTCTTTGACATTCAATATGCTCACTATGTCGCAATGCCCATCGCTCGGATGTTGGCATATGTTGGCTGCAAAAAGGCTTTGGGACAAAACGTTGAAATACTCAAGATCTTGCGGTTGGAAATCTGATGACATGATTTTCTCAAAATCCGAAAACGCGTCATCTGCGAACCCCGCTTTGGCTGATTCTTGAGGCAACTCTTTTTCTATCAGTTGACCGTATCTTGTTTTGAATTCCGCCCATTTGGCAAGTCTGCGCTCTTGCTCTTGTTTTGAGCAGAGGAAATCGCCGCAATAGCTTATCTCGCTCGCCATGCCTGCCTCTTTTATCTGCTCAAGCGCGCTTTTCAGTTCCTGACTGCGGGCCAACGCAGAGTCGGCCGTCGCTCCGGTCGTGATGGCGTAAATCTTCCGCTCGGGGCCTGTCTGGCTCATTTCGCACTCGAAGTACTCAATGTCTTCCCTTTGGCTGTCAGTCATGTAGTTGATGCTCCCCATGTTGGGGTCAAAGTCAACATTGATGCTTAGAAAACCCAAGACTATGGTCAGGATGCACACCACCCATTTGACTGTGCGCTTGTTCTCTAATTCAATCCCGCCCCATTTGTCAAATATGGTCTCTCTCTGTTTTGTGTTCCCATTGGCCATGTGGGGCAGCCATATAAGGACGAAGAGTATTGTGCCAATGAGCATCAAGGAGGCGAAAAGACCTAAATCGCGCAAGGCGGTTGATTGCAGCGGGACAAGTGTCAGGAATGCGCCAACGGTCGTTATGTTGCCTATTATGAGGGGTGACGCTATCTCTCGCAGCGCAAGTCGCCTGTCTGGCGTATGCTGCAAATGGCACAGGTAATGCAACGGGTAGTTTACCGCAATGCCTATTATGACTGATGATATGCCAATTACGATTATTGAGACGTTGTCATGCATGCACGCCAAGCCTCCAACGGCAAAGAGCCATCCCCAGCATGTCGATATGATGATGAGGATCAGGTTTTTCAACCCTCCGAAAACATAATATAGCAATGCGAAGAGCAGCACGAAGGAAATGACGACGGCGGTTATGCTGTCTCTTTTTATCTGGTTGGCGTTGTTCGCGGCAATGACGGGACCGCCTGTCAAGTGTATCTCTACATTGCCAAATTGCGCCATTGTGCTGTCAGCGCACTCTTGCAACATTGCGCTCAGCTGGGCATTGTGGTCACTCTCCATCGCTCCGAATGACGATGATATGATGACTATCCCCCTGCTCATGTCTGGCGAGAATATATGCCCGTCATATATCTCGCAACTCATGTCGCTGTCTGAGGTCTCTAACCTTTTCAAGACGTTGCCAAAGAGACCTATAGGGTCGCAGCCAATGGCATATCCTACCATTCCGCCGTATGGCATCATGAGGCGCTCTCTGTCCTCCTCTAAAGCCTTAGTTATCGCGTCTGGCGCTTGCATTATGCTGTCAATGCGCGCATAGTCGTCGCCAGTGAGGAAGTAAGGGATGTTGCTGTATATGAATTCTCCGACTTCTGATATCTTCTCCTCGTCAATCTGGGTCAGGATGTTGCCTGCGAACTTGGCGGTGTCGCTCTCTTCGATGCGTTGGGCGAAATCTTCTATTGCCTCAACAATGACGTTAGCATCAGTCGCATCGCTGTCTCTGCCCATGAATACTGCAATGACTCTGTCTCCGCCCGAGATCTCCTCATACACTTTTAGCGCGTTCTGATAGCCCCGGTCCAAAGGCAGGAAGTCCGTGACGTCCTCCTTGTAGGTGAGTCTTGTAACGAGAAAAACCAATAAGCCTGTCACAATAATCAGTGAGGAAATGCGCACGGCTTTGTGTCTGCGCATAAACCCATATATATGGTCAATCGGCTTGCTCTCCATTCGTTGATGCCCCCTGTTTTGATAAGTATGTGTGTGCCCGTTTTAGAGTTCCTGCTCTGTCTTGTTGGCTATCTCTGTGTATGTCTCTATCGTGTGTTTGCGCAGCTCAGACGCTTGGGCTAAAGTCTTGCCAATGCCATCAAGTCTTTCTCTATCAATTGGATTGTCCACCCTCAATGCTATGATGCCAGACCTGATCCATGGTTTGCGTCCGTCCATCACTCTTCCCGAGCCATATATGGTGGCTGGCGTAATTGGCAGTCCCAAACGCTCGGCTATGACAAATGCCCCCTGATGGAATCGCGATATCTTTAAGTCTCTTGATCGTGTCCCCTCAGGATATATAACTATGCTATATCCTTTGTCCGTCAACTCTTTTAGTTCAGGAATGAGCTCGTCAATTCCCTCTGATGCCGACGGGTAGTCAGCACAGCGCACTATGCAACCGAAAAAGGGGTTTCGCCTCACCCAATCCTTGGTCAGGAATACTATCTTATGGCTCAAGGTCAAGATGCTGAGCATGTCCAAAGATGACTGGTGGTTGCAAACTATGACGCTTGGCCTGTCAAAGTCTACGTTTTCGGCTACTTCAACCCGAAATTTAACCCATGGCAACACGCGTCCCCCAAGCACGAGTTTGGACACGTTGGTGATTAGCCTGTGGATTTTCTCTTTTTTCGCCTCTGTCGTCTTCCCAATGTGCGCATATAGCCACATCAAAGGGGAGAAGACAAGCAGTGTCGAGACTCCGAACACTATTAGCGTATAGGCTGTTTTTAATAATGCCCACACCATGCGCAACACTGTGAGTGGCAATCCATACGCCACCGCCATTACGCACAATATGGTGTTTAAGATGCTTATCCGTGTGAAGTCCGCCGCAGGTCTGAAGTGGCTTACCCTCTCTTCCTGCGGTGGGTAGTACACGTCAATCTGCGTCTCATAAATCTCAGCGCCATGCCATGATGCGAAAACAAGGAGACTGAGTTCGGCCTCGTAGCGCGATGAGACCAATGGCAACAGCCTCAGTTTGTTGAGAGGGTAGAGCCTGTATCCTGATTGGGTGTCGCTAATTCTGCGCCCGGTCTGAAGGTTGAACCAGAAGTTTGAGAATTTATTGGCAAAGACGCTTCCGCCCGAACGTTTCACTCCCGTCAGGTTTCTGCTGCCAATTATAAAAGCCCCCGGATGCTCTTGGTTGGCCTTTAGTATGTTAGATATGTCTTTCGGGTAATGTTGCCCGTCTCCGTCAAGTGTTATCACATAGGCGAAGCCCAGCTCTTTCGCACGTCTGAAGCCACTTTTCAAGGCGGCACCTTTGCCCCTGTTGTGCTTATGGCGTACTACTGTAATTCCCTCAATGCCTCTCAATACGTCGCCCGTGCAGTCTGTGCAACCGTCGTCCACTACAATGATGTCATCACACTCTTCTTTGCATTGCCGCACAACGTCCCCTATGGTCTTCCCGTTGTTGTATGTCGGGATTACCACGCATATCCCGCGCTCGCGGAGTGTCTGACGTTGCGCGCTATTGTCCGATGTTGAAGAGGCTTGCATCTATTTTTTTGTTTGTCTCTATGTTTTTTAGCTCCAGTGTGGTTGTGTCTCCGTTTTTGTCTGTCAATATGATTGTTCTTACAATCGCGTCAGCCTTGTTGGCGTGGATTGTAATGCTCGCTATCACTTGTTTCAGCTCTTTTCTCTGTGGCTCGAGGACTATTATCCACTCGCTCGATGTCTCTGTCGCCGTTTGGGTGAACTCGCCACTCTTCAGGATGTCGGCTATTGATATTTTCCCTTTTGACAGCCGCATCACTCTTTTGTATATTTTGTTATTCTCAAGATTGGCCTCTGTCAATTTCCCGTCTTTGCTTATCTTGACGTTTTTGCCGTCTGTCATGAAGATTATTGAGTTTGGTTGCTTACACTCCCATCTCACCATGTTAGGTTGCTGAGTGTAGAGCCTGCCTTTCATCACGACGGCGTCTTTCAGCATCTTGGCTTTTCTTGTCTGTGTGAAGTCGCAGGTCATGGTCTTTGCGCTCTCCATTGCGGCGCATACCTTTTGACTGATTTCCGATGCGTCACATTGCTTGCTCCCTTGCGCAAATGATGTCATGCCAATCATGAGGCACGCCAACAATCCTAATACTCTCATCATGGGTTCAATTTTTGCTTGTCCGTTTCACGTTACTCTTTTCTTCTCAGCACCATCGCTGTGCATTTGAGTTTTGGCAAGCCTCTCACTCCGCTCTTTTCATACATTTCTCCGAAGACCTCTGGCATCTCGTCATGCAAGCCTACCAACACGTTTTTGCATTTCCCGCTTCTGATAAGCTGCTCCGCATCTCTTATTGCCCATTCGAGCGATTGCTCTCCGTGGCTATATGTAATATTGTAACCATGGCAGCCCAGTTTTATCGCTATTGCGCTGCCTATTGTGTTGTGTGTGCTCTGCATGAAGAGGGTGGGGCTTATCTCCTCCTCGCCGCTCTCTTTCATTTGTAGCAGTTGACGCTCGGTGTTCTCCAAGCAGCCGAAGCGCGAGGCCGTCACAATGGCGTCGGGAACGTCAATTCCCGCTAACTTCAACGCCTTGAGCGAGCTGAGCATAGCTCCTTTAGCCAATTTGCCCATTCTCCGAGCCTCCATTGGTTTCACGTAGTCACGGATCTCCGAAAGTTCGGATTCTTCGCTTATTGTTACCATGGCAGCCGTCTCTACCTCGTAATAGGGGCTGGACTCTTTAATGTCAACCGCATTGCGTGATATGATTACGGACGTGTCATTTCCACCAAAACCAAAGGAATTGCACATCACGTTGTCTATCTGCTTTCCAGTGACCTCTTTTTCTGGCGTTATGCACTCAGCGTCAGCATTTACCCATCCTATGTTGGCGGGGATTATCCCATGGCGCATGGCGATGAGGCATATAACCGTCTCTATTCCACCCGATGCGCTGGTAGTGTGACCTGTCGCTGATTTCGTACTTGATATGCATGGCAACGCTTCTCCAAACACGCGTCTCAATGCCGCGCTCTCGCTTTTGTCGTTGCTCGGTGTGCCTGTGCCGTGTGCGTTGACGTATTGGATATCGTAACTGGAGATGCCTGCCATGCGAATAGCCTCGGACATGGCCAAATATGCGCCTTCGCCGTCATCAGATGATGCGGTTTGGTGAAAAGCGTCGCAGGCGTTGCCATAGCCTGTCACGTAGGCCAAGGGGGCGACTCCTCTGCTTTCTGCGCTATCCTCACTCTCCATCACGATATATCCAGCCCCCTCGCCAAGATTTAAACCCTTGCGAGATGCGTCAAATGGTCGGCATTGCTCATGGTCCAGTATCATGAGTGAGTTGAACCCGTTCAGATGGAACCGTGACAAAGCTTCCGCTCCACCTGCCACAACTATGTCGGTCTTGCCCTCCTTGAGCATTCGTGCGCCCAAGGCAATGGCGTTAGCTGCCGATGAACAAGCTGTTGATATGGTCGTGCACTCATCAAAGATGCCAAAATGTCTGGCTATTGCCTCTGTGCAATATCCGCACTCGTGCTGTCTGATGAATGTATAGTCTTCCGCCTCACCTGATGAGGCTTGGTTGAAGTTCTTTTCCGTTATGTCCATCCCGGCCACTGTCGTGCCTGAGATGAATGTAATTCTTTTGCCCTCTTGCTTCTTTACTTTAGCCTCATCAAGTGCCTGTCTCACAGCCTCAATGCCCAACAATGTTGTTCGGCTTGTCTCTTCTCCTTGGGCTATTCCGGTCATGGCCTTCAACTCGTCTTCTGTGAGGCTCACCTCTCCCACGGGCAACTCTTTGTGGCACGATTGGAGGTGACGCATCACGCCGATGCCACCCTTACCCTCACGAAGTGAGTTGAGTGTCATCTCTTTGTTGTTGCCAATAGCCGAGATTATTCCGGCACCTGTGATGGCTATTTTCATTTAATGCGGTTCTTGCTGATATACTCTGCCATTGACCTCACGCTTTTCAAGATGTCTTTGCTCTCGGCTGGTGATGTCAATTTGATTCCATATTGCTTCTCCATCAATACTATAAGCTCAAGGGCGTCTATTGAGTCAAGTCCCAATCCGTCACCAAAGAGTGGAGCGTCGGTCTCTATGTCGTCAGTCGTCATCTCCTCCAAGTTGAGTGACTCTATAATTTGTTTTTTGAGTTGTTCTATCAGTTCTTCCATCTTTTGAGGTCGTTGCTTTGATTGCAGGTTGTTATTATTGCAATATACCTATTTTTCGGATAATATGCTGATAAGTTTAATGTCAGCCTCGAATTTTTTTTCGTCTTCGTAATCTATCCAGCCGAATATTATGCTTTGTGTGCGTCTGTCGGAAGTCGTCGACATCAATATTTGTCGCATCAAAGTCTCATCTCGGTCAGGCAGAATATAAAACGAGGTCTCTCCGCGATACATGTTGCGCATCGCTATCTCGCCTGTGACTATATTGGGCAATGTGTAGACAAAGAGCGATGGGCTGGGGTAGTAGTTCTCCGAATCGCATATTGTCTCAGCGTACTGCTTGTCAGTGTGAAGGGATGATGTCCTGTTGCAAAATATTATTGCCCTGTCACTCCTTTCCGCAAATCTTGGGCTGCCGCCCTCTTCCGCCTCTTTGCTCAGCATCAACTCGGTGGCTATAAATCCCAAGCGTGACAGTTTGTCCATCTTATAGAATTTGGCGTAGCCCCCTATGTGCTGCTTATATGCGCGGGTCAATATGTCGCCATCGCCCTCCTCAATCTCAATTTTGTCGCCATTAAGAACAATTTTGTCTGGGGTGACTATGATGTGTTGTGAGGTCTCTAATCTCTTATGCCATACTTCGCTTTCGCTGTAGGATTGTTTGTCGGCTGTGCAGAAAACGGCAGCGGCATTGCAACCGCCGAATCCCGATAGTGTTTTGAGGAATTTTTTACCCTTGGCTGTCTGTTCCTCTGTGAGTTTAATTTGTTCAGCGGAAACTCGTATTTTGCCTGATACTCCCAACTCCTCAAATCCTCGTGTGCCGAGTATTACGCCTTTATCAGCTGAGTGGATTGATATTATGGTTTCCAACACGCCGGCGGCTCCCATTGTGTGTCCATAATATCCTTTTAGTCCATTAACCATAACTTCGCTCAGTCCAGCCCTCTCAAAGGCAACTGATTCCATTTGGTCGTTGAAGAGTGTGGCTGTTCCATGGGCGTTTATGAAGAGTAGGTCATTGGGCTTTGTTTCACCCATTGCACCTCTAATGGCAAGTAGCAGTCCCTCGCCCTTGCGATGCGGCGCGCTCACGTGGAATGCGTCATTGTTTATCGCGCCTCGCTCTATTTGCCAGGCCTCGCTGCCTTGCGGCTTCTCTTTGCTTACAATGATGGTTGCCGCCGCCTCGCCTATGTTCAGTCCGTTGCGGTCCATGTCAAACGGGCGGCACTCGTCCGCGCTCATGGCCTTGAGCGACTGGAATCCTGATATTATGAATTTGCGAGGAATGTCAACTCCGCATACGACTGCTGTTCTGTATTCACCTCCATCAACCAGTCTTTGCGCTAATATTAAGGCCGCCAATCCGGATACGCAGGCGTTGCATACAACTATCGGACTGGTCGTAAACCCAAGTCGTTTGGCAATCTCGGTGGCTGATTCGCTTGGTGATAACCTCTCGCCTCCGCTCATCAATTCCTCGATGTTGCCCTTGGTCGTGCTTAGTATCAGGATTGCGTCTTTGTCTGAAGTATCCACCTTCGCACCTCTTGCCTTCGCCTCCGCAATCGCTCTTTTGATTGACTCTATCGCATTGTGTTCAAAGGTAGTAAGTCCGTCTTCTCGGTTTAGCTGATGGTCTGACAGTGATGCCGTAAAGGCCTCTGCTGTCCCGAGACTGCCAATCGGATATTTGCGCAACGCCGTTCTCCCGTCGGCTATGGCCGTCAGGTTGTCTTCTGTCGTTTTACCAAGAGGGGAGGTTATGTTGTCTGCAATGATGTAGGCCAATGGTGTCCGCTGTGAGTTGTTTTAGAGGCTTATTCGGGGGTAGAGTAGGGGAAGGGTTAATCCCAAAACTCGTAGAAATTATACCACTGCGCTGGGTACTCTTTTAATACTCTTTCGAGTTCAAGTGCGTAATCTTCAGCCAACTGACGTATCTTCTCATTCCTGTTCGCCGAGTGGTCATATTCCAACTTCTTGAAGTAGATGGTATAGCCTTTGGCGGAGGTTTTCATCACGTTGATGGCTATAGCGTCAAGTCCGCGCATTGTTGGGGTCAGATATGGCCCAATAGGGAGTTTGGCCTTAGCCCCTAATAAGTTCACCTCCACGGTTTTGGTTGAGCCAACTATCCTGTCGCCCGGCATGCTGACTATGTCGCCGTTGCTCAGTGCGTTGTTCATCTCGAAGATGTGACTCATGTCCTCCCGTGTCGGGATGAGGCTTATGCTGTGTGTCTCTAACTTCTTGTCCCTCTCTCTCATCACCGAGGCCTTCTCACCGCCAAACACCAAGGCGTGCATGGCCTTTCTCTCTGTGGATAGTGAGTAGCCGGCTATCTCGAAGTTGCCTATGTGTGAGCTGAGTTGTACAAATCCATCTTCTTGCCTGTCAAGCTCTTTGAAGCTGTCGAAGCCGACTATCTTAACGTCGAACTTTTGGCCTGCGTACATGGCGAATTTGTCAATGACGTTGGTGGCAAAGAGGCAGTGATTTTTATAAGTGGACCATGCCGCACGTATTCTTCCATACCCATGTCTTTGGCGGAAGTATCTGTATGACGATTTTCTGCTTGGCAGCATTATGAGGCAGACGGGGATGACGAATATGAATGTGAATGAGTATATTACTCTCACATCCACGTGTCTGAGTATCTTTATCAGTGTCTCGTGCATCCATTCGTTGCCCATGGTCGTGCCCGCCCATTTCCGCTTTGATTTCTCCTCCATTTGGGGTTGCAATTTTTGATTTCGATGGATGTTTTGTCTCTTTTGTTTGGAGAGGCAAATTTAAAATGTTTTCGGGAGATATACTTTGTGCCTGCTCTTACTCTCACTAAAAAAGAATAGCTTCTCTTAATTGTGGTTAATATTGCGTCGGGTTGCCCAGTTTTCTGCCTTTGCTTGTAACAATCCCCCCCCCCCCCTGCCGTATAAATTTTGTTGTTAGGAGTGTCCATTGGGGTGGTTGTATGCCTTTCCCAGTGGCACGCTTTTTGCAGCATTTCAATCGACTTTATCTGAAATCACTTAACCGTATATCTCAGGGATATAATATGAGTTGTAAATATACCTCACTTTTGTCACCCCTTAAGTCGTTGTCATTCCCCTCTTTTGTGGGGACGTCTCTATCTGTTTTCCGTAAACTTGCACTGCTGTGCGCTATAATTCTTTTCTCTGTATCGGCTTCCGCGTGGACCGTCAATGGGATAAAGTATGAGGTTGTAAGCGGTACTAATGTCAAGGTGACTGGCATCTCTACGTGCCCGTCGAATAAGACGCTTGTGGTTCCAAGTACTGTGACATACAACGGAACAAAATATACCGTGACTGAGATTGGTTACAGCGCATTCCAATATGTTGACTGTAAATTTGTCTCCGTAACGATCCCGGGGACGGTCAAGAAGATTGATGCGATGGCTTTCAAGAGCCAGTATAACCTCAAAACTCTTAATCTCTCAGAGGGACTTGAGGAAATTGTTGCTGGTGCTTTTGAGGGGTGCGATATTGAGTACCTTGAGATTCCATCAACGGTTACTAAGATTCAAGCTCATGCGTTTAAGAATAATACTAATCTTTGTACTGTTATAGTAAAGGGACCCCCTTCTATTCTTTCGACTGAAGGCTGTGCTGATAATCCCAAAGATAAATGTGACTGGTTCAATTCGAAGGCTTCCAACTGTCCTGATGGCCAGACGTGTAACTACTGTAAGGACGTAAAGCTTTACGTTCCCATTGAATATTATCAGCAATATTTTGAGGATGAATCTTGGAACGCCGAGTTTGACCATATAACAACGCGTGAGTATGTTGAGGACCTTTTCGATATTGATCTTAGTGAGAAGGTCTATGATGGCACAACCGATTACAGCATTAACGACATAAAGTTCAACTGTAAGGCTCAAATTGATGAGGATTTCCTCAAGACCGTAATTTTCAAGGTTACAGGTGTAATCCTCGGTGGCTCAGACAAGGATAGCCCAGATGTCAGCTGCAACCACTCTGTTATTGTGACCATTGGTTACGGAAATGACAAGGTGCAAATTCCTATGAGGAGTAACCAGGTCTCTGGTGATTACTGCATCGTCCCTAAGGAGCTTACTCTCGATCCATCAGGTACTACCACCACTATAACTAAGGTCTATGACGGCTCTACCATTGTGGATCCGTCCGATATTGATTTGCCCACTCTCTATGGTGTTGTTGACGCCGACGTAGATAAGGTTAAGCTCCAGCTTAGTGGTGAGGTGACCACCACGAGTCAGTATGTCGGTGATTATGCCAATGTCGATATTCCTTTTATCCTCACAGGCGACAAAGCTAAGAACTATAAGCTACCCGAGGAGATTGAGAAGACTAAGGATGCCAATGGTGTTTATCATCTTACGGCAACAGTAACCATAACTCCCCGCACGCTCACTCTCACCTGTGATCAGATTACTGTCAACTCTAAGACCTATGATGGTAAGGATGAGTTCAAGAAGCAGTATTTCTCTTACCCTGCACTGACCGAATGGGGCGTTCTCGCCGAGGATACCGACAAGTTTACAGTCGAAATTCGAGCAAATACTGGCAACGCTAATGCGGGTACCTACTCAACTACAGTCATTGTATATTTGACTTCAGGCTCAAACAATGAGCTCAAGAAAAGTTATGGAATATATGAAAATGGCGATAGTAAGAAAAATCCACTTCTCACTTGTACCAAGGAGTTGACAATCTCGCCAAAGGAGATAACAACCATTTCCTACAAACTCGATGTCGCACCCCATACCTATGACTGCAGCACCGATGACAAGGATGATGTTACTATCTCTAATATCTCTGTAGGTAGCGCCGGTGATGTGATTGATTCCGATGCAGATAACCTCTCTCTCGGTGTCGCCTCTGCTACACTTAAGACTCCTAATGTGACATCGTCAACAACTACTACGGTGGTTGTTGAGCTAACAGGCAATGCGTCAGGCAACTATGTGTTTAATCTCAAGTCTGGTTCTGCCACAAAGACAGTAAACACATCTGTTATCCCTGCCCAACTCAACATATCAGGTTCTCCATCTATAGCCGACCACGCCTACGATGGTACCACCAATGCCATTAATGATGTCAATGTCGGCACCATTAATCTTACTGGCATAGCATCTTGTGATTCTGATTTCACTCCGACTGTTAAGTCTGCTGTGCTTTCGCAATCTTCGCCGACTGGTGGATGCGATGGTCATGATGCGACTTGTACCGCGGAAGTTACTGTTAATTTTAAGGACCCTGTACTCGCTAATTATACCATCACAGGTGCAACCAAGGTAAGTGCGACTGAATATACCAAGTCTTATACTCTCACTACGCACATTACTCCCCGCCTCATCTCTCCCAACTATACTCTAACTGCTACAAATCGTGTCTACAACGCAAAGAAAGATGTAGTTGTCTCCTATAAATTTAATAATTGGGGTGATGGTGTCCTTGCTGCTGATCGTAATAATCTGCAGCTCAAGGCAGGTGATGGCTATATGAATGATAAGAATGTTGGCAATGCTAAGACTGTCAATGTTCCTCTCACTCTCCTTGGCTCTGCTAAGTCCTACTATAAACTTACTGATGATTGTTCTGATTTAATCGCAACAACCACAGTCAAGATTAGTCAATATCCTTTCCAAGTTGATGCGTCAATTATTCCCGATGCTTTCAATTATGATTGTGATAACACAGTTGACAATATAAATGAGACCATAAATAAAAATCTCAAGGTATATTATGACGCGGTCACCCTCACCGATGAAAACGGAAAGGCCGACAATGTCTACATTGAGGTTGATAATTCTCAGCTCCGTTATAGCAATGGCACTTGGACTGTAACATCAACTCTCTCTCTCCGAGGAGATGATCGTGGCAATTACTCGCTGAGTCCCAATCAGTTCACTAAGACTGTCATTGTCAGCATGGATGACGTGACTCCGAACGATGCCGATATCTCTAAGGTGAATGCCCAGTCTGTAACCCACACTTACGACTGCACAACGGACGCTAAGGATGATTATGCCGGACCCAATCGTATTTCAATCAACGGACTTTGCTCTGCTGGTGAGCTCTATTATGAGTTAACCTCAGTTACTCTTGATAATGCGAATGTTGGCATAGCTTCTAAGGCTACTGTCGTCTATACTCTTGCGGGTTCAGCACTCAGCAAGCAGGAGATGTATGGTCTCGCTTCAACACTCACTTACATTATTCCCGCTGAAGTTGTCGCTGCCTCGTTGACTGTCGATGCTTCTTCCATACCATCCTCTATTTCACACTCTTACGATGGTTCATGCTCACTTTCTACTTCTGAGTTAAGCCAGATTCCATCGACGCTCTCTACTGTCAAGAACCCGACCAACTCATGCGACGCCTTGGTTTATGATCGCGTCAGTGTTGTTATGTCTGGTTGCCCGGATGTCACAACCAATGCCTCGACCACTGTCACATATAGTCTTACTGACGCGAGTGACCAGACTCTTAAGAATTATGGTCTCACTTCTCGCAATTATGTTGTGACAATACCGACTACAATAACTGCTCTCCCAATTGAGGTTACTGTAGCTCTTAATACTAACTGTATTAAGAAAGGAACTACTGATGTCAAGGATTATGTATATGCTGCAATTTCAACTTCTCCTATTTATGGGGATGTTGAAGTTGTAATTGAGAAAGCTACTGCCAGCTTCAAAAATAATAGTTGTACTATTACAGTCAATGTAAAGTTATCTGGTAGTGATGCCGGCAATTATGTACTGTCAAAGACTAAGTATACTCTTTCTGATGTTGATGTTTGTGATAATTATCAGTTAACAGTCCAGGGACTTCAGTTCCAGGATCACGTGTATGATTGTGGCACCGATATTAGTGGAGATATAAAATCAGCTCCTTATGTAGTGCTTCCCAACACCAAAGAAAAAGTATACCTTAATTGTGAAAGTGCGACAATATCCGATAAGAATGTTGGTGTCAAGGATGTCACGGCAAAGTTTACTGTGACCTTAGATGACTCTAAATATTATATTTCTACGAAAAGTTGGTGGTGGCCTGTTGAACAAACTTGGGAACCCCAAAACTACAAGATAAATGTTGTTGAGGCAGAGCTTTCACTCTCTGGCTTGCCTTCAATTCCTGATGAGATAGAGTATTCAGGCTCTACCGATGTCTCTTCACTTGTTAATCTCGGAACGGTTTCACTTTCAGGCTTTTTGTCTTGTGACACCGAGGTAAAGGGTGTTATTCGTTCTGCTACACTTGGTGTACCTTCTGCTTCTGTTGATTGCAATGGCAATGGTTCTTCGTCTCCTGTAATTGTTGTTGTCGAGTTCAATAGCTCAACTCTCACCAACTACACTTCCGATGCGGTTGTAAAAGAGTCTTCATCTGTTTGGACAAAGACATATAACCTTTCTACTACTGTAAAGCCGAAGACCATTTCGCCAACTGTATCAAGCATCGAGATTACACCTCGTCTTTATGATGGTACTACTACAATCGACCCGGCTACTGTAACTATCAATTCTGATATTGATAATCTTAAGGTCTCATCTGATGATGTCTACCTTGAGGTTGAGACTGCAACTCTGGGTGATAAGCATGCTGGTGATGCTAAGTCTGTTACAGTAGTCTATAAACTTTCAGGTGCTGATGCGGATAATTATGCCTTGGCAGGTTGTGCTGATAATCTGAAAGCTAATGCAACTGTTAAAATCTCACCTTATCCTCTCGATTTAACTGATAATGTCACAGTTAAGTCGCAGACTTTCACTTGTGACAAGTCGATAAAGGTAAGCGATGTAACTGTAACAGCTCCTACTGCTCTGTCTGGAGATAAGTTGACTGCGTCTGTTGAATCAGCGTCTTATCTTAAGGGTTCAGACTCTTGGGTTGCGACTGTTTATCTTAAGCTTGCTTCTGCCAAGACTTCAACTTTTGCAAGTGATTATACCCTCGTTCCAAATCCTGTAACTAAGTCTATTACAGTCAATCCTACAACGGTTAGTATCATTGAGCCTACTGTATCAACTGTAAATCATACTTATGATTGTACTGGTGATATCTATGATGATTACCTTAACGCTGTAGGTTCTGACGTGGTCAAGATTAACGGCCTCTGCTCAGATGCCTTGACTGCTGCTGTATATTACAAGCTCACAAGTGTTGTATTGTCAAGTACAAATTATAATGTAAGTGACAATACGATTAAGGCAACTGCTACATATACTCTTCAGGGAACTTCTTATCAGAATCTTGATCGTTCGCTTTACACGAACCTTGAGGATACTTATGTCAAGGAGTTCAATGTCAAGATTGTACCTGCTAAGTTGTCTGTCGTTGAGCCAACTTGGCCCAGCTCTCTCACCCATGCCTATGATGGCACGCTCGTAATGACAGGTGACGAGATTGCTGATGTACCTACAACCCTTGCCACGACAATCACTCCTGCTAATGGTTGTGATGTGCTGACTTATCAGCTTAAGTCAGTGACACTCGATAAGGAGTTTGGCATGTCGAGCAACCCTGCTACGGCGACTGCCCTCTACGAGCTGGTTGGCTACAACTCAACCATTCTCAAGAACTATGGTCTCTCAGATCAGTACTATAAGAAGACTTTCAAAGTAACAGTAACTCCTCGTGAACTGACTCTTGCGCCTGAAATCAATTCTTGTATAACATATACCGGCAGTACAACTGTTGATTTTAAGTACATTACGACACCTGCAGTGACTGGCATTGCCGATGTTGATAATGGCAAGGTTACTATTACTGCATCAAAAGCTGTTATAACCACAGGCGACGCAAATGTAGGAACCGGTAAGGTTGTAACTGTCACATATATAATTACCGGTGGCAATGGTGCTCGTTATACATTGGCTAATGGTGGTAAGTTCACTGTTTCTGATGTTGAGATCTGTCCTGCTCCGCTGACTCCATCTGGCGCCCTGACCCTCACCTCTCGCGCCTACGACTGCACCCGCGACATCGCCGTCGCCTCAGTGCCCTACGTAACCGTCAGCGGCAAGAAGTACAACCTTGAGGTAAGCTCGGCCGTCCAGACCACAAGCGCCAACGCCGGCACCTACACCGTCAGCGTCAGCCTCTGCCTGCCCGATGAGC
>CAVETY010000016.1:0-93406 GCA_963618945.1 Bacteroidaceae bacterium
ATGAATCTCTTTGCAATGTAATTTTTTTAGATAATCACGTTGAACCCAATATTTCCAAATGCTGCCACCTAATGGAATAATTACAACACGAGGGTCTAAATTAAGATCAATAAATACGGAGTTAAGGCTCTCCATATTCGACAAGCATATCAACTCATTAGATGATGCCAATAACAGCAGTCGGGTCATCACTTTTGTATTTAGCGATGTCCGTTAGCGATATGTAATCACTGTCATTGTGGTTTATTATCATCACTTCAGTGTCGTGAACTGTTATCTTGCCCATTGCTCTTCATTTTTAGCACCAGAAACTTGTATATCCCGACAGGAGACGGTTCTTCATTTCTTCCAACTTGGCTACGCTTACGGACTTGACGGGATGGTCTTCATCGGTTATTTCGTTCAGACTGTCTGCGATTGTCTGGCTGAGCTTATTCAGCAGACCATCCATCACTTTTGTTTTTTTCTTATCCGCAAGATAACCTTTAGTCTGTTATGTCTCTATTTGCATAAATAATATCTTCGTAGAGCAAAGTATACAAAAAATCTCTGAAATATACCAATCGGCCTCAATATTTGGGGAAATTTAGCCAAAGGACGAAGTTAAATCATTATCGATTTGCCACCAGCTAAAACTTTTTCCACAGACATAAAAACAGGGCTGGATTCCGCACTCGGAATTCAGCCCTGTCGCTATATTGGTATGGGTATAAAAAAAAAGAGTCTACGCCACAGAGAAAGTCCGAACAAGGAAATATTTAGAAATCAGACAAATCGTTGACCTTGTTAGATATTGTAGCTTGTTCCT
The DNA here is from genome assembly GCA_963618945.1 of Bacteroidaceae bacterium. Classification (GTDB taxonomy): domain Bacteria; phylum Bacteroidota; class Bacteroidia; order Bacteroidales; family Marinilabiliaceae; genus W3P20-009. The sequence goes on from CAVETY010000016.1 coordinate 809, forward strand.
CACGAGCCTCGTTATAGGCCTCGTTAAGATTCTCAACCATACGGCGCAATTTACGCTCGGATAATTCACCCTCCATGACTTTACCGTTTATCTGGAAACGATATTTCGTGAAACCATATTTGAGAAGCAGATCAAGTTGCTCTCCTGTAATAGGATAATGCGCCGTTGACCTGTAGATGAGCTGCTTGGCGCCTACAATCAACCCCGCTACGCCGGCAGTGCCAACAAAAGAGTCGTGCGCCCCCACCCAATTTGTGCCATGAGGTGTGGAGAGAATCATATTCTCACCATTCACCTTCAGGATAAACTTGGAGTTTTCATTTATGTCGACATAGCCTTTACTGAAAGCGGATATGACAAGCTCTGTTACAATCAGGTCAGGATTGTCGTCATAAGTACCGACAGAGATTCCATAGGTTACAAAATCGAAGCCCACAGCAATTTGTCCCGCAAACTTTCCCACTTCACGATAGGTGCCAATATATGTTGGCCCCGTTACTGTGGGGGCGGTAACATTCTGCGCTGAGCAGAAAGAAGAGGCGAGGGCAGCGATAGCAAGAATGGCGGATTTCAGTGTTTTCATTGTGATAATTATTATTGGTTGTTGAAAACAAAATAACAGCGTGGTTGCGCCAAAGAATGGCACAACCACGCATAACCAACAAATAAATAGACTACGCTGCAGACAGGACTGCCCACATAGTTATGATTTTGCCTTAGAAACTGAAATCGACGCCGATACCGAAAGTCTTATTTGTGCGCGTGAAAGAATCGGAGCCGGCGAGGGCGCCAGACTGCGCAAGCTGGGTTCCCATATTGCTCTGAGTCATGGCATTGACGAGAGACGAGATGTTGCCATAGTCGGACGTCACCTTGTCGTAGGTCTGGTAGTTAGTCTGGAAATAGGCGACATTAATCTTCACACGGTCAGAGACCCTTATGCATGCGCCGCAACCGATGGTGTAGGAGCTCGTGGTGAAACTGATGTCATTCATATAGTCGTCGGTGAACTGATAATTAGTGCTTTGGATGCCGACGCTGAGCATAAGAGGCTTGCAGACATCATACTCAAGGCCGGCGAGATACTCGTTAGTGCCGCCCTTAAGTTTCTTTTGCGCATCACCATAGGCCTTAGCCTGCTTATCAAAGAAGTGATGATAGCCGACAGCGAAACGCAAAGGTTTGATTATCTGCCAACTGACACCAGCGGTGAGAAGTGCGGGATTATCCTCGCGGATGCGATTACCATCGGCGAATTTGTTGAGAGAGGAGAGGTTTGAAGCGCTCTCGCTGTTGGCCGACACATTTTTAAGCTCCATCCGAGTACGGAAATCATACTTGACGGCGATGTCGAGATTCCACACCTTGTAATGGACACCAATGGTGGGGGCAGCACCAAAACCAGTCTGGTCACAATTGAGAGTGACGTCGGTTGTGGCCTTTGACATGGCGCCGGCCGTCTCGCCCTGAGTGGTGAGAGCCTCAGCTTGGGCTTCATAGGCTTGGGCTGTAGCCTCATCTCCATTGGCACGATAGACAGCAGCAGCGTCACGACATTGAGCCGCGCCGGAAATGGCCTTCTCGTATAGTTGTGTGAAATAGGATGACGCATTGACGAGAGCGCCATCCGTCATAATCTGAATATTACGCAGATAGCCATGATAGTTGCAAGAGCCGTATGTCAGGCGGACACCTGCGTAGGCCGAGAGATGGTCTGTGATCTTGAAAGCGGACCCGAGCTGAAGACCGAAATAATACTGCCTTCCCTTGAGATAACTCTCATAATCATAGCCAGTGATGCCAAGCCCCATCCCTTGCCCGAGCATAGGCAAAAGAGATACGATGCTCTCAAACGAGCCGAGTCCCTTGTCGAAGATGCATTTGCCGCCGCCACCAGTGACTGCGAACCCGGCTTGCCAGCTCCAACGACCTTTGTTATAGGCAGCTTGAACCGAGGGTACAACGGGCGCATGCGCCTCACCCTCAAAAGTCTTGCGCGTCTGCCCGTCATTGTTCACGCCATAGGCGAAACCGCCGAAAGAGGAGGTGACGGTCCTACGCTGATGCGCACTCTGAATGTTTAGCGAGAGATGAAAGCCCTCAGGCATGAATATCACGCCGGCCGGGTTGCTATAGACCCCATCAATGCCAATGGAGGCATCTCGGCACGGGTTACGAAGGAAAGCCACATTCTGGTTGGTATTGGTGAGCAGTCCACCGGCGAAAGTGGGTGCGAAACCTATGGAAGAAAGGCAGATTGCGAGTAAAAAACGCTTCACTTTTTGGAAGATATTAATTATTTATTGGTGCAAAGTTACGTTTAATTTCAAAACAAACAAGGTTATGTCTCATTCTCGCAACAAGAAAACGCAGATTTACCTGTCAATCACAGCAAAGCGAATTGAAATGACAAGTCATCGACTTAACCACCAAAAACCTTTGAAGTCATTGATAAAGAGTATAATTTAGCAAGAGCAAACAAAAAGAAGGGTTAGCTATGAATTACAAGACACTGCTTGTGAGCGTTATGGCGCTGACAATGATTGGCTCGGCCAATGCGCAGAGCCGCAAGGCGTCAAAGGAACATGTGAAAATTGGAATACGCGCGGGCGTAAGCTCCATGACGACTTTTGGCATAGATGATTATGTAGATGAGAGTGAAGAAGACAGCCATGAGCCGTTCAAGGACAGGGCTCTGCCAGGCGTCAGGGCGGGCGTGAGCGTGACATGCCCCATTGCCAACCATTGGGGAGTGGAGACGGGAGCCTATTACCAGCAATATGGCGGAACAAACAAAATATACTCTTATGGCTACCTTTTCGATAGTAGCCTTGATATGTACCGAGACAGTTGGACGGTCAAGACCCGTCTTCATGGCGTGAACATACCCGTCATGTGCCACTACGGCCGAGAGTTTGGCATGAGAGGCTCAATGTACTGGGACGCGTTTGCCGGCCCATACGCACGCTTCACATTCAGCGGAGAGGCCAAGACCACGCACAGGAGATACTCCATAAAGACAAATGACGGAGTTCAAACCGCCACATATACAAAAGAGGAAACCACAACTGACGCGTTGGATGTCAGCGAGGTATACAACTTGCTCAACGGAATGGGAATCAAGGCAAGCGAAGTGACGATAAACAAAGTCGGCGCAGGAATTATGTTTGGCGGTGGTGTCACATTCTTCAATCATCTCTACACAGGCCTTAGTTTTGATTTGGGGCTTTCACCTGTCATGAAATTCTATGATGGTAGCAGATTTTGGGACGATGAGTGCCACATGAAACTATCAGCTATCTCATTTAATATCGGCTACACTTTCTGATAGAAGGCAACAAGAAATAGAAACCGGCGGGCGTCAAGCTAAGGACGTCCGCCGGTTTGTTTTTTAGGGAGCCCCCACCCTTTTGTTGCCACATTTTCACATTTTTACCAAGGGACAAGAGAAAGAGGTGCAAAAGAAGCAGGCTCGCCACGTCGGGTAGACATGGCGAGCCTGCTGATATTGTGTGTGAGAGGAGCTAATTTCGTGGATTAGCCGACAAGCTCCTTGCTATTATTTCACAAGGTGGAGATTATGCCCCATGCGGACCTTTTTGGTGTGCATGTAATACTCATTGAACTGGTTGGGTTCAATCTCAATGGGTACATTCTCAACTATTTCGAGGCCATAGGACTCAAGGCCTACACGCTTGACAGGGTTATTGGTCATAAGCCTCATCCTATGGACGCCAAGCTCCTTAAGGATTGACGCACCTACGCCATAGTCACGCTCATCGGGGTCAAACCCGAGGTGGACATTGGCATCGACGGTGTCAAGGCCCTGCTCCTGAAGCTTATATGCCTCTATCTTGGCCATGAGCCCAATGCCGCGTCCCTCCTGATTGAGGTAAACAACCACACCTTTGCCCTCCTTGTCAATGGTCTCCATGGCCTTGTGCAACTGCTCGCCGCACTCACAACGCTTTGAGCCGAAGATGTCGCCAGTCATGCAAGAAGAGTGGACGCGCACCAAGATAGGCTCATCGGCCTTCCATTCACCCTTGATGAGGGCGATATGCTCCTTGCCATTGCTCTGCTGGCGGAAGGGGATAAGCCTGAAATCGCCATACTGGGTGGGGAGATGAACCTCACTGCCGCGAGTGACGAGAGTCTCCGTCTTCAGTCGATAGGCAATCAAATCCTTGATGGAGATGAGCTTCATGTTATGCTCCTTTGCGATTTCGCGCAACTGAGGGAGACGGGCCATGGTGCCATCCTCATTCATGATCTCAATGAGGGCGGCGGCAGGTTGCAGGCCGGCAAGGCGTGCGAGATCAATGGCAGCCTCGGTGTGGCCAGCGCGGCGGATGACTCCCCTGTTCTGAGCGTAGAGGGGGTTTATGTGGCCAGGGCGGCCGAAGTCAGTAGGTTTTCTGGTGGGGTCGGCGAGCGCCTTGATAGTCGCGGCACGGTCGTGGATGGAGACGCCCGTAGTGCAGCCCTCAAGAAGATCGACAGAGACAGTGAAGGGGGTTCCGAGAATTGAAGTGTTATCAGAAACCATGTGAGGCAACTCCAGTTGCTCGCAGCGTTCAATGGAGAGCGGAGTGCAGAGCACGCCTCGTCCATTCTTAAGCATGAAATTGACTTTCTCGGGAGTTATGAGCTCGGCGGGGGTTATGAAATCGCCCTCGTTCTCACGATCCTCATCATCAACGACAATGACGAACTCGCCACGCTTAAACGCCTCGATGGCGTCTTCAACTTTGTCGAGATGCTCTCTCGCATCGGGATTATTTATGTCCATTTATTATGCTATGCTTAATATGTTTCGTGATTAGGAAGTGCACCGCTTCATCAGAAAGCCATAGGGTCGCCGTCCTCACGCATTTTGCGCAACTTGGCCTCGCGGCGTTTCTTGATGAAATGCTTAATCTTATCAGCCACGCGGCCATAGGCCTCGGAACGGAAGAGTGCCGAATCTGTCGCTGACTTATAGGTCAGGAAAGAGCCGATCAAGGCAAGCACGGCCGTTGAAAGCCACATGCCACACCACACAGGCCAAACATCCTCACGCGCCATCTTGGCACCAAAAGTGTCAATGACGTAGTAGAAGATGAAGAATATGATGGAGATGACAATGGGTGTTCCGAGTCCGCCCTTGCGAATGATGGCGCCAAGTGGCGCACCGATGAAGAAAAAGAGCAGACAGGCCACTGGGAGGCTGAACTTGCGGTGCATCTCCATCTCGTGACGGTTCACCTTAAGGTGCTCATTATCATAGGTCATGACACGCTCGTCGACAACCTGCTTATTGCTCCTCACTGTGCGGAGGGCATTTTGCGTGGCAGTATGTAACTGCCTGATTGAAAGCGTGCGAGACAGGCTATCGACTGCTAAGGTCTTGGCCGTGTCTATGGAGAGGACTATAAGGGAGTCGCTCTTGAAACGCGAGGAGGCCTTCTTGAAAGTGTAGGACTTGACATCCGTACGCAACTGGCCAAGAATAGAGTCGCATCGGCCGACAATGGAGTCGCCGTCATGCTTGAGCTGCGCAAGATTCTTCATGCGGTCATTGCTCTTGAAAGCGTCCTCGCTGGTGCGCGAGAAGTCGAGACCGTCCACCTTGATCAGGAAAACCTCCTGACTGAACTCGTCATGACGATAGAGCTGCTTGTCGCGGTCTGTCATACGCTTATTGCCCATGGTGACCTTCTCGTCATAGGTTATGCCGCTGTAGAGGACCAACTTGATGTTTCCGGCCTTGCTGTCGATATCCATCATGCCAGAGTCCGCCATCGTGACATTTATGTTGCGGTTGATGCGGTCGCGGTGGTCATGGATGATAAGGTCGTAGAGCATGCCGGTCTTGCGGTCCTTGTGCCCTATCTTGATACGGAAACCGTCAACGCCGTCATAATAGACACGCTCCTTGAGTTCAAGCTCGGGGCGTTGCTGACGGACGCTATAAAGCAGCGAGTAGAATTTGAGGTTGGCTACGGGCAGGACATTGTTAGAGAACCAGAAAGCCGTGACGGAGACAATGGCCGTGACGACTATCATGGGCCTCATTATCCTGAAGAGCGAAATGCCGCTGGCCTTCATGGCCGTCAGCTCATAATTCTCACCAAGGTTGCCAAAAGTCATGAGCGAGGCGAGAAGAATGGCGAGAGGCAGGGCCATGGGGACGACCTGGAGAGCCACATAGAAAAGCAGCTCGGCCATGACGCTTAACTCAAGGCCCTTGCCCACAATGTCATCGACATATCTCCAAAGGCCCTGCATCACAAGGATGAAGAGCGATATGAAGAAAGTCATGGCGAGCGGCCCGGCGTAGTTTCCGAGGACAAACTTGTGCAGCTTTTTCATTATGTGCCTGAAAAGTACGCCAAAGTTAGTGAAAAAAACTCAGTCCCGTCTTAGTGCTCACAGCCTACTCCTTGGCCGCAGAGAGGAAATTGACATAGGCAGCCACGTCCTCATCATAAGAGCGGGAGGGGCTAAGAGCGTTGCCCTCAGAATCTACGACTACATAGAAAGGCTGCGTGTTGGCACCGAACTTATGGGCCTGGAGGTAGCTCCATTTGTCGCCCACGGTGCGAAGTACCCGCTCCGCTCCGTTGTCATTGACAATCATAGGCTCGGGGAGCGGAGTCTTGTCATCGACATAAAGAGAGACGAAGATAAAATCCTTCTTGATGAGCTCCTTAACCTGAGGGTCAGAGAGTACGGCAGCCTCCATCTTGCGGCAGTTGACGCAACCGAAGCCTGTGAAATCAACAAGAAGCGGCTTGCCTGATGTGACAGAGGCTGCGATTGCCGCATCGTAATCGTTATACTCGGCCTCAACATTTTGCTGACCGATGCGGAAATCCTGAGTGCTATATGGCGGCAGGAAAGCGCTGACAGCCTTAAGTGGCGCGCCCCAAAGACCCGGGATCATATAGACAGTGAAAGCGAGCGATGCGAAGCCGACAAAGAAATTGCCCACACCGACAGAACGGTCGGGGTCGTCAATCTTAAACTTGAGCCAACCAAGGTGATAGGCGCCGAGGAGGCCGAAGATGATAATCCAAAGAGAGAGGAAAACCTCGCGATCAAGGATACGCCAACCGTAGGCCATGTCAGCCACAGATAGGAACTTAAGAGCGAAAGCGAGCTCGACAAAGCCGAGAGTGACCTTGATGACATTCATCCAGCCGCCAGAGCGCGGAGCCCTCTTAAGCAAGCTCGGGAAGAGCGCGAAAAGAGTAAAGGGGATGGCGAGAGCCAAGGCGAAGCCAAGCATTCCGACAGCGGGGGCGAGGAAAGAACCCTGAGTGGAGACGGCAACCAGAAGGAAGCCGATGATGGGGCCGGTGCAAGAGAAAGAGACGAGCGCCAAGGTGAAAGCCATCAGGAAAATGGCGAGGAGGCCAGAGGCCTTGCTCTTGCGGCTCTCAACCTTGTCGGTCCAAGAAGATGGCAGCGTAATCTCGAAAGCACCGAAGAAAGAGGCTGCAAAGACAAGCAGGAGCGCGCAGAAGAAAATATTGAATACCGCGTTGGTGGCCAAATCATTCAGCTTGTTGGCACCCCAGACTCCAGTCACGACGAGGCCGAGAGCCACATAGATGACCACAATGGCCGCACCATAGGTGAGAGCCTCGCGAACAGCCTTGCCGCGCTCCTTGTTGCGCTTAAGGAAGAAGCTGACAGTGAGAGGGATGATGGGCCATACACAAGGTGTGAAAATAGCCAAGAGGCCGCCAAGGATACCCTCAAGAAGAATCTTCCAGAGAGGCATGTCGGCGGTCAAAGCGTCGGCATGGTCATTCATCTGGTCGATGACGGGCTTCCAAGTGTCAGCGACAGCTTGGGGAGCAGCAGCAAGAGAGTCTTTGGCCACGACTGGCTGCTCGGCTGCCGGCTGCTCGACCGTTTGAGCAGATTCGGAGAGGGCGCACTTGCCGTTCTTGCGGAAATCGACATGGGTTGGCGGCAGACAGCTATTGTCATTGCATGCGCCATATTCGAGAGTGACATCGATGGCATAGTCGGACGAAGTGAAGCGGACAGGCTGGACGAAGGTCACTTTGCCCTCGAAATAGCGGAGCTCCATGCCGAACATGTCATCATATTTCTTAATCTCCTTGCCGCGCGTAGCCAAAGGGCCGTCGAGCTCGACACCGCTGAGGCTGTTGACAATGAGCTGAGCCTCGATGGGGCCCTCGCTGCCTAAGTTGGTGGAGTAGACATGCCACCCGTTATCGATTTTCCCGTCAAAAACGATTTCCGCCTTTTCGGCCGGGTTCTCAGGGAAAGAGGTCTTGAAGTGAACAGGTTCAACCATCTGCGCCACAGAGGTCAGGCAGAGAGTCAGGAGAGTCGCCACTGCGGCGGCACTGCGATGTAGAAAACTCATGAGAATAGTGAAGTGTGGGGGAATTTTCTTAAAAGAAGTTCAAAAGTAACACAAAAGAGGGTGAAATCACAGTGCGGAATTGCCGCTTATTTATTATTAACACATTTTGTAATATGGAGTTTACAAAACGGCGTAACTTCGCACCGTCAACTGAGTTGGCATAATCCAAACTGAATCATCAGAACAAAACACAGAATGTTACAGAACTTACTGGAAGGCAAGCGCGGTATTATCTTCGGCGCGCTCAACGACAAGTCGATAGCGTGGAAGGTAGCCGAGAAGGCCAAGGAGCAGGGTGCCATTTTCACCCTTTCAAACACTCCAGCCGCTTGCCGCATGGGTGAGGTCATCGAGTTGGGCAAAAAGACCGGCTCAGAGCTCATCCCCGCCGACGCCACCAGCGTCGAGGATCTGAAGAACGTCTTTGCGCAGTCGCAGGAGATTTTGGGTGGCAAGATAGACTTCGTGCTCCACTCAATCGGCATGAGCCTTAACGTCCGCAAGAAGCGCGAGTATACCGACTTGGACTACAACTTCTTGGGCAAGACCTTAGATATTTCGGCCATCTCATTCCACAAGATGCTCCAGGTCGCCTATCAGATGGACGCCGTGAGCGAGTGGGGCTCAGTCGTCGCACTGTCATACGTCGCCGCACAGCGCACATTTGACGGATATAACGACATGGCCGACGCAAAGGCCCTCTTGGAGAGCATCGCCCGCAGCTTCGGTTACATCTATGGCCACGAGCGCCACGTCCGCGTCAACACCGTGTCTCAGTCACCCACCGCGACCACCGCGGGCTCAGGCATTCATGGCTTCGGCGGCTTGATGGACTTCTCTGACCGCATGAGCCCACTTGGCAACGCTTCTGCCGAGGAGTGCGCAAACTTCGTCGTCACGATGTTCTCTGACCTGACCCGCAAGATCACCATGCAGAACCTCTACCACGATGGCGGCTTCTCATCAATGGGTATGAGCGCACGCGCCATGGAGCAGTACAACAAGAGCTTCGAGTAGAAAAAAGAGCGTAGCGGCGACCAAGGCCGCGAGGCTTACAAATAAGCAGAGGGGGCGACACATTATCAGTGTCGCCCCCTCGTTTTTTTTTGCTTAGAAGTGGATGGGCTTGTGTATTTACAGAGTGATTATCTCACCACAAAAGACCAATCCAGAGACTTGGCATTGCCACAAGCATCTGTCACCACGGCATGAAGTTTATGAGAACCCGCCTTGATGCCAAGATAGCTCAACTGCGCCTTGAGACGATTTTTCTTATAGTCATACTCAAAGACATGCCATTGGCCATCTATGGTGACCGAATATTTACTTACGCCGCTCACATCGTCAGAGACGCGGATATAAACCCAATCGGACTGACGCAGGACATTGCTTTTATTAGATATGGAGACCGAGGGTGCAATGGAGTCCACACCAATGGTATAATCACCGAGTTGCGACACCTTGGCACTTATGACATATATGGACGAAGAGTCGGACGCGCGGCGCATCTCGCCACCTTGGTAAGCCAACCAGCCACCTGACCGTCGGCCTATGAAGACTTTGCTTCCAAGTCCTTTCCAAGCATCGGGCACCGCCATCGTGAGAGTGATACTCTTCTTGATTGGCACTGTGCGGCGGCCAATGGAGAAGACAGGAGGTTGGGTGGTAGAGCGGTCAGTGCGGGAGATGGTGAGATAGGTATCAGAGAAAAAAGTCTCTCGGGGAACAAGGACATCGACGCCCAACGTATCCTTGGACCATGTGCGCAACCGGGGGATGAAATAGCCAGAAGGTTTAGTACGAGCCTTGGCCCCGGCATTGCGCCTGCCACGGAGAGTGAATGAGATTTGGGACACATTGCCGGCAAAGTCCTTGACCACGTATCGCATATTATGCGTCTCACCCTCACGGACAAGAGTGGGTGTGGAGACGGTCGAATAGATGGGCAACAGATTGCCAGGCTCTACGAAACTGCGCTGGATGTAGCGATTGCGGAGTATGCTCTCCTCGTAGTCTATATGGCTGTTGACATCCTTATTGAGACTGAAAGGGAAATGATCGACGCGCGAGCGATAGACCAAAGAGTCGCCATCGAAGAGACAAATCTCGATAATGCCACAAGGCCGGCCACCAGCCTCAACATAGTCAGTGCAATGGATGCCGAGTCCTATTTCACCTACGCAATCAATCGTCTTGCCCTTGATGGATTGGAGATTGAGATATTTATCGGCCGAGGCACCAGCCACCTGCGCATCAGCAGACAGGGCGTAGACCTTGACACCATAAAGAGTAGGCGGCACAATGTCGGGCGCCACACGGATGAAACGCATCGGATTGAGCGGCTCCTCTGTGCGCGTGTCCCTCACCTCGAAATGGAGATGCGGACCGCCCGAGCCACCCGTGTTGCCTGAGTAGGCCACGACCTCACCACGTGAGACCTTTACAGCGTCTTTAGCAGGGAAGAACTCAACATCGAAAGAGCGCGAGGCGTATTGCCGGGAGCGGACGAGCGAATCAATCTTGGGAGCAAAACCATTGAGATGACCATAAACAGTTGTGTGGCCGTCGGGATGATCAATATAGAGGGCGCGGCCATAGCCATAGGGGCCGACCTTGACACGGCTCACCCAACCATCCTCGGCCGCATGGACATCAACATTCTCGACACCGGCAGTTCCCATATCAAGCCCGGCATGATAATGATTGCCGCGCAGCTCACCGTACGAGCCGCTTATCCTGTAATTTTTGAGTGGCACCTCATACTGAGGGTCGGAGGCTGATTGGGCAAAAGAGACTAAAGAGAGGGAAGATATAAGGAGCGAAAAGAAAAACTTCATTATAAAAAGGGATAACAGGAGACGCAAGGGACGGCCTATTGGCGAGACAAGAAGTCCTCGGCCACAGCGAGTTTCTCAACTGTGCCGACATCGAACCAATAGCGGCCCTCAGGAATTGGCGAGCGGCCAATCATAAAGTCGCCAGCCAAATCAAGATAAGCGTTGATGATGGGCAGAGGACGCACAGCGGCGCCTTCAGCAAAAAAAGAGCGGACCAACCGCTGTTCCACCACATGGAAGCCGTTAAAAGCCTCGCGATATGCGACAGTTGCGGGTCTCGCCTCACGATGTTTGTCATTCTTGACATCCTCCCAGCCGCAAAGACGGCTCTCGGAGTCAAACAGAAGATGTCGCGTAGAGGACCTTGGGCTCGTCATGAGCGTGGCATCCCAGCCATGGCTAAGGTGGGCCTCCATGAGTTCAGACAGAGGGGCGTCGCACACGACATCGGCATTGCCAATGACCACAGGGCCATCATCAGGGAAAAGAGGCAGAGCCTTGAAAAGACCGCCACCTGTGTCTAAGAGCAAATCGCTCTCATCGGATATGACAATCTCAGCATTCCAATCGGCACGATGAGACTCCACATAGTCAACGACTTGACTTGCGAAATGGTGGACATTGACCACAATATGGCCGACACCGGCTTGCGCCAAATGATTGATTGCCCGGCTGAGGAGAGGCTCACCACCGACCTCGACCAGGGCTTTGGGCTTAGACAGAGTGAGCGGAGCGAGACGCGTGCCGAGGCCAGCCGCAAAAATCATCCCGTTCATTGCTGCTCCACGTGTTTGATTTCGACATCCACGTTGGGCCAATTATCTTTAATCCATTGGCCAACAGTCTCGGCACAGAAGACTGAGCGATGCTGTCCGCCCGTGCAACCGAAACTGACTTGCAGATTGGCGAAGCCGCGCGCCACATAGCGCCGGACACTGATGCCGACGATGGTCTTGGCAGCCTCAACGAAAGGAGTCATCTCATCCTCGTGACGAGCGAAGAACTCAATGACATCGGCATCGCGGCCAGTGCTTTTCTTATATCGTTCCTCACGCCCCGGGTTTGGCAGTGCGCGGCAGTCGAAAACATGTCCGCCGCCATTGCCTGACACGTCGACAGGGATGCCGTGCTTATAAGAGAACGAGAAGACGCACACCTTGAGCCTGACACCCTTTGCCACGGAGCGCAGAGTCTCGGAATCAGCGAGCTCACGCCACACGCGTGACAATTCGGGGATGTCAATCTCGGGCATGTGGTGAGACACTATGTCCTTGAGATTGTCAAGAGCGAAAGGAATACTCTTAAGGAAATGCTCCTTGCGCTCAAAATAGCCGCGATAGCCATAGGCGCCCATGGCCTGCATGATGCGGATGAGGCAGAAGCCATAGAAATAGCGAAGGAAGGCGTTGGCCTCGGATGTCCGCAACCTGCTGACGTAGAAAGCAAGAAGCTCATTGCGGACAGAGTTGGGGATGTCGGCCTTGGCATCATATAACAGAGAGGCCACATCATATTGGCGCGCGCCTCGACGTCCGCCCTGATAGTCTATGAACCAAGGTGTGCCATCGTCCGCAATCATAATGTTGCGGCTCTGCATGTCGCGGTAGAGGAAATATTTGCTATTTGCCTCAAGCAGATAGGCGATGAAAGTGGCGAAGTCGGCCTCAAGTTTAGCCTCGTCAAAAGCTATCCCAGCCAAACGCAGGAAATAATACTTGAAGTACTGGAGATCCCACATCATGCTCTGCTGATCAAAATCAGAGCGCGGGTAGCAGAGATCGAAATCGATACAGTTGCGCCCCTTTGTCTGAATCTCGACGAGCGAGGCCAAGACCTTCTTATATAACTCCTTGAGTCTTGGCGTAAACTTGCCGTCGTTCTCCTTTCGTTCCGAGTTCAAGACATCGAAGAGCGAAGTGCGCCCCAGGTCTTGCTGGAGATAGACACCCGCCTGCTCGTCCTCGGCATAGATTTCCGGCACCTTGATACCCGACTTTCGGAAAGACTTGCTGAAAGAGATGAACGCCTTGTTCTCGCGGTCATTCTCACCCACGACGCCTATGGCCACACGGCCGTCAGCAGACAAAAGGCGAAAATAGGCACGGTTGGAGCCTGACGGCGGGAGCCTCTCCACAGAGACGGGAGCGGAGCCCGACCATTGAGAGAAGAGAGCGCCAAGCGCCACCTCGGGCGAAGTCTTTTTTTCGGAAGTCATAGTTCGGAAGGGGAAGGGGTTGGAGGGCTACACGTTTTAGTTTATAGAGGCGAGCTCGGCATAGAGTCGCTGCGTGGGGAGACCCATGACATTTTGGTAGGACCCCTCGATATAGTCAATGCCGACGAGCCCAATCCACTCCTGAATGCCATAGGCGCCAGCCTTGTCAAGAGGTTGGTACTTTTCGACGTAATAGTCGATAATCTCAGGGGTCAGAGTGCGGAAAGTCACCTTGGTCTTGACGGAAAAAGACTCCACACCCTTGGTCGTGGCGAAGGCTACACCCGTGATGACCTTGTGCGTGCGTCCGCTCAGCTCCTTGAGCATCTTGCGTGCGTCGGCCTCATCCTTGGGTTTGCCAAGAATCTGTTTGTCAACGACAACCACAGTATCAGCCGTGATAAGGATGTCGGCCTCCTTGAGGTCGGCCACGTAGGCGAGAGCCTTCTTGCGGGCGATGAACTCGGCGACATCCTTGGCGCTCAAGTCATCAGGATAATCTTCGGAAATGCCGGGCTTTGTGACGACCTCGAACTCAACCCCCATCTCAGAGAGGAGTTCACGGCGTCGGGGGGAGCCGCTGGCAAGCATAATGTGTCGGCCGCTTAAATTACTTAGCATGTCTGTTTGCTATTAAAATCAGTCTCACTCAAATTATTATCAAGGCGCGAAGTTAGGGAAAAGATTTAAGCAGAGAGCACAGGCACATTATTATATTGATACAAAGGGTAGACAGACGGGTTGCCCAAAAAAGAAGCGACCGCCACCCATATCCGCAAAAAGCGGGAATGGGTGGCGGCAGCGCTGTGGGATATGAGCGAGACGAAGGCTACGGGACAATGCGGTCCTCAATCATCCGCTCCATGTATTGCTGAATGATGGCCTTGAGCGTCTTGAGCATCTGATCCTCCTCGGGGACAGAGCCTTTGAGATTATTCGTCAAGAGCCAATCGTGCTTAATGTCATAGACCGCGCGGACATTCTGTCCATCATATTGCAGGAGGTAATCGCCTGCCACATATTGATATATGCCATTGGAGTAGTTGACAGCCCAAGTAGCGCTATCGGGCGTAGAGAACAGATCTTTGCCGAAAGCCACATACGGCTTGTCATAGCCAAGATGACTGAGGATGGAGGGCATGATGTCAATCTGCTGCGCTATGCAGTGGCGACGTCCCGGGGCAATCTCGCCAGAGGGGTCAAAGAAGAGAAGTGGCGAGCCGAACATGCCGAGGTCCGTCTGATACTCAGCGTGGTCAGACAAGTTAGTGTGGTCGCTGGTGAAAACAAAGATGGTATTCTTGAACCAGGGCTGACGAGACGCTGTCTCGAAGAAACGACGCAGCGAATGGTCGGTATAGCGTATGCACTTGTGAATGACATTGGCATCGACATCGGGGAACGTGTCCCTGTAAGCCTCAGGGACGACGAACGGGTGATGACTTGACGCAGTGAAGACAGCCGTCATGAAAGGCTCCTTCATATCCGTCATCTTAGTGGCGTAGAACTGCAAGAAAGGCTCATCCCATATGGCCCAAGTGCCGTCGAAATCAGCCTCACCGCCGAAACGGGGATCCTCATCATACTCCGTCCTGCCATAGTAAGCGTCGAATCCCGTGGCCCTTGCGAAAGCCTGGAAACCCATGCTGCCATTGGCGGCGCCATGGAAAAAGGCAGTCTCGTAGCCTTTGGAAGAGAGAGCGTCGGCCAATCCGCTAAGGTGGTTCATTGACGCGGGGGTGAGGAAAAACGGCTCGATGAACATGGGGATGCTGCTCAGGATGCTGGGCATGCCGTCAATGCTCTTGCGGCCGTTGCAGAAAGTGTAGTCGAAACTGAGACTGCGGGAGTAGAGAGAATCGACGAAGGGCGTGTAGCCGACATAATTGCCACCGTCCAACTTCTCATTATATGCGCCGATGTATTCACGTCCAAAGCTCTCGACAATGAGCACCACTATGTTCTTGGGGCGGAAAGTGAGAGAATCAGCAGGCGTATGGAGTGGAGAATAAATAGAGTCCAGCTCAGCCCTGTCGAAATACTGAGGGTCGGTGAAAGACTTCTTGTTTATGGTCCTTATGAAGGAGAATGGCGTGTTGAGAATTAGGGCTGCCTCGGCGGGGCGGTCCACATATTGGTTCGCGTTACTGATGGTTATAGGGCGCGTGGCTGTAGTGAAGCCTCCTCGCATGCCACCCACGCAAAGCGGGATGAAGATGGCAAGGCAGAGAGTGTTCACCGCGTAATATCTCACAGTAGGCCAAAGACCGTTAAGTCTTCTGCCGCCTTGTGGCATGACATAGGCCCAGATGAGAAGAGCGATGATGGCCACACCAAGGATGGCAAGGTACCAATGGCTGACAATCTCATCGAGGAAGATGCTACCGAGGTTGCCCTCATTGCCAAACTCCTGAAAGACAGAGCAAGTGGTGCGGCGGCCGGTGAAGCGGAAATAGACGGCATCGCACAAGTTGACAATCACCGCCACGGCGTTGACAAGGACGAAGAAGACCTTGGCCGTCAACTGCCAGCCCCGTCGCTCCTTGAGGTGGCACGGGATGAGCATGAGAAGAGCGTAGAGCGAATTGGTGTAGAAGATGGCGGACGTGTCGAACAGCAGACTGCCCTTGAGCATCTCAGGCACCCCACCCCACTGCATCTCGCGGGCGAAGACATCCCAATTCTCAAGCAGATAGGCCATGCGGCAAATGGCGTAGACAACATAGACCATGACCATGTTGATAACAAAGGCCACGACTGGCGACTTAACCTTGAAAGACATATTTTGCTAAATGGATATCTTGATTTTACTGGGCGCAAAGTTACTAAAATAGACTAATCACAACCCGTTAGAGACACAGGTTGTGATTAGCCTTATCACTCGGGCGCGCACGGGGTCAGCGTCCCGTCGCCTGCAAATATTGCCGTTTGGCCACCTCGTAGGCCTGAAGAGCCTCTGCGAACGAGTCGCGGCTCTGCTGATAGAGGGTCTGGGCATCCAGGAGATCGCTCATGGACTCAGTGCCGGCACGATAATAATCGGAGCTAAGGCGCAGGTTCTCCTCGCTTTGCTCAATAGACTCAAGGGCTATGGACAGTTTGCCATAGGCAGTAGTGACATTGGTCCAAGTCTGCGCCATTCGCACCTTGAGCAGCCGCGACTGGTCGGCCCTCTCGACATTAGCATTCTCAGCCTCAATGCGTTTGCCTTTTATGGATCGGGAGCCGCCCCACCAGTTAGAGAGTGGGACACGCACAGTCACAAGCCCTACGATATTGCTCTGCGAACCATCCAGCACATTATTGTATGTGTAAGCGCCGCCCACGGCCACCTGAGGCAGGTTTTCGCCCACAGTCATCTTGCTTTGCAGATTGGCAGCCTCCACCTGAGCCGAAAGAAGCTCATATTCGGCAGTTTGAGCCAAGGCCTCATCGGGGTCTACATAGAGCGACTGCGGATTGGCAGGGAGTTGGTAATCAACCGTGTAAAGGGCATCTACTGAATCCGACCCCACACCCATTGACTGCGCCAGCATGGAGCGCACCACGCTCAGGGCACCCTCCACTTGCAAGCGGGCCACCTTAACGTCATTCTGCTTTAGGCGGACTTGGAGCAAATCATTTCGGTTTCGCACACCAGCCCTTACGGCGACATCGGCATCAGCCTCCAACCTGTCAATCTGGGCCTCAATGACCGAGAGAGTCTGCAACTTCTCGCGAAGCATGACCACCTGCCAGAAATAGGACTCGACATCCGTGCGCACCTCAGCTTCCGCCAAACGGCGCTTGCCTCGGCTGACCTCCTCACCGACCTTGGCGAGCTTGTTGCCATTCACAATCTTGCCACCCATATAGATGGGCTGCATGGCCGAGACACTCGCCACGACACCCTTTTGGACTATATCAATATTGGGATCGACACCGGCAAGAGCCGCTGCTTTCTCGGCAGGCAACAACTGGGCTGCCGTAGTCATGGCGTCCGTCATGTCATAGCGGATTAGTCCTTCTTTGGCCACAAAGGCTCCGCCCTGAGCTGAGATTTGCGGAAAGTAGTTGGTGAAAGTCTCCTTGCGCTTCATCTCCGCCACAGAGACTTCGCCATCCGCCTTGCGAATTTTAGCGTTATTCTTGACAGCCTCGGCAATGCACTCATCGAGAGTGTAAGACTTCTGCGCCAACGCGGCAGGCGAGACAAGCGTGAGCGCAGCCGCAATCAATATATATATCTTGTTCATCTGAGATAATCGTAACATTGTCAACATCCTCACAATTAAGCTTTTTGTTCACGGCTCAACCTGATTCGGCGCTCCTTGTCCCCTTTGCGGAAAGCCACAAGATAGGCACAAGGCAGAACAGTCAGAATGAAGAACATGGAGACGACCGTGCCGACGCAGACGACAGTGCCCATGGGCATCCAAAGGCTTGAGCCGCCCAAGATCATAGGGATGACACCAACCGACGCGGCAGCCGACGTCAGCACGATTGGCCTCATGCGTCGGGAGGCTGAGTGATAGATGGCGTCGGGGACCTCCATATGCTCATCGTGGCGAAGCTCCTCGGCATAATCATACATGATGATGCCATTGCGGACAATAATTCCCATTAGGCTGACCATGCCGAGAACGCACGTCACGCTATAAGGCACGCCCAAAATCTTAAGTCCCAGAGCCGCGCCTGGCACGCAAAGAGATACGCACGCAAAGAGTATGAAAGAGAGGCTGAGTTTGCCGAAGTGAGACACGAGAATGAAGAAGATTATGACAGCCGCTATGGCAAGTCCGGCCATCACAGGGTCCATCTTCTCCTTGCTGTCCTCATGCTCGCCACCCACGGCCACCGACACCTCGGGCGAGAGGTTGGCACTCTCCACACTGCCGACCACGGACTTCGTGACATCCTCAACATTGGCGCCGCGGACGACATCGGCCATGATGGTGATTGTTGGGACTCCGTTGCGGCGGACAATCTGCCCATGGTGATATTCAGGCACAACATCGGCCACCTGACGCAACGGGACATTTCGCAAACCGCCCATGACAGGGATAAGCTCATCAGCAATACGCGAGGCGGAGACGCTGTCGGCAAGGCACCCCATGATGACAATGGGCACCTCCGTGTCGCCCTCCCACACACTGGCCAAGCTGACGCCCGACCCGTAGCGCAACGCGAGTGTGGACTCAATGGCAGCATTAGAGAGGCCAAGGCGCGCAGCCTCGTCAGACTTGACCCTGACGCCGACAGAGGGCATAGGCTCTGCATAATTGGTGCGCACAAGCTTCAGCTCCGGCTGCTGACGCATGATGGACTCCACCCTATCGGCCTCGCGGACCAGCAGCCCCTCATCTGACGAGCTGAGACGAATCTCGACAGGGCACTCGGGGTTTGTGTAATCAAGCTGCTTGAACTTGACCACGGCATTAGGGAAATGGTCGGCCCAGACATCGGCATAGTCATCAAGGACGGCCTCTGTGGCCTCAATGGAGACAGTGTTGACAATAAACTGGGCATAATTGCGGCTTGGCATCTGGGGCGCGTAGGAAGAGTGGAAGCGCGGAGATGACGTGCCCTTGAACGACGTGACGGAGACCACACGCGAGTCGCGGCGGAGGACATGCTCCACGCTGTCAGCGACTGCGGAAGTGGCAGAGAGCGAAGAGCCGTAGGGGGTGAAAATCTCCACCGCAAACTGGTCGCGGTCGGCCGTAGGAAGCGACTTTTGAGGCAAAGAGAGGAAAAGAGCCGAGCCCAAAGCCACACAGATGACACCCACGGCAAGGGTCACCCAAGGGCGTGACAGGCAGCGGGCAAGAAGCCAATCATACGCCCCCTGGACGAGAGCAAGGAACGAGAATGGTTTGCGTCCGCCAGGCCTCATCTTGTTTTGGTCGGCAGTCTTGAGCGGCTTGCGAATGAAGAAATATTGCAAGAAAGGCACAAAGAGCGACGCCACGATGAGCGACACGCCCAGGACAATGGTTATAGCCCAGGGGAAACTGAGCAAAAAGTCGTGTATGACACCTGTGCACGTGACGAGGAACGGGAAGAAAGTGATGCTTATGGCAAGTGTGGCGGTCAAGATGGACTTAAAGAAATGCGTAGCGCTGTTGATGGTGGCGTGCCAACGCGACTTGCCCTCGCCAATCTGCTCAAGGTAATTATCTATGATGATGATAGAATCATCCACAATGAGGCCAAGAGTGACCATGAGGGCGGCAAGCGTAACCGTGTTAAGCTCAATGCCGAGCGCATAGAAAAGTCCCAGTGACGTGAATATGGTCACCGGTATAGTGAAAGCGGCCACAAGAGCCACCTTGACAGGCAGCAGAAGCAGGACGACAAGGATGACCGTCACGACAGCCGTGGCGAGTTCGCGCAAGAAATCGGCGACACTGTCGGCCACGACGCGGCTTTGATCCGTGATGCGGAAGATGGATACCTCTGTGGGCAACTGGGATTGGAAAGCGGCGAGCTCACGATCGACCTCCTCGCCCATCTCCACTACATTCTCGCCTTTTTTCATCTCCACACTGAGGAGCAAGC
This sequence comes from Bacteroidaceae bacterium, assembly GCA_963618945.1. GTDB lineage: Bacteria > Bacteroidota > Bacteroidia > Bacteroidales > Marinilabiliaceae > W3P20-009. The sequence continues at coordinate 20,790 of CAVETY010000016.1, forward strand.
ACTTACGACCATTGTTAGTTATAACGCTCTCAGGGTCGGGATATTCGCGCTTTATGGTGGCAATGTCACGCAGTCGGACAGTTCCACCGTCGGGTGAAGAGAACACAATCTGCTGGCCGACCTCATAGGCCGTGTTGAGTTGCGGCGCGACATATACAGGGATGTTCTTATCGGCATCCTTAACACGTCCGCCCGAAGTGGTCAGTCCGTTTTGGAGAAGGGTGGACGCCACACTGCGGTCCGAAAGGCCATAGTGTGCCAGGCGGTCATAGTCAAGCTTGACGGTTATCTGCTCTTTCTGCAAGCCCGAGACAGTCAGACGGCCCACACTGCTGATGGTTCGCAGACGGTCACACAGACTCTCGGCATAGTCGTTCAGCTCAGTGTAGGTCTTCTCGTCGCTCTCAATGGTGATCAGCAGTGCCGAAGTGTCGCCAAAATCATCATTGACGACGACAGCGGCCACATTGCGCGGCAGATTGCCCTTGAACTGTGAGACGCCGTGCTTGAACTTACTCCAGAACTCGTCCTTATTCTCAAGGTCGTCATTGAGGACAACGCGCACATAGACAATGCCGTCGCGACTCATGGAGTAAGTCTTGTCCTTGCGCACCTCCTTATATGTGAAGATGTAATCCTCAAGGCGTTTGGCCACCTGCTCCTCCATCTGCTGCGAAGTCATGCCAGGGGCCACAGCCACCACGATGCCCTCGCGGACAGTGAAATCGGGGAACTCATTCTTCTTCATGTTCGGCAAACTGTAAATGCCGAAAGCCACGAGACAGCAGACCAGCAAGATGACAATCTGGCGGTAGTGCATGGCCGCCTCCACCAAGTTAGTTCTTCTCTTTGCCATAACCTGTTGATTTAAGACAATATGAAAACAGAACTACTTGGAGGCGACTACGCTCATACCCGAGCATATCTTCTGCTGACCGCGCCAAATGACACGGTCACCCTCATTCAGACCAGACGCCACAGTGACGCCCTCGGGGACAAAGCCCGAGCAGACGATGGGCTTGCGCACAGCCACGCCACCCTCATCAACCCACACAAAATTCGAGTTGTCATCAGCAAGCATGACAGCCTGCGCAGGCAGGACGAAAGCGGCTGAGCCTTCAGCGCTCTCCATCATCACAGAGGCCACCATGCCGGGCAAGACGCCGGAGTGCTCGCCCTCAAGGCGAAGACGGACTGTGTAGGAACGCGAAAGTGCGTCGGCCTTGACACCACGCTCAACCACTGTGGCGGGATAGACTGACGAACCGACAGCCGCTACCTTCACTCCGGCCCTCTGCCCCTTGGAGAAAGAGCCGACCTCGGCCTCAGGAACTGATATTGAGACCTCAAGGTCATGATCAGTCACAAGCGAGATGACGGGCGCACCAGGTGCCACGACCTGCCCCACCTCGGCATCCGAGCTGGCTATGGTGCCATCGGAGGGCGCTACGAGGCGGCAATCATTGAGTCGTTTGCGCGCCATCTTTTCGGCTATGCGGGCTTGGTCAACCTTGCTGAGCGTCTCAACCCACTTGATGTCAGGCAGACTGCCCGCGTCGTGGAGCTGCTTCATGCGCTCATAGGAATCCTCAGCCTGACGAAGCGTCGCGCGGCTCATCTCAAGAGCGTCGCTTGCCGACGTGGTGTCAACCATGGCCACAAGCTGCCCACGATGAACGACATCGCCCATTCGGACACAGACACGCATCACCGTCCCACCGCCATTAAAACTCAGTGGTGTTCCACTTTTCTCCTCTATTGTCCCGGAATAGGTGCGTCCGTCATATTCATGACGCAAAGAAGCAGTAAGCTCATCCACCGTGACAACCGGATTCGTCACAGGGCTAACCGTCTGTTCTGTACAACCTATGTTTGTGATAGTCAATGCCAAGCAAAGTGCAGAGACCGTCAAAGTTTGAGTTTTTTTCATCTGTTGTCGCCTCTTATTTTGTTGTTGTCTATTAAAGTTGTTGTCTTTATTTCGGCGACAAAAGAACTACTTATCAAACATATTTAGTCACATAAAAGGGAATAGAAAGTGTGCTAAATTTCATCCCATCTATACATTTGCGACATATAAGCCACAAATCAGAACAATAGAACAACTTTTATCTATCCCAAAAGACCTTACTTTGCCTCAGAGAGAACAAATAGACTAATTCATAAACACGTCAGCATATATGAAACAAGAACTCAAGGTGGGCTTTGAGAGTGTTCAGACCTACGCCAAAGAGATAGTAAAATACTCCGACAACCGCATAATGATAATAGACGGTCTGCATGCGATGGAGGAGATGCGGCTCTATGCCGACGCATACATAGTCGTGCTATGCACCAATGGATCAGCGCAATTCAAGACATTGGAGACAGCGGAGCAGGAGATTGTGAAAAATGACATTGCCCTGTGCCACCCCAACCAGTTCTATGAACACATCAGGACCAGCCTTGACTTCAAATGCCAAGGTGTCCTTTTTGCCACAGATTATTTCGAGCAGCTGATATGCGACAGATATTACAGCAGGAGGGCGATAGAGGAGCACCCGATAATCCACCTCGCGCCAGAGGAGGCCGACGAGCTGCTTCATGACTTCGAGTACGTCAAGTTCAAGATGAACAGCAAATGCATTGGCAAGCATCGCAATGACATGATGGACAATCTGTTCTTGGCTCTAATAAACAGCAGTGCGGACGTCCTGATGAGACATATTGGCAAGGAGGCCGTAGCGACTCAATATACATCGGGGGCCAACCTGACAAACAAATTCATATCCCTCGTAGACAGCGAGACTCCGCAGAAGCGCGAAGTCAAGGCATACGCCGACATGCTGTGCGTCACGCCCAAATACCTGTCATCAGTGTGCCGCCGCGAGACAGGCATGACGGCGCGCGAACTTATATGCCAAAAGGTTCAAAAGAAAATCCGCAGGATGCTGACAGACCCGGACATGACAGTGAAACAGGTGGCTGAGATGTGCGGATTTGACAACCTATCGTTCTTTGGCAAATATGTCAAGAGGGAGCTGGGCGTGTCACCGCGCGGAGTGAGACGGGGGGAGTTGATATAAGCGGAGCATCAATAGCGACACAAGCGAAATGATATGGGATTGGGCTATCTTGTGATAATTATGTTGCGTCGAATTGCAAAACTTGGCCAACCAAGACCGGGATATTTACGTCGCGCTCAACATTATCGTCTTCGTTGTCGCCTTTCTTGCCGACGAACTCGTCTGCTGGCTCACCTACAGTCTTGCAAAAAGAGATATTCTGATAATCCGTCGTAGACAACGCCTTAACACACTACGGTAGAGCTCACCACAAATAAGATAGCCGGCTCGGATTTTTCTCCGGGCCGGCTATTTATTCGTCCTTTGATGGCGTAAGACTACCTCACAAAGACCTTTGACGAGATTCCGCCACGACGAAGCTTGCACATTTCTTGCGTAACATCACCTCTTACAACAACTTGGCGAACAAAGTTCAGATAAAAAAAGCCGTTGGCCGCACACCCCGCCCAAAGTGACGAGAGTTGCGGCCAACGGCCATTGACATATCCGCCCAAAGTCGTGCTTCCAGACCTAATATGTGATCAGGAGCCGAGTAGGCCGGGCGGCTATTTTAAGCGATTTGCTCTTTTCTGCATTTACTTTGCGGCGAGCAACTTCTTGACACAGTCGGAGATGTTCTTGCCATCGGCACGACCAGCCAACTCCTTGCTTGCGGTGCCCATCACCTTGCCCATGTCCTTCATGCTCTGCGCGCCAACCTTCTCAATGATGGCAGCCACGGCAGCCTCAAGTTCCTCGGGAGTCATCTCTGCAGGGAGGTAAGCAGCAATGATGTCGGCCTGCGCGGTCTCCTCATCGGCCAAGTCCTGACGGCCTTGCTCGACATAGACGATGGCAGTGTCGCGGCGCTGCTTTACCATCTTCTGGAGAATTTTCATGACATCAGACTCGGCAAGCTCCTCATTTGCGCTTTTGGCGGTCTTGGCCTCAATAAGTTCCTTTTTGATGCCGCGAACAGCCTCAAGGCGAACCTTGTCATGCGCCTTCATCGCGCTCTTGATGTCCTCAGTAATCTGATCAATGAAGCTCATATTGTAATGTGTTTAGTTGTTATACTCGTGTTTTACCGACCAGTTTGTCAGTAAGGTTTACTATTCGTTGGCTCTGCGTTTGTAGGCAGGGGTCTGCTCAATGTTCCTCAGGACCTCCTCATTCAGTTTATCGAGAGGTATGCTGGTGGCTGGGCGGAGCTTGTTAGTGTCGAAATCGTCAGATTTGACGGCACTCTTCTTGCCACCGCCATATATATTGTCCATGATCTTGTTGGTTCTCTGGGTATTCTCGTCAACGAACTCCAGAGTTTTAGACTTCTCCTCGTCGTCAATTTCAACATTCTTCTCAGCCTCGGCATGCGCGCCGGGAGTCAGATCCACGGTCACGTACTTCTCGCTCCTGATCTCGAAGACGTTCTGACTGAAGCCTGTGGCGATGACAGTCACGCGCAGAGCACCCTCCTCGACATCGTCGCAGTCGCTACCGGCGCCCCAAATGACTTGCACATTCTCATTATCATCTCCGCCAGCCTGCTCATAGACATAGGTCTGGATCTGGTCATACTCATCGAGTTCGAGAGGAGCGGATGGCGACGCGCTAATGTTCACCAGCACATAGACTGCGCCATTTATGTCATTGTTATTGAGCAGCGGCGAGTTGAGGGCCTCAGTGACGGCACGCAGGGCGCGGTCTTCGCCTTTGGCCTCGGCAGTGCCCATGAGAGAGCAACCGCTGTCAGTCATGGCAGTCTTGACATCCTGGAAGTCAACGTTATACTTACGGGGCTTGGTTATCATCTCGGCCACGCCCTTTGCGGCAAGGCTTATGACGTTGTCACCAATCTTGAAAGCCTCATCAAAAAGGAGTTTCTTGTCGCGATAGAGATCATATATGCGGTCGCAGTTGACCACAAGCAGAGAATCCACGCATTGGCTCATCTCCTCCGCGCCCCTGATCGCCTGTCGCAGACGCGGCTTGCCCTCCTTGCTGTATGGGATGGTTATGATGCCAATGGTAAGGATGCCCATCTCCTTGGCAGCCTTGGCAATGACGGGAGCAGCACCAGTGCCCGTTCCGCCACCCATGCCGGCGGCGATGAACACCATCTTGGTGTTATCCTCAAGCACCTCTTTTATCTCATCCATGGCCTCAAGTGCGCTCTCGCGACCACGCTCAGGTTGGTTGCCCGCGCCGAGGCCGTCGGTCAGATTGGAGCCAAGCTGAATCTTACGTTTAACAGGGCTGTTGTTCAAGGCCTGCAAGTCCGTGTTACTGACAATGAGGTTGACCCCCTCAATGCCCATCTCATACATGTTGTTGACCGCATTGCAGCCTGCGCCGCCCACACCGATAATCTTGATGTAGTGCGACTGCTCCGTCACATTATCCTCACCAATGGCGAAACTGTCAATTATACTGTTGTCGAGCTGATCCATGTCCTTAAATTCATTGAGTTATAAAACGTGTGATTCTTATTGTTTAGTGTTAAAATCGTCACTCATATGATTGGAGAGTGAGTCCAAAACACGGCCAAACTGCCTGAACAGACCACCGCCAGAACTTTTCTTTTGCTGTGGTTCAGGCTCTGTTTTCTCTGGTTCGGGCTCAGGTTTGACCTCCGCGGCTTTGGGTTCCACATCCGGGGCTTTTTCCACTGGGGCTTTGGGCTCGTCAACGTTGTCAAACGGCAGAGTTGGTGGGGCGGACTGCTCTTGCGCCTTGGCTTTCAAGATGCCGCGAGACATGATTGAGGCCATGCCCAACGCTCCGGCCAACTCCTCAACCTTGTCGGCGGGAATGCCTGTGGCGAGAGGGCAAATGGTCTGCGTCAGTGAGAGGCCGAGCTGTTTCTCAAGGACTTTGGCGCAGCCCTTGAGTTTTGAGCCGCCACCGGTGAGAGCCACCTTAAGGTCTTTGGGCGCTCCACGCCTCTGTGCCTCACTTATGGCAGAATAGATATATGCGCCAAGCTCTTCGAGTCGGGTTCGGATATAGAAATTTGTGGCTCTGCCGTCAATAAGGATAGATTCGCCACTTGGCAAGTTGACAGAGAATTTGGTTTGAGCCCCTTTCTCATCCATGAGGCCGAACCTGATTTTGACGGCCTCGGCATCCTTCTCGCTAATGCAAAGCCCTTGCGCCAAGTCCTTCGTAATAGTAGCGGCACCAAAAGGTATGGACACGGCATAGACGGGTGCGTCGCGATAATAGACAGCTACACCTATGTTGCCCATGCCTATGTCGACAAGTGCCACGCCGTCACGCCTTTGCGCCGGGGTGAGCAGGACTTGGGCCTTGGCCATTGCCGACACAAAGAAATCAGTGGGGCGCGCCACAGAAGGGAAAGAATCACTGATTACAGAGAGGGCTGAGCGTTTGGCCGACACGCAGAAATAGACGGCCTCGAGCGTGGATCCGCTGCGGTCAATCACGGCATCGTTGAAAGGCTCGTTGTCAATAGAGAAACCGGTGGAGATGAAGCCTATGATCTTGTCATCGATCATGCGTCCCTCCTTCTCCTCGCGCATGCGACTCTCAACCCTGTCAATGGTGCGCACTGTCACCTTCTCGTTATCGAGCCTGACATTCTCCTTGACTGGCGTAGTGCTATAGTTAAGTCCACCCACGTTGACACCCAGCTGGCTGAAAATCTTGGCGCTCTCCTTGCGGTTCTTAGAGCCACCCAATTTCCTTGCCACACCGAGCAGGACGTTGTTCAACACTTTGCTCACTTCATCCTTATTCGATACAGAGCCGCGCAACATGCCTTTTGACTCCATTACCTCGTAAGTCACCGAGCCGAGGCTGTAAGGCTCCTGCCCGTTGCACACTCCCGCCACCACGCGCGTGCTTGAGGTGCCGAGATCTATGGCCACAATGTAGTTCTCCATGTCATGAAATGATTTAAGTTGTGGTTAACTTGACTATACTATCTCTTGGTGCAGACCACCTGACCCTCGAATTTGAGGCTTACTTTCTTGTATATGTTCCACTCCTGTTTCTCCCAGCCGTACTTGTAGAGCTTGTAGAGAGTGTCGAACTTATGCTCCATATTGTCGGCCGAGCCGAACTCGACCACGTGGTTGCCGACGCGCGGGACGAGGACGAACTCGAGCCTCCGATCAACATAGACTTGCTCTATCATAGACTTCCAGAACGAGTTGGAGTTGATGTAGTTGCACATGTCTATGAGTGGCTGGGGGTCGGCCATCTGGTTGACATTGCCGTTGACCACCAGCGTGTGAGTGCGCATCCCATTGATTGCGGTTATCTTATATCCATCGCGATCCATGTAGTATGAGCCGCCGGAAGAGAAGACGCGCATGACGGGCTTGCGCTGGTATATGTCAATGTGAATGGCTCCGCCGAGAGTGGGATAGGCCTCACACCGCTCCACGACGTCGAGCCTCTCAATCTGCTCCTCAAGCTCGGCATAGTTGACCTCGTTGAGCAGTGAGCCGGTCAGGTTGGGGAATTCAGAACTGACTAAGCCGCGCAATCCGCGATCTGTTATCAGGACATCGTCGCCATCGGTGTGGACATTGGTCCTGATTGATTCGCAGCGCGTTTGCGCCTTTTCACGTTGGACAAAGTATAGAGCCACGGGGAAATAGAGCAGCACAATGACCGCCCCGAACATCCTCAGCAGTTTGGCAACTGACTGTGGGATGCTCAGCGTCATGGTTTTCCTCGCCTCTTTGTTTCCTTTGTCGGCCATGATGATTATTTACCTATCGCGTTCCTCACTTTTTCTGTTATGCCATCGACCAGACGGTCAATGTTGCCAGCTCCCATGACCACCACGATGTCGAAATCCTCGCTCACAATGTCATCGGCCAAGGCGACCTTTGAGCTCATGCGACCGACACCTGGCTTCATCCTGTCGAGCAGCATTTGTGACGAGACGCCCTCGATAGGCTCCTCGCGGGCCGGATAGATGTCTATGAGCCACGTGCGGTCAGCCAGACTGAGAGCCTGCGCAAAGTCGTCCGCCAAGTCGCGAGTGCGTGTATAGAGGTGTGGTTGGAAAGCCACTGTGAGCTTGCGCCCCGCATAGAGATGACGGAGGGATTCGAGCGTCGTCCTTATTTCCTGCGGATGATGCGCATAGTCGTCAATGACCATGGCGCTCGGGGTCTCCAGCTTTATCTCGAACCTGCGCTTGTCACCTTTGAATGAGGCGCAAGCTGAGCGGACCTCATCGGCTGTAGCTCCCGCATGGAGAGCCATGGCGATGGCGGCCGCCGCATTCTCAATATTGTGAAGGCCAGGGATTCCGAGTCGGATATCCTTGATGATGCCATCGGGCGTGGCAAGATCGAACTCATACCTCTGGTCGCGGGTACGAATATTCTCAGCATGGAAGTCAGCCAATGGGTCAAGCAGGGCATAGGTCCTGATGGTCACACCTTTGGCCACATCCTCACTGACCACGGGGAGGCCATTCTTGACGACAAGAAGACCACCAGGACGGACATTAGCAGCGAAGTCCAAGAAGGACTTTATCATCTCGGCATGAGTGCCATAAATGTCCAAGTGATCGGGATCCATGGCAGTGATGACGGCGCCCGTGGGATGAAGCTGCAGAAAAGAGCGGTCAAACTCATCAGCCTCAGTCACAGCCACATCACTTTGGTTATTACCCCAATAGTTGGTATCGTAGTTGACAGACACGCCACCAAGGAACGCGGAGCAGCCGACAGACGACTGCCGCATGATGTGCGCCATGAGCGTAGAGGTGGTAGTCTTGCCATGCGTACCTGCCACGCAATACGTCTTGAGCGGGTCGGTCAGTTCGCCAAGAGCCACAGCGCGCTTCTCAATCCTGTGACCCTGCTTGCGCAAGAACGCCCAAATCTGGCTATCGGGCGGAATGGCCGGCGTGAGGACGACAAGCGTACCCTCCGGATTGCGGAACGACTGCGGCACAGAATCCACACTGTCAGTATATGAGACTTCGGCACCCTCAGACTCAAGCTGGCGAGTTATGTCAGACGGCGTGCGATCATATCCGGCCACGGGGATGCCGAGACTGCGATAGTGACGCGCGATGGCACTCATGCCAATGCCACCAATGCCAAGGAAATAGACCCTCTCTGTCTTGTTCATGGTTCTGTATGATTATTTCTGTGAGGCAAGGCGAATGACCTCCTGGGCTATCTCTTTTGCCGCATCAGGGCGAGCGAATTTCACGATATTCTGCTCAAGGTCCGCTATTTTTTGACTGTCCTTGAGAGTATCCTGAGCCACCTCAATCAGAGTATCCGACTGGGCGTCAGCCACCATAATTGCGGCATTCTCGACCTCAAGCGCGCGTGCGTTCTTAGTCTGGTGATCCTCGCTCACATTGGGTGAGGGGACAAGGATGGCAGCCTTGCCAAGGAGTGAAAGCTCGGAAATGGAGCTTGCCCCGGCGCGGGAGACGACGACATCAGCCAAGGCGTATGCCAAGTTCATCTGCTTGATGAATGCGGTGGCCACCACGTTAGGACGCTCTTTGCCCTCCAAGGCGGCATGGATGCGGTCATAATACAAAGCGCCAGTCTGCCACAGCAATTGGACATTGGGGTCGAGCTTGTCAATCGAGGCCAAGATGCCGTTGTTGATGGAGCGAGCGCCAAGGCTACCACCTATTACAAGGATAACCTTCTTATTGGGGTCGAGTCCGAAAGCGGCAGCCGCTGTGGCACGGTCAACATCCTCGCGCAAGTTTTGACGCACAGGGTTGCCAGTCATGATAATCTTCTCCTTGGGGAAGAAACGCTCCATGCCGGGATATGCCACACAAATCTTAGCTGCGTAGCGAGCCAGGATTTTATTGGTGATGCCAGGGTATGAGTTCTGCTCCTGAATGAGGCATTTGACACCCTTGCCGGCTCCACGATAGAGAACAGGCGCACTTGCGTAACCACCGACGCCGACGCAGACATCGGGCTTGAAGTCGGAGACGACGCGGCCGGCCTTCACATAGCTGCCTATGAGCTTGAACGGGAGAATCAGATTTCTGCCTATATTCCTCAGATTAATCTGCCTATGCAGACCAGCCACCGGCAGACCGACAATCTTGTATCCCGCGGCAGGGACCTTCTCCATCTCCATCTTGTTCTGAGCACCCACGAAAAGAATATCCACCGTAGGATCCGCCTCGCGCAAGGCATTGGCTATTGAGATGGCGGGGAAGATGTGTCCACCCGTTCCGCCGCCGCTTATGATGACTTTCATAACTTTGCTGAATTGTTTGCCCCTGGGAATCTTCTCATATATTGTTCTGCGCATGCCGCCCGAAGTCCCAAGGTATGCGTCGGCAAGCGTAATATCCTTATTTATCGATAACCGTCAGGCGGCTTTTTTCAGCGCATTGAGCCTCTCAGTCTCCTGACTGACAGACAGCATGATGCCGAAAGTCGCGCCTGTGATGAAGTTGGACGTGCCACCCATGCTGACCATGGGCAATGTTTGACCCGTGACAGGGATAAGCCCCACACCCACAGCCATATTCGTGACAGCCTGAATAGTTATCAGGACAGCCAACCCGAAAATCAGGTACAAGTGGAACGGCTTTTGGCACCTCAGAGCGACAATTCTCGCCCTCGCAAGGACAAAGAAATAGGCCAAGACGACCAGAATGCCGCCCCAGAGACCATACTCCTCAAGAATAGTAGAGAAGATGAAATCGCTATACGCCTGAGGCAGGAAATTCTTCATATAGCTATTGCCCGGGCCGCGACCGGCCAAACCGCCAGTGCTGACAGCCATGAGAGCCTGATCAGCCTGAGTAAGGCCCGTCTGTTGGCGACTCTGCGCACCCTCGTCACCAAGAAAACGCTCAACACGCGCACGCCATGTCATGGCTCTCGGAAACACATCCTTGGTCAAGGGAGCGAAGTAGATGACTAAGGCGACAAGTACGCCGGCAATGCCAAGCAGCGCAAAAATCTTGCCCATCGGCACACGGCCGACAATCATGACAACGAAAACAGACGCCGCCAAGACCAAACTGGTGGAGAGGTTCTCAAGCAGTATAATTCCGCACACAAGGGCAGAGGCCGCAAGTATGAAAGTGAAGGCCTTTGAGGGGTTATCCTCATTCTTGGCGAGACACTTGGCCACGTATATCATAAGGGAGACCTTGGCCACCTCGGACGGCTGAAACGTCACCGGCCCCATGCTCAACCAACGAGATGAGCCGTTGATGCTGGAACCGAAAACGAAGGTGGCACACAAGAGAAGCACACTGCCAATCAGCATGACCTCGGCGAAACCGGATATGAAGCGTGGCTTGATGTTACTCACAGTCATCATAACCAAGAGGCCACCACACAAATAGAGCGCATGACGGAAAAGATAGTGCGACGTGTCACCACTTGCCTTCTGATAGGCGAGTACGCTCGATGCGCTATACACGGCCAAAAGCGAGAGCAGGCATAGGAACACGACAGTCCCGAGCAGCCAACGGTCGCCCTTGAAGTAGCAGCATAGTCTCCTGAAAATGTTTGACATTGGTCAGTCCTCCACCAAGACGAGTCAGACAATCAGAGTTTGTTCACCTCGTCGCGGAAGAGGTCGCCTCGGTTCTCATAGCTGGAGAAGAGGTCGAAACTTGCGCAGCATGGTGAAAGGAGAACCACGTCGCCCGCTTGGGCAAGGCGATGGCACTCGGCCACACAGTCGGCAATGCTGTGAGTGTCCACAATGGCGGGTATCACGCCCTTGAAGTTCTCGAGCAGCTTGGCGTTGTCCTTGCCTAAGCATACGAGCGCCTTGACCTTCTGACGGCACAAGTCAAAGAGCACACTATAGTCGTTGCCCTTGTCCTTGCCGCCGGCAATCCACACGACTGGGCGAGTCTGAGCCTCAAGCGCATACCATGCGGCGTCAACATTAGTAGCCTTCGAGTCATTGACATAATCGACTCCATCGAGAGTGCGCACCCTCTCAAGGCGATGTGGGGCATTGCGGAAAGACTTCAGCGCAGCCACAATATCATCAGACTTGATGACGAGCTTCTCGTCTGTCACATGGCTTATGGCCATTACGGCGGTCATTGCCATCATACAGTTGTAGACATTGTGCTTGCCGGGTATGGGCAGCTCGTCCGCAGACATGGTGATGTGCTCCGTCTTGCCCAGATTAATATCAATCTTCCCCTCGTCACAAACGGCGAAGCGGGAGCGGTTAAGCGTGGAGACGGGGACACAAGTCGCCTTGGGATTGTTGAAGTAAGTGAGCGTCCCGAGGTCATCAGCATTATAGATGAAGACCTCATCCTCGCCCATGTTTTGGGTGATGCGATACTTGGCGTGCGCATAGTTGGCCAAGCTATGGTCGTAACGATCCATGTGGTCCGGCGTGATGTTGCAGAGGACCGCGACGTCGCACTTGAAATCATACATGTCGTCGAGCTGGAAACTGCTCAGTTCAATCACATACCAGTCAGGCTCATCGCCTTTTGCCACCTGACGCGCCATGCTGAAGCCCACATTGCCGGCCAAAGAGGCCTTGATGCCGCAATGAGTCAAGATATGGTGGGTGAGCAGAGTGGTCGTAGTCTTGCCGTTGGCGCCGGTAATTCCGATTTTGCGGGCTTTAGTGTAGCGTCCGGCAAACTCGATTTCGGAGATGACAGGCACACCCTTTGCCCTCAGGGCTACAACGAGGGGCGCAGTCTCAGGAATGCCAGGGCTCTTGATGCACAAGTCGGCGGCAAGAACCTTGCTTTCAGTGTGTCCACCCTCCTCGAAGGCAATGCCCTCACGGTCGAGCTCGTCACGATACTGCTCCTTGAGCATACCGCTGTCACTTACCAGCACATCATATCCTTTTACTTTGCCAAGGATGGCGGCGCCGACACCGCTCTCTCCTCCGCCCAACACGATCAGCTTCTCCATGTCAGTTATATTTTTTCTTTTCAGAATGTCCTAATTTGTTTTCACGGCATCGCGCTCGGTAAGAATGGCGTCACCTAATGATGGACAGCCGGCGCGATCCGCCTACCTGATTTTGAGAGTCAGAACAGTGACGATGGCCAAAAGGATGCCAATCAGCCAGAAGCGCGTCACAATCTTGGGCTCGGTTATTCCTTTCTTTTGGAAATGGTGATGGAGGGGAGCCATGAGGAAAATCCTTCGGCCCTCACCATATTTGCGCTTCGTATATTTGAAGTAGTAGACCTGCAGAATGACAGAGAGATCCTCAATCCAGAAGATGCCGCAAAGAATGGGCAGAAGGAGCTCGACATGGATCAAGACGGCAAAGACGCCAATGATGCCGCCAATGGTGAGAGAACCAGTGTCGCCCATGAACACCTGGGCAGGATAGGCGTTATACCACAAGAAACCGATGGTGGCGCCGACGAATGCCGACATGAAGACCACAAGCTCCGCCGAATTGGGGATGAATATAATATTCAAATAGTTGGCAAACTCGAAATGGCAAGAGACATAGGCTAAAATGACAAGAGCCACACCAATGATGGACGAAGTTCCGGCAGCGAGGCCATCCAGTCCGTCTGTCATGTTGGCGCCATTGCTTGCGGCCGTGACAATCAGGATGACCACAAAGGCGAAGATTATCCAACCCACTGCAGTGCGATGCTCGCCAGCCCAATTTGCCAGACAACGGTAGTCAAACTGATGCTCCTTGAGGAAAGGAATAGTCGTGACAGGCAGCTTGGTTATGTGTGTGTGGTGGACGGATGGCGTGTTGGCCACGGCTGCGTCAACCTGCTCGGTCACATTGGCGGAGGGCTCGGCAGGCGCGCTTGAGCGGACAACGACCTCATCATTGAAATAGAGTGTAGCGGCGACAATTATGCCGAGGCCGACCTGACCGAAAATCTTATAACGTCCGGACAGACCCTCCTTGTTCTTGCGGAAAACCTTGATATAGTCATCAATAAAACCAACCGCGCCAAGCCACACCGTGGTGACAATCATGAGAATGACATAGACATTACTCAGTTTGCAGAGAAGAAGGACGGGCAGCAGGATTGAGAAGATTATGATGACGCCACCCATGGTGGGCGTGCCTTTCTTCTGCAACTGTCCCTCAAGCCCGAGGTCTCTAATGGTCTCACCAATCTGCTGCCTCTGGAGCAGGTGGATGACATGGCGGCCTACCACCGTGGCGCAGATGAGCGACAAGGCGATGGCCAAAGCGGAGCGGAACGAGACATACTGGAAAAGGCTTGCGCCCGGCACTCCAGCTTGCTGCAGATAGTGAAACAGATAATACAACATAGTTTTTCTGTGTAGTCCGGTTTGTAAATGTGCGTTGCGAAAGTTGATTGTTATTGCAGCTACTGCAGTTTCTCCAGTTCCTCCATGTCACTGAAATGGTGCTTCACACCCTTAATCTCTTGGTAATCCTCGTGACCTTTGCCAGCCACAAGGACCGCGTCTCCCTTTTTAGAGAGGGCCACGGCAGTGCGTATGGCCTCACGGCGGTCCGCGATAGTCAGCACCTTATCCATGTCGGCGTCAGTAAGGCCGGCACGCATATCAGCCAAAATGGCCTCAGGCTCCTCGCTACGGGGGTTATCACTCGTCAAGATGACGCGGTCGGCCCAGCGCACAGCCTCGCGAGCCATCTCGGGACGCTTTGTCTTGTCGCGGTCGCCACCGCAACCAGCCACACAAATGATTTGCTGACCATCCTTGCGCACCTCACACAAAGTTGACAAAACATTCTCAAGGGCATCGGGCGTATGCGCATAGTCAACAATGGCGGTGGCACCGTTCTTGAGCCTGATTGTCTGGAAACGGCCATCGACAGGACGGAGAGTGCTCAGAGCCACAATGACATCGTGGGGAGCGAAACCCAATTCGACAGCTGCGCCATAAATCTCCAAGAGGTTATAGGCATTGAACCTGCCGACGAACTGCATGAAAGCCTCAGTCCCGTTGAAACTCATCTGCATGCCGTCCATGCTGTCCTCAATCACCTCGCCCTTATAGTCGGCCATGGTTCTGAGTGAGTAGGTACGTTTTGCGGCAGCGGTGTTTTGCAACATCTTGAGACCATTCTTGTCATCGACATTCGTCAGGGCGAACGCCTCTTTTTTCAGACCATCGAAAAAACCCTTCTTGGCCTCAATGTAGTTGGCGAACGTCTTGTGGAAATCGAGGTGATCGTGGGTTATGTTGGTGAAGATGCCGCCATCGAAATCGAGAGCCGCAATTCTCCTTTGCACCACACTGTGCGAGCTGACCTCCATGAAACAATATTCGCATCCCTCATCAACCATTTGACGCATATTGCGTTGCAGGGTGATGGCGTCGGGCGTGGTCTGCATGGCGGTGGTGCGGGTCTCGCCGACATAATTGGCCACGGTTGAGAAGAGGCCGCTCTTGTGTCCGAGAGCCGTTGTTAGGCGATAGAGCAAAGTGGCGGTCGTCGTCTTGCCATTGGTACCGGTCACGCCCACCAGTTTGAGATGCTCGGAGGGGTTGCCATAAAAAGCGGCGGCCACATGTCCAAGCCCCTCGTGCGTATCACTCGTCAGAATGACGGCGCAGTCGGCGGGGACACCATCAGCCGGTGCATGTTCGCACACAATGGCGCGGCAGCCTGCTGCAATCGCGTTGCCGATGAACGAGTGGCCATCAACCTTCTCGCCTTTCTGGGCAACAAAAATGGAGCCACTCACAGCTTTTCGGCTATCGAGGGTAACACTGGTTATCTCCTGATCGGTGGGGCCTGTCACACTCATGCCGGCCAAGCCACGCGACGCTTTGTCTAAAATGTCCTTAAGTGTCATTTTACTTTATATCTTTTCGAGACGGAGCGTGCGCGCAATGCGCAGAGCCACACCGACCCGTTATTGTCTTGATTAAAAAACATTGAGTTCATCAGTCGTCGCTTAGGCTCAGACTGACCACCTGCCCCTTGACAAAGGATGATCCGGCTGACGGTGATTGGCTAACCACTCGACCGACGCCGCTGAGAGTCACCCTCAGCCCCATGCCTTCGAGAAGGCTCACCGCGTCAGTCGCACCCATTCCGAACACATTTGGCACGATTCCCTCGGGGAAATAGCGCGGCGTGATGCTGATGCCCTCGGGCTTGGCTTGAGTCGACGTCCAGTTAGAGGAGCCGGACGAATAGGCCGAGCATGGTATGTCAAGCGACTTGATGGACTTGAGGAGGTCGGGAGCCCAGCCACCTTTGCTGTATGGCATTACGCCAGACGATGGGGGGACGGGGGTCACCTTGCCAGTGCCTTTGCGGAACTCGGCGGCGTAGACGCGGTCCGCAATGTCCTTGACGACAGAGCCCGCCACCACATTGCCATAGTAAAACTGGTTGTTGGGGCCATAGACCATGACAACGCAGCTGTAAAGCGGGTTGTCAGCAGGGAAATAGCCGGCGAACGATGCCAAATAGCTGCGTTCGGTCCCGCTGCCATAACCACCGCTGCCCTTAGCGATCTGCGCAGTTCCGGTCTTGCCTGCAATCTTATAGGGCGTGTTGCGGATGTTGCGCGCCGTGCCTTCCTCCACCACGCCTTTGAGGGCCTCTTGGGCGGCCTTGATGGTGCGCGACGTGGCTATGGAGTTTCGCATCACATGGGGTTTATTCACATTGACGCGCTTCCCATTCTCCCATTGGCACTCCACAAACATGGGGCGCATCATGGTTCCATTGTTCGCCACGGCGTTATAGAAGGTCAGCAGTTGAAGCGGGGTGAGGCGGATCTCATATCCTATGGACATCCACGGCAGAGTCGTGCCGCTCCAGTCGTCGTCGCCAGGCTCCTTGATGTCAGTGGCTTTCTCGCCCTCGATGTCGACACACAGGCTGTCACACAGCCCCATATCTTTCAACCGCTCAATGTAGCCTTTCTTGTTATTATCGAAACACCTCATCACGAGTCGCGAGAAACCAATGTTACTGGAGACCTCAAAAGCCTGTTTGACAGTCAGATTGCCATGACCGCCAATCTTGCTGTCTCGCATCACACGGTCATATATCTTGAACTCGCCCTCATAGGTGTCAATGGTGTCTTTCAGCGTGGCCTTACCCTCCTCAAGGCACGCCATGAGCGACGCCAGTTTGAAGGTAGAGCCGGGTTCGGCCAACTCGCCAATGGCGTAGTTATAGTCCTCGGCATAAGAGCCGTCACTCCTTCGGTGCAGGTTGACGATGGCCCTGATGGCGCCAGTCTTGACCTCCATAAGGATTGCCACGCCATGGTCGGCGTCATGTGCTCGCAGCTGGTTGAGCAACGAGTACTCGGCCACATCCTGAATGTCTATGTCAATGGTCGTCTGGAGGCTTCTTCCATTCTCTGACGGAGTGCCCTCCACATTCACCCATCGGCCCGTCATGCGGGTCTGGATGTTTATGCCGTCCTTTCCGCGGAGCACCTTGTTATATGAGTTCTCGAGGCCCACCATGCCGCCCTTATCCTTGTCAGCATAGAGTTTACCAATGGTTCGAGCCGCGAGAAGTCCGAATGGGTTCTTTCTCTCATCGCCTTGCACTGGGATGAAGCCGCCTTTGTTGCGTCCGCGGCAGAAGATGGCGAATTGCTCCACTTGTTTCCGCTCGGCATGCGATATGCGCCTGTTGCCAAGTTCAAGGTAACGCCTACCCTTTATGCGCGCGTCGCAAATGCGCTTCTTGTATTCGTCTGGCGACTTGTCTCCAAAGAGAGCCGACAGTTGGCGCGAGAGCTTACCAATGTCGCGGTTGAAGACGCTGTCCGGCAACCCCTCGGTGCAGGGGTCCATGGTGATGAGATAATTGGGCACCGAGCAAGCCAGTTTGCGGCCATCACGAGCCAGGATGTCACCTCGCACAGCCAACGCCTTGACATGCCTCTGCGAATATGACTTCTCCATCATCTCGCGATAATACTCGCCCCTCACCACTTTGAGATAGAAAGCCTTTGAACAGATGGCAATGCCGAGGACTGCCATCACGAAAAGCGTGACAGTGATTCTCCTGTATGTCGGCTTATATTTATTGTCCATCTGTTTAAGTGGCAGCGCCCCTGTTTTTGTGGGGAGGGGCGGCCCCATTTATTTGTTACGAGCAGACTGCGATGTCGGCTACTCGATTATCCTCGGCGGCTCGGTCAACTCCTTAAGTCCCAGCCCCTCAGCATTGACACGGCGCAAAACTTCGCTTTGCTTGCTCATGTTCATCAGTTCGCTTTGGGTGCTGATGTGCTCATAGTTCAGCTCCTGAATCTCATTGGTGAGATCGGCTATGCGCCGCGTCTTCTTCTCAGCGTCGAGGTGGTTGGTTATGTATATGAAGCCCAGGAGCACCATGAAGACAGCGAACTTGATTTGCTCAATCGTGACGACCGGGTTCGCCTCAATCAGCTTTTTGAGCCAGCCTGACTTCTTTTTTGCGGTTCCATTAGCCACGCTTAGCCCCCTTTCCCCTCTTCTCGGCCCAACGCAGTTTGGCGGACCGTGAGCGCGGGTTTCGCTCGATCTCGTCATCGGACGGGATTATTGGTTTACGGGGGCCACCGCCAAACGGCACGTCAGACGTTCCGAAGATTGCGTCCTGCTCGGCCTGAGCTTTTTGAGGGTCACCGCTTTTCATCATGTTCTTGACCATCCTGTCCTCCAGACTATGATAGGATATCATCGCCATGCGGCCACCTGGTCTCAACACCTTGGCACATCCGCGCAACATGGAGTCGAGCGCGTCCATCTCATGATTAACCTCAATTCGCAGAGCCTGGAACACCTTGGTCAGCGTCTTGTTCTGGTCATTACGAGGCGTCACACTCTCAACTATTTCACGGAGTTCGGCTGTCGTCTCGATGCGTTTCTCGCTTCGGAACTTCGTGATGGCGTTGACAATGCGGAAAGGCTTGTCCACCTCGCCCCAGTTGCCGAGGATGCGCACCAAGGCTTCAGCCTCATACGTGTTCACAATGTCGGCAGCGGTCTGAGAGGCCTCGCGGTTCATGCGCATATCCAAAGGACCATCCTGACGGAAAGAGAAACCACGGCCACCATCATCAAAATGATGAGAGGAGACACCGAGGTCACCAAGGACACCGTCAACAGGGGTCACCCCCATATAGTCCAAAAAGTCGGCTATGAAGCGGAAATTATGGTGAACGAGGGTGAAACGAGGGTCGTCGGGGATGTTCCGCAACGCGTCGGCATCCTGATCGAAGGCGATAAGTCGCCCGTCTGGGCCAAGCCGCCGCAAAATCTCACGGCTATGCCCGCCACCGCCAAAAGTGACGTCGACATAAGTCCCTGAGGGGTTAATGTCAAGGGCGTCCACTGACTCGGCCAGCAGCACAGGCACATGATATGTCACAGTCTCTTCGCTCACGTGTTGACTTTGTTTAATAGCTTGAACAATTATTGGGCACCGGTCCCGAAAAGGCTTTCGGCAAGAGAGCCGAGGGCGTCACCTGTCATGGCTTGGGAGGCGAAAGTGGCCTTATCCCACAACTCGATGTGGTCATCGACGCCGAGCAGAGTAAGCTCCTTGTCAGCGCCAATGGAGTCGAGCAGCCTTTGCGGAATGAGCAGACGCCCGTTGCCGTCCAACGACGCCTCGCACGTTGACCGCTGCTGCTCACGCATGAACTGGGCATGCCGACGATCATAGGGATTGAGGCGGGAGCGGAGATCGGCCATCATGGACTCCCATACGGCAAAGGGGTATATGTTCAGGCAATTCTCGAAAATGTCCTTACGGATGACAAGACGCACACCCTCCTGCCCCTCAAGCTCACGCTTGAAAGCTGCGGGTAGGACGACGCGATTCTTGGCGTCCGCACGACTGTCGAAGTCGCCTATGAACGAGTAGACACTCTCTGCCATAATATCGGGCTGTAAATTTACGGCTCAATAAAACCACTTGCAACCACTTTAGCCCACTTTTTTACAGCAAATTACCTATGATATTAATACACAATAGATTATAAATGTGTTAAAAACCCAAGTGAGTGGTCTATCGCCCTACCCTATTTTTGAGCCCAAAGACAATCATGACGAGCCGAGATGAGACAAAACGAACTCCCCCTCGGCCATCTTATAAACTGAAGACCGAGGGGGAGAAAAGAGTTCATCCCGCGCACAGCGCGGACCTACTTATTTCTTTTTGAAGAGGCCGCCAAGAGCATCCTTAGCCTTGTTGACCGTCTCCTTTGTCCTATCATCCTTGATGTTTGAGATGGCTTTGTCGATTGCCTCAGAAGCCTTCTCTGTGGCCTGATTGGTGACCTCCTTGGTGACGGTGGCAGTAGCCTCGCTCAGGTCGAGTTTAACCTGGGGTTTGGTCAGAACACCGGTAATCTTGACGCCGACAGGCAGATCACTGCCCTCTGACCAAGACTTGGCGCTTATGCCAGCCTTGCTGATGAGGCTCGCAATCTCAGTACGCGCCACAGGCATGGAGAGCGCATAATCCATAGTCTGGTCAAGGCCTTGCTTGCCACTGAAGGTGCTCTTCTTACCGAACAAATTGATATTGAACGGAGTGACAACGATATTGCCATCCTCGATGGTGAAGTTCACCTTAGCGTCCTTGATGTCAATCTCCTTGTACTTCTCATTGGCAAGGAGACGTGCCAAATTCTGCTGGAACTCACTGTCTTTAAGCTGGATGCTATTAGAGGCGAAATTACCCTTGCCGTTGACAGTCTTGAGAACAGGGCTGAGCTCAGCATCGAGTTCGCTGGTTATGTCGAGACCGATGGTCACTTTGCCGTAGGCGCTGTGGGCGATGGGGAGCAGGCTGTCCACAACACTGAATGAGCCAGTCAGCTTATTGATGTCCACGTTATTGAAAGCGAGGGCCATGTCGACCTTAGCATTCTTGTTCTCGGGAGTCTGGAACTTGCCGTTAAGAACGAGCTTACCGTCACAAATATCAGTTGAGAGATTTGAGAGGTCGGCGATACCATTCTTGAGAGCAACCTTACCATTGATGTTGGTAAGCTCGAGCTTGTCATAGAGCAACTTGTCGATGTCAGTGTTGAACGTGAAATCGATGTTGGTGGGCAAGACGAGAGGCTCGGTGGCGGTAGTGTCGGTCACAGCGGCTGAAGCAGTAGCCGTAGAGTCAGCAGCTGAGGCATCAGAAGACGCGATGGCGAGCAACTCATTGCAATCAAGCAATTTGGATGTGAGAGAGGCTGAGCCTTTGAGCGTTCCATCGCTCAAGACATAGCCGAGGTAATCCTCCACATTGCCCTTGAGGCTTATGTCGCTCTTGCCAATGATGACATCGAGAGGATTGAGGTTGACCGCCTTAGGTGAGAAAGTGAGCAGAGCCTGTGGGACATCGAGTCCCTGGGGCAAGACATTGCCTGAGAACTTGAACTTGTTGAGACCGAGCTTGCCCTCAGCGTAGATCTTCTCATACTGCTGCTTGTCGATGCTGGCCATGTCGCCAGCCACTTTGAGATTAGCGTCAACGACACCGGCAATATCCATGCTGTCAAGAGGCAGGGCATCCTTAAGGCTACCGAGGTCAAGTTTGCCGAGCATAGAGGCGTCAAAAACCAGATTGCTGATAGGGGTCTTGACGTGAGCCTTGATGTCGAACGGGTTGCCACCGAGACCAAAATGAAGCGTGTCAACCGACACAGTTGTCAGGTCGGCCGAGCCGCCAGGGTTATTAACAACTACTGCCACATTGATGTTATCAAGCGACTTGGGGAGGTCGGGATACTTGACGTAGCCGTCGTTAATCTTGAGGAGGGCATCGATGGCAGGAATGTTGTCCATATCCTTGTACTCACCGGCGGCCTGGGCGTAGAGTTCAAAAGAACCTGTGGTCTTAAGTCCCTCAACACTCTTGAGGTAGCTCTCCGGAATAAGGTCGAGCACGGTCTGGAAAGTAGTCTCGAGCGCGGCAAGTTTCATGTCGAGCGCGATGACATCGGAGTCCTTGAGCTGAACCCAGCCGTCAAAAGCGAGAGGGAGACCGGCGAAGGTGAGCTTGTTCTCGTCGAAAGAGAACTTCATGGAGTCGAGGTCAGCCACGGCCTTGGCGTCAAAGTCGAGAGCCGCGCCCTTGAGATAGTTGATGCCGCCCATCCCGGCGTTGATGGCGTCAATGCCAAGTTTGAGAGTGAGGTCCATGACATTGCCATTCATGTTACCGCTCATGTTGGCATTGAGACCGTTGATGCTGGCTTGCGTGTTAGATGTGGAATCAATGTAGGCGAGACGCACGTTGGTTATGTCGACCTTGGCAAGGTTGAGCTTGAGAGGTGCGGAGGCAGTGGTGTCAGCCTCGGCCGTGCTGGTTGTATCAGATTCCATGTTGACGATGTCCCAGTTGACGAGGCTGTCAGCCGTCACAATGCCTTGGGCAAGGACGTCGTCAACGCTGACGGCGTTAACCTGAATGTCGCCATTGATAGCCTTCATGACATCAATGTCGGCATAGAGTTTGCCGACGTGGAGAAGCGTGTCACCATCAAAGCGTCCCTGACCAATGATGTCAATCTGACCAATGCCAGCGCGCAAGTCGGGGAAACTTGAGAAGATGGAGAGTGAGAAGTCGCCAAAGTCAACCTTTGCGTCCTTGACGTATTGGTTCACTACACCCTTGGCGAAGTCCTCAACCTCGTCACTGAAAAAGGTGGGGACGATGAGCAGAGCGAGGACGACAAGCGCTAACAGGCCGCCAATCACTCCACCAACAATTTTTAAAATCTTTCCCATTTTTCTTGTGTATAAGTTTAATATAGGAATGTGAATGAATTAATTATCATCATCACAGCCTGTTCCCATGCAAATCAGAGGCGATTGGCACGAGAAAGGCGACTACATGAAGAGCTTGATGTCGCTCTCAAAAGCCTTTTCAGCCACACTCTCTGGCACGAAACGCCATTGGTAGAGAGGCTCAACATTCAGTTTTCCGTCCTTTTGTGTCATTCCCTCAAAGTCGCTGATGAGCTGTCCGCGGAGGTCGGTGTCAAAAGAGGAGATGATACGGTCTTTCAGCAGGTTGTATGGGATGCCGGCGCCGAACTCCATATGTCCACCGCCACCATTGGCGCGATAGCTGTTGAGAGCCACCTTATACTCCTTGCGCTTGTCGAACTTAGCTCCGTCAGCCATGCTGATAATCTTGACGCGCTTGCCCTTCTCGGCGGTCACGTCCACGGTGTAGATGATGCCCGCAGCCGAGTCGAGATTATAATAGTTGTTGGCCAATCGTCCGGGGCGGCTCATCTTCAGGATGTGGCCCTCCTGGGCGGGATTGGTGATCCACAAATCGTAGCTGTACTCGAGATAGTCCTTAATCTCCTTGCCGGTCATTTTGACGAGGCACAGAGTGTTCTCATACCTGTAGAGCGAGAACATGCGTCCCACAGTTATGTCGCCTTGCGGCAGGCGGGCATTGATGAGCAGCGGGGCGGTCATGCTGATTTCGGCACCAGTGTGTTTGAGCATGCACCTGTGGACGATATCCACGAAAGCTGAGCTGCCGGCGAGGCACTTGTAGGCCTCAACAGCCTCAGGAAGATTGGCGATGACCTTACGGGTGTAAGCCTTGACGGCGAGTTGCTGCGGAAGGAAATTCTTGTCGAACTCCTCAGAGGGCTTGATGTTCTTCATGGCCACGAGCGACGCCTTGCAAGTTGGCTTGCCCTCCTTGTCGAACGTGATGGAGACGAGACCCGCGTTTCGGGCTGCCACACCAGCGTCAAGCACAGGCACCTTCTTGCCGGAAGGGCTTGTCACCTCCTTATTAAAGAGTTTGTGGTCATGGCCGATCAAGATAGCGTCAAAGCCGTCAACACGCTCCGCTACGAGGACCGACGCGTTCTCATTCTTATAGGTATCGGCATTCTGATTGCCGTACTCATAATCGTAGCCTGCGTGGAAGAGACCAATGACTACGTCGGGCTTCTCTTTCTCGCGGACCAGTTTGACCCACTCGCGGGCGGATTGAACCATATCCTCGAAATACATGCCCTTCCAATAGCTTTCATCAAGCCAATGGGGAATGTAGGGAGTCGTGAGTCCGATGACCGCAATGCGCTTACCGGCCCTCTCGATAATCGTATAGGGGGTGAAATATGGTGTATTGTCCTCAACATGCTTTATGTTGGCACTAACCATGGGGGCTTTGATCTCTTTGACAATCTTGTCGTAGACGCGATGGCGGGCCTCAATGTCATGGTTTCCGACACCAACGGCGTCATAGCCCATGAAATTGAAGACACGGCTCATGACATTGATGCCGGCCGTGTCCACATTGTTATAGTAGTAGACGACAGGCGTGCCCTGCAAAAAGTCGCCATTGTCCAAAAGAATGACATTCTTGCTCGTGTCGCGGACTGCCGTGACATAGGAGTAGACGTTGGACAGGCTATAGGGCGCGATGGTGTCGCCGACGAAATCGTAGTTGAAAATGGCGCCATGCACATCTGTCGTGTAGACCACATTGATAGTCTGTGCAGACGAATTGGCTGTCAAGCCGGTAGCGGCGATGGCGCACAAGGCCGACAAACAGAAATTTCTAAGTTTCATAAGGTAAAGTGCCGACAGGTGATGATTAGAATTTAATTAGGAAAGCGGGGCGGATTGCCACAATGGTGCTGTCATCGACAAATTCGTAGCCGACAAGCATACTCTTGACCTTTTTGGTCATAACCTTGTTGACCGGGTCGAAGTCCCAAGCCTCACGGAAGCGCACACCGGCAACCTTGTCATGCGAGTAGCGTGGATCGGTGACCTCGCGCTCCTTTATCTCCTCAATAGAGAGCTCGTTGCCATCCTCGTCATAGACTACAGCATGATGCTGATAGACAGCGGCGAAAACAGAATCGACGAAAGCCTCGCGGTTGAAATGGTCGTAGAGCTCATGCGCATAGGGGTCTCGCAAATCTTGAGGTTTGAGATAGACCATGTACTCGATGACGTTCTCGCCATCGGAGTCCTGAAGTTCTTTCTGCTGAGCGGTTGGCGTGAGGCCTTGCCCGTTTTCCGCATCTCCGTTACCGGAAGAGCATGACGTCGTCAGTGCGGCGACCACCAACGAGAGTGTTGTGATTGTCTTGATTGTAGCCATTAAGAAAGGTCTTACGATTTTCTTTTTTCGAATGTCAACGGCGAAGAGACCACACGTCCCGTAGGCTTGCCGTTTTCTTGAACTAATTTTCCGTTGACGTAGGTCTGGACCACCTTATGGTTTAACATCACACCTTTGAGTGGCGACCAGTTACACTTGTACGCAACATCCCCCACAACGTTCGGCTCTTTTTTCACGAGAGCCAAGTCCGCCCAATATCCGGGGCGGATATGTCCCCTGTCCACAATGCGATAGAGGTCGGCTACGTTCTCGGCCATGCGAGCCGCCACAGTCGGGTAGCTCCACCATCCTTCATCGGCCATGCGCAGGCAGAGAGTGAGCGAGTGCTGAATCATTGGCATGCCAGAGGGGGTCTGCCAATAGCTGTGACCTGTTTTCTCGGCCAAGGTATGCGGGGCGTGGTCTGTTCCGATGGTGGAGATGAGTCCTGAGGAGACAGCGGTGCGCAGGGCGTCACGATCGGCCGAAGTCTTGACAGCAGGGTTGCACTTGATGAGCGACCCGAGCGAAGCATAGTCCTCGGTGTGGAACCACAGATGCGCAGGGCAGGCCTCGCCCGTCACCAGGCGGCTTGGCCCGTCATCAAGGAGGTCAAGCTCTCGCATTGTCGTGATGTGCATGATGTGGAGACGTGCGCCAGTCTCACGCGCCATCTCGGCAGCCCTGTGGCTTGAGGCGAAGCAGGCCTGAAAAGAGCGGATGACCGCGTGTTGCTCCCATGGCACATCGTCGCCAAACTTAGCTCGCGCGGCCTCCGAGTTGGCCTTGATGATAGACTCATCCTCGCAATGTGCGGCGATGAGGGTCGGAGCCTCGCTGAATATTTTTCGGAGCTGAGAGTCGGAATCGACAAGCATGCCGCCTGTTGACGAGCCCATGAAGACCTTTATTCCGCAAACACGCGAGTAGTCCGCCCTTAAAAGCTCATCGGCGTTGTCATTTGTGGCCCCGATATAGAAAGCGTAGTTGGTCCGCATGCGTCCTTTTGCGCTGTCGGCCTTAGCCTGCCATGCGCTTATGGAAGTTGTTTGCGGGTTGGTGTTTGGCATATCCATGACAGAAGTCACACCACCAAGGATGGCGGCAGTGGACTCCGTCTCCATGTCGGCCTTGTGGGTCAGGCCCGGGTCACGAAAATGGACATGGTCGTCAATGGCCCCCGGGAAGAGGAACATGTCATGGGCGTCAACCACCACGTCGGCTTCAGGCAGAGGGGCGCCATCGGCATACACGTCATGGATGCGTCCTTCACTGTCAATGCCAACGCTCCCGCGCGTCACCTTGCCCTCAGCCACAATCTGTGCGTCGCGGATGAGAGTCGCCAACTTGCCTTCAATCATGCCTTGCTATTTTTTTAGTTTAAGCGGCGTTATGCCTTTTATATTTTTTGAACAGGCTGGCTATTTTCATACCAATCACGCCCCAGACGGCCTCGTTGAAAATGCCACCGCTCATTTTGGATTTGCCCTGCTTGCGGTCGGTGAAGATGATGGGGACCTCCTTGATGTTGAAACCCAACTTCCAAGTGGTGAACTTCATCTCTATCTGGAAGCCATAGCCCTTCAGGCGGACATTGTCCAAATCAATGGCCTCAAGTACCTTGCGGCTATAACATTTAAAACCAGCAGTTGTGTCACGAATCTTCATTCCCGTCACAAAGCGCACGTAGACCGATGCGAAATAGGACATCAGGACGCGCCCCATGGGCCAGTTGACAACATTGACGCCAGAGATGTAGCGAGAGCCGATGGCAAGGTCGGCGCCACCGTCGACACAGGCGTCGAGCAGACGCTCCAAGTCGGCCGGGTCATGCGAGAAATCGGCATCCATCTCGAACACGTAGTCATAGCCATGCTCCAGGGCCCACTTGAAGCCGGTGAGATAGGCGGTCCCAAGGCCTTGTTTGCCAGGTCTCTCAATGAGATGCAACTCCTCCGTGTATTTCGTCATCATGTCCTTGACAATGTCCGCCGTGCCGTCTGGCGAGCCGTCGTCGATAATAAGGATATGGAAATCGTGTTGCTGAGAGAAGACGGCGTTGATGATAGCCGTGATATTCTCCTTCTCGTTGTATGTCGGGATAATGACGACGTCTTTAGTCATGGATAGTATAAAGTATGGGAATATGGACTCAAAGATAAAGAAAAAGGCGGGGAGAGGTCAGCTTCCCGTCTTTTTTATTGCTTTTTATGGTGTTTTAGGCTTACTATGGCGAGACAGGCCATCTAATAGGTGAGTTCATCAAGACAATTGACAGTCGTCTCGCCAGACTGCAGCTCATCGCCCGAAGCGCGCAGGCGGATGTTTCCGGCCATGCCATTGCTGCGCAGCACCACCAGGCACTTGCCATTGAACGCCTTACGCTTATTCGCCTTGAACGGTTCGAGCGATATGGGCGAACCATTGTCAACACCCTCGATGCGGGCCACGCCCTCGACCTCAAACGAAATCTCGTTCTGGGCGGTAGGGCACAGGTTGCCGTCAGAATCAAGCACTTCGACAGTCACAAAGCAGAGGTCGTCGCCATCGGCATGGATTCGGGAGCGGTCCGGCGTCAGACGGAGCTGGGCGGGGCGGCCTGCAGTTCGGATTGTCTCCTCAGCCACAGCCTTGCCGTCCTTGCGGCTCACGACACGGATTTCGCCGGGCTCATAAGTGACGCGCCAAAAACCATGGAGGAAGTTCTTGTCCTTACACCTCTTGCCAGCGGAGTGGCCATTGACATAGAGCTCAACATCGTCCGCATTGTTATAGTAGCACCAGACGTCAATCTCCTCACCCGGTTTCCAGTTCCAGTGCGGAAAGAGGTGGAGGACAGTCTTATCCGTCTGCCATTCGCTCTGATAGAGGTAATAGGCGTCCTTGGGGAAGCCAGCGAGGTCTATTATCCCGAAATAAGAGGAGCGGGCGGGCCAGCCGTAGGGTGTCGGCTCACCGAGGTAGTCGAAGCCAGTCCATACGAATTGGCCTGCTATATAGTCATTATCACGCACTTGCACAAGGGTGCGCTCGTGGTTTGAACCCCAAGGAACGAAACAGTTATCGTAGCTTGAACAGCTGTAGCTGGGGTCGTTGCTGTTGTGCCTCCAGTCGTCCGGCATGATGAAACTGCGGGTGCTGGGCATCTTGTAGTAGCCGCGCGTGGCGAGAGCCGAGTTGCTCTCCGAGACATAGAAAGGCGTGTTCTTGAAATAGCCCGGCACCGAGTCGAAGTAGTCGTTGTGGTAGTTATAACCGATGAGATCAAGGACTCCGGCCTTAAAAAGATTGTTGGTAGGCTCGACGGCGTTGTTGCCGGCCGTCACTGGGCGTGTAGGGTCAAGCCTCTTGACAATATCCGTGAGATGGCGGCAGAGCTCAGCGCCCGCGGTCATCCTCTCGACAGATTGCGTTCCGCCCTTGCCCATGGCTATCTCCAAATTAGCCTGCTGAGCATCATCGGTCACCATCTCGGTCTGATCCCATTGCTCAAGCACCTCATTACCAATGCTCCAAGCTATTACACAAGGGTGATTTCGGTCACGCTTAATCATGTCCGTGAGGTCGCGTTCATGCCATTCGTCAAAGAAGCGGGCATAGTCACGTTCCGTCTTCTTCCGTCGCCACATGTCGAAAGCCTCGTCTATGACAAGGAAGCCTTTCTGGTCGCAAAGCTCAAGCAACTCAGGAGCAGGAGGGTTGTGCGTGCAGCGGATGGCGTTGCAACCCATGTCGGCGAGCATGTCCAGCTGCCTCTCAATGGCTCTGCGGTTGACAGCGGCACCAAGGCAGCCAAGATCATGATGAAGGCAGACGCCATTGAGTTTGAGGCTACGGTCATTGAGAATGAAACCGCGCTCTGGCTCAAAATAGAAGCTGCGGATGCCGAACTTGGTGGAGTACGTGTCCATGACACGTCCATTAACTTTCAGAGTGGTCTCGGCCGTGTAGAGCGTGGGCGAATCGACATCCCATAGTTCGGGATTGGCCACACGGACATTCTGCTCCATGTCGGCAGACCTCTCGGCCTCGACGCGAAGAGTGCTTGTCTGAGAGCCGACCTCATAGCCCTTGGCGTTCTTGACGACAGTGCAGACATCAACGTCAACATCAATGTCGCGCGTGTTGCGCACCGTGGTCGTGATCAGCACATCGGCCTTAGTCTTATTGACAAGTGGCGTGCGCACCCACGTTCCCCAAGGGGCCACATAGACACGGCTCGTCTTAGTCATCCAGACATTGCGATATATTCCGCAGCCGCTGTACCAGCGAGAGTTTGGTTGGTCGGTATTGTCAACCTTGACGGCAATGACATTCTTTCCCTCGACCAGGTCGGGCGTAATATCGTATATCACAGAGGAGTAGCCATAGGGCCTATATCCCTCCTTTATGCCATTGACGAAGACGGAGCCATTCATGTATATGCCGTCAAACTCAAGCAGCACACGGCCCTTGAGATCCTCGGCGGTCATCTCGACAGTCTTGCGATACCAGCCCATGCCACCAGGCAGAGCGCCGCCGCCCACGCCAGAAGGATTGTTTTCGGAGAATTGCCCCTCGATGGCCCAGTCGTGCGGCAAGTCGAGCTTCCTCCACTTGCTGTCATCGAAACTTATCTCATAAGCGTCATCATCGATGCCGGCGGAGTCTGTCAGGTCGAAGAGCCAGTCCTTGACTAACAGTTGCCTATCTCTCGATATGGGTTCCTCGGAGCAAGCCAATGTGGCGCAAGCGGCCATTGCGCCGAGCGTCAACACGTTAAATATTTTCATACCGTCCTCTCTAATTGCCGACACAGGCGGCCATGTATAAAAAAACGCGCGACCCGACCAGAAAATCGAATCGTGCGCTATGTTTTTCAAGAGCCTCAACCCTCCACTTCAATGAGTTCAAAGGGGACTGCCGTGATGAGGTCGCGATAATCCTCGCCAGCCTCCTCAAGATCCGGGCAATCGGGCATATAATACCAATAAATACTCACTTGGCAACCGGCCTTGGCCATCTTCTCGAAAGAGCGGAAAAGCTCAAGGAGGCATTTAGAGCTGCTCGTATTGAAATACTCAAGGCGGACTTCGACATCCAACTTAGGGAAAGTCAGACTACTGATCTTTGCTATGAGATTTCTGTAGAACTCAACGGCATTGTCCATGTAGGAACGTCCGCTGAACTGCAATTGGTCGCCATCGAGAGAGACCAATGGGGAGCGGTCTGTCTTTTCGCAAATGATTTCCATACTCGCGCGTCTTATAGTGTGTTCTTCTTTCAAAACGTCATTGGTCTCCGCATCTTGCCAAACTGACATTTACGACTTCGGCCACACGCGCACGTCATCGTCATCTGCCGCCAACCGTCCTCAGCGGCGACACGCCCACCTCACAAGCGAGGCGACTGGGCGTTCCTAATCGTCAATCTCCTCAAGCTCGACGGGGACATGGCGCAGTATGTCGCGGAACTCCTCCGCGCTGTCCTTCATATCCTCATCATCAGCCTTGTAGCTCCACTTGATCTTGCAATCCTGCCCTGAAACGCTTTTCTTGTCGACCAGGGTCAAGAGATCCATGAGGCACTTAGAGCTGCTCGTGTTAAAGAAATCCAAACCGATCTCAACGGTTATAGGGCCGTCGAACTCAGTGATAATCTTCTTAATCGGGGCATAGAACTCAACAGAGTTCTCCATATAGGAACGCCCTGTTATAGAGAGAACGCCATCATTGAAGGATACGGTCGGAGTCCTGTTTGTGCCGGGAACCAAGGTATTCATAACAACCTTTCTTTATTAGTAGATGTTCTTTTATGGGTGTGGTTTAAGAACCATGCCAGTCACGTCAGATGCGGTTTCCAACATTCACGCCACAAAAGTAAGTATCTTTTTATTAGAATGCAAGAATTGGAAAGCGTTATCACGCATAGCCACCCGCCCTGTCACGTATGACTGGGTGGCCTTTGGCGGACTAAATACCGCAGCCGCCTTTTCCCACATATACGGAAAAGGCGGCCGCGGGTTTATTTAAAAAGTGTTGTATTTGACAGCGTCGTTACATTCGCGCAGGGACCTCAATGCCGAGAGTCCAAAGGGCGTTCTTGATGACTTTTGCCACGACTTGGCAGAGCAAGAGGCGGTTAGCCTTGCGTGCGGCATCCTCCTCGCGGAGAATTGGGCAGTCGTGATAGAACTGGTTGAAAGTCTTAGCCATCTCGAAAGCGTAGTTGGCCACGAGAGCGGGGCTATAAGCCTTACCGGCCTCGCTGATGACGATGGGCAGCTGCTCAATCTGCTTAATGACCTCAAGCTCCTTAGCGTCAAGGCAAGAGGCGTCGATTTTGGCAGGGACAGAGACACCAGCCTCGGCAGCCTTACGGAGGACAGACATGGCGCGAGCGTAGGAGTACTGGACGAATGGGCCTGTGTTTCCATTGAAATCCACACTCTCAGCCGGGTTGAAAGTCATGTTCTTCTTGGGGTCGACCTTGAGGAGGAAATACTTGAGGGCGCCGAGTGCGAGAATACGATGAACATCCTCAGCCTCAGCCTCTGTGAGACCATCGAGTTTACCAACGCTCTTGCTCATCTCGCGAGCAGTTGAGACCATGTCAGCGACAAGGTCGTCAGCGTCAACGACAGTACCCTCGCGGCTCTTCATGCGGCCATTAGGAAGCTCGACCATGCCATAGGAGAAGTGGACAAGATCCTTGCCCCACTTAAAGCCGAGGCGGTCAAGCAGGATGGCCAGAACCTGGAAATGGTAGTTCTGCTCATTGCCCACGACATAGATCATCTTGTCGATAGGGAACTCGTCAAAACGGAGGCGGGCAGTGCCGATATCCTGCGTCATGTATACGCTGGTGCCGTCCTTGCGGAGGAGGATCTTCTCATCGAGGCCGTCTTTTGAGAGGTCGGCCCATACGGAGCCATCCTCACGGCGGTAGAAGAGTCCATTCTCAAGACCTTTGAGCACAAGGCCTTTGCCCACCTTATATGTGTCGCTCTCGTAATAGATCTTGTCGAAGCTGACACCGAGCGTCTTGTAGGTCTCATCAAAACCCGCATAGACCCACTCGTTCATCTTCTTCCACAAAGCGCGGACCTCGGGATCCTCAGCCTCCCATTTGCGGAGCATCTCACGCGCCTCCTGCATGAGGGGTGCGTTCTCCTTGGCGTCATCCTCGCTCATGCCCTGATTTTCCATCAGGTCCTTAACCTGGGCTCGGTACTCCTTGTCGAACTTGACATAGTAGTCTCCAACGAGGTGGTCACCCTTCTGCCCGAGGCTCTCGGGTGTCGCGCCATTGCCCCACTTCTGCCAAGCGAGCATGCTCTTGCAGATATGGATGCCGCGGTCATTGACGATATTCGTCTTGACGACCTTGTTGCCGCAGACCTCAAGAAGGCGTGAAAGCGAGTAGCCGAGGAGGTTGTTGCGTACGTGGCCAAGGTGAAGAGGCTTGTTGGTGTTGGGTGACGAGTACTCAATCATGACAAGCGGAGCGTCGGCCCCTGGCTTGACATAGCCATAGTCATTGTCGGCATCGGCGCCTTCAACCACACTTGCCCAGAATGAGTTGGAGAGAGTGAGGTTAAGGAAGCCCTTGATGGTCTCGGCCTCTGCCACGATGGGCTCATTGGCCATGAGGTAGGCACCGATTTCGGCGCCGGTCTCCTCGGGCTTCTTGTGGGATATCTTGAGAAGAGGAAATACGACTACGGTATAGTCGCCCTTCTGGTCTCGTCGGGTAACGGTGACTTGGATGGTTGATGCCTCCACGTCGGCCCCGTAGAGGCTCTTGAGCGCGCCTGCGACGGCTTGCTGTAGTCTGTTCTCTGTCTTCATTTCGTAATTTATTGTTTAATATGGAGAGGCGGGATATGCCGCCCGAGGTGTTTCACATCATTTGACCGCGAGAGTTTCGCCTCCACGGCCATTTTGCCGT
Organism: Bacteroidaceae bacterium; assembly: GCA_963618945.1. Taxonomy (GTDB): domain Bacteria; phylum Bacteroidota; class Bacteroidia; order Bacteroidales; family Marinilabiliaceae; genus W3P20-009. Next base: position 53,801 of record CAVETY010000016.1, read on the forward strand.
TTTATCGGACGTCGTAGCCGAATTGTTTCAAGGCGGCATCCTTGTCACGCCAGTCTTTGGTCACCTTGACAAAGAGACGGAGGTCGACCTTCTTACCGACAAACTTCTCAATGTCGCGACGGGCGACGGTGCCGAGTTTCTTGATGGCCACCCCACCCTTGCCAATGATGATGCCTTTCTGGCTCTCACGGGTCACGTGGATTGTGGCGTGAATTTCAGCCTGTTCGTCAGTCTCATGGAACTCCTCAATCTCCACCTCGGTGGAATAAGGAATCTCCTTTGCGTAGTAGAGAAGGATTTTCTCGCGAATTATCTCAGTGACGAAGAAACGCGTACTCTTGTCAGTCAGCTGGTCACGGTCAAAATAAGCGGGAGCCTCGGGCAAAAGATCAACTATGTGGCTGATGATGACCTTGGTGTTGAAGCCGTGCATGGCCGAGACAGGAATAATCTCGGCATTGGGCAGCTGCTCATGCCAATAGTCAACCTTCTTCTCCAACTCCTCTTGCGTAGTCAGGTCAATCTTATTGATGATGACGATGACAGGCACATCCAACCCCTCTACCGATTTGAGGAAATCGTCATACTTGTCCGGCTTCTCGATGACATCGGTGACATAGATAAGCACGTCGGCGTCCTTCAGGGCCTCCTTGGAGTAATCCAGCATGGCCTCCTGCAGACGATAGTTGGGTTTGAGGACTCCTGGGGTGTCAGAGAAGACGACCTGATAGTCGTCGCCATTGACGATGCCCATAATCCTCTTGCGCGTGGTCTGCGCCTTTGAGGTTATGATGGAGAGCCTTTCGCCAACCAATATGTTGCTGAGAGTGGACTTGCCGACATTGGGGTTGCCCACGATATTTACGAAACCTGACTTCATCGGAGGTGAAGGTTGGAGGTAAGTTGTTCTTTTGTAATGAGGAGACGACTACTTCATCATCTTCTTGAGGAGCGGGCAGAGAGCGAAGAGGATAATCGACGCTACGCCAGCCATGATGGCGAAGAGAGTGAAGAAGTCATTGAGGTCGACAACCTGGAAGCCAAGGAAGCTCTTTGGCTCGCTTGTTCCGTCGGGCAGAAGGGTTGCCAAGTTGCCGGCGAGAATGTTAGACGCCGCGTTGCTCATGAACCAAACGCCCATAAGGAGAGATGCGAAACGGGCGGGGCTGAGCTGATTGACCATTGAGAGGCCAATGGGAGAGAGGCTAAGCTCGCCAAGGGTGTGGATGAAGTAGAGGGCGAGGAGCCAGAACATGGACACCTTGACACCCGGCTCCACGCCATTGGTGGCAAACGCGATGACAATGTAACCTACAGAGAGGAGCGCGAGACCGATGGCCTGCTTGACTGGGCTTGCGGGCTCCTTGCCTCGCTTGCCGAGGAAGCTCCAAAGCGAAGCCATGATAGGAGCGAAGGTAACCACGACAATCGGGTTGATGCTCTGGAACCAAGTCGTCTTGAAGGTGAAGTCGCCAAAGGTGCGATCGACATTCTTGTCAGCGAAGATGGTAAGGGAAGAGCCGGCCTGCTCGAAAGCTGACCAGAAGAAAATGACGAAGACAGCGATGATGTAGATGACACCGATGTGCTTCTTCTCGCGGACAGTCAGGCCGCGGTCTGTGATGATGAAGACGGGAAGAGCGATGGATATGGCGTAGATGGCAGCCGAGATGTAGTCATTGAGGCTCTGAGCGCCATCGCCAGAGAAAGCGAAGATGCAGAAAAGGGCGATGCAGCCAAGGAGGCAGCCCCAGAGGCGGATGGGTGAGTTGGCACGAGCCGCCTGAGAAGCATGCTCAAGCTCAGCCTCATGGTCTTTCTCAAGACGGAGTTCAGACCTTGCGGGGGGGAGACCGATCTGGAGACCCTCGGGAGTGACAAGATACTTATTCTTAAGAGCTGAGAATACAACGACAGAGATAATCATTGCCACGCCAGCGCAGAAGAAGCCCCATTTGAAGGGAGCGAGGTTGTTCCATGAGCCCTCACCAAGAGTGCCACAAATGAAAGGAGCGATGAACGCGCCCACATTGATGCCCATGTAGAAGATGGTGAAAGCGGAATCCTTACGCGTGTCGCCATGGGCATAGAGGTCGCCCACCATGGTTGAGATATTGGGCTTGAAGAAACCGTTGCCGATGATGAGGCACGCAAGGCCGGCGATGAGCAGAGAGATGGACACCGTGTTATCGACACTCGCGTCAATCGGGCCACCCTCGGAGAAGATGGACTGCTTGACGAAACAAGCCGAGGCGAAAAGCAAGAACTGGCCTACGGCCATGGTGAGGCCGCCGACAATGATGGACTTACGGTTGCCCCAGTAGCGGTCGGCAATATAGCCGCCGAGCAACGGGGTGAGGTAGACAAGTCCGGTGTAGGAGCCGTAGATCTGCGATGCGGCTGCACTGTCAAAGAAAGCGGCGACAAGATAGAGGACGAAGAGGGCGCGCATGCCGTAGTAGCTGAAGCGCTCGGCCATCTCGGTCACAAAGAGAAGGTATAGGCCGCTGGGATGAGATTTTGCCATGTTGTTATGTCTATTGTTTTTCCGTTGATAGGGTTAGGATAGGCGTGATGCTGAGTTATGGAGGTTCAGTCTTTCAAACGGCAGGTCATGCCTTGGCAGCTCGCGCCGCCTCAATCTCCTGCGGGGTTGCCGCCCTGCGTGAGATCTCGCGGTCGGCTGGCACAGGCTCGTCACGTTTCTCCATGTAGGGGAAGAAATCGAGGATGCTGCTCTCATTGACAGCCTTGACCATGAAGTCAGGGGTGTCGCCGATGGCCGCGTTGGTGCGATCCACGGCATCTTTGATGTCAAGGGCGAGGGTCAGCACGGTCTGGCTGACGCGTTTCTCCTTGCCCGAGTTCTCGTCAACGAGGATGAACGATGTCTTGACTTTATACCAGTATCCGCCCTCTTCGGAGGGGATGACCTCGGCATAGCGGGCCTTGCGGATACCAGTCACCATGAACTCGCCTTGGATGACCTCGGGGAGCTTCTCGTACGCCAGTTTTTCGGCCTCGGTATAAGTGAGCGCGTCAAACAGATAAACCTCGCTAACACGCTTCTGCTCATCAGTGCCCTCAACCGCTTTACTGTAGCGCACTGTGCACTCAAACATCGTCTGCATCAGAAAAATCTTATTTTGACGCGAAAGTAACAAAAAGAGTGATAATTTGAATTTTCACTCTTGCATTTATAGTCTATTTTCACAAATAAGGCAGCCCCCGTCGACCTTTAGGACAGGAAGACGGGGGCTTGCCACCATTAAGTATGCTATTGTTCAGCCATACCCCTATTTGGACTGGGGGCAGTAGGCCTTATATGCTACACCTGCGAGAGCTGCACCCACCATTGGGGCCACGATGAAGAGCCAAAGGTCACCCCATGCGCACCAGCCGTCGACATTGGCGAAAAGGCACTGACTGAAAGAGCGGGCGGGGTTGACACTCGTGTTGGTCAAGGGGATGGAGACGAGATGAATGAGCGTCAGGCACAGGCCGATGGCGATGCCGGCGAACTTACCGTTTGCCCTCTCGTCAGTTGAGCCGAGAATTACGAGGAGGAAGATGAATGTGAGGACGGCCTCGACAAGGAAAGCCCCGGCCACACCAACAGTCGCATAGCTGGCGCCAGCAGCCGACGCAAAATCGGCGCCATAGCCGTTGGCGGCGAATACGCCAGGCTGCCAGCCGTCAATAGAGCATCCGATGGCGAAAAGGACGGCAGCTGCGAGAGCGGCACCGACAAACTGGGCTGCCCAATAGGCAACCATCTCCCTAAGGCTCATGCGGCCGCAGACGAAGACGCCTAGCGAAACGGCGGGATTGAGGTGCGCGCCAGAGATATGACCAATGCCATAGGCCATGGTGACGACAGTCAGGCCGAAAGCCAAAGCCACGCCAAGGAAACCGACATTGCCAAAGAGAGCCGTTCCGCATCCCGCGAAGACGAGCCAGAATGTGCCGATGAGCTCGGCAATCATCTTATTTGAAAGTCTCATTACTGTGTTAGTTTGTGTGTGTTTTATCAACAGTCGGCTAATACGTCATGAGGTTTGGTTTTGTTCCATATTATGGGGACAAAGAGAAATGGGGCTTACGACACCAGGGAAAGTTGCGGGAACAAAGACGGGAACAAAGAAAAGCGGACCGGCATTGCCATTACCTGAGACGGGGCTGACATTTATATTCTCAATAGATAGAGGTGACAAAAAAAAGAGACACTCGGAATGAGAGACTCATCCCGAGTGTCATATAAGAGGCCGCACCTTTTGATGTTTAAACTCCTAAAAAATAGGATTTGGGTGCCACGTTACTCTGTAATCTCCCTGTCGCACAAGAGGCGAAACCACCTTGCGGTGGCGGAGCCCGCCATTATAACGATTAAAGCGTCGCCCGTTTAAGTTTTAATGTTGAGTTTAACGATCTAAACTTGATGCGGCTTTTTTTCAAAGCCATGTGAGGTCAGGTGAGGCGCTGTGGCCTTTTTGTCATCGTTCCTCAATGCAAATATAGTGATATTTTATCACGCGACTGTTAAACGGCGTGTTTTTTTTGCCTACTTCATTCGGGGGACTAAAGAAGTTCGCCGGCAAAGAAAGAGACAATCTTCTCTACCACTTTATTATAGCTCTCAGCATCACCTTTTTTGACGAGGCTGTGATCGTAGCCCTCAAAAATCTTGAGGTCGGCATCGGGGAGGACAATCTTGAGGTACTCGCTATAGGAGTATGGCACAGACTCGTCATGGTCGCCGACAACAACGAGCGTCTTGCCCTTATAGTCGGCCGCCTTCTTGAAGAAATTGACTTTTTGCGCATCACGGACATAGTCGCGGCGAAGAACCACAGCGCCCCCCCACAACTCAATCTTGCGAGGAATGTCATAAGGGTCAAACCTGGCATCGAAAATCTGGCCACGGATGGCGTCCTCGCGCAGACTCAACGCCGGGGCCATGAGAGCCAACGACTTGACAGTGCGCTTGCCGAGGTCTGACGCAACCACGAGAGCCACGGCTCCACCCATTGAGTGGCCCATAAGCGCGATATCCTTGACGAAAGGCAGATCCTTGGCATACTTAATCACAGCCTTGAGATCCTCAACCTCAGTAGACACAGTCATATCCTCGAAAGTAAACTTCTTCTCGACCACACTGGCGCCAGAGCCTGCGAAATCAAAGAGAAGAGTAGCCATACCCTTTTTCTCCAACTCCAATGCTATTTGGCGCAGGTTGACAGCCTCCTTGTTAGAGCCGAACCCGTGGCAGAGGATCACGAGGGGGCATTTCTGACCCTCAGCCAGCCCCTCAGGCTTGTGATAGACGGCGCTGATGGGGGCGTTGGGACCCTTGATGGTGACAGTCTCACTCTGCGCAACCGACGCAGTGGAGACAGACAGCAGCGCGAAGGCTGCCATTAATAGCTTTCTCATTGTCTTGTGTGATGATTTAGAATGTGTTGTTCTTGAGATACTCTCGATACTAATAAGGTGAAACAACTCCATCCTTCACGAGGGAAAGGATAGAGTTGCTTCTTCTTTTTTGGGGGATTGTCTACTTTGCCATAGAGCTGTTAGACCTGATCATAGGCTTGTCCTTGTAACCCTTGGTGCCGAAGATGAGGTTCATACCCAAAGATACATTGAAATTGGATATGTTATGCGGAATCGGGTAGTCGTCACCATCAATGGTGTAGTTGTTATACTTGGCCGGGATGTAGTCCAACATCGTGTAGAACTGAACGACGCCGGCGCGGATGGAGAAGCCGAAGCTGCCCGATCTGAGACCGCGGGTGTTGATGGTATAGCCGAAAGTGGCTGACATGGGGAACTTGAACGGGTTGAGCGTCGCAGAGATGTTAAAGTCCTGATTGACACGATGTGAGGCGTAGAACTTTGAGTGCGAGAGGAAGCCGATGTTGAGGAAATAGACCGGCGTGAACTCAGCCCCGATGAAGACAGAGGGGCGAAGACCTGAGACGAAACGACCATGTGCGAGAGTAGCGTTGCAGTCGGTGAGGATCGAATCCACCGCGTCATCAATGGCGTTTTGGAAATCGTCATATTGGTCATCATCGCCCATATCATACTCAATGCCGTTGAAATCGAACTCACCCTTTGACTTGAAGCGGTTGACATCGCGGTGGTAGCTGATGAAACCGAGGTCGGTGACAGAGGCCGAGAAACGGAAATTGTCATTGAGAGTGAAGACTGCGCCGAGGTCTGCGCCAAAGCCGGGGTTCTTGAAATTGGGAGTGATATACTTGACCACGTCGCGAGTCTCATCGAAGTCGCGGAACTGGATGGAATCACTGTCAAAGTCGATCGTTCCGTCGTCCTTGAGGCAGCCATCCGTCTCAAGAGGCATTGACGTGAGGAACTCGACATCGGTCTTGACGTGCCACTCGTCCTCGCCAATCTGGATTGAGAGATCCTTATTCTTGGTCTTCACCGCTGCAATGCCTGACAAGTACTTAAGGCGGACACCGATATCCAGCCTCTCACTTGGCGAGAAAGCGTAAGTGGCAGCCACCTCGGTGTACGCCTTAGCGTCGACGCCGAGAGTGGAGAGGTCAAGCAGAGTGCCTTTGGTCAGACCCTTGTCACCAATCTTCAGGAAGTCGGATGGCAGAGCCACATCGGCACTGACGCGCTCCGTCACGGCAAAAGCGAAATAGTTGCCACGGGAGGTGCGCCAACCGAAGTTGATCAGGTTGAGAGACGCCTGCGCATCGAGCGCGAGCTTATTCTTATAGGCGTCATAGAGTTTGGAGTAGTCAAACTTGCTGCTGATGGGCGTAACCCATTCGCCGTCCTTTTTTTGGACGAAGTCGAGCGTCCGGAGGTTAGTGCTCTCGGCCACATAGAGATTCGTGCCAGGGATGGCTATATAGATGTTTGCCCTCGGCTGTCGCGCAGGGTTGAGCAGGTTGGTCTGGGGCACGCTCTCCATATAATAGAGTGCGTGAGACACTTGGCCGCTTGCGCAGGTGCAGCCAAGTGCGGCGAGTATCGATATAAGTGATTTCTTCATGGCTTAGTCCTTGATGCTGCTCGCAATGTCTAATGACACTTTGCTGTTTAACTTATAATCCTGATAGACCTTGACATACCTGTCGCCCGTGTCCTCGGTTGTTACATTGAGGAGGAACTTAAGCTTGTCCACGCCGAGCTCATAATACTTCTTGATGTCGGAGCCGAGGACGGGCTGACGGACCACAGTGTGCGAGGCCGCGGTCACCTTGTCTTCGGAGTCGAGAGTGGGGGTCTCGCCGATGACAGTGAAATCATCAAAGAGCTTGCCAGCCACAACATCATCGCCGACCATGAAATAGGCTTGCGCGCGGATCTTAATGGGAAGGCCATTGTCCGTGGTGAGCTTGATGGAGACGGTGTCAACGTAGTCAATGGTCTCATCGTCAAAAATGTCACTAAAATCAAGGTCGAGCATCTCCTCACGGTCAAGGCTCGAAATACGAAACCAAAGAGGCAGTACCACATTGACATCCGTGACGATAGACGAGTTGGACGTCACAAAGTTAGTCTCACCAGACACCTCGCCATCGGGGTTGGCCACGAGATCCATGCTATAGGAATATTTGGCGGGGTGAGTGTTAAGGAGCTCTTCGATATTCGAGTTGTCACCATCGAGATGGATGGAAAGCGTCTGCTCCTTGAGAGAGCCGGACTGGGAGTAGTCAGCGAAAGACTGCTGCTCAATCTGCTTGGCCTCGGGCGAATAGTCGAGAGCTGTGGATTTGCCATCACGAGAATAGAAATTCAGCGTTCCCATCTTCCAATAGAGGGGCGCACCGACGGTGCTTGCGAGCGTCACGTCGGCACTTGTACCTTTGAAGAACATGCCTTCGGGGAAGTCATCGCGGTCAAAAGCCACGATGCGCACACTGGTGTCCTCGTCAAGCAGCACTTGACGGCCGAAATAACCAGTGGCCTCATCGACCTTGAAATCGACAGTCATGGCTTCTACAGTGAAATCAATGCTCTCGCTGCCACGGTTGTTGACGGCTATTGTCGGGGTCAGATAGCTCTTGCCAGTCGACTGCTTAGGAGTTATGATATAGCCCGAGAGGTCAACCTTGGCATTGATGCCAGAGGAGAGGTCCCAATCCTTTGCCAATTTATTACCCTGAGAATCAACAACCTCATCAATGGTCAGGCGGGCCGTTCCAGTCGTCTCGTAGGCAGGAGAGTAAATGACAAGATATCCGCTCAGCACCTTAATCTTGTCAATACGCTGATCTTCCTGACTGTTGAGGACAGACTCGACGCTGAACGAGTTCTTGAAACCAGCGGGCAGCGTCTGGTTGGCATTGAAATTAATGCCGTCGGACTTGAGAATCTCCTCGGCCGTGAGAGTATAACTTTTCTCGGAAGTGGTGTAGAGGACGCCCTCGTCATCAGCATACCACTCAGTTCCGCCGAGCCATCTCCTCATGAGATCCATGGCGGTAGACTTGGCATTGACCACGGGAGCCGCCACATTGATGGGGCGGTCGTAGCTGTCGCCCACCTCGATGTCGTCCTCCTTGCAGCCGCCGAGAATGGCGGCCGCAAACAGAGGAAGCATCGCAATATATCTTGCTTTAAGCATCTTGTTTTCTTTCAATTAGATTAAAACATCCATCTGCACGGGTTAGTCAAGCACTTTGACCTCGACACGCCTGTTCTTCTCGCGGCCGGCCTTAGTCTTGTTGCTCTCGACGGGCTGTTCCTGACCATAGCCCTCAAAGTCAATGCGATCCTCAGCCACGCCTTGCTTTATGAGGTAGTCGCGGACAGTCTTGGCGCGTGCCTTAGAGAGTTTCTTGTTGGAGGCTGGCTTGCCGACATTATCCGTGTGGCCAGAGACCTCGATGCGGACCTCCGGGTTCTTGCGGAGCAGGTCGGCGAACTTGTCGAGGGGCTCATAGGAGCTCTTGACGAGAGAAGACGAGCCAGTCTTGAAGAGAATGTTATCAAGCGTAATCTTGACGCCGGCCTTCATCTTCTTGAGCACATAGTTGCGAGACTCGAAACGAGAGCCCTTTGCGAAGCTGAAAGCGTCATTGGCGAAGAAGTAACCCTTGGCCTCGACGTCTACCCAGTAGGGGCCTCCGGTGAGCAGATTGGCATTGAACTTGCCGGTCAGGCTGTCGGTCATGATGACAAGCTCGGGCTGCTGTTTGCCAGTCGGGGTTATGCGGAGGGTGGCGTAGACGGGAAGCTGAGTCTCCTCGTCCTTGACTGTGCCGGCGAGGACAAAGAACACCTTGCTCTCGGCCAACTTGAAGTCTTGCGTCAGGTTAACCTCCTTGGTCTGAGTGGCAGGCACGGAAGCCGAGGCGTTGACATAGTCGGGAGCCGTGGCCTCAACAACCAGGTCGACCTTGTCGGGGAAGTCGTAAGAGTACTTGCCAGTGACGGGGCTTGACGTCGTCTTGCCAAGCAGCGCGCCCTTCGAGTCGCGGAACTCAATGGTTGCAGCCACAGGCCTACCCGTCTTGGCGTTGATAACGACACCCGAGAGAGTAAACGGATGAGCCAACTTCTCAAGCGCATATATCTGCTCGACGGTCACGCCCTTGGTCGGTGGGCAGCCAATGGTATCAGTGTACTCATGATAGCCCTCGGCCGAGTATTTGATGGCGAAGCTGCCATGGTCCTCAAAACGCCAAGAGGTCATAAGCCCATCGGCAGTGGTGGAGCCGGATGTCAGCTGGGCACCCGTGGCCTTGTCGTAAATGACGTAGTCGATGGCAATGTCGCTGCCGTCATCCTTGTCCTGACCCTTGAAGGCGAACACGAACGGCATTCGGCGGTCAATGGTGATGGAGAATATGTCCAATCCGCCGAGCGAGCCCTCACGCGAAGTGGCGAAATAGGCCAAATCGGGGTTCTTGGTCGGGAAATAGCAGACCTCGTCATAGGCCGTGTTAATCGGGTAGCCCATATTAACAGGCTCACCCCAAGCGCCATCGCCTTGACGGACTGACATATATATATCGAATCCGCCGAAGCCGGGGCGACCATTTGAAGAGAAATAGAGAGTATCGCCCGAGGCGTTGACATAGACGCACTCCTCATCCATCGGGGTGTTGATGGTAGAGCCGAGATTAACAGGCTTGTGCCAATTGAAGCCGCCCTTGTACTCGGCATACCAGATGTCGTTTCCACCCTGTCCGCCTCGGCGCTCGCTGATGAAATAGATGTTATTGTTGCCGTCGAGCGAAACGGCGCCCTCCTTAGTGGAGATGCGGTTCACCCTCCTCTTGAGGCGGCGAGTGCGACCCCAACCGCCCTTCTCGTTACGCAAGGCGGTGCGCAGACGGCCATTCTCCGTCTTGCCTTTATAGATATAGATGCGCTCCTCGTTTTTGCTATAACCGGCCACAGCCATATTCCTGAGGCTCGTCAACCTGCTCACCTGCCAGATGTCGCCATTGCCATCCAAGGCAGGGTTGTGAGTCTCATAGATCTGCTCCTCGTAGCCAAAACGCGTCTTGACAGTGCGCGGAGCCTTGTCCGGGCGGCGCGAAGTGAAGAAGAAGACAGAATCGTCATTGGAGAGGTAAGGCGTGTAGTCGTCATAATAGGTGTTGATGCCTTCTCCGAGATTTGTAATGAAGACGGCGGCTGAGTCCTTAATGGCCTCTTGAGAGAATTCGCACTCTGAAATCAACTGATCCACAGTGGACTTATTGGCCTTCTTGTCGCGATCCGACGCCTTAGCGAGGTAATTGTTATAAGCCTCGACGGCAAGGCGGTAATTGCGGTCATACTGATAGGCCTTGCCCAAGAGCAGATAATAGTCCGGCATGATGGACGCGTCGGAGTGGAGCAGATAGCGCAGCGCCTCCGAGCGGTTAGAGCCATAGAGCAGACATTTGCCAATCTTGTAATTAAGTGATTTGTCCTGACTGTTATAGTCATAGGCCTTGAGGTAGAACTTGACGGCCTCCTCATAATAGGCTTCGCCCTTCCGGTAGAGGCGATCGCCCCGCAAGAGGTTTTCACAGGCTTCATCTTGCCCCTCCTCCTGAACAAGGAACTCGCTCTTCTTCACGGTGGGTTTGTTGCGCGCGACGGTCACGACGCTTCCGAGCACAAAAGCCGCGAGACACAACAAGAGTGATTTTCGCATCATTTTGTCTTGTTTGGTAAATTACTATCTACTGTGATTTTCGAATATCACAAACCACATACGTCATTTGGTCACGGAATGTTACCACAGGACAGCGTTTTAACTTGTCAATGCACAACATACGCATGGCAAAGAGGCTCACAAAGAGATGTGATATGACAATTGCGCAAAGGCGTCCAACTTTGTGCAGAAAAAACACTATATTTGAGGTTTGCAAAGAGAAAAAGGGGAAACTAATCCACAAACGGGTTCCCGAATATATTACGACACGACAACACAAACCAAAACAACACAAAAAAGGACATGAATACAATCAAGAGCTTAGCAATAGCCGTAGTGGCAGCAGCAGGTCTGAGCAGCTGCGGATATAACACCATGGTGGAGAAGCAGGAGGCGGTGGACGCACAGTGGGCGCAGGTGGAGAACGTATACCAGCGCAGGGCCGACCTCATCCCCAACCTCGTGGCCACAGTCAAGGGCTACGCCAAGCATGAGAGCGAGACACTGAGCGCGGTGGTTGAGGCGAGGTCAAAGGCCACGAGCATGACAATCGACGCGAGCAGCCTGAGCGAGGAGAACTTGGCGAAATTCCAGCAGGCGCAAGGGGAGCTGAGCGGCGCGCTTAGCCGACTTTTGGCGGTGCAGGAGGCCTATCCCGACCTGAAGGCCAACGAGAACTTCCGCGACCTGAGCGCGCAGTTGGAGGGGACGGAGAACCGCATCTCGACCGAGCGCAAGAAGTTCAACGACACGGCGAGGGACTACAACACCTACATCAAGAAATTCCCGAATAACATAACGGCCGGCATCTTCAGCTTTGACAGCAAACCATACTTCAAGGCCGACGAGGGGGCAGACAAGGCTCCGAAGGTAGAGTTCTAAAAAAAAGACCCAAACGCCAAGAGCACAATGAACTTGATAAAGAACCCCTACGCCCCGTTTGACAAGGCGGCCTGCGCGCAAATAGAGAAGGCCATTGAGGAGGCCGAGAAACAGACGAGCGGCGAGATACGCGTCCACGTGTCGGAGGTATGCACCGACGACGTGATGAAGACAGCCGTCATGGTATTCGAGGATTTGGAGATGACCAAGACCAGGCTGCGCAACGGCGTGCTGTTCTTCTTCGCCACGGGGAAACGCAAGTTCGCGGTCCTCGGCGACAAGGGCATCAACGACATTGTGGGCCAAGGTTTTTGGGACGACATAGTGGCCAAGATAAAAGAGGGCTTCGCCAACGGCGCCCCCATCGACGCATTGTGCCAATCCATTGCCATGTGCGGTGACAAGCTGCGAGCCTACTTCCCGCCGCAGCCCGACGACGAGAACGAGCTGCCCAACGAAGTGAGCTTCTCACACGGCAAAGAAGACAACTAAGACAAGCGAGCAGAGATGAAACTGACGACAAAACTACGGAAAGCCATCATGGCGGTTGCCGCCCCCCTCATGATCCTCATGATGGTGGTGACGAGCGCACGCGCCGACGTGCCGGACGCGCCCAACCCGCCGCGCTTAGTGAACGACTTCGCCAACCTCATGAGCAGCACTGCCGCTGCCGAGCTTGAGGATTCGCTGACGCTCTTCGCGCGCCACACGTCCACACAGGTGGCCATTGTGACAATCAACGACCTTGAGGGGCGCGAGATTGCCGAGTACGCCCAAGAGATTGCCGAAAAATGGGGCATAGGGCAGAAAGGCAAGAACAACGGCGTCATCATTCTCGTCAAGCCCAAGACATCTGACAGCAAAGGGCAGGCGTTCATCGGCACCGGATATGGAGTGGAGGGCGCACTGCCCGACGTGACATGCAGCCGCATTGTGCGCGAAAAGATGATCCCTCACTTCAAAGAGGGCGACTACTCGGGCGGCATTGTGGAGGGAGCCGTGGCCGTGATGAAAGCCGTGCAAGGCGAGTTTGAGGCAGACGAGGAGGATGACGGCTTAGTCGGACTCGGCGTTATCGGCGTAATAGTAATAATCAGCGTCATAATCATCCTCATATCCCTCAATGGCTCTGACAACGGACGAAACGGCAGGCACATAACCCGCAGCCCGGGCAACGAGTGGCTTGCGGCCGAATTTATTGCGGCGGCAAGAGCGAGCCGTGGCGGATGGTCATGCGGCAGCGGAGACTTCGGAGGCGGTTTCGGAGGCGGGGGCGGTTTTGGAGGCTTCGGCGGAGGCAGCTTTGGCGGAGGCGGAGGCGGCGGAAGTTGGTAAGCCCCCCACCCCACTTTGCGGGAAGCCACAGAAAAAACAGACCGGCATCCCCAAAGGGGACGGAATGAAGGCGCACGCCTTAAACAACCGAAGAAAAAACGTCAAGACAAACAAATAACAAGACAAAACTTTGTTAGCTACTAACATCGCGATATTGGCAGTCATGCTGCTGCTCTCCGCCTTCTTCTCGGGGAGTGAGATGGCATTCTTAGCGTCGAACAAACTGCTTGTGGAGATAGGGCGTCAGAAGCACCCGCGGATAACGAGCGTCATCGACATCTTCAACGCCAAGCCGTCACTGCTCATAGCCACCATCCTGGTGGGCAACAACGTCACCATGGTCATCTATGGCCTCGTCTTCAGCGACACCGTGGGTCCCGTCATAGGCGGCTACATCTCCAGCCCCACACTCATACTGCTGACGCAGACCATCATCTCGACCATCATAATCATCGTCACGGCCGAGTTCCTGCCCAAGAGCCTCATACAGATCAACCCTTCGGCCATGCTCTACGCGTTGGCCATACCCCTCTTCTTCTTCTACATCATCTTCTACCCCATCAGCTTCTTCATGCAGAAGGCGTCGCAGTTCGTCATCAAGCACATCCTGCGCACCAATCAGGAAGAGGCGGTCCAGAGCATATTGCCTGGCCGTGTGGACTTTGACAACCTTGTCTCCATGCAGGCTGAGAAGAGTGACGAGGACACCGAGGTGGGATTGGAGGCCAAACTGATGCGCAACGCATTGGATTTCTCAAAAATCAAAGTACGCGACTGCTACGTGCCGCGCACCGACATTGTGGCCATAAGCGTGAGCGAGAGTGTGGATAGGCTGCACAAGAAATTCATCGAGTCCGGCTATTCCAAAATACTGGTATACAACGGCTCGATAGACAACATAATAGGCTACGTCCACGTCTCCGAGATGTTCAAAGGCGCCAAGAGCATCCGCTCCATGATGTCGCCCATAGCCGTAGTGCCTGAGACCATGCGCGCCAACCTGCTGCTCAAGCAGTTCACGAGCCAGCACAAGAGCATAGCCATCGTGGTGGACGAGTTTGGCGGCACGTCGGGCCTGATAACCCTTGAGGACGTGCTGGAGGAGATTTTCGGCGAGATAAACGACGAGCATGACGACGACGAGCTGATAGACCAGCAGATTGACGACAAGACGTACGTGTTCTCGGGCCGCATGGAGGTTGAGGACATCAACGAGAAGTATGGCCTCCGCCTGCCGACATCGGAAGACTATGACACATTGGCGGGACTCATACTGAGCGAGACCCAATCCATCCCGCAGCCGGGCGACGAGGTGACCATAGCGGGCTTCCGTTTCAAGATTGAGCAGGCGGGTCACGCCACCATAGACACCATCAGGATGGAGAAAGAGGATTGAATGGTGACAAAATGAAGATAAATAAGCCACAATTGGTAAATAATCATGATATAGCGGCACACAAACCGAACAAAGTTTTAAATTAATGCACTATCTTTGCGCAAACAAACTAAACAAGATTTTGCGCTGAGGCCAGGAGTTTGAAGAAATATCATCTGGCTGTAAAAGACAGCATAAGCAACGTCAAAAAACTTCAGAACCAAAAATAATGAAACACCTCGTCTGCACCTTGGCCATGGCCACCGCTCTGATCGCGACGTCGTGCCAGTCACCTGCTGGCAGCCAGCAGAGTGCGGTATCAACGTCCGACACAACCCAGCTCGCGATAGCATACATCAACACCGACTCTCTGCTCAAGAGCTACGACTATGCCAAGAAGCTGAACGACAGCATGAATGACAAGATTGAGAAGATGCGCGCCGATCTCAACCAGCAGCGCCGCTCAGTCGATCAGGACGCTTATGAGTTCCAGCGCAAGGTGAACAACAACGCCTTCGCCTCCATGGAGCGCGCGCAGAGCGAGAGCAACCGCATCCAGAAGCGCGCACAGGAGCTTCAGGAGCAGGAGCAGAAGCTCAGCTACCAGTTGCAGATGGAGTCAGCCAACATCAGCGAGGCTCTCATGGACACCCTCACCAACTTCCTCAGCGAGTATGCCAAAGGTCGTTACAAGGTAGTCCTCCACGAGAAGGCAGAGCACGACCTCGTGCTTTACGCAGTCCCCGGTCTTGACATCACGATGGATGTCACCAAGGCCCTCAACGAGAGGTATGCGGCAGCTCAGAAATAAATTCTGAGGCTGAATAATAAATAATAAGAATCCGCCCGTCAGCGCAAAGAGATGCTGACGGGCGGATTTTTTTGTTGTTGTCATGGCGAGATAAAGCCAGGCAGAACGACCACTGACAAGGTAGTCTCACAAGACGGAAAGACGGGCTTTGATTTGGAGAACGGGCGTATTTACGAAGAGTTGCTCGACAACAGCGCAATGCTCTTACACGTCAGTAGGCGAGGCGTACAATAACGTCTATTACTCAAACGGGCTTCTGCTTTCGTCAGCATCAAACAAGTACTTTGCGGTCAACTCGTCAGACACGCCAATCATCCAGGCGCAACACACGAACGCCATCTTCAAGTTCACCGCCAACGGCTTGCTGCAATCACTAAACGGAAGAACTTTTTACAGGGCAAACCCGCTGGTGGCTATCATTAAGCTCGCGTATAATGCGGCTAACCAAAGCGGATACGTTCCATCCTACCTTTATAGGGTAAAAGGAAGCACGAACCCTACTGCAACACGTGAAGCCACGGGTAATGTGTTGCTATACCACTACCTTTCCTCAAACACGGGCGTATCAAGCTATGCGGCTATTGCACGGGCTCGACAGAGTACTCGCGCAGACTCATGCTTGACAACATATCGAGCGACTCCATACGTGTACACTTCATGAAAAACCACTTAGATAAGTCAACCACGAGATAAGGACGCACAGCGGAGAATGGGGAGGGGCGAGGCCCTTCTGGAAACAGAAGTGACGGCAATAGGCGTCCTGACGGGAAACGAAGAGAGAGGGAGACGATGCTTGCGATGTGGCACAGACACAAAAAAGCTCCCCGCCCGGCATAGGCGGAGAGCCCTCAAACAAATCACCATATATATCTGTCTACGATAAGCACTGACAGCCCCACGTTTGGGACTTGTTTAGTCAGTTATCGTCAGATAACCATTGTGCAAACTAATGTTCTTGTCAAAATGGAGATTGAGCTCCTCAATGACGCTCTCAATGCTCTGATTGACAAACGAAGTAGTGATGAGGACAGAATCCTCGGCGCAGTTGAAGTTGACACCGCGGACCTCGCCATGATAGCAGGTCAGGATTTCGTCAGCCACTTGGCGCAAAGACGCGGAGCGGAACACCATGCGGCGGCTGCCGATGGATATGCCACCGACAGCGGAGGCGCACTTAGAGAGCTCGGTGCCAGTCCAGACGGCCTCCTCGCCAGCAGCGAGTCGGACCTCGGAGTCGCCTGCGGACATTGCCACGCGGCCTTGCTCGACACGTGTGCGCACACGCTCCTCGCCAGGCCAATGCTCGACAGAGAAAGTGGTGCCGAGGACACGGACCTCAGCATTCTCGGCATCGACAGAGAAGGGGCAGGCCTCGTCATGGCGCACCATGAACTTGGCTATGCCCTTGAGGGACGCGTTACGCTCACTCTCCGACATGGAGAAAGCGAGTTCAGAGCCCTTGCCAAGGACCACGGTTGAGCCGTCGGCCAAGCTGATGGTGTCAGCGTCGGACGCGGACGCGTAGTAGTAGACCTCGGGGCCGCCAACGTTCTTTGCCACAAAGATGGCGGCAGCGGCAAGAGGCAGAACGACAGCTGCCACACGGGCCATGCGTACCCACATGGGGATAACCCGTCCTTTCGGCTTTTGCGAGCCGATGGAAGTCCGCTGGCAAATACAATGCCAGGCAGCCTCTTTGTCGTCCTCGGCGCGCAAGGCGGTCTTTATGTTCTCAGCCCTGTCGGCCGAGACCTTACCGACCTCGCTCAGTATGTCATCCATATCGTTACTCATGACAATAAATCAGAGTTGACCACAATCAGTGGAAATTGACGACATTGAAAATATTGGCGACCTCGGCCTGAGGCTGCTCTTGAGTCTCGGCCTTGGCGGCCTCGGTCTGCTCTGGTTCGGCTGCCGTCGGGCTGCAGATGCGCTCGTCGGCCTTGCCAAGCATTTCGGCGAAAAGCTCAAATATGAATTCCATTGCAGTATATCTTTAAGTATTTAACTTATTGCTGTTATCCAAAGGGGATATTAGACACCCTTTGTAGCTAAGACAACCCAAACACATGAAACACGTATTAAAATATGACGAAATTTCAGCTATGGAAGAGAAATAGAGCTATCTTTATAGCCGTTACAGAAGAGAGAAAACAAAAAGAGCACATGAATATGAGAGCCAAACTCGCCGCTTTTGCGATGACAGCCGTTTTGGCGGCGACTCAAACCCTTGCGCAGACTGACCCGATTCTTAATGACGAAGATTTCATAAGTGGCGAGGAGGCCTTCACTCGTGAGGCTTTCGACTCCGCATCCGTATTCTTTGAGAAGTCCTTGCAGACATTCCCCAAATCAGCAATCGGCCATAACTGGCTCGGCTGTTCGCAGCGCAATGCCGGCGATTTTGAGGCTGCCCTACAAAGCTACCTGAAAGCGGACAAGTTGGTCAAGAGAAGCGACAAGGATACGAAAACAAGCATATTGCAGGGCTTGTCCACGACATATAAAATGCTGAATGACTATGACAAAGCCATAAGCTACGCAGACCAACTGATAGAGGCTGACGACAAGGTGGCGATATATTACACCCTCCGCGCCACTCTGAGCGAAGAGAATAACGACACAGAATCAGCCATCGCATATTACCAGAAAGCCATCAACTTGTCCCCCGGCGCGACAATCAATCACCTGAGCATATCCAGAATTTATTTAGGGGCGGGTGAATATGACAAGGCAGTAGACATAGCGACAAAGGCACTGGATATTGACGGGAGAGATGCGGACGCCTACGAGGGTCGCGCATGGGCCTACACTCTCAAAGGCGACTACACCAAAGCTGTGGCGGACCTGTTCGAATGCATCAACTCGTTCGGCCGCCCATACACCTTGGCGACCCGCCTCACCATCGAGGCTCCGCAGCGCATGCGCTGGGCATGGAAAAGCGAGATGAGGAGCAACCCATACTGGTCATTGCCATGGGACGTAAAAGGCGAGGTGGATTTAGTCTTGGGAGACGCGCCGTCGGCCCTCAAAGCGGCACAAGAGGGGCGGAAAAGAGCCTTTGGCGACGCCATTTGCTCCATATTGCAGTCTGAGGAGTACATCGAGTTGCGGCTCGGCAACTGGGACAGGGCAGAAAAGATTGCCAAGGCCAATCACCTCTTCGCCCCCACCAATAGCACGTATCTGATCGACCTCATCGACATTGCCATGGAGCGCAACGACCAGGGAGTCGACTCATTATTGGAAGAGATAAACGAACTCCGCCCAAACTACTTGTATTACTATGCAGCCGTCACCCGCAGCGGAAACAAGAGCCTCATAAAGAGGGAACTTCCGAATATTGCGAAATACGTAAGGCTGAACCCTAAAGACGAGGACGGCTACAAGACCAAAGCCATGATGCACGAGACTCTCGGTGAGCACGCAGAGGCTGTGGAGTGCGCCAAGATGGCATTAGACGTCATTGAGCATAAACCCGCAAATCAGAAGGCGGCCTATCGTGACGATTTAGATTTAGCGAAACTGTTTTTCTATGCCATAATGGGGAAGACGGGGGCGGATGCGGACAGCCTCATCGCCAGGATCATGAACCTCAAAATCAAGCATGACTACAAATTCAGCTCCGCGGCTTGCCTCCTGGCACGCCAAGGGCGCGATGCTGAGGCGATAGCGCTAATCGACTCAGCCCTTCAACACGGATATTATCGGATCCACTGGCTTGAGCGGAACCCGCTGCTGTCATCAATAAGTGGCACAAGCGAATTCAGGGCACTCATCAAGCCTTATAAGGAGCGCGCGGAGAAGGAGTGCGCAACATGTGACACCGATAGCACCAAGATGATAGCCTACACCACGGACAGCGACCTCAGGCCTAAGGTGGAGGGAAGTATAGGCTCTCTGAAAGTTGACATCACGTTCGACGAGAAACGCACATACGCCTCTATCAGCGACGTGGAGTCTGACTTCATGCTGAAGAACGGCATCATAACGAGATCCGACATATACAGCGTAAAGAACGGCGACATCGTAGTGGTCAAGAATCTCAAGTTTGGCGACGTGACACTGCCCAAAGTCAAGCTCTGGATTGAAGAGCAGAAAACCCCGATCATATTGGACCGCCAGTCACTTTGCGTGGTCGGGTTGCCCAAGGTGGACAAAGAGAAGAAAGCGATTACCCTTACAATACTTGGCGACTGAGCGAGCAGCGCGGAAGCCACCAAGAATGAACAAGCAAAAAAAGACTATAAATGAAAAGAATAAGTACATATATAGCGGTTGGAGCGTCAGCATTGATGGCAGTCTCGACTGGAGCAGCGGCGCAAGAGCTGAGCTATGACGTCCGCATGGGCATAGACTTAGCGCAAAACGAGCAGTACCGAGACGCGTATCAATACTTATATAACGAACTCAAAAGGAATCCGACGAGTCCTGAGGCCAACTATTGGATGGGCTACATCCATGACCAGAATGCCCTTTATGGCAGTGCAGGAGATTACTATCTCGACGCCATCCGTTACTCTCCGTCAAAATCCCAGTACCACGACTTGGCGATCAGAGAATATTCAGAAATCCTGCTCGCCATCAGGATGCCCCAAGAGGCTTTGGCGTTCCTCGACAAGAGCAGCGAGCGCGACGCGGCATGGTACGTATCACGCGCCCAAATATACGCCGACTCCACAGTCGCGGACTACGGCAAAGCCTTGGCGGACATAAATACCGCCAAGAAAAAAGTAAAAAAAGAGGGTGCGGACGGACTGTCCTTTCTATACCTGATTGAGGCTATATTCCAACAGCGCGCCGGCAATGGAGAGATGGCCCTCACAGCCATCGAGAACGCGATCACAGAATCGCCTTCTGACAAGCCAACGAAATTGGCGAAAATAAGCCTCGCCATCATGAACGGGAAAGAGGGTGTAGAGGACATACGAGAACTCGTGGACATCATCAGCGACGCGGTGTCAAACCACAGCTGGGAAGCAGACGCGGCGACAACCTTGTGCAACTTGAAAGTCTTTGCCAGGCGCATGCCTGAAGAAGTGATGGCGGAGGCAGACAAGGTTGGTAATGAGGCACTCAGGAAGACGCTTAAAGAGGCTGTGCTTGAAGATCAATTTGACTGGGAGCAGATAGTAAAGCTATTCTGCCATATGGACGGAGCGGAAACTGACAACTCAATTTCTGACGCTTATGCGAGTCTCGGTTGCTACGGCAAAGCCATAGAACTGTATCAAGCAAACATTGAGAGGAAAGAGAAAGACGGGGACAAAACGGCCAACGACCACTTCAACTTGGCAAGGATCTACGCACAAACAGGGGACAAAGAGGCCATGGAGAGCGAGTTGGAGAAAATAAAGGAGAGCGACCCGCTTTTCATTGCCATGTACGCATGGAAGGCGGAATACGACTTAGAGAACGGAGATTACGACTCGGCCATCAGATTGGCCCAATTAGCGATAGACCTGAGTGACGCACGTAATGCGTACTCGGAGGTCACTATGGCGCGCGCCTTGAGGCTGAAAGGCAAGACAGAAGAGGCCATGACACATGCGAAAGCAGCCGTCAGCATAGAGGCGAAGGAAATAGAAGCAGCCAACAAACCCGACTTAGAGGACCTGAGGCCGGCCATCAGGCAGGAGCCGCACTTCAGCATACCCGCATTGGCAATCCTTGGCGAAGAGGCTAAATGCAAAGCCGCCATTGACGACGCGACAAGTGGCAACGCAGCCCCCACCGTATGGTTCCAGGCAGCGATAGCCCAAGCCACACTGCACAACGAGGAACTCGCCCTTGATTACATCCAAAAGGCCATGCAAAGCGGATACATCAACTTCTCTTATATTGAGCTTGCGCCTGAACTGGCAGACATCCGCAAGAGTGAGAGATACGAGAGCATAATGAACCAGGCCCGCGAAGAGTTCCATCAGCGCGTGGAAAGGGTAATGCAGTATTAAGGATAACAGACAAGGAAATGAAACTGACAAAGAAAATATTGATGGTGGCGGCCGCGACGTTGCTCACCATACCCTCATTGGCGCAGTTGACGAAAGAAGGCAAAAAGCAGTGCCAGAACATATTCTACATTCACGCATGCGAGCTAAATGAACAAAACGACGTCAGGGGGGCGTACGAGTACTTCGGCAAGGCGTTGAAAGACGACCCCGATAACGTGTTCGCCCTATGCGAGATGGCACCAATAGAATACGCCAACGGCATGACGAGCGACGCCCTGAACCACATAGCCAGGGTTGTCAACTCCGGCAGCGAAGAGTATGACATGATTGGCTGGGCATACTTGATCAGGTATCACATAAACCTGTCATCGGGCAACGACGATGCGGCTCTGAGCGACCTCAAGAGCAGCATAGAGGCATACGCGAAGTCCCCTCTCCAAAACCAGACAGGCTACTTGGCAATGTCTGAGTATTATGAGAGCAAGAACGACTATGACAATATGCTCGCAAATGCACGCAAAGCCATAGAGATGCGTCCCGCCAACATCAAATCTCACATTGTGGCGGCGCGAGCCTATAGGCTCCTGAAACGGCTTGATGACGCGCGCGCAGAGATTAACACCGCCCTTTACCTCAGCAATGGCTCATCATCAGCCTACGCCGAACTGGCAACCATAGCCTTCTCGGAGGGGAAATATGCAGAGGCGGCACAGAATGCCGCGCTGTCAATAGAATATGCGGAGAGCCAAGAAGAACACCAAAAGGCGGAAGACCTGCTCGGAGAGATAGCCAAGGTGAAATATGACGTGGCCGACCTCTATTTGGCGAGCAAATGCGCCGAAAACCCCAACCAGTCCACTTGGTTTGACATCCGTGCGAATGTGCAATTCACGGTCAAGCGCTACAGGGAGGCCATAGAGAACTATAAGAAAGAGCTTGACCTGGTGGACAGCAAGATCCAGACATTGGCCTCACTCAGCCTCTGTTACAGCAAATTGGGCGACAACGCCAACGCTCTGACATACATCAACCAGTTAATAGAGCAGGACACCACACTCGCCTACGGATACTACATGCGCGCAGGCATCAATCAGGATGCGTCAGCGCCCAAAGAGGTCGTCATGGCCGACTACAACAAAGCCATTGAGATTAGCCCAAGCTATGGCGACTATTACTCTCGCGCATGGTATGAGAGATACAACGGCATGAAAGAGGAGGCGGTGCTCGACATGACCACCGCCATCAAGAAAAACCCGAAGAACCCTCACTTCCTCCTCACACGCGGCAACATATACAGCGAGTTGGGCGAGAAAGAGATGGCGAATGAAGACTACCAAAACGCGATAGTCCTCGTGGACAAACTGAGCGAGGGGCACACGGAGACCATGTTCCACGATGCCGAGTATTGGCAGAACCAGTGCACCAAAGCCTACGCCCTGCTATACACAGGGAAAAAGAGCGAGGCCGAGAAACTGATGCAAAGCTACCTCAACGCAGCAGACGTGACAGACCGCAGCGGAGCCTACTACAACTTGGCGTGCTACTACTCATTGGCTGGCGATGCGGCCAAGAGCCTTGACATGCTCAAGCATAGCCTCGAAGAGGGCTACGTGGAGTTTGTGCACATCGGGCGGGACAAGGACCTTGACTTTGTGCGCAAAGACCCGCAGTTTGACGCACTCGTGGCCGAGTACAAACAGAGACTCGACGACAGACTCGCCAAAGGCAGCGAGAGCGAGAAAAAGGCCGCTTTCAAGGGAGGCGTCAGCGAAATACCATTCGGTCATGATGGTGGAGTACTGACCGTCCCATGCATGGTTAACGGCCTGCCTCTCACATTCATCTTCGACTCGGGCGCGGCTGACGTGACACTGAGCCTCGTCGAGGCGCGTTTCATGCTCAAAAACGGCTACATAAAGGCCACAGACATGGGCGACAAGCAGTACTATGGCACTGCGGACGGAAGCCTGAGCGTCGGCACAAAGGTCATGCTCCGCTCCATAACATTTGGTGGAGAGACCCTGACCAACGTGCCGGCCTCGATAGTCAACACACAGGCCGCCCCACTCCTCTTGGGACAGACCGCCATGCAACGCCTGGGCAAAGTGGAGATTGACTACGAGAAGGGCGTCATCAGGATTAAGAACTAAGAGAGCAAAGGGTAAGACGAAGCCATTTGACATAATTAAGAAAGTCGGGCGGACCAATCACCGGTCCGCCCGACTTTTTTGCATTGCTTGCGCAGAGCGTTTGTTCTTACAGGTGGGGAACACAACACCCCACAGGAATCTACGGCTATGGATTTTTACGGAACTGATTGGGACTCAACCCGACATGCTGCTTGAAGAATTTGCCGAACGCAGATTGCGAAGGGAAACTGAGTGATGTGGCAATCTGCTGGACACTCATGTCCGAGAAGCGGAGCATGACCTTGGCCTCGGACACCGTATAGTCATTGATCCACTCGGCTGCGCTGCGTCCGCTGCACGACTTGACCATGCTGGAGAGGTAGTTGGGCGTGAGGCCCATCTCGCCAGCGAAGAAGAGCGCGCTGCGCTTCGAGCCCTTGAACTTGGTGACAAGCTCCATGAACCGCTCAAAAATCTGCTCAGAGCGAACCAGCTTGCCCTCGCCCTCACCAGCTCCCGCATAAGACTGGGCGGAGCGGATGAGCATCTTGCCGAGCAACTGGATGAGAGAGTCCATTATGGAATCCTGGCCCGGGCGGGTGTCATCTATGCCCCTCTCAAGCAGAGAGAAAAGAAGCTCATAGGAATTGAGCTCATCGGGCTGGAGGTGGGTCACGGCGTTGCTGCGGACACCCATGTAGAAAGACATCTTGTCGTTGAGGCGAATCTGCAGCTTGTCCAAATAGGAGTAGGAGACGAGGACGGCCATGGCACGGAACTCAGAGAGCGGCTGGGCGTGGATGGTGCTGCTGGTGAAATTGACCAGCATGTCGCCCGCGCTGAGCGTATAGGGCCGCAAATTGACATTACAAGATATTGAGCCAGCGAGACAGACGAAGACCACAACGCCGTCAATGCGGCAAGGCTGGCGGAAAACGTTCAGGTGGTCAAGCTGGTTTCCCATGACAAGCTCATCACCGTAAGCCTTGACGTCGGGGAAACCGAACTCCTTGATTTTCGCAATGGATATATTTTTAATTCCTTCAGTCATTGTGTGCGCAATCCCGTTAAATCAGCAACTGTGGTAAAATGTACCACCTGCTTCACAAAAGTTGTGGTTCAATTTGTTAAATGGTTATGAAACATCGCAAATATAGTCAATTTTCTCTTTTAAAACTCCAATTTATCAAAAGCTATTACTTGTCTATGACGGCAATGTTTTAGTACTTTGCACACGAAAAATGCCTAAGAATAAATAGGAAAAAGAGAATATGAAAAAGAAAGCAAATGTCACAATCGTCTTCGCCATCGTCTTGCTTTGCATAATAGCCGCCGTCATAATAATTGGCGTGTGCCAGCCGGACAGGGTCGAGACCATCCAGGGTGAGGCCGAGATGACCAACTACCGCATAAGCAGCAAAGTGCCGGGCCGCGTGAAAGAGATCCGCGTGGAAGAGGGCGACTTCGTCCATGCAGGCGACACGCTCGTGATTCTCGAGGCGCCGGACATCATGGCCAAGTATGGCCAGGCCAACGCAGCATTAGAGGCTGCGCAGGCAATTGAGGACAAAGCCAACGCCGGCGCCCGCTCGGAGCAAATCCAAGGCGCGTATGAGATGTGGCAGAAAGCCAAGGCGGGCCTCGACGTGGCCCAGAAGACCTACGACCGCGTGGCCGCCCTCTACGCCGACAGCGTAGTCTCTGCCCAGAAACATGACGAGGCACTCGCCCAGCTGAACGCCTACAAGGCCACCGAGCGCGCAGCCAAGAGCCAGTATGACATGGCAGTGAACGGCGCCCAGAAAGAGGACAAGGCAGCCGCACGCGCGCAGGTGAGCCGCGCACAGGGAGCCGTCAACGAGGTCTCGGCCTACATTAACGAGATGACACTGACCGCCTCGGCCGACGGACAGGTGAGCGAGATATTCCCCAAGCTCGGTGAGCTGGTTGGAACGGGCGCACCACTGATCAATGTTGCCATGACCGACAAAGTGTGGTTCACATTCAACGTGCGCGAGGACCTGCTGCCAGGCCTCAGCATCGGGACCGAGACCAACGTCTACATTCCCGCCATTGACAAGACAGTGGCCGTCAAGATAACCAAGATGAAGGATGTCGGCACCTACGCCATCTGGAAGGCGACCAAGGCCTTGGACCAGTATGACCTCAAGACATTCGAGGTCAAGGCAGTGCCGAGCAACCAGGCTGACGTGGTGGGTGTACGCGCCGGCATGTCGGCCATCATAAGCAAGGGAGAGAACTAAAGCCATGCTGTCCGCCTATAAGGATAGGATACTGCGCGTCCTGAACATAGCCCGACGCGAGGTGGGGGCCTTCAAACGCCGCCCCCTCCTCATCTTCTGCATGCTCGTGGCGCCCATCTTCGGCACCATCTTCTTCACGTCGATGATGGAGGCCGGTCTGCCCGACCAGCTGCCCACAGGCCTTGTGGACGAGGACGACACCCAGACCACGCGCAGCATAGAGCGAGTCCTCTCGGCCATGAAGACCACGAGGCTCGACCATCGCTACCACACATTCTCAGAGGCCCGCGAGGCCATGCAGAGAGGCGACATATACGCCTTTTTCTACATCCCCCGCGGAACGACCGAGGCCGCGCTTAGCAGCCGCCAGCCCACCATATCGTTCTACACCAACGACTCATATTATGTGGCGGGCGCCCTGCTGATGAAAGACCTCAAGGTCATTTCCGAGATGTCCGGCCTCGCCGTGACCCGCGCCACGTTGCAGGCCAAAGGTGTGCCGGACCAACAGGTGACCGCCATACTCCAGCCCATCGTCATCGAGACGCACCCGCTGGGCAACCCTTATCTGAACTATGGCGTCCTGCTGAACAACCTGATCATGCCGGGCATAGTCATCCTGCTGATTCTCATGACCACCACCTACACCATAGGCTTGGAGTGGAAGATTGGCACGCAGCACTACCTGCTCAACGACTTGGCTGGCGGCTCGGTGCCTGTGGCATTGACGGGCAAACTGTTGCCACAGACGGTGCTCTACACATTCGTGTTCTGCTTCATGGACGTGTATTTCTATAAGATAATGCACTACCCATGCCAATGCGGACTGCTGCCCATGATGCTCTTGGGGCTTTTCATAGTCATCGCCGCCCAGGCTTTCGGGCTGACGCTCTACGGCATCTTCGTGGGTCAGATGCGAATGGCCATGTCGTCATGCGCGCTACTCGGCGTCCTGTCCATCTCGATGGCGGGATTCTCCTACCCCGTGCCGGCAATGACGCCTCTTTTGCAGCACCTGTCGTGGATATTCCCGCTCCGCAACTACTTCCTGATCTACGCCAACCAGTGCCTGAACGGCTACCCGATAGTCTACGCGTGGAAGCCCATCCTGGCGCTGCTCATCATGATGGCGATACCTTTCGCTCTGATAGGCCGCTACCGCAAGGCGTTCAACGAGAAGAACTACATCCCATAGGGTGGTGACGGGCCACAGAAAGCGAGCCCGCCGCCCATAAACACACAGAGACGGAAAAGATGAATCTTTTTTCAGACATAGTGAACGTGTGGTGGAACGAGATGAAACAGATGTTCAGCGACTTAGGCGTCCTGATCTTCGTCATCGTCCTGCCCTTAGGCTACCCGTTGCTCTACTACTACGTCTACAGCACCGAGGTGGCGCGCGAGATACCCGTGGCGGTGGTGGACGAGAGCAAATCGGCCCTCTCACGCGACTTCCTGCGCAGGCTTGACGCCAGCCCCGAGGTGACCATACTCTCGCACTGCAACGACATGGCCGAGGCCAAAGACCTGATGGCCCGCGGCGCCGTCTATGGCGTGATACGCGTGCCGGACTCGTTCTCGAAAGACATCCAGCAGGGCAAGCAGACACGCATTGGCGCCTACACCGACGTCAGCTCCATGATCTACTACAAGAGCATACTCCTGCCATGCAGCAACATATCCCTCGCCATGAACAAGGAGATAAAGATTGTGGACATGGCCCAGCAGATGACCGACCGCGAGGTGGAGATTGCCAAAGCGCCGATTGACTACAACCACGTGCAGCTCTACAACCCGCAGGGCGGCTACGCGTCATTCCTCATCCCGCCCATCCTGATGCTCATCCTCCAGCAGGCGATGATCTTGGGCGTGGGCATGGCTATGGGACGAATGCGCGAGAAGAACAACGGACTGGCCGTGTATGTGGGCATGCCCGGATATGACAACCCGTTGGCCATTGTGGTTGGCAAGATATTGGCC
Organism: Bacteroidaceae bacterium; assembly: GCA_963618945.1. Classification (GTDB taxonomy): domain Bacteria; phylum Bacteroidota; class Bacteroidia; order Bacteroidales; family Marinilabiliaceae; genus W3P20-009. Next base: position 81,674 of record CAVETY010000016.1, read on the forward strand.
ATCCTGCCCATCTTCGTCGTCATGGCGGTCTATATGTACGTGGCCATAACATGCGGATTCCGCCTGCCCAACTTGGCGCATTACTGGACGTGGATGGCGTTCCTCGTACCCTACTTGCTGGCCTGCACATGCTTCAGCATAGTATGCTCGTTCATGATTTACCGACGCGAGGACTCCATGCTCCTCTTCGTCTTCATGTCCGTGCCGCTGCTCTTCATGTCCGGCGTCTCATGGCCGTCGGTATCCATCCCGGCCATGTGGCAAGTCATAAGCTGCGTGTTCCCATCGACATTCGGGCTTAACGCCCACCTGAAAATCAGCTCACTTGGCGCAGACTTCTCAGCCGTCTCCTACGAGATGACGTGGATATGGATCCAAGTGGCGTTCTACTTCACATTGGCATGCCTGCTCCAGCGCTTCCAAGTGGTCCACCCTGACAGGGTTCACACTGACAGCAAGGCGATTGACAGGATGAGAGCAGGCTCCGCAGAGGAAAAACAAGCTGAGGAAGAGCAAGGATAGGCACTACCTCAATTGACAGGCGGAGACATCTTCGCAAATCACATAATCAGCCCCGGGAAGAGAGATTTTCCCGGGGCTGATTGTTTATTTCAATGGCTGCTACACTCTCCCGCAGAACATACCATGCCTAAACAAGTAGACTGTCTGTCTCTTATATAAACTTTTCAAGAAGGGGACTATCAGTTAAACACAGCGTAAATGGAGACAGGACATCCACAAGGCGCAGGGCAAAAGAGACGCCACGAGGGGAATGAACTCAATCCGCCGCATAAACAAGAGGGAGGTATGGGGACTACGCTCCAAAATGAGGGCGGCCGCGCCACGGCTATGGCAATTAAATTGTATATTTGCGTTATCATGCTAAGAGTATCATTTAGAACATACAGCCGTGCCATAGCCATCCTTTTGGCGGCTATAGCCATTGGCGCCATATATCCTGTGGAGGCACACGCCCGCCGCAAATCGCCCACCTACGCCAACATACTCGACTTCGGATCGTGTGGACGCCACTTGTTTTGGAAATTCGAGAACGGCACACTCAAGATAAGGGGCTTCGGCCCCATGGACAGCTATGCCAACGCGTCGGACGCGCCCTACGCCCCGTTCGCGTCGCAGGTGACCCAGGTCATCCTGTCGGACAGCGTGTCGAGCATAGGCGCCAACGCGTTCGCCCAGTTCACCAACCTGCAGTCCATCAACATCCCGCGCTACGTCAACAGAATAGGGCGCCGCGCCTTTGCCAACTGCCATAAGCTCAACCAGATTAGTTTCTCGCCATTTCTTGACCAGATTGGCGATGCGGCCTTTTTGCGCTGCAGGGCGTTCACAACGATGCCCATAACCAACAAAATAAAGAAGATAGGTACATCTTGCTATCAGGGCTGCACGGGCATAACGGAGGCTAACATACCGCAGAGCGTCGTGTCAGTGGGCGACCTCGCTTTTGCCGGCTGCACATCGCTGCGCACCGTTTCCATCCCATCTGGCGTAACATTCTTTTCGCGCTCGACACTCTCGGACTGCCCGTCGCTTGAGAGCATAGACGTGGCGCAGGGTAACGAGTATTACACGTCAGACGGCGGAGTCCTCTACACTAAAGACGGTCAGATGCTCATGCTCTACCCCGCCTATCTGCCGGGAGAGGCATACGCCATCCGCGAAGGGACCCGTCAAGTGGCTCAGAGCGCATTTTACGCATCGAAGAACCTGCGTGAGATAACATTCCCACAGGGTGTGGACAGCATTGGAGACGGTGCTTTCATCAACTGCGAGGCGCTGCAAAAGATAACCATCTATGAGCCCTTTGAGAAATATGGCACGAAGGTGTTCCTCAACTGCAACAACATATCCGAGGTATATATAACATCGACAGGCGAGGCCTACGCCTTGCAGGACGGCGTCCAGCTCTCCATTGACCGCAAGCAGATCCTGGCATACCCCGTGGCCAAAAAGGCCGAGGAGTATGTGGTGCCAGAGGGTGTGGAATCCATCGGCCCCAAGGCATTCGCAGGCAACAAGCGACTGACCTCCATCAAGTTGCCCAAATCACTGAAGTCCATCGGACTGGGCGCATTCCACAGATGTGTGAACCTGAAGAGCATCAAGATTCCCGCCATGGTGGACTCCATAGGCCGCGGCGCTTTCTCGGAGTGCACATCGCTCAAGAGCGTCACCATGCCCGACTCGCTGACCGTGATAGACTCCTACGCATTCTACAAATGCACCAGCCTGAAGAACGTAGACCTGCCCGACATGCTCAAAAACATTGGCGCGTACGCCTTTGCGGAGTGCCCCGGCATTGACAGGTTGGACTTCCCCGAGTCATTGGAATGGGTTGCGACACACTCATTCTCAGGCTGCACGGGTCTGACCACCGTGACATTCAACAACGAGCTGGACTCCATTGGCAGCTACGCGTTCAGCGGTTGCAAAGCCCTTCTGGCCGCCGACCTGCCAATAGACCTCAAGATGATTGGCATTGGCGCCTTTGAAGAGTGCCACAGCATGACAAGGGCCACGCTCGGCGTCATGATAAAAGAGTTGCCGTATGGATTGTTCTACAACTGCTACCAGCTGCGCGACCTCTACATACTCTATGCCGGTGTGCCCAAGATGGGCCTCAAGTCAATCAACGACCCGCAGCACTATAAACAAGTGACCGTCCACGTTGACGCCGACCAGTTGGCCAACTTCCAGAAAGACATACGATGGAACAAGTTCGAGAACTTCGGCTCTTTCGCCATGGAGGAGACCATCAAGCAAGAGCCGAAAGAGGCCACCGACGAGTATAGCGAAGAGTCGTATGACGACTACGACGACGCGAACAACAACTCAAGCGAAGAGAGCGCAGATGACACAGAGGCAGGACAAGAGTAGCGGCAAAGGCACCCCGTCAAAGTTTCGCACGAGATGCGCCGTAGCCCTCAAGTTGGCACTGATGACCGTGGGGCTCAGCCTCTTGGGACTTTTGATGGCAGTGGTGGCATATAAGTTCATCCCGGTCACCGACACGCAGTTCATGCGCGCCATGGCGGCCCAGAACAAAACCGAAGTCAACCAGAAATGGGTGCCGCTTGACAAAATATCGCCCAATTTGGCTCTCGCGGTAGTGTCGTCGGAGGACAACCTGTTCACCAAGCACAACGGATTCAGTTGGAACGCCATCAAACAGGCGTGGAAGAAAAACTCGACGAGCAAAAAGAGGTACGGAGGCAGCACCATAAGCCAGCAGACCGCAAAAAACGTCTTCCTGAGCAACAGGAGGACATGGCTGCGCAAAGGTCTGGAGACAGTGGCCACGGTGATGATAGAGGCCATATGGGGCAAAGAGCGGATTATGGAGGTATACCTGAACGTGGTGGAGTATGGCCCCGGCGTCTATGGGGCGGAGGCCGCCTCGCAAAAGTATTTCCACCACTCGGCTAAAAAGATAACGCAGTCAGAGGCGGCACTGATGGCGGCCGTCATGCCCAGCCCCGTCCGCATGAAGATAGCCAGCCCGTCGGCCTATGTGACCAAACGCCAACAGAAGATAATGAGCCTGATGAGAAAAATAGGCTCAGTGAAGTATAACCAGTAGCGAAAGCGCAAACATCAGCTTTGTCAAGGTTGTTCAGACACATCCGCCCCACCCTATGGGCTTTGGCCGCCCTCCTCGGGATGGCGACGGGGGTCTGTGCGCAGACCAGCCATGACTTGCTGAGCAAGCGGGTCAGGTTGACCGAGGCATACGCCGGCAGCCGCGACTCGCTCATCAAGATTGTAAGTGGGCAGACAGGTGTCATCGTGGCATACTCGTCACGCTCAATGCCCCCGGGGAGTGTGACCATGCGCAGTGGCAGTCACACGCTGAAAGAGTGCCTCAAGACAGTCTTCGGCAGGTATGACGTCAGATACGTGTGCCACGAGAATGAGGAGGGGGGCAAAGTTGTGGTGACGGCGGACAGCGTCAGGGTGCGCCACGTGACGGGACACTGCCGCGACGCGCAGACAGGCGAGATTTTGATTGGGGCTCACACGGCGGACACGCTACTGCGCCGCGCCACTGCATCTAACGAATATGGTTTTTTCAGTCTCGCCATACCCACGGGGCGGGCAACCATCCGCACATCATTTGTGGGCTATGCCCCGGACGTCAGGACCATCAACCTGAGGCGCGACACAATAATAGACATCCTGCTCAAACCGCGAATCCTTTTGGCGGATGTCGAGGTCAAGGCGCCGGCGGAGAGCGAGGAGACGGAAGAGAGGGCATTGGGGCAGACCGTCTTCACGACAGACGAGATTGAGAACCTGCCGAGCCTCTTGGGCGAAGCGGACTTAGGCAGGGCGTTGCAGCAGACGCCGGGCGTGAGCAGCGGCAACGAGGGCTTTGGCGGCATGAGCGTCCGCGGTGGATCGCAAGACCAGAACAACGTGCTGTTGGACGACGCTCCGCTCTTCAACGCCAACCATATGCTGGGCTTCTTCTCCGTCTTCAACTCAGACGCCATCAACCAGGCCTCGCTCATCAAGAGCGGCTTCCCTGCGCGATATGGAGGGCGCATATCCAGCGTGTTGGACATTAAGACATTGGATGGCGACATGACCCATTTCAGGGGTGACGCCAACATAGGTCTCATTGCCTCGACACTGAAGCTGCAAGGGCCTATTAAAAATGAGAAGTCCAGCTATTTATTCTCGGCCCGCCGCTCCTATTTGGACATCTTTTCAAACCTAATCCAGCAAAACGAGGAGACCAAATACTCCTATCTTTTTTATGACTTCCACGGCAAAGTGAACTGGAAGTTGTCAGACCGCGACAGGCTGCGACTATCCCTCTTCCAAAGCACGGACCGCCTGACGGGCGACACCAACGGTCAGGACACAGAGATAAGCTATGGTGACAGCGAGACGCGCTACCTCTCAAGCGGCGACGAGAACGACGCCAACTGGGGCACACTGCTCGGATCGCTGAGGTGGAGCCACATATTCGGCTCGCGCGTGTTCAGCAACGTGACGGTGTGGGGAAGCCGATACAGGTTCCGCACATCGCAAAAAGAGCAGACAGCAGGGCGGACAAACAGCAGATATATAGGCAACGAGTACCGCAACGGCATTGTGGATGCGGGACTGAGGGCCGACGTGAGCATCTTCCCCGACAGGAAATGGATGGGTGTGATACGCCTTGGCGCATGGGGCTCGTTCCGCCGCTATCAGCCGATGGTGGGCATCTACGCCCCTGTGGCGGCGGACACGACGACTACGAAGCAGTATAACGTGTCGACCGAGATTGACAGGTATGAGATCCATGGTTATGTGGAGGATCACCAACGCATAGGCGCAGTGACGGCCACGGCGGGCGTCCACTTCACCATAGTGTCCCGCCCCGGGCGCACACCGTATCTCGTGGCCGAGCCGCGCCTGATAGCAGGGTGGAAAGTGGCCAAGCCTTTGACCCTCAAAGTGGGTTACTCACTCACCACGCAGTTCGCCTACCAAGTGAGGATGATGAGCGTGGCGTCGCCCTCTGACATATGGCTGCCAATCCCGAGCCAATGGGGACCACAGAGGGCTTCGCAGATATCAGTGGAGACGGAGTGGAGACTGGCGCCGGGCGTGATGATTGACATTGAGGCCTATCACAAGAGCATGCGGCGATTGGTGACCTACAAGACCGAGTCGCCCTATGAGTTCCTTCGCAAGATGGACTGGGACAACATAGCGGCCACTGGCTCGGGCTACGCTCAGGGCATAGAGTTCTTCCTGAGGTGCAAACAGGGCCGTGTGACGGGCTGGGCGGGCTATACGCTATCAAAGGCGTGGGGCAAATATGCCGAAATAAACAATGGCGACTGGCTTGCGGCCGACAATGACAGGAGGCACACGATACAGTTGTTCGCCTCGGTCAACGTGGTGCGCAATGTGGACATATCGGCCTCATGGACCTATGGCAGCGGTGCTCCACTGACTTTGCCATCACAGAGGTATAACATTCCCGGCACGACAGCATCCTATGCCGTCGAGCCACAGCGCAACGCCCTGCGCCTGCCTGCCGAGCATCAGCTGAACATTGGCGCCACAATAAAGTTTGACGACGGCAAGATGGGGTCGAAACTGAGCTTCGGACTCTATAACGCCTATGGCCGCCCGAACCCCATGTTCGTCTATTGGAAAGCGAGCCAGACGGACAACAGCGCGCCCACCTATTCACTAAAAAAATTCTCGCTCATAGCCTTCCCATGGCCCTACATCAAATATTCCATAAGGTTCTGACGCTGAGCATAGCGGCCGGGCTGATTTCGCTGACCTCATGCGAGATGGAGGAGGACAGCATCAGTCTGCCCGAGAGCGCGATGGCCGGCGTGCTGAAGTGCGTCATTGACATGGATGGCGACGTCACTGTCTATGCCACAGGCAGCGTGTCCTATGCCGACACGTCGCTCTACTCCACACTTGGCGAGACCAGTGTAAAGATGACGATTAATGGCGTGAGCAGCACTGAGCGCACTCTGCCGGCAGGCGAGACGGCGGTCAGCATGGGCCATTTTAATTTGACCGCGGGCGATGAGGTGACCATTGAGACGGAGTCGCCAGAGGCGGGCATAGCAATGAGCGGCACGGCACGGGTGATGAGCATGGTGCCCATTGAGGACGTGAAGATAAAGATGGACGAGACGGACAACACGGTGAACATCTCACTGCGCATGACGGACGACACGTCGACGGACGACTATTACCAGATTGAGGTGCATCGCATGAGTTATTCGGGCGGCGTAGGCACGGACACTGTGATGGACTGCTCCTACGTCAGCGCGGCTTTCTCGTCATACACGTCATATGGCAGTTCGCGCCGCACGGGTCTGTTCTCCGACGAGAGGCTCAGCACGGGCCAAGACGGCTCAGCCATCAGCAACACGCTGATTCTGAACGTGACGTGGGATGACCTGACGCGCCCTGTGACATCGGGCGTGGCGGACAGCATGGACATAGGGGTGCGGCTATATCACCACTCCGAGGATTATTTCAATTTTCTGTCGACGACTAACATAGCTTCGAGTTTTATCCTGCTGCCCGTCTTCGGAACGACGAGTATATCGAGCAACGTGAGCGGCGGATATGGGATTGTGGCGAGCTTGGCGTATGACGAGTGGAGGATGAGGATGAGGAAAAATTATATAATTGATTAATTAGGAATGAGGAATGAGGAATGCATCTAATTTTTGAATTAGGAGTTAGGAATTAGGAATTAGGAATGGTAAATTAGTTGAATTGAGTAATTTTTAAATTAGAGATTATGAGAGAGAATGTGGTTGAGATTAAGTCAAAAGCGTTTGCGGTGCGGGTTGTGCGGCTGTATCAGTATGTCAGCAAAGAGAAGCAGGAGTTTGTACTTTCCAAACAACTGTTGAGGAGCGGGACGAGCATTGGGGCGAATGTGGCGGAGGCGTTGTGCGCTGTCAGCAAGAAGGATTTTTTGTCTAAGATGCATATCTCTTTCAAGGAGTGCGTGGAGACGCAGTATTGGTTGGAGCTGATGGTGGAGACTGGTTATCTGGAAGAGAAAGAGTTCCAGTCTATATGCAATGACTGCATTGAACTCCGTAAACTTCTCAGCAGCATTACTAAGTCAACAGCGGAAAATCTTAAATCAAATAGTAATTGATTACTTAATCAAAGCTCATCAATCCAAACTCCTAACTCCCCATTCCTCATTACTCATTCCTCATTCAACAATTCAAAAGAATTCCTCATTCCTAACTCCTCATTCAATAATTATTGGTTGCAACATTGGCCAGGTGAAGCATTAATGGAAAAGTTTGCAGATTTCGAGGGCAAGAATGCCGATGAAGGTATTGAGTTGAGCCGATAACTTGTAAATTTGAAGAACCAGTTTGGACAGAACAGGTCAGCAAGTTGCTGACCAAATACGAAGACAAAGATATTATAAACAATATGGACGATAATAATAGCGGGGACATCGTAATATACCAGAGTGAGGACGGCAAGACCCACTTGGAAGTGAAATATGAGCAGGAAAGCCTTTGGCTCTCACAGCAACAGATTTGCGACCTCTATCAAACTTCGCGTACAAATGTGGTGGAACACATCAAACATATTTATGAGGACGGAGAGCTGAAGGAAGAATCAACCTGTCGGAAATTCCGACAGGTTCGGCAAGAAGGGACAAGACAGGTAGAGAGAGAGATGACCTACTACAATCTCGACAAGCAAGCGATGGAAAAGGCTGAGACGGAGTATCGCAAATGGGAAGTTAAGAATCTTTCGCCCGTAGAAGAGGCCTATCTCGCCACCATCAAGATGCTGAACGCCAAGGGCAAGAACAAAAAATAATCAATCAGACAAAAAGAAACACACAATGGATAAACTGAGAATGCAGACCATGGACGGAGTGCAGAGCAACATAGACAGGATTGCGGACCTATTCCCAGAGTGCATTACAGAATGTAAAGAAACGTTAACGGGGGGGGGTAAGAAAGGCCATCGACTTTGACAAGTTGCGCCAGCTGCTCTCCTCTGAGATAGTGGAGGGCCGCGAGGAACGCTACCAGTTCACATGGCCCGACAAGCGCAAGGCGATCCTTGCCGCCAACGCCCCGGTGAACGCCACGCTCCGCCCATGCCGCGAGGAGAGCGTGGACTTCGACACCACACAGAACCTATACATTGAGGGCGACAATCTCGATGTGCTTAAGTGCCTGAAGGAGACTTACCTCCACAAGGTTAAGATGATTTACATCGACCCGCCATACAACACGGGCAACGACTTCGTCTATGAGGATGATTTTGCGGAATCTACCGCCGAATATCTCGCCAACTCAGGGCAGTTTGATGAGCAGGGCAACCGTATGGTCACGAACACCGAGAGCAACGGACGTTTCCACACGGATTGGCTCAATATGATTTATCCAAGACTGAAAGTAGCAAGAGACTTGCTGACCGAGGATGGGGTGATTTTTATTTCGATTGATGATAATGAGGTGGAGAACCTTAGAAAGGTGTGTGATGAGGTGTTTGGAGAAGGGAATTTTGTGGCAAATATAATTTGGCAATCTACAGCGGGTTCTAATACAGGCACAGATATTGTCACCATTACAGAGAATGTTCTTGTATATGTAAAGAATAGAAGATTGTTTAAGTTTGATGGTTCTTTGTCTTCTGAATCAGATTATACTTTAGTTGATGAATATGAAAAAGAAAGAGGAAAGTACAGCTTGGATAAGATGGACAGAAGACGAGTAGGTAGTCATTATTCTGATGCTCTAAATTATCCCATAACAATGCCTGATGGCACTTTACGTTATCCTGGTGGATTCTCTGAAAAATCAAAAGAGGGGTGGAATTACCTTTGGAGCGAAACTAAAGTTGAATGGGGCATAAAGAATGGTTTTATAAAATTTAAACAGCAAACTGACGGGACCTGGGCTGTATACAATAAACGTTATTTTAAAGTTGACAATGAAGGTAAGGGTATTGAACGTTCAATTCCTTTTAGGAATCTTATTACCTCTGACATGTTTAATACCGCACAAGGTACAAGTGAAATAAGAGATTTGTTTACAAACAGACCTTTTGATTTCCCAAAACCGTCAGGTCTAATAAAACACCTGTTGCTTACGGCAGTTAGGACATGTAAAGATGCCCTCATCCTCGACTTCTTTAGCGGTTCCGCCACTACCGCCCACGCCGTGATGCAGCTCAACGCCGAGGACGGAGGCAACCGCAGGTTCATCATGGTTCAACTTCCCGAACTAACAGACGAGAAGAGTGAGGCATATAAGGCTGGGTATAAGAATATTTGCGAAATAGGAAAGGAACGAATAAGGAGAGCAGGAGCGAAGATCAATGAGGAATTAGGAATGAGAAATGAGGAATTGGGGTTGTTTGCCGCTGGCAATTCCTCAGTACAAATTCCTAATTCAGGAATTCCCAATAATTCCTCATTACAAATTCCTAATTCAGAAATTCCCAACAATTCCTCATTACAAATTCCTAATTCAGGAATTCCCGACAATTCCCAATCCCTAACTCCTAATTCAAAAATTGACGTCGGTTTCCGTGTGCTGAAACTCGACAGCACAAACATGGAGGATATTTATTACTCTCCTGAGGATACAGACCAGCGCAATCTCTTCAACATGGTGGACAACGTGAAGCCGGGCCGCACGGGCGAGGATTTGCTCTTCCAGGTGATGCTGGAGCTGGGAGCTGAGCTTAATTCGTCAATTAGGAATGAGGAATTAGGAATTAAGGGGGATGAGGAATTAGGAATGAGGAAGTTGAAAAATGAGGAATTAGGAATGAGGAATGAGGAATTGGGAGAGACGTATACTATTTATGATGTGGCGAATGGTTATATTGTGGCTTGTTTTGACCAAGAGGTGACGGACGAGGTGGTGACGGCCATTGCCAAGATGAAGCCACAGTATGCCGTGCTACGCGACACGAGTATGAAGAATGACTCGACAGCGACCAACTTCGAGCAGATTTTCAAAAGATACTCACCGAATACGGTGACAAAGATATTGTAGGAAATGACAGAGAAAAAAGTAACCAAATTAATAGACGAGCAGAGCTTCCTGGGCGACTTGTACACCATAGTCAGTGTAGCCAGAAGCAAGGCTTATGTCTCGATAAACCAGTCGCTCGTAGAGCGGAACTGGAAGATAGGGCGACGCATTGTGGAGCAGGAGCAACAGGGCAATGCAAGAGCAGAATATGGAAGACAAGTAATTGAGCTCGCTTCCAGGCAGCTGACCGAACAATTTGGAAAGGGTTTCTCTGTCACCAATATCAAGAATTTCAGGCGTTTTTATCTCGATTTCAACAACCTGCTAATTGGTCAGACACCGTCTGACCTTTTGCCGTGGTCACACTACGAACGTCTTATCCGCGTGCAAAATCCCGAAGCACGCAATTGGTACGCACAAGAAGCAGCCAATCAAACGTGGAGCTTCCGCACACTCGACCGCAATATCAATACCCAATATTACGACCGTCTGCTCATATCACAAAAGAAAGGACCCGTGATAAGGGAGATGGAGGACAAGACTCGGCGGTTCCAAACCGACAAACTCGCATTTATCAAGAATCCCGTAATTGCGGAGTTCCTCGGTTTCTCGCCAGACAGTTCCTTTCGGGAATCAGAGCTCGAGCGTGCCATCATTGGGAACATGGAGAAATTTCTCATGGAAATGGGGAAAGGATATGCCCTTGTGGCCCGTCAACAACACATTAGAACGGCCGAGAACGACTACTTCATAGACCTTGTCTTCTACAACTACCTCATCAAAAGTTTCATACTGATTGACCTAAAGGCTGATAAGATTTCGTATCAAGACGTGGGACAGATGGACATGTATCTACAGATATATGACCAGATGAAGAAAGGCCCAGACGACAATCCCACCATAGGAATTATTCTCTGTTCGGAGACGGATGCCGATGTCGCCCAATACTCCACCTTGGCTAAAAACGACCAGATGTTTGCGGCGAAATATAAACTATACCTTCCGAGCAAAGAGGAACTCAAGGAGGAAATAGAACGGCAGAAACTTTTGTTCCAAATGTCACAAGCTAATGATAACGGAGAAATTAATTAGGAATGAACTAATTAGAAATTTGGGGAATGGACTAATTAGGAATTTTAGAAATGAACTAATTAGGAATGAGAAATTAGGAATTTTGGGAATGGACTAATTAGGAATGAGA
>CAVETY010000017.1:0-89888 GCA_963618945.1 Bacteroidaceae bacterium
TGTCCGCCCAACTCGCGGAAATAAGCTATATTTGCCCTTGGCACAGAAACATAAAGGGAAAAAGAGATGGGATTGTTCATAAACCCGGATAACTCGCAGTTCCTCGATTCCATGAAGTCCGACATCTATGTCGAGAAGTCAAAGGTAATCGAGCTGCTCAACCAGCGTGTGGGAACGGCTGGCAGGGGTAGGTTGTGCGTAAGCCGTCCTCGCCGGTTTGGCAAGAGCTGGACGACCCATCTGGTGGCGGCGTACTATTCTCGCGGCTGCGACAGCCGGAAAGTGTTCAGTGGTTTAAGCATAGCGGGAACTGATGGTTGGGACCGCTATCTGAACAAGATGAATGTCCTCAAAATTGACCTCAATACTTTTTTCAATGAGGCTAATGACCCCGACAAAGTTGTTGATGTAATGACCGCAGCCGTAATCTCTGAATTAAAGGCGGAGTTCTGTGGCATTCTGAATGGCGATGAGGACTCGATTGCGAATGCCATCGTGAAAATATATAGCGCAACCAAAGTAGGTTTCGTTGTCATAATTGACGAGTACGACGTCATGATGAGGGAGCGTGTGTCTCGTTCCGCATTCGACAAATATCTGCGTTTCCTGAACCGGATGTTCAAGGATGGTGATACGCAAATGGCAATCCAGTTAGCCTATTTGACAGGTATCATTCCCATTGTGCGTGACAAGGTCGGCTCCAAACTCAATAACTTCACGGAGTTCACCATGCTCTCTCCCAAGCAGATGGCTTCTTGCTTCGGCTTCACGCGCGAGGATGTGAAGACTATCTGCGAAACCCATAAAGCCGATTTTGACAAATGCCTTGAGTGGTATGACGGCTATAAACTGGGTGCCTCTGTTGATATTTCATGCCCCATGTCTGTCGTCAGTGCGGTCGAGGAGGGTGAGTTCGGTTGTCATTGGGGCAATACGGGTTCTTTTGATTGCCTGAAGGACTACATCGATATGGATTTTGACGGCATCCGCTCCGATGTCCTTCAAATGATGGATGGAGCTCATGTGTCAGTCAATGTCAAGTCGTTTCAGAACACCTTGACTGATTTCCACTCAAAGGATGACATTTTCACCTATCTGATTCATCTTGGCTATTTGGCCTACGACGCCTCTACCGGCACGGCCTATATCCCCAATCGTGAGGTCCGTGAGCAATGGGAGCTCTCTGTTGCCAATAACCCTAATTATTCGCACATTCTCGATTTCGTGGCTACCAGCCGTGCGCTCATTGAGAAGACAATAGAGGGTGACGAGGCTGCCGTGGCTGAGGCTCTTGACACTGCGCATGAGGAGGTTACAAGCCCCCTCTCTTATAATAATGAGCAAAGTCTGCAAAGTGCCATAACGCTTGCTTATTTCTATGCGAAGGCGGACTACACCATTGTGCGAGAGCTGCCTGCAGGCCGTGGCTATGCTGACGTGGCTTTCATCCCTGTCGTGCCTTCGCCCAATCGCCCGGCCATATTGGTCGAGCTTAAGTGGAATAAGGCTGTGACGGCGGCCATGGAGCAAATCTCCCTTAAAAGGTATGCAAACGCTTTGAGTCATTACAGCGGGAATATCATTCTTGTCGCTGTCACTTATGACTCTAAGACCAAGACGCATCTCTGCAAAATTGAAAAGTCTGTCCGCTGACCACGCAAGGCCGGTGGCGGCGTCCTCCGCTCCATCAGTCCTCTTGTCCGCCCAACTCGCGGAAATAAGCTATATTTGCCCTTGGCACAGAAACATAAAGGGAAAAAGAGATGGAGAGGTTCTTCTGCACGGCCGGCCCGGTGCAAAGTGACATAAACTATTTCATCGATCCGCTTGGCAGGGTCGAGGTCGCGGAGATGGAGAATTTCATCGCCCAGCGGAAATATTTTATCCTGCACGCGCCGCGTCAGACAGGCAAGACGTCGGCCTTGCTCGCCTTGCGCGACCATCTGAATGAGTCCGGCCTCTATGTCGCCATCTATGCCAATATTGAGGGCGGTCAGGCTCTCCGCAACGATGTGCGGGGCGTTGTCGGCGCCGTGCTTGACGTGATAGCAAGTGAGGCCGCGTCTGTCGTCGGTGATGACACACCCCGGAGGCTTAAGAAACAGGTGACAGAGTCCAGCGTTAGCGAGGCCTCTTGGCTCACTCAATATCTTGAGGCCTTATCCGTGGCCTTGCCTCGGCCCGTCGTGCTTTTCCTTGATGAGATTGATTCGCTTGTGGGCGATTCTCTTGTGAGCGTTTTGCGTCAGATAAGGGCGGGCTATGCCAATCGCCCGTCTCGCTTCCCACAGACCGTCGTCCTTTGTGGCGTGCGCGATGTCCGCGATTATCGCATTGAGACTAAGGGAAGTGAGATTGTCACTGGCGGCTCGGCTTTCAACATCAAGGCCTCCTCCATCCGCCTTGGCGATTTCACTATGGATGATATTCGCAACCTCTATGGGCAGCACACGAAGGCCACGGGACAGATTTTTGACGATGACTGTTTCCCTGTTGTCTGGAATGCGACAGAGGGACAGCCGTGGCTTGTCAATGCGTTGGCGAATGAGGTGACGTTTAACATGAGGGAGAACAGGGATCGAACTGTCCGCATAACGGCTGAGATGATTTATCGCGCTCAGGAGCGGATAATCTACCGCCGTGACACGCATCTCGATTGCCTGATTGACAAACTCCGTGAGGAGAGGGTGAGGCGAGTAATTGCGCCCATGCTCTCTTGCGCCGACGAGGCTGACGTGACACTTGTGCCTCAAGATGATGTTCAATATGTTGTGGACCTCGGACTTATAAAAGATGACAAGCCTCGCCGCATCGCGAACGCCATCTATCGCGAGGCCATTCCGCGTGAGCTGACTTGGACGACGCAAAGCGGCCTGAAAGAGCAACCCGAGTGGTTCATGAGGCCGGACAATAGCATAGACATGGAAAAGCTGCTTACTGATTTTCAGCAGTTTTTCCGTAGCAATGCGGATTCCTGGATTGGCAAGTTCGATTATAAGGAGAGTGGTCCGCAGCTTCTTCTGCAGGCCTATCTGCAACGCATTGTCAATGGCGGCGGATATATTGACCGTGAATATGGATTAGGGCGGCGACGCACCGACATTTTGATTACAAAACCCTTGACCTCGGGCTATGGTGGCCCCGTTCAGAGGGTTGTGCTTGAGCTGAAGATTCTTCGCGGCTCGCTCGAAGAGTGCATATCCAAAGGACTTGAGCAGACAGCCGCCTACATGGATCTCTGCGGGGGTGACATAAACGAAGGTCATTTTATCATTTTTGACCGCTCCTCAACAAAATCGTGGGACGAGCGGATTTGGCACGAGAATCGCCTCTTCGCCGACCGCAAGATTGGCGTGTGGGGAATGTGATTGGCGCTTCCCGCCCCCCGAATTATCGCACCGCGGCTGCCAACTATGAAAATTTAGTATTACATTAGTGGCTAATTTCACCCGATAGTATCTTGGCATGAATTTCTGGAATTTCCTCAAGTCGAAAACCTTTTGGCTGCAAATGGCCATAGCCGTCGTAGCCGTCGTTGTTTTGCTCCTCATAACCAACTGGGCTCTCGGCCTCTACACCACGAGCGGTCGCACTGTCGTCGTGCCTGAGCTTGTCGGGCGGATGCAAGCCGACATAGAGAAAGAGGTGCGCAACGGTGACCTCGAACTTGTCCTGCTCGACTCCATCTACCGTGCTAACGAGCAGCCTGGCGTCATAGTGGACCAAATCCCTGTGGCCGGCAAAAAGGTGAAGAAAGGTCGCACCATCTACATCACCATCAACGCTTTCGGCAAGGAGATGACCTCAATGCCAGCCCTTGTCAACTACTCGTTCCGAAACGCCAAGGTCAACCTTCAGAACGCGGGTCTCGTCCTCGGTCGTGTGGATTCCGTCCCCAGCCCCTATGACGGCCTCGTGCTGAAGCAACTCAAGGGCGGACAGCCTGTCAAGGCGGGCGAACGCCTGCCCAAGGGCACAGCCATCAACCTCGTGGTGGGGCGTGGAACAGATGGCGGAGCAACCAATATACCCGACCTCAAGGGACAGCTCTACGAGGACGCGCTCGCCTCTCTTGCCACAGCCGGCCTCTCGCTCGGCAATGTCATTTGCGATGAGACGGTGACCACGGCATCCGATTCCGCCTGCGCCATTGTGTTCAAGCAGTCCCCTGCCGCTAATTACGGCAACGCGGTGGACATGTGGACCCCTGTCTCCATCTGGCTCACAACCGACGCCACCAAGGCCGCCCAGTCCGTTTTAGATGACTAAAAAAAACGAACTCCCCCCATTTACCCAACCCCTGAAATGACACAAGAAGAGATAGAAGACGACCTGACGCAAGACGACCCCGAACTCGAGAATGACGCCGAGGCCCCGACCGGTCAGACCTACGAACACTATCACCTCACTGCCGATAGCGGACAAAACCTCATCAGGATTGACCGCTTCATTGTCGACCATATATCCCACGTCTCGCGCACTAAGGTGCAGGCCGCTGCCGATGCCGGCAATATCCTTGTCAACGGTAAACCCGTCAAGGCCAACTACCGCATCAAGCCCGCCGACGAGATAAGCATCGTCATGAGCTATCCGCCTCGCGAGATTGAGATTGTGCCGCAAGACATACCTCTCGACATCGTCTATGAGGACGACAGCCTGATGGTTGTCAACAAACCGGCCGGGATGTGTGTACACCCGGCCTTTGGCAACTATGACGGGACGCTGGTCAACGCGCTCGCCTGGCATCTGCGCAACCTGCCAATGTTCCAGGACGTCAAGGACCCGAGGCCGGGTCTCGTCCACCGAATTGACAAGGACACCTCCGGACTCTTAGTCATTGCCAAGACCGAGCAAGCCAAGCTCAACCTCGCGCGCCAGTTTTTCGTCAAGAGCACCGAACGCAGCTACATAGCCCTCGTATGGGGACTCATGGAGAGCGACTCCGGTACCATCCGCGGCAACATTGGCCGCAGCCTCCGCGACCGCAAGGTGATGGATGTCTTCCCCGAGGACAGCGGCATCGGCAAGAGCGCCGTCACGCACTATGAGGTTCTTGAGAGGCTTGGCTACGTGACGCTTGTCCGCTGCCGGCTTGAGACGGGGCGCACTCACCAGATCCGCGCCCACTTCCGCCACATTGGCCATCCGCTCTTCGGCGATTCGCACTATGGCGGCGACCAGATCCTCCGCGGCACCACGTTTCCCAAATACAGGCAGTTCGTCTCCAATTGCCTGCAAGCCCTGCCGCGTCAGGCCCTCCACGCCAAGACGCTCGGCTTCACGCACCCCGTCACGGGGCAGAAGATGTCCTTTGACTCCGAGGTGGCTGCCGACATGACCGACGTCATCAACCGTTGGCGCAAATACGTCAGCAACCGTGAGTAATATCCTATCACACAGACAATATACACAATAACAGATATGAAAAAGCGAATAGCGCTCGTCTATGGCGGCTATCAGAGCGAGGCTGAGGTCTCGGCGCGCAGCAAGGACGGCCTCATGGCCATGATGGACCATGATCGCTATGACATCATCCCCGTCAAGATAACCAAAACAGAGTGGGTGGCTGAGCCTGACGGTGAGAGCCTCCCCATAAACCGCGAGGACTTCTCTTTCACTCGCAATGGCCAGAAGGTCACCTTTGACATGGCCTACATCACCATCCATGGCGTACCGGGCGAGAACGGCCTCATGCCCGCCTATTTCGAGATGATAGGCCTGCGCCACTCCACATGCCCCGCCCTCACTGGTGCCATGACGTTTGACAAATTCGTCTGCAACAGCTATTTGCGCTCATTCGGCATCCCTGTGGCTGACTCTGTCCGTGTCCGTCGTGGACAGTCGGTCGATACGGCAGCCATCGTGGCGCGCCTCGGTTTGCCCATGTTTGTCAAGCCATCTGCAGCCGGCTCCAGCTTCGGTGTGACCAAGGTCAAGGCCGAGGAGCAGATTTTGCCTGCCATCGAGGCTGCGCAAAAGGAGAGCGACGACGTCATCATCGAGGCTTTCATGGATGGCACCGAGCTGACTTGCGGACTCTATAAGACTGCCGACCGGACTGTCATATTCCCTCTCACCGAGGTCCGGACCTCCAACGAGTTCTTTGACACCGACGCTAAATACACCCCCGGCAAGACGCAGGAGATCACCCCTGCCGAGGTCTCAAAGGAGGTTGAGCAGAAGGTCAAGGAGACCGCGTCTGAGGTCTATGACCTGATGACCATGAAAGGCATTGTCCGCATTGATTTCATTGTCAAGAAAGACGGCACCCCATTCGTGCTCGAGGTCAATACGACCCCTGGCCAGACGGCCACCAGCTTCATCCCGCAGCAAATCCGTGCGGCGGGAATGAAGGAGAAAGATGTTTTCAGTGAAGTAATGGACTCAATCCTCAGCAAATGAAATTCCTCATTGTAGGCCTCGGCAACATAGGCGACGAGTATGCGCACACGCGCCACAACACGGGTTTCGACATTGTCAGCCGCCTCGTCAAGGACGCCGGGGCGGAGTTCACGTCCGAGCGATATGGCGATGTGGCCCGCATCCGCGTCAAAGGCCGCGACCTCGTGGTTCTCAAACCCAACACATATATGAACCTTAGCGGTAAGGCCGTGCGCTATTGGGCCGACGCCGAGAAGGTGACTCCCGAGAATATCGTCGTAGTTGTTGATGACCTCGCCCTGCCCGTCGGCACCATCAGGCTCAAAGGCAAAGGCAGCGCTGGCGGCCACAATGGCCTCAAGAACATCACCGAGTTGCTTGGCACTGACGGCTATCCCCGTCTCCGCTTCGGCATCGGCAACGAGTTCAAACGCGGCGCGCAGGTCGATTTCGTCCTCGGCAAGTGGGATGATGACGAGAAGGACATGGTGGAGGAGCGTATGGAGGTTGCAGCCGAATGTATCCGCACCTATGTCTGCGTGGGTCTCCAACTCGCCATGACGCAGTTCAACAACAAGTAGACAACTTTTTCTTTACTCTAATTTTCTACCCGAGATACCTATGGCCGAAACTGTCAGAATAGACAAATTCCTATGGGCCGTCCGTATATATAAGACTCGCTCCATCGCAGCCGAGGCCGTCAAACGCGGCAAGGTCTCAATGGGCGGAGCGCAGGTCAAGAGTTCGCGTAATGTCAAGGTGGGCGACGTCATATCCGTCAAGGTGCCTGCCGCCACGCGCTCTTTCGAGGTCATCAAGTTGGCGCAGAGCCGCATGGGCGCCAAGCTGGTCAAAGATCATATAACAGAGGTCACGCCCAAGGACCAGCAGGAGCTCATTGAACTCTATCATCTCCAGATGTCCATGCAGCGACAGAAAGGCCTCGGCCGACCCACCAAAAAGGAGCGCAGAGACATTGACAGCTTTGTGGCCGACGGCTGGGCCGAGACTGAGTGGGATGACGCCGATGATGATTTCGACATTGACTTCGATGCCGACTAAGTCCATATAGCTGACGATATTTTCACAAAGAGGCCACGTCATAGTGGTCTCTTTGATTTATAGACCCGTTGATTGTCAACAGACAAGTATGTTTATTGCACAGAAAAAACGTAAGGAGAACATCATTGAGTACATCCTCTACATGTGGAATGTGGAGGACCTGATCCGTGCCAATGGCTTGGACATGAGCCGCATTGACAAGAGCGTCATTGACAAATACGGGGTCACCGACCCTGCGCAGCGTCAACAGCTCTATGACTGGTGGGACAACCTGTGCGAGATGATGAAGCGCGAGGGCAAGGAGGAGAAAGGTCACCTGCAGATTTTCGAGATGCTGGCCAATGACCTCTATAACTTCCACCTCTATCTCCTCACCCAGCAGAGCGAGATTCCTTATCAAAACGCGTTCCAGACGGCTTGGCCCGACATCAATCTCCTCATGACCAAGATTGAGGGGGGCGAGAATATGCAGCACGTCCTCCTTGGCCTCTCCGCCATCTACGACTATTACCTCCTCAAGCTGCAAGGCAAGACAGTCCTCGCCGACACCACCAACGCCATTGTCCGCATCAGCCGCTTCCTCTCGCTCCTCAGCCAGAAATATCTCAAGGCAGAGAAGGAGCTGCATCCCGACCGCGAGGTCTCCGAGGATGGTGATTTTGTCGCCCCTACGCAAGGCTGAGCCCGCTCTGACAACAGCCTCCGACTCTTGACGGAATACCAATTCACCAACAATACACAACACATCTAAATTGAAGTAACACAATGAAAAGGACCATCTTGACCGCCTTGACGGTGACCTTGGCTGCCACGTTGGCCGAGGCGCAAATCCTCAAGCCTGGTTTCGACAAGCAGGAGTACATTGAGTGCCTCGCCATGACGTCGCACCTCGAGAACCTGACTGTCGATGAGAAGTATATGTGTCCCGCCCCCGAGTCTTTCCACCGCGTCTACGCCTGTCCGCAGACGGGTTTTGACAATGAGTGGGAGCTGTGGCAGGACGACCGCGGAGTGTGCGCCATAGTGATGCGCGCCACCATCTCGACCATGACAAGCTGGGGTGCCAATTTCAACGCCGGCATGGTCCCCGCCCAAGGCTCTGTCCATGTCGTGACCGACAAGGAGTATGATCTGTGCGCCGACTCTTCCGCTCATGTCCACGCTGGTTGGGTGGCTGGTCTCATGACCGTGTCAGACGACATCGTGGCCAAGCTGGATTCGTGCAACAAAGCCGGCTGCCGCGATTTCCTTATCGTTGGCCACAGTCAGGGTGGCGCGCTCAGCTATCTCGTGACAGCCATGTTGCGCCGCATGCAGGCCAAAGGTCTCATTGCCCAGGACATAACTTTCAAGACCTATGCCAGCGCGGCGCCTAAGCCAGGCGACTACATCTTCGCGCTCAATTATGAGGCCATGACGCAGCCCGGCTGGTCCTTCACTGTCATCAATTCGGAGGATTGGGTGCCTGAGACTCCACTCAGCGTGCAGCGCCCCACTGATTTCCGTCCCACCAACCCGTTCAATCAGATGGATGACTTGCTCAGCGGTGTGAGGGTAACGCAAAAAGCCAAGATTCGCTTCCTCTACAACCGTATATACAAACCAACCCAGAAGTCTGTAGACAACCTGACCAAATATCTTGGCAAGACAATTGGCGGAATGCTTGAGGATGAGCTCGTCTGGTTCAATAAGCCTGTCGAGTATTCCGACTGCGCCAACTATGCCCGTTGCGGACAGTTCTACATCCTTCTGCCAGATGACGAGTATTTCGCCAAGCATCCCCGTGTGGCCGCTGACGCTTTCGAGCATCACCAGTATGTCTCCTACTACGAGTTGGCTCAGAAGATAAAGTAGGGCTTTGCGCCCCGCTGTTTCTTCCCACCCCGTTCTCCCTCCGCAACTCTCACCCCGTAAAAATCTAACGCCCATGATAACCATCCGTACAGTCGAGACCGAGGAGGACGCCCTCCTTTTCACTGACTTGCCATATCGCCTCTATCGGGGCAATGAGCAGTGGGTGCCACCACTCCGCAAGGCCGAGCGCAGGCTCTTTGACCCGGCGTATAACCCGGCTCTTGAGTTTTGCGACGTGAACAGGTGGATTGCCCTCCGCGAGGACGGGACGTGCTGTGGCCGTGTCGCCGCCATTGTTAATCACAGGTGGAACAAGAAGACGGGCGATAAGATTGGCCGCATATCGCGCTTTGAGTGCGAAAATGATGTCGAGGTGGCGCACGAGCTTTTCAAAGTGGCGGAAAAATGGCTCCACACCCAAGGCATGGATGCCGCCGCAGGTCCGCTCGGGTTCAGTAATCTCGACCAGCAGGGTGTCACCATCAAGGGGTATGACCGCACGGCCGCGCTGGGGTCGTCTCTCACAATGCCTTATTACGTCAATCTGTTTGAGGGCGAGGGCTATGAGCCCATGCAGGACTGGTATGAGTATCGCCTCACCGTGCCATGGACAGTGCCGCCTAAGGTCAAGCTCATAGCAGCCGCCGCTCGTGAACGTTTCGGGCTTAAGCTTCGCACTTTCTCCTCTTCCGATGAGCTGAAAAAGGCGGCCCCTGAACTCATGAACCTCTTCGACCGCTCGTTCGAGCCTCTCTTCGGCACCTATCCTTTCACCGATGCCATGAAGAAGTACTATATGGATCAGTATCTCGATGTGCTGGACCACCGCTTGGTGATGGCTGTCGTCGATGCCCGCGATAATGACCGCCCCGTGGGTTTTATGATTGCCATGCCATCCATCGTCAAGAGCATGCGCAGCGCATGGGGTGACATCGGCCTCATCGACGCCGCCAAGGTCTGGCTCTCCATGCGTCACGCCTCAGAGGTAGAGATTCTTCTTGCGGCCATTGTGCCTGAGGCTCGTCGCCGTGGCGCGTTCTCGCTCATCAGCGAGGCTCTCATGGAGCGTTTCGCGGAACGTGGAATCCGTTATATCGAGACGACGGCAATACTCTCTAACAATGACCGCGCCTCGACCATCGTCAAGGAGTTTGTCCATGAGCGGCACAAGCAGAAACGCTGCTATCTTAAGAATTTATAGGGATTTACGGGTCTGAATGACCTTCTTCATCCTCGCATAGCCACCCCGTCCTGAGCCATATTGGCCGGCGGGGTGGCTCTTTGCATTAATGTATCACCGCTTTAATGACTACGAATCGCCACTGACAGTGTTTTGTAACATCCGTACTCCATCTTTGCGTCAGAAAAAAGAAACGGACAACGATTGATGAAGAATGACATGACAAAACGACTCGTGGCTCTGACGCTCGGCCTCGCATCTTGCGTCTCGGTCATAGCCGGTGGCCCGCTTAAAGGCCGAATTATTGACAAGTCAACAGGTGAGCCTCTGCTTGGCGTCACCATTCAAGTCGAAGGTACTACCAATGGTACGATTACTGATTTCGACGGAAACTATGAGATAAAGAATACGCCCGACAAGGCGTTCAACGTGGTGGTCAAGTATGTCGGTTTCCAGACGCAGACCATCAGTTGCTCGCCCAAGCAGACTACGCTCGATGTCGGCATGGAGAGTGACAATATCTCGGTGGCCGATGTCACAGTGGTGGCTCAGGCAAGGCAGAACACTGACAATGCGCTCCTCCGTTCCATGAAGGCGAGCCTCTCTGTCGAGAGTGGCATATCGGCTCAGCAGATATCCAAGGCGCAAGACAAGGACGCGTCCGAAATCATCCGCCGCATCCCGGGCATCTCGATTATCGATGACAAGTTTGTCATGGTCCGAGGCCTCTCTCAGCGCTATAATAATGTATGGATTAACGGTGGCGCCGTGCCAAGCTCTGAGGCCGATTCGCGAGCCTTCTCGTTTGACATCATCCCGGCTTCGCAGATTGACAACATGGTCATCATCAAGTCGCCGTCTCCCGAATACCCAGCCGACTTTTCTGGCGGATTTATCATTGTCCGCACCAAGGATGTCCCCCTCTCCAACTCAATCAGCTTTGGCGTGAGTGGCAATTATAACACTCAGACGCATGGCCATGATTTCCTCGAGGGTCACAAGAGTCCTACCGACTGGCTCGGTTTTGACAACGGGACCCGTATGTTGAACGGCGGCATCAAGAGTACGCTCAATTCCATTGCTGGCGATGGCGTGGACATGCAAGGCAATGGTTTTGACAATGATTGGACAACCAAGACGACTACGCCTGTGGCTGACTTCTCTGCCAACTTGGCTGTCAACCACCTTTGGGAACTTGGCGAGCGCCAATTATCACTCATGGGTGCGGTCAACTACTCCAACACGCACCGCCGCTATGCCGACATGCGCAACTGCCTCTTCGGTGTCTACGACTCGGCCAACGACAAGAGCAACTATCTGCGAAACGCCACTGACCAGCAGTACAACCATAATGTCCGCCTTGGCGCCATGCTGAATATGGCGTTCATCGGCGAGGCCGGCCGCAACCGCATTGAGTTGAAGAATATATTCAACCAGCTCGGCAAGAGCCGCTTCACAAGCCGCGACGGCATAACCGCCCAGAACGACCACGAGCAGACTTTTGAAATCCTCTACCAGAGCCGAATGACTTATAATGGTCAGCTGACTGGCAAGCACAAGCTTGAGGACGGCAAAGTGGAGTGGGGCATAGGCTGGGCAAAGGCCAACCGCAACATGCCGGACCGCAAACGCTATCAGGTCAATGACAAGCTTGAGCCGGGCGTGCTCTCGCTCTCCGCTTCCAACGATGTGAGCCGCGAGTTCACCAAGCTCGATGAGGGTGTCGGCTCTTTCTATGCCAACTATGAGCATCTGCTCCCGTTCGGCTCTTGGACTCCTACCCTGCGAGCCGGCATCTTTGGCGAGAGGCGCAGCCGCGACTACTTCACCCGTAATTTCTATCTCAACTGGAATTACTACGACAACACTCTGCCCGAGAATTTCCGCTATCTCGACATCCCGACCCAGCTCCTCGTCGATGA
This sequence comes from Bacteroidaceae bacterium, assembly GCA_963618945.1. Lineage (GTDB taxonomy): Bacteria > Bacteroidota > Bacteroidia > Bacteroidales > Marinilabiliaceae > W3P20-009. Next base: position 12,400 of record CAVETY010000017.1, read on the forward strand.
GAACTACGGCGCCGACAAGCTCTATCTGCTTGAGGAGGTCAAGTGGCGAAACAACTACGAGGGCAAGAACAGACTCGGCGCGGCCTACGTGGCCCTCAATATGCCTTTCGGCCCTGTGAATGTCTATGCCGGCCTGCGCTACGAGGCCAACAAGATGACGCTCACCTCCCACCGCCGCGACTATGAGTACAGCCCCAAGGACAAGGAGTATAAGGATAACGACCTCTTCCCGTCGGTCAATATCTCATATAACATCAACGAGAAGAACATCCTCCGCTTGGCTTACGGCAAGTCGGTCAACCGCGCTGAGTTCCGTGAGGTCTCGCCCTCCGTTTTCTATGATTTCGATTTGGCGAGCGATGTCATGGGTAACACTGAGCTGACATCTTGCTATGTGCAGAATGTCGATTTGCGCTACGAGTGGTATCCCTCAACAAGTGAGCTTGTCAGCGTGGCCCTCTTCTACAAGAAGTTTAAGAACCCCATTGAGTGGACCTACACAGTCCAGGGCGGCACGGATCTCACCTACAGCTATAAGAACGCGGTGGCGGCTCGTAACTACGGCGTGGAGATTGAAGTCCGTAAGAACCTCGGTTTCATTGGCCTCGAACCCCTCAGCCTCTCGGTCAACGCCAGCTTGATTGACAGTAAGGTCGAGTTTGAGGAGGGTAGCCGCGAGAAGAACAGGCCTATGCAAGGTCAGTCGCCTTACATCATCAACACGGGACTTTTCTACACCTCAAAGAGCGAGAAGCTCTCAGTCGGCGCACTCTATAACCGTATCGGCAAACGAATTATAGGTGTCGGCAGAAGTGTGGGCACTACGGGTGGCGACGACTCAGCCAACATCCCGCACAGCTACGAGATGCCGCGCAACGTCATCGACCTCTCCGCCAAATATAAGATTACGGACCATGTGGAGGTCAACCTCTCAGTCCGTGACCTGCTCGGCGCCAAGGTCAACTTTGAGCAGCAGACCGACGCCATCCACACCGACGGCACGACCTCCGAGGTCGATGAGGTCACAAAGAGCTACAAGCCTGGCACCAACATCTCGCTCGGCTTCAACTTTAAATTCTAACAAGAAAACAACATACAATTCTAATTCACTAAGACATGAAAATGAATTCATTTCTTGCCTTTGCCATTATGGCGGGCATGACCGTGGCGCCGCTCTGCACCTCTTGTGACGACGACGACGACAACAGCGAGGTGGTCACCCCCGATGACGAGGATGACGAGTACAACCCCGCTCACTCTGAGGGAACTGACGGCGGCCTCGTCTCTGACATGAACCTCCTCTTTGACAATAATGTCATTGGCAATGGCGATCAGGGCTTCGTCTTCAAGGGCAAGCAGACCCTCAAGAAGGGCACCTACTCTCTCAAGGGCTGGGTCTACATCGCTGACGGCGCTCAGCTGACCATCGAGCCTGGCACCATCATCAAGGGTGACAAGGTTACCAAGTCTGCTCTCATCGTCGAGCGTGGTGGCAAGCTTATCGCCAAGGGTTCTGCCGACGCTCCCATCATCTTCACCTCTGGCGAGGACGCTGGTAGCCGCAAGCCTGGCGACTGGGGTGGTGTCATCCTCTGCGGCAAGGCCAAGAACAACCAGTCTGAGATGCAGATTGAGGGTGGCCCCCGCTCTAAGCACGGTGGCGACAATGATGACGACAACAGCGGCATCTTGAGCTATGTCCGCATTGAGTTCGCCGGCTATCCTTTCGAGACCGATAAGGAGATCAACGGCCTCACCATGGGCTCTGTCGGCCGTGGCACTCAGATTGACCACATTCAGGTCTCTTACTGCAATGACGACAGCTATGAGTGGTTCGGTGGCGCTGTCAACTGCAACCACCTCATTGCCTTCCACGGTTGGGATGACGAGTTCGACACCGACAATGGTTTCTGTGGCAATGTCCAGTTCTGTCTCTCTGTCCGCGACCCGAAGATCGCCGATGTCAGCCAGAGCAACGGTTTCGAGAGCGACAACTGCGCCGATGGTGCCGCCGTCACTCCCTACACCACCGCAACCTTCAGCAATGTCACCTTCATTGGCCCCATCGGTCAGGACGCCAATTTCTCTAACGACAACACCTACATCAATGGTGGCTCTGTCTTCCCCAACAACGGCTCCAGCCTCGGCAAGTTCCAGGCAGCCATGCACATCCGCCGCTCAAGCCGTCTCAACTGCTTCAACACTGTAGCAATAGGCTGGCCTATCGGTCTCATCCTCGACAGCGAGAAGGGCAACACTCAGGCCATGGCAACCGATGGCACCCTCACTCTCAACAACATCTGGTTCGCTGACATGACTCTCCTCGGCGCCGACTGCAACAAGGCCACCCAGGATGCGCTCTACGACTACTCCACTAAGACCTACGATGCGACCCAGAACTCTTTCTCTCATGAGTTCTTCCTCAAGGAGGGCAACAACAACAAGGAGTGCAAGAGCTCTGACCTCAAGCTCACCATGCCTGTCGCCAATGTCGGTGCAGCCTATATGCCCGAGTCTGGCAGCGCACTTCTCTCAGCTGCCGATTTCACCCACGCTAAGCTCTCTAACATGACCGCTGTCAGCTACATCGGCGCATTTGCCGAGGGTGACACCTGGCTCGATGGTTGGACCGAGTTTGACCCCCAGAATGCAAAATATTAATTATTTAACATTCTGAGCCTGGTTTGTTATAACAAGGGCTTAGGGTCTGCAAATAGCATTACCTCCCCCCTCATCACTCTCGTGGTGCGGGGGGAGGGCTTTTTATCAACCTCCCGTGGCGAAAGGGTGTCCCCATGCGCACCCTGTTGTCTCTTGAGCATGTATGTCGTGGCAAAATGTTATGTATATGCTACATCTTTCGCCTAAGCTGTTCCGTTTGACGAGATTTTGTATTTTTGCGCGGTCAAAAGCGCGGTCTCGCCTGCTGATGCCTGAACATCTGTGTTCCGGTCTCCGTAGAAAACCCGGCGCTTAAGCGTATATCGTTTTCCCAACTTCTCGAAGTAAACAACCCGGCGCCCCCGGGTGAAACAAAACAAATGATGACATCTCTGTCCGAATTTTGGACAAATCTCATGATGGATCACTCGGCCGTCCAGTCGTTGGCGGTTTTAGCCATCATCATCACCATCGGTCTGGCGTTGGCCAAGTGGCGCGTGGCTGGCATCTCGCTCGGCGTGGCGTTCGTCTTTTTCATTGGCATTTTGGCTGGTCATCTCGGCTTCAGCCTTGACCATGAGGTACTCCTCTATTGCGAGACTTTCGGCCTTGTCCTCTTCGTCTACGCACTCGGTCTTCAGGTCGGTCCGGGCTTCTTCAACTCGCTGAGGCAGGATGGCATGAAGCTCAACCTTTGGGGTCTGGCCCTCATTGGCGTGGGCACCGCTTTGGCGATAGCCTTTTGGGAGTTCAGCCCCGTTGGCCTGCCCGAGATGATGGGCATCTATTGCGGCGCGACAACCAATACTCCGGCACTTGGCGCGGCTCAGCAGACCCTCTCTCAGTTTGGCCTCTCTGGCGGCGGCGCGGCTCTCGGTTGCGCCATCACCTATCCTCTTGGCGTGGTGGGCGTCATCCTCGCCATGATTATCCTTCGCAAGATTTTCAAGGCCGATGCCGATATTGAGAAGTCGCATTACGCGTCCGATGACACTTTCGTAGCGCGTTTCGATGTGGTCAACCCTGGCATCAATGGCAAGACGCTCCGTGACATTGTTGGCATGAGTCACCTCAAGTTCATTGTCTCGCGTGTCTGGCGTGGTGAGGAGGTCATAATCCCCCATTCTGACACCATCCTCTTTGAGGGTGACAGTGTCTTGGCCGTGACAAACAAGAACGAGGTCTCGGCTCTTGAAATCCTTTTCGGCCGTCGCTCGGCAGAGGATTGGAACAAGGAGGAGATTGACTGGAACAAGGTGGACGGCCTTGTGGAGAGCCGCACCATAGTCCTCTCAAGTCCCAACCTCAATGGACGCCGTTTGGGGCACCTGCACCTCGGGTCTACTTATGGCGTCAACATAAGCCGCGTGACGCGTGGCGATATCCGCCTCCTTGCCACCTATGACCTTAAACTTCAGTATGGTGACCGCCTTACCGCTGTAGGCAAGGCCTCAGACCTTGACAATGCCGCCAAATATCTTGGCAACGCTGTCCAAAACCTCAATGAGCCTAATCTCGGCTCCATTTTCCTCGGCATTCTGCTCGGCCTCGCGCTTGGCTCCATTCCCGTCTCATTGCCTGGCATGTCCATCCCTGTCAAGCTCGGCATGGCTGGCGGCCCAATCATCGTGGGCATATTGGCCGGTGCTTTTGGCCCATCGTTCCATATCATCACTTTCACCACGCGTAGCGCCAACCTCATGTTGCGCCGCCTGGGCCTCTCGCTCTATTTGGCTTGCTTAGGTCTTGACTCTGGTCCGCAGTTCTTCCACACTGTCGTCCGTCCCGAGGGCGCTCTGTGGCTTGTCTTGGGTCTCTTGCTGACTGTGGTGCCTGTCGTCATTGTCGGCGCCATACTGCTCAAGCTCAAGAAGTTTAATTTCGGCACTGTTTGCGGCATCCTTTGTGGCAGCATGGCCAACCCCATGGCCCTCGGCTATGCCAATGACGCTGTCCATGGCGACTCGCCCTCGCTCAGCTATGCCACGGTCTACCCCCTCTGCATGTTCGTCAGGGTCATAGTGGTGCAAGTGGTACTCATTGCGCTGCTATAGCTTCCTTCTCACACAATACAGCATTTCTCTAAAGTCCTACGGCTAAACACACAAGGGGCTGACGCTTATCTGTAAGCGTCAGCCCCGATTTTTTTGTCGTGACTCTTTGCCCCGATTCATTGCTCCGATTCCTTGTGTCGGCTCTTTCTTGCTACAAACCTTTCTCTCTGCATCTCTCTATTGTGGCAAATATCGCAAGTAGGGTAGTGCCGTGGCCAATATGCCGTAACCAAAGGCTCTTCCGCTCCCTTTAAATCACGCATAGCAATGCGCATTTTCCACTTGTCATCATGTTGCATATCGCTTCATTAAAAGCGTCAACATCTACCTACAAAGGACAGATTGTATAACAAAAATTCGGCCGCCATCTGCCTCATTGCAGATGGCGGCCGAACTTAAATTGGTTTTACGTCTTAACCAAACGCCTCTATTTGTGTCCGCCTGTCAAGAGGTTCCAAGCCTCGCGGATCCAAAGGACGAATGATGAGCCGACCACGATGATGATCCAGTCCATGAGACTGATGCCCTCCACGTTGAAGAACTTCTGCAGACCAGGGAACTCAACCATTACCACTTGGCCAATGAAAATGATGGCCACGATGGACAAGAGTCCCTTGCAACCCTTAAAGTGCAATGCGCTGCGGTTGGTCTTGAATGCGCGGGCATTGAAGAGGTAGAAGAAGTGGGTCATGACGAAGGTGGTGAAGAGGTAGGTCAACTCCCTTGTGGTGATGTTGTGTCCCTCTTGCAACCAAGTGAAGTCGCCCGTGATAAGCTGAAGCATTGAGTGGATCTCTGCATGCTTAAGCACGTAGAGCATGCCAAGCAGGATGGCGAAGAAGATTACGCCCACTGACACAATCTCCACCATCATCTCGCGGCTGAGGATGAATGCCTTGCGGTCGCGCGGCTTGTCGTTCATCACGCTCTCAGAGGGTGGCAGTGATGCCAACGCCATGGCGGCGAAGGTGTCCATGATGAGGTTGATCCACAACATCTGGGTGACAGTCAGTGGCGACTCGGTGCTCATGAATGCGCCGCACAGCACAAGCAGGCAAGCAGTGACGTTGACAGTGAGCTGGAACAGCAGGAAGCGCTGTATGTTCTGATAGAGTGAGCGCCCCCACATGACGGCGCGGCAGATGCTGGTGAACGAGTTGTCCACAATGGTGATGTCGCTCGCCTCTTTGGCCACACTTGTGCCGTCGCCCATCGACAGGCCCACGTGGGCCGCCTTGAGGGCTGGAGCGTCATTGGTGCCGTCGCCAGTCACAGCCACCACTTGGCCTTGGGCCTGCAGTGTCTCGACCAGTCGTTTCTTGTCCATTGGGCGCGCACGGCTGATAATCTTGATGTCCATGGCGCGCTCTGCCACCTCTTTGTCAGAGAGAGCGGCGAACTCGGGACCTGTGATGACGTTGGCGTCAGTGTCTTTGTCTGTCCAAAGGCCTATCTGGCGGCCAATCTCCTTGGCTGTGCCTGGGGTGTCGCCCGTCACAATCTTGATGGCTATGCCGGCGTTGAGGCACTCCTTGACTGCCGCTGGCACGTCGGCGCGTACAGGGTCGGCGATTGAGGCTATACCGAGGAATGTGAGATCCTTGGCCACCAGCTTGCCGTCTTTGCTTATGGCATCCTCCGCGTTGTCAATATACTGGTATGCGAAGCCCAAGGTGCGCATTGCTCGGCTCTGGTACTTGAGCAGTTGAGCGTCAATGGTCTCTTTGGTCACGCCTCCGTCAGCCTTTGAGCAAAGACCGAACACGATCTCGGGTGCGCCCTTGACGTAGACCACCTTGCGGCCATTCAGTTCGCCACTCTCCACAACGGTGGCCATATACTTGCGCTCGGTGGAGAATGAGATCTCGGCTATGGAGTGTGCGCCCTCGCGGAGCTGCTCGTAGTTCTTGCCGGCGGCGTTCAGCCACAAAAGCAGCGCGCCCTCGGTTGGGTTGCCCAATACGGCTGGCTTCTGTGGGTCGCTTCTGTCAAGCTGGGCTGTCGAGTTGACCGCCATGCCCTCGCAGATGAGCTTTCCGCGCTCGTCATCCATTATGGCGTCCCCGTTCAGGCCGTAGAACTTCATCTCGTCCACGCGCATCTGGTTCTGTGTCAAGGTGCCGGTCTTGTCGGTGCAGATGACGCTGGCGGCGCCCATGGTCTCGCAGGCGTGCATCTTGCGCACAAGGTTGTTGGTCTTGAGCATGGAGCGCATGCTATATGCCAAGCTGAGCGTCACGGCCATAGGCAGACCCTCTGGCACAGCCACCACAATGAGGGTGACGGCTATCATGAACGTCTGGAGCAAGTAGGCCACGAAGGGTATCCAGTCAAACCCGTCAAGGGTCGGGAGGTTGGCAAGATAGGTGATGATGCGGCCAACGACAATGAGGCCGGCTATGACGTAGCTCATCTTGGTGATGAGGTCGCCAAGCCCGTCAAGTTGCTCATTGAGAGGGGTCTTCACGCTTGAGTCAATCTGCGCGGCCTCGAACACTTTGCCCTGCTCGGTCTTGTCGCCCACGGCGGTGACTTGGCATACGCCATGACCCTCCATGACCTTAGTGCCTTTCATCACGTGGTTGGACGGATAGGTGGCGTTGGGGTCGAACTCGTCCGGGTTGATGGTCTTGGGGCAAATCAGCTCACCGGTCAGAGTGGACTCGTCGGCGCTCAGGTGGGTGCACTCAAGCAAGGTGGCGTCGGCTGGGACCTCCTCGCCTGTGTTGAGGATGACGATGTCGCCCACCACGATGTCGCGGCGCGGCACTTGCGTGGTGTTGCCAGAGCGGATGACCTCGACAGGCTCGTCGTCATTGACCTGGTTGAGAAGGGAGAACTCCTTGTCCGCCTGGTGCTCAAAGTAGAAGGCGAGTCCCGTGGCAAGCAGTATGGCAATGAAGATGCCTACAGGCTCAAAGAAGACTTCCGCCCCCTGCCCCAAACCGACATACTCGTAGATGGAGATGCCCACCGAGAGGGCGCCTGCCACCAAGAGGATGATGATGAGCGGGTCTGAGAATTTCTCAAGGAACTGTTTCCAAAGCGGATCTTTCTCTGGCGGTGTCAAGACGTTGGCGCCGTGTTGTTTACGGCTCGCCTCGACTTCGGCCTCACTCAGGCCGGTGATGTTCAGTTTAGTACTCATTGGTCGATTTCTGTGATGTAATTTTCTGCTTGTTTTTGTGATTATTAGTTATCGCGAATATATCTGTTTTGGCCGTACTTGCCGCTTGGCAAGTTTGCCTTTTTTTGCATTTTTTGCACTGCGCTGCAGCTCGGCTATTTGCGCTAATCGTTGCTCTGTTTTAACGTGAAATGTTATCTTTTAGTCTGTAGTCTTTAAACAAAAAATCCTGCCGCACTTTCTCATCTGTGTGATGAAAGAAGTGCGGCAGGATGCCGTTAGTAAATATTGCTTTGAGAGTCAGCTCTCAGCCCTGTCTTTACCAGCGGTTGCCCGAAGATGAGGACCCTGTGCTTGCTGTGGCTGAGCTTGATGATGATCCGCCGCTGACGGTGCCTGTTGTCGTGAGGCCGTGGAAGAGGTCGGACGCTGAGATGGTCACACCTGAGTACAGATAGTAGGTCGAACCGCTCGTCATGCTGGGCGAGGAGACGATGAACTTGAGCGATCCGCTGCTCATTCCGCCTTGACCTCCCTGTCCACCTTGACCACCTTGGCCTCCCTGACCACCTTGTCCGCCCATTCCGGCGTTGACTGAGGTGCTCTTGTTTGTGCTGGTGTAGGAGTTGGCATATTTGCTATAGTCCCATGCCATGATGACATTGCCGCTGGCGTCTTTGATTGCCACGTTGGCAGCCGAGCCGCTCAAGATGGCGTAGGCCTGAGAGCCTGTGGTGGAGTAGGGGTAGGAGATGTTGCTGCCGCCCAAGGCGAAGACTGTGCCGCCGGTTATGTAGAGGTGGTAGTTCTCCTCGTCGTTGGCGTCAAGGCCGCACTCGGGGTCGTTGGCTCCATAAGCCACTACTACGCCGCCTGTTATGTACATGTTGCCGTTGGAGTCGATGCCGTCGTTGTCCTGGCTGTGGCTGTAGATGTAGCCGCCCGAGAGGGTCATGTCCTCGCCCGAGTTGATGCCGTCGTCATAGGCCTCGACCTCGACAACGCCGCCAGATATGTTCATTGCGCCCTTGCTCTCAATGCCCTCATGGCTTGCGGCATAGACGTAGATGTTGCCACCGCTTATGCTCAGGTCGCCCTTGGCCTTGATGCCTTTCGAGCTGCCTTGGTTGCCTGACTGGCCGTTGGCCTTGATGACGAGGTCGCCGTCTGATATGCTAACGTCATAGTCGGCCTTGATGCCCTTGCCGCCAATGCCTGATGTCGTGGCGGTGATGGTGCCGCCCGAGATGTATACAGAGCTGTCGGATGAGAGGCATGCCGCGCACTTGTAGTCAGCGTCAGTCGAATCATATTCAGGAGCGCCTGTGGCCGTGAGGGTCATCTCGCCACCGCGTACCCAGATGTTGCCGGCTGCCTTGGCCGCCTTTGAACCCGAGCCGGATGTGCTGACAGTCAGGCTGCCGCCGCTCATCAGGAGGTAGCCGCAGTCCACGTCGATGCCGTCGCTGCCAGTGGTGGTGATGGTGGTGGTGCCGCCATAGAATGCCACGTAGTCGTTGGCGTGGATGCCATCCTTGACGCTGCCGCTGACGCTAACCACGGGCGAGCCTGAGACGGCCACATAGTCGTCTGAGCAGATGGCGTGCTTATAGTTGCCCTTGACGCTCAGGCTGCCCGAGCCGCAGAGGATGAGCTGACCCTCGCTGAAGAGGCAGGCCTTCTGGTCCTCGCCGTCGGTCAATCGGGTGTAAGATGACGCGTCGGTCAGGCTGTTGGTGGTGCCTGCTGCCAACTCGATGAAGAGTTTCTTCTTGCTCTGGTTGTTGATGGCGGCGCCCGTCTTGCTGGTCAGGGTCAGGCCGTCAAACACCATCTTATATTTATAGTCTGAGTATATTTTCAGGCTGCCGTCGGTGCTTGTGCCCTTCACGGTGTATTCCATCTCCTCGGCTGTGCTGGTGATGGTCACGTCGGATGTCGAGCTGTCAATCGTCACGCCCTCGGCTGCTCCCTCAACTGTGACGGACGACCCGTCGTAGGTTATGGTGATTGATTTGCTGAATGTCGAGTTGTCTATGTCGTCGCCTGTGCCGTCGTCGTCATAGCCCTTCTCTGAGTCGTCAGTGTCGTCATCGTCTGACGAGGTCGCTGTGTTTGCGTAGTCGTCGTCATCTGTGTTGCAACTTTGCGCGCATGAGCAAAGCACCAGAGTCAGCAGTATTGTCAGATATTTTGATTTCATGTCTTGAGGCTTTTAGAGTTTGATTTTATAGCCGATCATGATGGCGTTGTGGGTCTTGTCGTCGTCATCGTCGCCGCTGTAAATGTTGCGTACGTATCCGACTGTGAGAAAGTTGTGCTTGTTCAGCTTGATGTCCGTCCCGACGGTCAGTCTCTGCTTGTCGAGTGTGAAGCTGTCGCCCAAGTCGTTGAACAGCTCGTAGGAGACAGAGGGGGTGAGGCGCGTCTTGGTCTTGAAGCCGAGAGAGAGGCGTGAGCGGAACAGGTTCTCGTTGTCTGCCTCTTTCACCTCGTTTGATTTCCTTGCGCCAGCCGATGAGTATTTGGCAATGCTCACCTCGCTCTTGTGGGTCATCTGGTAGCGCAGTCGCAAGTCTACCTTGAGGATGGAGGGGCGGAACTTCAGCTTGACCTGACCGAAGACTCGGTTGCGGATGCGCCAATAGTCGTCAACAATGTTGCCCTTGGCCGTGGTGTAACTGTCGTAGTGCGTGTCTATGAATGTGTAGCCGGCGCCTATGCTGAGCATCTTGATGGGCGAGAAGTCGGCGCTCGCTCCAAGGCTCCATCGGTTCAGGGTGCTGAGACCGTCTTCTGTCCTCAGACCTGCCTCTACGCCCACCTCCCATTTCTTCGAGAGATTGAACTCGGCAGATGCGTCGCCCCAAAGACCGAGGTCGGTCTGCGCCATGGCCGGGGTTGCCGTCATCATGGCCATCGTGGCCAACGCCACCAATATATTGTGTCGCATTGCAGTCTGATTTTTACTGTTGCATTGTCCTTGGGAATTTGGTCATCTCCTCGATGTCGTTGTTCAGAGGGGCTACGTGGTCAGCCTCATAGAACACGCGGAGCATGGCCATGTCGCGCAGGAAGTCGATGTGTCCTACCTCCACCTGGGTAATCTCCAGTCCGGTGCGCTGACGCAGGTCGTTTATCAGCTCGCTCCTCTGCTCGGGCTTAATCTTCGAGATGTCATCATAGGCAATGAGCTTGCTCCTTATGTCCCGTAGGCCAATCTCCTGCTCGGTGACCCAAATGGCGGCAAGCAGCAGAGCGTTGGCTATGACGGTCTGACCTATTGACAGGTTGGCCGAGAGGCCGTTGATGACTGAGAGGGAGATGATGACGAAGAGGTATGACATCTCGCGTACCGGCATCTGCTCCGTCCTGTATCTGATGATGCCGAAGATGGCGAAGAGGCCGAGGGCGAAGCCTACTTTAATCTTGAGCGCGCCAAGCAGGTTGACCATCAGGAAGATGGAGATGGCGATGATGATGAAGACGAAGAGGTAGTCGCGTCTTTTTCCGCGGGGGTAGTAGAGTCCGCGCGTCAGTCCGAAGACTACTATGAGGTTGAAGAGGAAGCGAAGCACCATCTCGAGCGTGCCTGCCGCTACGCTGACCGACTGTCCGGCATCAGCGAATTCTGCAAAATCATCCATTTTAATTGGGGTTTTAAATGGGTTGGTTATATAAAGTTTGGTTTAAGATTAGTGTCTATTTTTTTGCCTATGCAGCCCAGCGTCTCCATGCTGACATGGGTTCGGGGATCAGGCCGCGGCGTATCAGTTGCCGCATCTTGGGTTTCATCTTGCCTATGGGGAGCGTCGGGTCTGTCAGCAGGGCGCCGTAGCAGTATTTGCTGAACCCGTGGTGGTGTATGCCTTTGCTCTTCAGCCAATCGACGATGGGGCTTGGTGTGCGGCCGTCTCGCTTGACCTCCACAATCACTGTGTTGCTCAGTGTCACGTCGCCACCGGTGCGCAGGTTGCTCAGCTCCAAATCGAGGTCTATGGTCAACCGTTCGGTCATCGCGTTGTTCACTAATGTTATGCGGCGGAAGGTGTTCCCGATGGCCGGCTGAAGTTCCGATCCGTCAAATGCCGAGTTGGCTGTGATGAAGGTTTGCGCCTCTGAGTTGAGGCTGTTGTCGAGGGTGCGCTGAATGGCTATGCGGCGTTTTTTTGTGCGCCCGTGATTGTTTTTGCGCTTGATCTCGACAAAGGTCAGGAGTGAGCTGACGTAGGTGCGGACTCTCACTTTCTGCCTTGTGCGACGCCCTGTCGTATGGGCTCGGAGCATCCGCCAATCGGCTGTGTCATAATATGTTGTCCTGTATTCAATCAGCCGCTCACCAAGGGTCTCCTGGGCGCGGTAGTGCTTTTGGGCATAGCGGAGCAACTCTGCCAACTGGCCGAGTGTGATGACGTATTTTGTGTCTGTGCGGTTCATGAGCTTCACGCCGCTCATCTCCTCGAGGGTGATGGGGCGAAAGTCGTTGACGATGGCCGCGACAGCATTAAGTTCATGTCTCATGGCTCTGCGTTTTAAGTTTGATGTTACAAACTTATTACAGTGCTAAGAGACGTGAAATTTTTTTCAGTAATCCGGCTGTTCGGTAAAGTAAAATGGCATTTTAGGGCGGTTTTCTCCCTCGCCCAATCTGTGATTTCCCGCTTTTACAGCTTTAATTGCAGTGTGGCCACATAGCGGTCGGCCAACTTCATGGATGACAATTGATAATGCCCGGAGCACAGCAGATCCAGTCGGCGACGGGTGTTCTCCACGCCAATCCCGTGCTGCGTATCGGCCGGGCGCTCGGGGCCCAAGCTGTTGGTGCAGCAAAAGTTCACGGTGCGGTGATCCTCGCCTATGGACAGGCTGATGTCCACAAACGAGGTGCGTGAGTATGACACGCCGTGCTTGAACGCGTTCTCCACCATGTTGATGAAGAGCAGTGGCGGGAGCGCTATGCCATAGGTCTCGTCTGGCAGCTGAAGGCTTATGGCCACAGCGTCGGTATATCTGATGCTCATCAGCTCGATGTAGTCGCGCAGGAACTCCACCTCACTTTTGAGGGGTGTCGTGGCCTTGCCGCTCTCGTAGAGCATATATCTCATCAGGCGCGACATGCGCTCAATGGTCTCTTTCGCGCGCTCGGGGTCTATGTCCACAAGGGCGTGGATGTTGTTGAGCGTGTTCATCATGAAGTGGGGGCTCAGCTGATAGCGCAGCTGGGCCAGCTCGGCCTCGGTGCGCTCTTTGGCCAACTGGCGCATACGCTCCTTGTCGCGGTCCGACAGCAGGTAGAGCTTGGTGAACATGCTCAGGCACACCATCATGACGGCCAAGACGAAGTCGCTCATCATGGGGCCGAGCCTCATGGTGCGCCTGTTCGCCTCGTCGGGCTTGGCTGGTGGGGCGAATTCGCCTGTGCCGCGTCCGCGTGAGTCTATGTCTCTTGGCTCGGGTGGGCGGCAGTCTGGCCTGAAGTCGTCGGGGCGGTCGTTGTCTCGCTTCCCGTCTCGCATGTCAGGTGGGGTGGGGCGGCCTTCACTCTCGTCCCAATCCTCGTCTTCTGGTCTGGCCGGGGGCGTCTCTCCGCGGCGTGTGTCATCCTCAAACCTCTCTCGCCCCCACGGGGCGCCCGGGTCGTCCATAGGCCTGACGGTCTCTGTTTCCGGGTTTCTGAAAATCTCGATTGCGAATGTCATCAGCAAGGCCGAGGCCACCGCCGTGACGACATACAGCAACACTTTCTGATGCCTGACTAATATGCGGGCCAGAACAATGTCGTTGAACAGGAACAGGGCAAGGAACGGGAGCAGAGACAGATACTCACTGCCAATGCCAGTCCAGTCCACTTCTGTTGCGCGGCTGTTGTTCCAATAGTCGAAAAGATGGCTCAGCGGGATGTAGGCTATCACGACGCCCCATACGACAAATGTCGCGATGGTCTCGCGCACGTCATGGCTCTCGCGATATCGCTCTATCAGTCGGCCAATCGGCCTCTTGGATGATATGTCGGTTGTTCGGGACATCTGATCTGTTGTCCGGTCTTGTCATGGCACAAAAAAACAGGGTAGCTACCTGAGCCCGTTGGCTTCAGCTACCCTGCACCAATTCAAACACATCTATGAAAAAAGTTTAACCGATGGTCAACGCTTCCTCTGCGCCAACCACGTTATCCTTTTAATCAAAACTTATGTCCCAAATGTAGTCATTATTCCTCATATGTTGTTCCATGTTCATATACTAAAAATGTTAACACCCTCCTTATTTTTATCGCTTTTAAATATGGCGGGCGCAAATTTAATCCCGAACCTCTCACGAAAAAAAACTTGCCCGCTCGGCGAAAAGTCGCCAAGCGGGCAAGGGGAAACGCGTAATATTGAAGAATCTAAAAGCGTCTTGCGCGTCTTAGTTGCGGGAGTAGTTGGGCGCCTCCTGAGTGATGGCCACGTCATGGGGGTGGCTCTCATTCATGCCGCAAGCTGTGATGCGGACGAACTTGGCATTGTGGAGTGCCTCAATATCCTTTGCGCCGCAGTATCCCATGCCGGAGCGGATGCCGCCCAAAAGCTGGTATACCACCTCGTAGAGGGAACCCTTGTATGGGACGCGGGCCGAGATGCCCTCGGGGACGAGTTTCTTGGCGTCGCTCTCGTTGTCCTGGAAGTAGCGGTCCTTTGAGCCATGCTGCATAGCCTCAAGTGAGCCCATGCCGCGGTAGCTCTTGAACTTACGTCCGTTGAAGATGATGGTCTCGCCGGGGCTCTCCTCCACGCCTGCGAACATGCCGCCGGCCATGGTGCAGCTTGCGCCTGCGGCAAGTGCCTTGACGAAGTCGCCAGAGTAACGGAGGCCGCCATCACCGATGATGGGCACGTCGCCGTGACCAGACTCCTTGAGAGCCTTGTATACCTCATATATTGCAGAAAGCTGGGGATAACCCACGCCTGCGATGATTCGTGTGGTGCAGATGGAACCCGGGCCGATGCCAACCTTGACGGCGTCGGCGCCTGCCTCTGCCAATGCAACTGCGGCTGCGCCGGTGCAGATGTTGCCTACTACGAGGTCGATGCCGTCATAACGGCGGCGAGCCTCTTTCAAAACCTCGATTACACCCTTTGAGTGACCATGGGCGGTGTCAATGACGAGGGCGTCAACGCCAGCGGCTACCAAAGCGTCTGCGCGCTCAAAGGTGTTGCTGGTCACGCCGATGCCGCCAGCCACGCGCAAGCGGCCCTTTGAGTCCTTGCATGCCTGGGGCTTGTCCTTCGCCTTCTGGATGTCCTTATAAGTGACAAGACCGACAAGCTTGCCGTCTTTGTCCACAACGGGGAGCTTCTCGATCTTGTAGTGCTGAAGGATCTCAGCAGCCTCTTTCAAGTCGGTCTTCTGGCTTGTCGTGATCAAGTTGTCCTTGGTCATGACGTGAGCTATGGGCCTCTCCATGTCCTGCTCGAAACGGAGGTCGCGGTTGGTCACGATGCCAACAAGTGTGCGGTCGGGAGCTACGACGGGGATGCCGCCAATCTTGTACTCCTTCATCATGGCCAAAGCGTCACCTACGGTCTTGCGGTCGCTAATGGAAACGGGGTCGTAAATCATGCCGTTCTCGGCGCGCTTGACGGTCTCAATCTGTCGAGCCTGCTGCTCGATGGTCATGTTCTTGTGGATGACGCCAATGCCACCCTCGCGGGCAATGGCTATCGCCATGCGACTTTCGGTGACGGTGTCCATCGCGGCTGTCACAATGGGGGCGTTGAGGGCTATGTGGCGTGAGAATTTCGACGCCATGCTGACCTCGCGCGGCAGCACTTCTGAGTAGGCCGGGATGAGCAGAACGTCGTCAAACGTCAGGCCGTCTGCTACGATCTTATCTTCTACGAACGACATATAAGTGTTTTAAGTAGTTTGTTTGACAATGCACAAAGATAATGTAATGGAGCGTGAAACTAAACCATTTTAAACTTTTTTGTTACTTGTCGGCTATCAATGCTTTGAAGCCCTCTGTCATGGCCTCTTGCATCTCGCCTTTCTCGTCATCATATATGATGTAGGCCTCCACGCCGTCCAAACCGTTCACCATGGCGAGAGCCGAGTCGGGGCCGGCCACCATGAGCGATGTGCACAAGGCGTCGGTGGTCATGGTGTTAGGGCCGATCACGGTGACGCTCCTCATCTTGTGAGACACTGGCATGCCGGTGCGAGGGTCTATGGTGTGCTGCACTGTCCGGCCGTCGGCCACGTGGTAGCACTGGCGGTAGCTGCCCGAGGTTGAGACTCCGCAGTCCGTCACCTCAATTATGTGCTGGTTGCGCCGTCCTGCTATGCCACCCTCCTCGGGGCGGTCAATGCCGATGCGCCATCTCTGGCCACGGGGGTTGAGTCCCTTGCACCTTATCTCGCCGCCCAGCTCCACCATGTAGTCTTTCAGCCCCAGCTCCTCAAAGACGCTGGCTGCCACGTCTATGCCGAATCCCTCAGCCAAGGCGTTGGCGTTAATCTTCATGTTGCGGTCGGCCTTGCGGATGACGTTGCCCTCTATCTCGATCTTGTCCAAACCCACAAGAGGCCGCACTGTGTCCAACCCAGCCACGAGGGCGTCCCACTGCGCCACGCTGATGGTGTCGTCCTCCAAATCGCGGGTGAAGCGCCAATGTCGGCTCAGTGGCTCGACTGTGATGTCGAATGCTCCATTTGAGAACTGGTGGAAACGCTTGGCCTCGCGGATCACGTGCAGCAGCATGGAGTCAGCCACAATGCTGTCGCCCTCGTTCAGTTTGCTGAGCAGGGATGACGGGTTGTAGACTGACAATGATGAGTCGTATTGCGCCAATCTGTTCAACACTCTCTGATGGAGGTCGCTGTCGCACCTGTATGTCAATGAGTAAGTGGTGCCAAACACGAAGCCGGAGTTCTTTTTGAATGCTTCGACGGGGCGGGCGCACGATGTCAAAAATATCGAGCCAAAGGCGGCGGCCGTAATGGCCAAGGCGGCTCTTGAATGTGTCAATCTCTTCATTGTCAGTTCTTTATATGTGCTTGTGTTTAGTTGATATAGCCTTGTGGCGGGTACAAAAAAAGCCCCGAATCTCTTCGGAGCTGTCTTGTCTGCTGACCAGTCTCATAGACTAGTAAGCCTTGCCCTTAGCCTCGTCGGAAACAGTGAGCTGCTTACGACCCTTGGCACGACGGGCAGCCAGAACTCGGCGACCATTAGCAGTCGACATCCTCTGACGGAAGCCGTGCTTGTTGATGCGCTTGCGGTTCGAAGGTTGGAATGTCCTTTTCATCGTACGATTACTTTAATAGATTGAATTCAAATCGAGCGCAAAGTTATCACCTTTTTACCGAATATGCAAGAGGTTCGTGCGCCTGAATTGCGCGTTTTTGACTCATGCCATGGCTAAAGGTCTGTCTTTCCACTCGTTATTTTTTCTCCCTGTGCCTCTTGATTACGTTATATGCCTTGAACATGCCCAGCTCGCCGGCGCGGCTAAGGTCGGCAATGCCCTCTTCCTCCTTGCCCACGTAGAGGCGGATTATGCCGCGGTTGAAGTAGGCCTCGGCAAACTGGTCATACAGTTCGATGGATTTGGTCAGCACCTCCTCCGCCTGGTCCATCTGTTTCCTCTGGCACATGACGAGGCTCATGTTGTAGTAGGCGAACTCGTTGTCGGGCTCAATCTCCACCACTTGCTGCAGGTCTTGCATGATGAGGTCGTAGTCCAAGAATGTGACTTCGCGCATCATGCCCTGATTGCCGCCCGTCATGCCGCCGCCCATGCCCATGCTCGGGGCCGGCTCGCTGTCGAGGTCGCGGATGGTCTCCACCATCTTATAGCGCGCCGCGGCCCTGTTGAATAGCGCCACGACGTTCTCCGGCTCTTTGAGCAGGCAGGCCGAGAAGTCGGTCAGGGCGTTGTTGTAGTTCATGACGATGCCGTTGAGTGTGCCGCGCAAGAGGTAGAGGCTCGGGTCAGACGGATCCTCGTCTATCCGTTTGTTCACCTCGCCAATCATGCTGAACACTTTGGCGGACACCTCGTCGCTCGCCACTTCGCGGTTGGTAACCACCATTTTCTGCTCTGCAAGTCCCAAGGCGTTGAATTTGACCACCGATGGGCTGTAGTATGGAGCATTGGGCAGCAGTGTGTCCGCCGTGAAGAATGACAGGCTGAAGGCTGGCTCCAGGTCTATGGCTATGTCGCGGTCCTGCACTCGGCCGCGTATGGTCTCCTTGCTGTCCTGACGCAGTTTGTCGTCGTTGTCGCCGAAGTCGGCCACCACCACCATCTGGTCATATTTGCGCATGTCGGAGTCGTTCTTGCCTCGCGAGCCTTTTTTCTTCTCAGGAGTGTCCTCTTTCTTGTCGTCGGCGTCAGCTCCTGTTTTGCCATTGCCTTTGGCTGTCTGCGCGCTCTGGCTCTGTTTGGCCCTCTCCTCCTCAAACGTCATGGCGGTCATGTAGTCCTCGTCCGAACCCTTGATGTCGCCCATCTGGCGTTTGACGAGGGCGCGCTGGGCATAGGCGGTGCCAAAGTCGGGGTGCTTGGCTATGATTATGTTCAGGTCGCGCAATGCGTTGGCGCTCTCGCCGAGCTGGATGTAGGTGATGGCGCGGTTGAAGAGGGTGATGTCGTCAGACGGGTCAATGGCCAAGGCGTGCGAGAAGTCGTCCGCTGCCCTGTTGAGGTCTCCTGCCTCGGCGCGCAGCAGGCCTCGGTTCTGATAGGCCATCTTGTTCTTGGGGTCGAGGGCTATGGCCTCGCCAAGGTCGGACTCGCAGCCGCGCAAGTCGTCCATGTTATACTTGGTTATGGCTCGGTTGACGTAGACGAACGCGTCTTTGGGTCTCAGCTCTGCCAAGTGGTCGTAACTCTCAAGGGCGCCCTTGTAGTCGCGGGTCTGGTAGCGGAGCATGCCGAGGTAGGTGTAGGCGTCGGGCGAGTAGGTGTTGGTCTTGGCTGCACGCTCGAACTCGCTCATGGCTGTGGCGGTGTCACCTTTCTCCACGAGCGCTATGCCGCGGTAGAGCATGGCGGCCACGTTGCGCTTGTCCGATTTGAGCAGGCGGTCATATTGGGCTATGGCCTTGTCATACTCTTTGAGGTTGATGCTGGCTATGCCCGAGTTCATCAGCAAGTTGGGGCTCTCGGGCTCATAGCTGAGGCCTTTGTCGAAGTCGTCTCGCGCGTCCGATGGTTTGTCGAGCCTCAGGCGTGCTATTCCGCGCAGGTTATAGGCGTCAACGAGGAAGGGGTTTATCTCGATGGCCACGCTGCAGTCCGCCTCGCATCCGTTCAGGTCGTCCAAATAATATTTGGCAATGGCGCGGAAGTAATACGGGTCGGCAAGGTATGGCTTGACTATGATGACTCTGTTGAAGTACTGGATCGAGAGCACATAGTCCTCAAAGTAGAGGGCGTTGCGGCCTATCTGCATCATGCGGTTGGTGTTGACCTGCGCATGAGCCGTCTGACCCGCCATGAGGCTGGCCGTCGCTATTATGATGCCAATGATGTTTCGCTTAAAAGTCATTGTCGTCAAAGTCTTCGTTGTCGTTCTGTTCCAGCCTTTCGGCTATTTTGCCATACATCTCGGCCTCGTCGCCGCGGTCCAAGTGTCGGCACACGTTCACCATCATTCTCAGCCTGTCGGGCGTGGCGTCGCCCGATGAGATGACTTGGTTGAGGTCGGCGAATGCCCGTTCCCAATGGCGCATCTCGATATAGGCTTGAGCCCTGAGCGTCATTGCCTTTGCCAGTTTGGCTTTTTTCTTGATGGCCCCCGGGCGTGCGGCCAATGTCACGTCGTCCACCACTTGGCGGAAGTCGCCCTCCTCAAGCCCCAGCTCTGCGCGCAGCAGAAGTGCGTCGGTGTAGTCGGGCGACATGGCTATGGCTTTGTTTATGTTGGCGCGCGCCGCCCTGTTGTCATCGTAGTTCCTTATGCAATCCACCGCCAGCAGGTAATACTCGTAGGCGAACTGGAAGCTCTTCTCACGCAGCTTCTTCTCGCTCTCCATCAAGCGGCCAACCTCTCTTTCGAGCCTCCCTATCGCGGCGCCCACCTTGGTCGATAAATATCGGCGCACGACTGCGTCTTGCATCTTGCCAGGGTCTATAGCCAAGCTGTCCATCAGCAGGTTGACGGCCCGGCCGTAATCTTTATGGCGGAATGCGTCGCGCGCCTCTATGGCTATGGTCTGCGCTCTCGCCTCGTCCAACTGGTGGTTGATGAGTGCCTCGTCGTTGGCGCCATATGAGAAGTTGCGCACTGACATGTTTGTCTTGATGTCGTTCATTGTTATCTGTTGGCGCAAAACGATTCCGCTCAACGACCGGCAGCGGCTCAGCGCCACGTATACCTGTCCGCAGGCGAAAGCCCCGCGGCCCAAGTCTATTATGACGCGGTCGAATGTCAATCCCTGGCTCTTGTGGATGGTGATGGCCCACGCCAGTTTGAGGGGCAGCTGCTCATAGGTGCCCAACAGCTCGGACACCACTTTGTGCTCTTTCTCGTCATACCGGTATTTGATGTTCTCCCAAATCTCGGTCCCGACGAAAAATTTGTCTGTGACGGGCTCTTGCTCCTCATCGTTGTTGTCGTCGTCCGAAGTCTCAGGCCTGTCCACCTCGACCCATACGCCGTCTGTGGCGAAGCGGGTCACACGTCCCACCGTGCCGTTGTACCACCTCTTCTCTTTGTCGTTGCGGACGAATACCACTTGCGAACCCTCTTTCAGGGTCAGCTCTTTGTTGGTGGGTAGTGACGACTCGGGGAAGTCGCCCGATATGACGCCCTCGAAAGCCACCTCTTCGGTGTCTAACTCGTTCAGATGACGCTCGTTAATCAGGTCGCTCGTGGCGCGGGTCGATGTCAGCGTTATGTACATCTGCCCCGCCTCGGGTTCAAAGGTCTGGCTGACGCGCTGGTTCACCATGGCTATGTCGGTGGGGGTGGACATGCCTATGCGCACTTTGTCCAAGAGTGAGAGGAACTCGGCCTCTTTCTGACGATATACTTTGCGGAGCTCGACCTGCACCAGCCTGATGTTCTGGAACACCTGAGCCCCAAAGAAATAGGGCGTGGCGTAGAATCTGCGCAAGATGTCCCAGTCCTGACCCTTCACGACGGGTTCCAACTGGAAGGCGTCGCCCACCAGCAGCATCTGTTTGCCGCCGAAAGGCTCATATCTTCGTGCGTAGGTGCGGAGCACCCTGTCCACAAAGTCCAAGACGTCGGCGCGGACCATCGACACCTCGTCTATGACGATCAACTCGACCTCTTGCAGCAGTTTGATCTTCTCCGAGGTGAATTTCTGCATCTCCCTGACGCGCCTTGGGTCGGAGTAGTTGATGTCGTCCAAGGCGAACGGCTGCAGGGGTATCTTGAAAAATGAGTGCAGGGTGACGCCCCCGGCGTTGACGGCGGCTATGCCTGTCGGGGCCAGCACTATGGTCTTTTTCTTTATGTGCTCGACAATATAGCGCAAGAAGGTCGATTTGCCCGTGCCAGCCCTGCCGGTCATGAAGACCGATGAGTTGGTGTCGGCTATCAACCTCCAAACGTTCTGAAACTCTTTATTGTCAAGCTCTATGTCCATTTAGCTATTACTTTTCTGACTGCGGTGTCACAATTTCCTTTTGCGTATTGTCCTTCGGTCAAAGAGGCTCAGGTCTCTCGTGCGTCTCTTGCCAAAGTAATATGTCACGTCCACAATGGGCCATGCCGCGGCGTGGTTGTCTATGCCCCTGTAATGGGCGAAACTGGCCAAGACGCCCAACTTAGCGCTCAGCGAGCTGTTAAAGAAGAATTCGCCCTCGGCCTGCAGCTCCACGGCGTGGTGGCAGCTGAAGAAGCCTGTGTGGTAGGACACTCCGCCATGCGCATATAGCCTGTTCGTCAGCCTGCCGTCCGCCCAAAGCTTAAACCTTGCGCGGAAGCCTTTGTCTATCAATGTCTCGCTCCTGTTGGCCATGAAGTGGAACCGGGGCTGGTCCAAAGTGTCCGCCTTGTTACACCTGAAACTGCCATAGAGGCCTATGCCGCCCGTCAGTATCAGATAGACTGAGTTGTCCGAGCAGTTGGGGTCGGTGAACCATGCGCGTGACACCAACAGCTCATGCCCGACTTCAAACACCAATGGAATCTTGACGCCCTGGCCTATTATCCTGTCTACCTCCAGTTTCTGGGCAATCTTCATGCCAGGATACGCGTTGGCTATGTCGAATCTCGATGAGGCGAACCATTTCTTGTTAAACACGCCAATAAGCAGCTTGGCGTACACTGTCGGGCGCATCACGTCCTCAGCTAAGTAGGTCGACAGCTCCAACCTCTCTGTCATGCCATAGCGCGACGCCGACAGCAGACTGATGTTGCCTGCCTTGGGGTACACCACGTTGGCGGCCTCGGCATGCCAAAGGACATCATCGCGCACATTGTAATAGCGTTGTTCGCCTTGGGCTTCTTTGAATTTCCCGAGGTCGTCACTCTTGCGCGTGTTGAAGACGAATGCGCCCTTTTTCGTCTCTCTCACCTGGGCGGTCACGCCGGTTGTGGCTGCGAATGTCAGCACGGCGAGCATGACCATCCGCAGTGCGGATGACCTGTGATGGTTCTTTGTGCGGATGGTTGGTGTCATCGGGTCTCTTTGACTATTTTGAGGACTTCTGCGCCATGCCTGTATACCTGTCGGCCTTGTTCTTTGGCACGTAAATGACAAGTTTCTGACCCTCGCGGATCAGGTTCCTCCTGATGTTGTTCCAGTAGTTGAGGTCGGCCACGCGTACTCCGAATTTGTGGGCTATGCCGCCCGGCACGTCGCCTCTCTTCACTGTGTAGATCAACTTGACTTTGCCGTCGGGCGTGCGGCCCGCGTAGGCGTAGCCTTTAGCCTCGGATATCTTGACCACCCTGTTGTCCGGGAAGTAGGTCTTGCGGTCGCGTGCGTATATCGAGTCCTCGTAGGCCGCAAATGAGAATGTGGCTTCGACAGGCAGGGCCAATGAGTACGTCTTGCCTTCCTGGGCTGGCACCACGTCATGCTTATATTGAGGGTTGAGCTGGCGGATGGTCTCGGTCGGCACTCCTATCACTGAGGCTACCTGGTTGAAGTGCAATGGCTGGTAGACCATAACGGTGTCAGACGTGGGCGGCACTCCCGTCTCGCTGGCATATATGTGATGCTCCGAGGCGTATGTCATGGCATAGGCGGCGGCTATGAAAGCTGGCACGTAGCCGCGGGTCTCGCGTGGCAGGTTGTAGTATATTTTCCAAAAATCTTTCTGGCCACCAGAGCGGGCTATGGCGCGGTTGACGTTGCCCGGTCCGCAGTTGTAGGCAGCTATGGCCAAGTGCCAATCACCATACATGTCATAGAGGTCCTGAAGGAACACGGCTGCGGCCTCTGACGCCTTGACGGGGTCGCGGCGCTCGTCGACGTAGCTTGTCACCTCAAGGCCATAGCGTTTGCCCGTGTAGAGCATGAACTGCCACAGGCCGGACGCTCCCACGCGTGACAGTGCGTTAGGGTTGAGCGCGCTCTCTATGACGGACATGTATTTGAGCTCCTGAGGCATGCCATGCTCCTCAAGCACGCTCTCGAAGATGGGAAAGTAATACTCTTTCAGGCTGAGCATGCGCTGCACCAGGTCGCGGCGGCGAACCACGTACAGCTCAATGAATTTGCGCACCTGATCGTTATATACCATCGGGATGGGCGACATCATGGCCTGCAGCCTGTCAATGAAGACATTGTCTGGCACTCCGGCTATCACGGGGTCGGCCGAGGCGAGCGTGTCCGGCACGAAGTCGTTCACCACGGGCGTACGCTTTGAGTACCAAGCCGATATGAGGCTGTCCACCTCATACCGCGGTAGCCCCTCTTGCATCACGCTGTCGGCTGCGGCCTCCTCTATTTTTTCTATCTCTGTATCGTCTGTCTGCGCTGAGGCTGCAATGGCCGCTATCGACATTGCCATCATTGCTATGGCTCTCTTGGTGTTCACTTGGCTCTTTTATGTCTTTGTGTGGTTGATTGTTTGTGAGTAGTCTGTGTGGGGGCGCGACATCAGCTCGCTGAGACTCTTAAACGTTGAAGAGTTTCTCCTGCACCATGTCCTTATATGATTTGCCAATGGGGATGTAGGGCTCCACTCCGTCCAGTTTGAGCTGCGCACCATAAAGGGCCTTTATCTTGTCAATCCTGACAATGTATGACTTGTGGACGCGGATGAACATCTGTGGCGGCAAGGTCATCTCCAAGTTGCGAAGGCTCTCCAATGTCACTATCTTCTCGCCTTGGCAGTAGATGGAGACATATTCGCGCAGCCCCTCTATGTATATGATGCTCGAGTGCTTGATTCTGTGAATCTTATGGTCCGCCTTGACAATCAGGACACCCTCGTTGAGGTCAGAGTCGGTCGGAATGCCAACAGGCGCGTCGGAGTCTTCGGCGGCTGCCGGCTGAGCCGCGGGCGCGGGCGCCTGCGCCAATGCCACTTTCTGCTGCTTGTCAGACATTCTTTGCATAGCCTTGCCAATGCACTGCATGAAGCGGTCAAAGGAGAAAGGCTTGAGCAGGTAGTCCAAGACGTCCAACTGGTAGCTCTCTATTGCATAGTCGGAATATGCCGTGGTGAAGACCACGAGAGGACGCGTGGGCAGCATCTTCAGGAAGTTGAGACCCGTGATGTCGGGCATCTGGATGTCGAGGAACATGAGGTCCACACGCCCCTCCTGTATGATGGGCAGGGCCTCCAGTCCGCTCTTGCAGCTCTCCACAAGCTCCAGGTTCGGCACTTTCTCAATGAACTCTTTGAGCAATATGCGCGCAGGGAACTCGTCGTCCACTATCAGGCACCGTATCTTGTTTTGAATCTCCATGGTTGGCAAAGATAACGTATTTTGTCTTATGTCTGTCTGGCTACGGGATAGGGTGGGGGCGTCAGTGACCCGTCGTGTCCACCTGCAGATAGACGCCGAATTCGGTCTCGGTCTTCTCTATCCTCATCTCATATTGGCCGGGGTAGAGTATGTCTAATCTCTTGCGGACGTTCTCCACGCCTATGCCGCCCACGACATCCTTGTTGATGGCTATGGATGGCATCGAGTTGCGCACCTGGAAAACCAGGATTGGCCCCAATGTCTTGACCTCCACTTGCAGCCATCCCTTCTTCGGGTTCTCTATGTTGCCATGCTTGAAGCTGTTCTCAATGAACGGGATCAGCAGCATTGGCTCAATCATGAACTCGTCGTTGCAGCCCGAGGCGTCCATCCTTATGTTCAGGTCCGAGTCGGTCTTAAGCTTCTGGAACTCAATGTAGCCCGTCATGTACTCAATCTCGCGTTTCAGCTTGACGCGTTTGCTCTCGCTGTCATAGAGCGTGAAGCGCAGCATGTCAGACAGTTTGAGGATCATCTCGGGGGTACGCTCGCTCTTGATGATGGAAAGGGCGTAGATGTTGTTGAGCGCGTTGAAGAGGAAATGAGGGTTGATCTGGGTCTTGAGGAACTTCATCTCGAACTCGATGTTCTGGTGCGTCAAGTCAATCTCCCTCTTCTTGTTGTCGCGCTCCTTGCGGTAGAATGAGTATAGCGAGCTGACGAAGAGCATCCCCACCAACGGCAGAAGCCATTGCAGTTGCAGCATCCTGCCAGTCGATGACGGCTCGCCTGCGTTTGCCGCCTGCATTTGTCGTGCCATGTGCTCTGTCGTCTCGTCCCACCCTGAGAGCAGCGCCATCAAGATAAGAGTGCAGGCCATCATGATGACCACACCCGCCGCATAGCGCGCATAGTTGCCGGCGAACACGTAGCGCGGCATGAGGAAGTGGACGTTGAAGAAGAATGCCGTCAGGCAGACGATGGTCATCTTGACCACGAACGGCACGAAGTTGACGTAGTCCTTTAGCAATGATGGCGACGCCATTATGACGCCAAAACACACTACTATGCCAAACTCGAATGCCATCCGGCTCTTGCGGTCCGATTTCTCTTTTGCCATTTTCTGTGGTAGGTCTCTTTCGTTCTCTCTTCTATACGATTAAAGGAACCTCGCGACCCCCAATTGAGTTGAGGTCAGGAGGTTCCTTTATTATGTTGTCGTGTCTGGTGTTCTACTAATCGCGTGACTCATATGGAGCCTGAGGCTGCCACAACCAGCAGTCTGAGTAGAACGAGCCGCCCGAGCCGCTCACGGTCATGTCGGTTGATGAGCCGGTGGTGACGAAAGCGACGTCCTGAGCTCCCTTGCCGTCAATGTCGTAGTTGAGCACGAATGAGACGGCGAACTTGCGGCCCGCACCCTCAAAGGTGGACTTTTGTACCCAGTAATCATATTCGGGTTTGTACTCCCATGTGAGGGCGCCAAGACCTGTTGAACCACCTGTCGTGAGGTATGCGCGGCAGTCCTCCGTGTTGTCGTTGAGAACGAAAGCGGTTGAACCATAGGTGCTCAGACCAACATACTGGTCGTCATATGACTGGCGAGAAGCATCTGTGAGGCGACGGCAGTTTGTCCATGAGTTCTCGGTTGCATCATATTTTTGGAGAATCTCGATGGCGCCTCCGTTATAGCCACCACAAACATAGCCGTAGCCGTTGCATGTGAACGACGCTGCCTGAGAGCATGGGGTGCCGAGGTTTTTCACCTGACTCCACGTGCCAGTTGAGGGGTCGTACTTGTAGAAGTCGCTGAGGATATTGTTGTCGTAGTCCTCGCCACCACCTACATAGGCAATGTTGTCAACTACGAAGCAAGCCGCATATCGGACTGCGTCACCAGGATAGTTGGCAACCTTGGACCAGCTGTTAGACTCCGGGTCAAAACGCCAAAAGTCCCTCAGGTAGTTGGTGCCGTCATATCCGAGGCCTACATAACCATA
Organism: Bacteroidaceae bacterium; assembly: GCA_963618945.1. Lineage (GTDB taxonomy): Bacteria > Bacteroidota > Bacteroidia > Bacteroidales > Marinilabiliaceae > W3P20-009. Next base: position 39,126 of record CAVETY010000017.1, read on the forward strand.
CCACTTGCCGTCAGTCTGAAGAGCGAAAGCAACACCGCCATTTCGTGCGGGGCAGTCGAAGACCTTCGTGCCGGTGGTGTCAACTGTGAATGTATTAGGCATTGAGCAAACAACGTTGTCTCCAATGAGAGTCAATCCCTCTGAGTTCTTGCCGTCAATAGTGCCCTCTGTTTCCGATTCGTTCCTGTTTAAAACCTTAGCGTATCGTCCAGACCAAGCAATCAAGCCATCCTTGTGATTAATGCTGGCCATGTAGAAGTCGCGGTAACGCTCCATATCCTCGGTCTTGTTCGTGTTTGCGCCTGTGCCGACGAATGCTCGCATCTCGCCATCAACTGGCAACTGGAAGCAAACAGCACCACCACGTGGCGTGCCGGGGAAATATTGGTAAGTGTTATACCAGTTACCCTGAAGCTGCTCGTTGTCAGCGTCCTCGCAACCTGTCGCTGCGACAGCCACGGCGGCCACGAGCATGGCCCTCAACGGGTATGTCAGTCTTTTCATATACGATTTGTTATTTGCGTGCAAAGATAATCTGTTTTATCCTTTATCCTATCATTTTATCAACGAAAGAGGCTCTTTTATCTCTTTCTGTCGTTTTGCTTTCAACCTTGGGGTGGAAACGTGACAAAGCCGCTGTTTAATCGAACTTATGCCTCATGAACCATATCTCGCGGATGCTTATGCTCACTTTCAGGCTGTTCACAGTTTCTTTGATGTTGCCGTAGTTTTCTGTTCCGCGGTTCTGGTGCTCGTAACTGATGGTGACTCCGTTGCGAGAACGCCCCATTGGGATTGTCATGCCGAGCGTGAAACCTTTCTGCAGCAGGTTGACGGTCTGCAAGTCAACGTAGTCGCGGCCGTAGTAATAACCTACGCGGTAGCGCATGCGCTTGTAGAACGGGTCGTCCGGATGCCCAGGCGAGTACTGCAAACCGCCGGATATGGTGTACGTGTCGCGCAGTGTGGCGTTGTCGCGGAATTTGGTGTCGGTCACGCTTCCCCATTCTGCCACTTTATACTCCACTGTGCCAAGTATCTTGTGGCGTGTGAATGCGAAGCCGGCGCCATACATGCGCGGGATGTGGAAACGCTCGGGGGTCGATGCGTCGCTGTCCAACTCGCGGCTCACGTCGTTGTATATAGTCTGGTCATAGGACGTGTGCATCCAAATCTTCGGGGCGTAGGTAGCGCCAAATCTGAAGTTGTTCTCGCCTATGTTGAAGTCGAACTGCGTGCCGACCTCCCAATAGATGTTGTTGGCCTGATATTTACGCTTGTTGTATATATTCTCGCCTCCGTTGACTTCACTGAAGTAAGATACTTCGAGCTTCTCAATGGTTCCCCACAAGACGGAGAAGTTGCCGCCTATGGTCCAATGCTTGAATGGCGAGAAGGCCGCATTGAAATAGGCCTGGCTCAATCCGCCCGAGCCTGTGAAGGTCACATTGTAGAAGTCTGTTGAGCCGTATATGTTCTTCGTCTGCCTCAGCTTATAGCCCACAGCCGAGAATGGCGCGTAGCCGAACGCTATGGCGAGCCACTTGCGGCCGCGGAACGCCATGCTGATGCCGTCCACGTTGGCCGAGTAGGTGGTGGACCTGTCATAGCCCGACCTCAGGTGTGTCTTGTGCCCCTTCAAACCGAAGTTGAAGTAGAACGAGAGCGAGTCAAGGTTGCCTATGCCCGCCGGGTTCGATATGTTGACCCATTCGCTTGGCGACAAGGCTATGCCTGAGTGTCCGAGGGCTGCGGCTGCCGCGTCCTCTTTGGTCGTTATTACGCCTACTCCGTATATCGAGTAGGGCGACGCCGTGCTGTTCTGGGCCGCAGCCTCTGTGCCGCACCCCAATGCGATGACGGCCGCCGCGGCAAGTGCGCAAAGGCGCGCGGGGCTTGTCTGTCTATCTCTCTTCACGGTCGTAGTTATAGTAGGTTATCTCAAGTTTCGTGCGGTGCAAGTCGACACCATGGCCGTTGAACACCATGAACTCGTAGTTGGTCGGTTCCATGCCGTTGCCCCATGTCATGACGAGACCGTTGTTCTCGTCCACCAAGTCGTTGGTCAAGATGGTGTTGACGTAGTAGGTTATGTCCGCGTAGTAATACATCTCGCTGCGGTCGTAGTTGTCATATACGAGCGTCGAGTGGACGTAGCCGCCAGACTGTGTGCGCAGCTGGCTCTGGATGACGTTGCCCTTGTTCACCTCGAACAGGTAGAACGTGGTGGGGATGCGGCGCTTGTCGTAACTGCCCTCCTCGGGGTATATCTTCAGAATGGCTTTTACGATGTGCTGATACTTCGACATGTTCTTGAACTCCTCAATCTGTGGGAAGTTGATTCGGGTGTAGTAACCCAAACCCTCATATTCCACGGAGTGGAGTCCGCCCTCGCTCTCGGTGACTTGCTTATATCGCTCAGTCAACTGGTCATAAGGCTCATCCATGCCCTCATTCCATACGTTGTTGAACTGCAGGCTCTTGTCACTCATCTTAAATCGCCTCTCAATCTTCACAGCGTCCATGCCGCGATAGTGGCTGTGGAGGCAAATCATGCTGCTGTCGGCAATGAAAGCCAAAAGGGACTTTGTGTCTTTGACGTATTGGTTCTCCGAGCATGTTATCTTGAAGCCTTTCATCAGGGTGCGGAAGTTCTGTGATGCCACAGAAGAACCCCAGTTCGCCGCGTTTATGATGAAGTCGCGCAGCTCATGGCCGTAGTCATCGCTCAAGCGGAAGCGCACGCGGGGGTAGGTGTGCGGCCTGGGCTTGAATGTGTACTCGCCAACGGGATCGGCGTCCGCCTCTTTAAATGAGCGGACGTTGTAGAAGGCCGTCTCATCCTCCGATGCGAACTCAAGCCTGTCGGCCAAGCGCTTGACGACGATGTTGAACGTCTGGGTGGTGTCGCCCTCGTAAAGTCCTGAGTGGTAGAGCGTCATGGTGCATGAGTCATACACCTCTTTGCCTTTCTGATACCAGTTGTAGGGCTCGGTGTTCTTGCCGTCAGTGAGGGTCGTTATCCTCACAGGCTCGTCAAGAATCAGATAGGACTCGCTGTGGATGGTGCCAATGACCGGTTTGGTAGTCTTGCCTACCCACACGGTGTTCTGCGCTGAGGTCTGCACGGAGTCGAGCCTGAAGGTCGACAGGTGGAGCGGCGTGGCGTCGGTCATCTGTGCGTATGTCTGGCTCTTTATGTAGCTCTGGTCCATGAGCAGGCCTTCGTCGGTGCATCCCACGACCAAAAGCACGGCCGCCGATACGAGTGCCAAAGCCGCGTGCCTCGGCTGGCGAAGGGCTGTCCGCAAGGCTTTGAGCCATCCGCTCGGCCTCCTCGGTTCGCCCGACGTCTCTATCTTGTTGAAAGTCATTGTTTAGTGACTAAGTGTCTAATGTCTGATTTGCTTGTCGGGCCTCTACGCTCTTTGGCGTCTCTTCTTAAGCCCATGCGTTTAATGTCGCAAAATAAATGATTAAGCGGCAAATTCCCGCTATGTTTTCAATGAATGTCGCGCAAATGCTCGCAAATTTACTGAAAAATTCAATGGGACACCTCTTGGCAATGCCCGTCGGCCGCCAAGTCCGCTATAGCCTCCCGTTGCTCCGGGAAGGTGACCGTGTCACTTCATCGCATGGCGCTCAATGTATTCGGTGAATTTGTCTTTATAGTTGTCTGAAACAGGCACCAACTGCCCGGCTATGCTAATGCGCAAGTGGCTCACGCTCTCTATGCAGCCAAGGTTGACTATCCATGACCTGTGGACGCGCATGAAACGGCTCTCTGGCAATGACGCCTCTACCTTTTTCATTGAGAGCAAGGTTGTTATGGGTCTCTTTTCGCCTCTCACGTAGATGCGCACATATTCGCTCATGCCCTCCACGAGCAAGATGTCCTCAATCTTCACGCGGGTCATCTTGGAGTCGTTTTTGACGTATATGTAGTCATGGTCGGCCGTCCCCTCTTCCGCAGCCTCTGGCGCATTCTGTGTGGCGGCGGCAAGCGCTTTCCGCTCAGCGTCGCGGCGCTTGGCTTTCTCGGCGGCCGCTACGATGGCCGAGAGCCCGAACGGCTTGAGTATGTAGTCCACCGCGTCGACTTTGTAGCCCTCGACGGCATAGTCCGAATAGGCGGTTGTGAACACTATGAGGCATTTGTCGCCCACCTGCTCGGCCAACTCCAACCCGCTCATGTCTGGCATGCTGATGTCGCAAAAAATCAAGTCGATGCCGCCCTCGCGGATCATGCCCAACGCCTCAATCGCGCTGCTGCAACGTCCCGCCAATTCAAGTCCGGGCACTTTCTCTATGTAGGCTGCCAACTGGGCAAGCGCCAGCGGCTCGTCGTCTATTGCCAAGCATCTCATGGGTTGGTCTCCTTGTCTTTTTATGGGATTGCTATCTTGTTACATTTCTGAGGCTGTAAATATAGTGCGATTTCTGTCATTTTCAGCCCCATTTGAGCTATTTTTGTCACGGGTCGGCACGAGTTTTGCCCGTATGTCCTCAAAATCGGATGTGCCGACCTTTGTTTCTCCAGCACACTCTTATCAAATATATCATTATGCGTAAACTTCTGACTCTCTCAGCTTTGCTGCTCTCGGCCGTGGTTTCGGCGCAAGACAATCATTTCTATCTCGGGGCCGACATCAGCGGCACTTCTGCTCTTGAGGCTCGTGGACAAAAACTCTACAACGCCCGAGGCGAGATTCGTGAGAACACGGCCCTCATGCATGAGCTCGGTCTCGATGCCGTCCGTCTCCGTGTCTGGGTCAATCCCGCTGGTGGATTCTGCTCGCCCGAGGATGTCCTGCAGATGGCCAAGAGGGCCAAGTATTACGGGATGGCCGTGATGATTGACTTCCACTATTCCGATTGGTGGGCTGACCCAGGCCATTCGCCCATGCCGGCCTTGTGGCAATATTACAAACTTGGTGAGATTGAGAAAGTGCTGACTCAACACACCGAGTATACGCTCAATCTGCTCAAGGAGAATAACATAGATGTCAAGTGGGTTCAGGTCGGCAATGAGACAACCCATGGCTTCATCTGGCCCGTGGCCAAGGCTGAGGATGACATGGACGCCTATGCGCGGCTCACTAAGGCCGGCTACGAGGCTGTGAAGCGTGTCTATCCCGATGCTCAGGTGATTGTCCATCTCGACTCGGCTTGCGACCCTGCGCGCTACGATTTTATTTTCGACGGACTCAAGGAGCGCGGTGTCAAGTGGGACATGATAGGTCTGTCGCTCTACCCCTATTGGGATGAGGTGGCCGGCCTCACTAAGGACTATAAGGAGACCCTTGAAAAGGCCACTGCCAACATGCGCAGGCTCTATGACAAGTATGGGACTGACTGCATGGTCGTTGAGACTGGCGTTCTCGTCTCTCGCCCCAAGGAGCAGAAGAAGGTCCTCTCAGCCATAATAGACGCCTCAAAGAACAACACGGATGGTCATTGCCATGGCGTTTTCTACTGGGCGCCCGAACTGGAGGACGGCGAGTACGCACTCGGCGCTTTCAAGGATCACCGCCCCACGGAGATTATGGACGCGTTCACCGAGGCTGCCGGCAAATAATCGGTTGCGCTCACCTCAAAAAAATAATTAACCCGAAATGAAAATATTCCTGAGCTTAGTCTCCGCACTCATCCCGATACTTCTCATGGCCTCATGCACCAACGAGGTCGAGAAAGCGGCTGTCGACCCTGATGAGATTCATGATGACGATTATTATAACACCACGACCGACACCTCTGTCACGGGTCAGGCGGTTAATGTGACTTTCTGCGGTGCCGATCTGGGCTGTAAGATTAATGTACGGACGCTCAACAGTCTGCCTGTCGGCTCCACTTTCGGTGTCCTCATCTCTTCTTCAAACCCCGATCCCACTATCGGTGGCGAGGGTGTGCGTCAGGTCTTCAGCAAGGTCAGGACTCTCATTTACTCCTGTCCCGTGACTGGCCTCAATATGGGAACGCGCTACTATTTCCGCTCTTTCCTCCGCGAAGGCGGCTCTAATGGCAAGATTCATCTCGGGCGTGTCTTCTATTTCACTACGCTGACTTGCACGGTGCAAAGTCTTGCGCCTTCGGCTCTCAGCTATTGCACGGCAACTGTGGGCGGCAGGTCGGATGTCTGCCTTGAGAACTCTTCTTTCGAGGGGTCGTTCGGCATCTTATATACCAGCCGACAGACGGATCGCCCCAATGCGGCGGTTGATGTGTTTGCCGAGGGTACTATCGTCTCAGACGACGCCTACCGTTTCGAGGTCAAACTGTCAGATCTCTCCCCATCGCAGAAGTATGTTTTCCAGGCCTATCTCAAAGTCGACACGGCCTATTACTATGGCCCAGTGCAGAGTTTCACCACGTGGAATGTCAACATTGTGGACAATGACCTGCCTGTCGACCTTGGCCTCTCGGTTCGGTGGGCGGCAAGAAATGTGGGGGCTAACAGCGCCTCGGCGGCGGGAGGCTATTTCGGCTATGGCGACCCCACTGGCGAGATGACCACATCCGACTATACCAAGTATCCCAATTCGGACATTATCAACAACCGGCTCTACGACATTGCGCGTGTCAATAATGGCGACGGTTGGCAAATGCCTTCGTTTGAGCAGTTTGAGGAGTTGGTCACTAAGTGCGATTGGCGCTGGATGACGTATAACGGTGTGCAGGGTTATGCCGTCCTCAGCCGCTCTGTCCGCAATGCCATTTTCCTCCCTGCTGGCGGATGCGCCAAACCCGACACTCGTGAGGTCATAGGCGCCGACATGGCTGACCCCATAGGGTATTACTGGACTGGCAACATCACGCAGTTCAGCCGTTTCTCCTACAGCCTAAAGATCTCAAGCTCCGAGCGCGATTACCGAAATCTCGACTACACCCGTGCCTATGGTTTCATGGTGCGTGCAGTGGCCGAGTAGCGCAGGTGAAGAAGATAATTTCAGACTGAATAAGTCGCTATCAGACAAACAGAAAGAGTGGCGGAGACAATCAAGTCTCCGCCACTCTTTCGGCTTTTTTATGTTATGTGTGTTTGTGAAGGTCTGCGGTCGCCAATTCTATACTTTGCGACTTCAATGTCGTGGGCCTGTGCCTGATTTACAGGAGCGCCGCAAGCACTATGACTGCCACAGCCACGCCGCCACCGCAGGCTGAGCCTATCACTGCGCCTGTGCGGTGTTCCGTAGCCCCCGTGTAGACAAACTCGGGCAAGGTGGAGTAGTCATATGTCGCGGAATCACCCGTGGTGAGGTCCATGAAATTCTCTTTGCCGCTCTGGCCATAGAAGAGTTTGCCTGGCTGGTTGATGCCGGCAATGACGTATGTGTCACGCTCTTTCATCAGTTTGGCCACTTTGCTCTCTATCTCGGATGGGGTAAGGATATATTCAACGCCGTTGGCCTCGTTGACGTATGCCATAGCTATCGCGTCGTCGCCCGTTGTCAGCATGACGAGGCCGACCGGCTTGTTAGCCACAATGAGGTCCACGATGGTGGTGTCCGCGTCATTTGGAAGTGGTATGTAGCGGTTGGACACGATGGTCTCGGTTTTCATCAAGATCTCGTCCTGCTGACGATCTGTGAGTTGGCGGTTGGCTTTGCGCCATCTCTTTTTCAGTGTGTGCGCTATGTCCGCGGCTGTCGCGTTTATGTCATCTGCAGCCAAGGACGCGCTCTCCGTGTCAATGCGGAAGCGGGTCTGGGCGTTGCCGCCCACTGCGGATAAGAAGATGACTATTATGCTTAAAATAAGAGTCTTATTCATAATAGTGGCGTTTTATTTGGTCTGTCGGTTAATGTGGTGTCTGTAGGTGGTTTTTCAGTATGCGCTGCGTGGCGCGTATTTCGTTTTACGTCTTGCCACGCGTTTTTGTTCTATGTCTGTTTGTCAAGGGGCAGTGTGACAGTGAATGTCGTCCCGCGTCCCACCTCGGTCTCGAAACTTATTGTTCCCCCCGTGTTGTCTATGATGGTTTTGGTGATGGCGAGGCCTAAGCCCATGCCGGTGCTCTTGGTCGTGAAGTTGGGGCGGAAGGCCTTCGCGCTCACCTCGGGTGGCATGCCGTCTCCATTGTCCACCACAGTCACCACTACTTGGTCCGCAGTGGTCGAGAGGCTGACTATGATGTCGACCACGCGTCCGTCGTGCGCGCTTTGCTGCGCGTTCTTCACTAAGTTGTTGAACACGCTGGTGACGAGTGCAGGGTCTGCCATTATGTACACTCCGCTGTGTGGGCCGTCATACGTTATGTTGGCCTCGTCTGATCGTCCGAAGAGGGTGGTTGTGGCCGTCAGTCGCGCCGCCAAGTCCATCCTCACAGGCTCGGCCTCTTTCATCTTGGCCATGCCGGAGAATTGGCTCGCCACGTTGGTCAGCTGGTCAATCTGCTCAATAAGGGTCTGGGCGGTCTTGCGCAGTGCGGTCTCAAAACTGTCTCGGCGGTTGTCCCATATCCTCAGCAGATATTGCACAGAGAGTTTCATGGGCGTCAGCGGATTCTTTATCTCGTGGGCGATTTGCCGCGCCATTTGTCGCCACGTGTTCTCGCGCTCCGCCGCCGCCAATTTGTTGGCCTGCTCGCTCAGCTTGTCGGTCATCCTGTTATAGGCCGACACCACATCGCCCACCTCGTCATTGTAGGGGTAAGCCAGTTTTTTGTTTCCTGCCTGGAGATCGGCTCCGCGCAGGGCGTCGCGCAAGGCGAGAAGCGGACGAGTGATGCTGCGGGCAAGGAGTGACGAGGCCACGATGGAGAGGATGATGATGATCATGAGCGAGTTGGTGATCGGCACCATCGATGCCAGCATCTGGTTTTTCATCTCGCGCACATCGTTGAACAGCGGCACGCCGACATAACCCATCAGCTTGTTGTCGAGGTCGTATATCGGAGAGTATGTGGCATAGTGGGTCATGCGGCCAATGCGCTCTTTGACAAAGACTTCACCCAGTTTGTTCTGGTGCAGCAGGTCCAAGGCCTCGCTGTTCATCAACGGGGCTGCCACGCCACTCATGAAGAGCTCGCGGCGTGAACTGCCCACAATCCTGCCCTGCGGGTCATACATGTGGGCGTCTGTGCCATAAATGTTGGCTATGCGCTGCAATATGTCGTCGACCATGTTGGTCACGCTGGCTGACGGGGTTATGTCATCCGCATGGATTCCATATAGCTCATCGCTCAGGTTGAGGACTACGGAGGACATCTTGCCAGACATCTCGCTGCGGTTCTTGTCCTCAAACATTGTCATGGTCTGGTAGCCTGTGGTGGCGCAAACCGTCACGAAGAGGACGAGCACGAAGATGACAAGGCTCGCATGGATGCGTTCGCTGATGTTCAGCCTGCCTATGAATGTGTAGCCCGAACCCCACGTCGGCAATATGACGAGCAGGGACACGATGAGCATGCCCAAGAACAGGTAGGCGTAGCTCGTTATCATGTTCGACAGGCTCTGACGCGGATATGTGACGATGACCGATTGGTTGGCCGACGGGGTGACTATGAGGTGGGTGAAGCTGTAGATTGACGGCATGATGGGGACGGAGTCGGCTGTCAGCGTGGCGTTGGCGGGATAATTGAAGTTGCCATAGTGATACACCAGCTGAGTGCCGACATATTTGGCGTAGGAGTATCCGCGCACTTTGCTCTCGCCAATGCGGTCGCGCTTGTTGGTCAGCAGCTCGGGATATCCGAAGGCCTGAGCCGAGGTCTTGAGGACTATCTGTATGTAGAGCCTGTTGGGGACGGGGGGCGCATAGCTCGTGGTGTCGTCATAGACGAATTGCCCCACGTAGCAAGGGCGGCCGTCGTTGTCGCTTATGCAATAGAACTCAACGCCTTCCGCCACGCGTCTGCCGTTCTCCTCGGTCAGCTGCTCGAAATAGGGCAGACACTCGGTGTCCTCGCCCGAGTAGGTCATGTGGAGCATACTGGCCTCGCCGCGACACGGCACCACTTGGAGGTCATAGCGCGAGAAGTAGCCGTTCATGTGGTGGTTGCGCACTTGCGAGTAGATGAGGTCGTGGGGCAGGTTGGGGGCGTGCATGAGGTTGCGCAAGGTCGTGTCGGCGCATACGGACGCATAGACCTGCGGCAGCAGCTGCTCAGCCACGGGGTCGTCCTCCCTTTCCATGCTGAAGGCTAAGGTGGAAGCTAACAGTTTGCGGTAGGACGCCTCTTTGTCTGAATTGAGGCAAGAGATGCGGAATGTGACGAATATGTTGACTATGACCAGTATCCATACAAAGTGCGAGAAGCGCATCGTGTCGGGCGATGACTTTTTCATGGCCCAGAAAATCACACAGAACATGCCAAAGCACAACCCAATCAATGCTCCGCCAGATATGAAGAAAATTTGGCACAAAATGGTGCTTATGATGGTGCCGCTTATCAGGTATGTCAGCATGACCTTGGGCGTGGAGCGGCGGAGGAAGATGCTCGTCACTCTCTCCATGATGAATGTGAAGCCCAGGAATATCATGCCGAGGACTCCCACCTTGATGAACGTCAGGAGCGAGACGTCTATGTCGCCCGCGTAGTAACTGATGCCCTGCGAATGGATTATGAGGGTGCCTATGATGGCATTGTCAAGAATGAACGACGCCCACCCGAGAAGAAAGTAGTGAAACAGCACGAGCTGACGTTTCGGCCCGCACATTTTGTCCCACCCGTCCTCATCGCGACCAGCCAAGCGGAAGAACAGGTAGCTCCACAGCAATATGCCGAACGAGAGGCATATGAGGTGCCACAGCGACGGCAGCCACCACCCGTAGGAGAATGTGAGATAGGAGAATAGCGTGGTGTCTTCAAAGCCCGGAGGCGGCGCCAGCATGATCATGAGGCCATATAATCCCCACAGGGACAAAAGCGTCAAACCCAGAGCCTGAGGCACGCCGTTGCGCATGGCCACGTCTATCGCTATGCTTCTGATGGCCAATGATACGGATATGACGAAGACGATGAGAAGTGAGGCCGAGCAGCAGCCAAACCATGTCGGGATGTGACGTGTGCGGTAGCGGGTGACGGTGAAAAGATATTGCTTGTCGGGACTGGTGACGCTTACGCCGCTGCCCATCAATCCGTTGATGCCTAACTCTGTGGCAATGTTGGCAGTGGGGGGCAGCTCGAATGACGGATGGAACGAGTCGGTCAGATAGTCATTGTCATAGGGGAAGGTGCTGCGGAAGTGCAGCATGGCATAGACTGTCGTGCCACCCATCTGTTTGTCGCACACGTAGAAATAGCCGTTGCTCGCTTTCATTAGCGGCATCGTCACCTGGTCGGGCGTTATGTTCGCTATGGGCAGTGACGCGTTGTGCCAAAAGGCGAGGCTGTCGCCCCTGAAGACGTAATAGGAGTAGTCGTCGGTGGGAGAGAAGTGGTGGGCTGTTTTTTCAAGTATGTTCAGCGTGTCTGAACTCCCATTATGCTGTGAGAGTGAATCAGCGAGAGCCTCTAAGGTCGCGTTCATGCGCTTATCGTGTTGCGCGATGATGCCCGACAGTCGCTCGCTCTCGTCATGCGGGTCCATGTTGGCCGACGCTAAGCGATGGATGACCATGTGGCCCGTTAGGCAGATTATGGCGATGATTATGGCCACGGTCAAGCTTACAGGTCGCTTGACCGGCTTTTCTATGCTCTTCTTCCTTCTCTTAAGCACAACCATGGCCGCCGCCTCTTTTTCTGGTGGGTGGGTATCTACCTCGTCTCCTTATCTGATGTTGAAGTCCAGCAACTTTTGTCCGCAGAGCTCGCCCGTCAGATGGTCCCCCTCATGCACCGGGCCTACGCCCACCGGGGTTCCTGTGAAGATGAGGTCGCCTATGCGCAGTGATATGTAGCGTGAGACGTAGGCCACAATCTTGTCAATGGAGTGTATCATCTGGCCGCTCACGCCCCTCTGGCGCTCCTCTCCATTGACTGAGAGCGAGAATGTTAGGCTGTCAACCGGCGGGAGCTCGTTCAGCGGGATGAATTTCGATATCGCTGCCGACTGGTCAAAGGCCTTGCATATCTCCCAAGGCCGCCCCTCTGCCGCCAATTTGCGCTGCAGGTCTCGCGCCGTGAAGTCTATGCCTAAGCCCACGGAGTCGTAATACCTGTGGGCGAACCGCTCGTCTATGCATCGCCCGAGCCTGCAGACGCGGAACACGAGCTCGGCCTCATAGTCGAATTGACCGGCCCAGTCCGGCACGAAAAATGGAGCGTTGTCACGCAGCAACGCCGTGTCCGGTTTCATGAAGATGACAGGGTCGCCCGGCTCTTTCATGCCAATCTCATCGGCATGGCGGGGGTAGTTGAGTCCTACGCAGATTATTTTCATGGGGCTGGATTATCGCTTGGGTGACTGGTTGGCCGACATTTTGCTCATGCGGATGCATATGTCTGTGATGATGTGCTTGGTGTCAAGCGAGAAGTCGGATTTCATCATCCAGTCATAATAGCTCGGCTCGGCACGGAACACGTCCACCACCTTGCGTCCCTTATATTTGCCGAAGTTGAACACCTCCGCGCCCTTGTCGTCATAGACAATGCGCCCGGCAAAGTCCACATTGCGGCTCATGGCCGTGAACTCGGCAAGTCCCTTCACGTCCTTTGGCAGGTCATCATAACGCTCTGTCTGGGCCTCAAACACGTCCACCGTGGCCTCGGTGTCGGCAAACGCGCCATGGGCATTCACCAAGTCCTTGTCGCAGTAGAATTTATAGGCCGCCGTCAGGGTGCGCTGCTCTTTCTTGTGGAAGATGTTCTGCACGTCCACAAAGTTGGCTTTGCGGAGGTCCACGTCGTTGAATCCGTTATACATGAACTCCTCCGCCAACATGGGGATGTCAAACCTGTTGCTGTTGAACCCGCCCAGGTCACAGCCGGCTATGTAGTCGGCAATGGTACGGCCAATCTCGCGGAATGTGGGCTTGTCCGCCACGTCGGCGTCATAGATGCCATGCACGGCAGACGACTCCTTGGGGATGGGGATGCCGGGGTTGACGCGCGTGGTGTAGCTCTCGCGATGGCCGTCGGGGAAGAGCTTGATGAGGGATATCTCCACAATGTGGTCTTTGCCTATGGTCAGACCTGTGGTCTCAAGGTCAAAGAATACTATCGGGCGCGTGAGTTTTATGTTCATGGTCGTTGTTGTGCGTTCTGTCTTCTCGGGACTATTTTGAGGTCTCGAGCGTTATCTTCTTCTCGATGGGCTTGGTGTCATAGCTCCTCTCCTCCACCACCACTTTCTCCTCGTAGTGCTTAGTGCCCTCAAGGTCAATGGTGAGCGTGTATTCGCCCGGGTCGAGGACCACGAGGAATGAGTGGTTGCGCATGTTGACGCGCTCAATGGCCACCAGCTCGCCATTTTTGTCTGTTATCCTGATGTGCGGCTGCTTATGCACGTCGAAGATTTTGGCCTTGCTGTTGCGCACCTTGACGGTGTAGCGGATTATGGCCGACTTGGGCAGGATGTGGTCGAAGAGCAATGCGTATATGTCACGGCCTCCGTAGCTGTCGTCGCGGAAGAGTGAGAGGTAGGCGTATCGGCCATCTTCCGAGAACGAGATGGTCATGTTGTCGTAGGTGTCGTTGATGGGGTAGGGCAAGTGGACTGGCGCGCCCCACTCGTTCATCTGGAAATCGAAGTCGCTGTAATAGAGGTCGTAACCTCCCATTGTACCCTCGCGGTCTGACGAGAAGTAGAGCCTCGTGCCGTGGTTGGCCAAGACGGGGTAGTTCTCGTCGCTCTCCTCGCGGTTGACGAGGCCGGCTATGGGGCGCGGCGTCATCCATTGCCCGTTGAAGGAGCGGATGGTGTAATATATGTCAAGCTTGCCGTTGGCGTCCGATGCCGAGAAGTAGAGCGTGTCGCCACTCTCAGTGAGGCAAGCCGCCACCTCTGAACCTTTGCGGTCGATGGGCTTGGGTAGCTTCTCCTCGCCGGTGCAACGTGCGTTGCCCGCATATTTGGCATCATGGAGGGCGAAGTCGCCCGAGGCGTTGGTGCAGAAAAAGAAGCCGTTGGGCGAGACTCCCGACGGATGCTCGTCATGCAGGGTGTTGATGGGGCCGGAGACTTTGCGGGCTGGCGACCATGAGAGGTCCGTCTGGTCGCTCGCCTTGATGTTATAGACGCTCAGGTTGGCGTCGCGGTCAAACTTGTCATCGCACGAGAAGACGAGTGTCTTGCCACCATTGATGAGGAACGGGTTCAGCTCGTTGTTCTTGGTGTTAATCTGCTCGCCAAGGTTGATGAGCGGGTTGGGCAGTGTGTCGCGCATGAAGCGGCGAGCGTTGCGTATCCACGAGTTGAGCACATCGGCGCGGTTGAGCTGCTCCTCTGTCGTGGTCCTGACCAGGAATGAGTCCAATCTGACGAGTGCCACGTCAAAGTCATGCGCGTGGAAGTGCGCCTGCGCGGCCATGTAGTAAGCCTCGGCGTCCTCGGGCTCAAACTCAAGGTAGAGGTCGGCAAAGTAGCGTGCCGTGTCGCGCACCATCTCAGACTTCAAGACGGACTCTGTTATCCGCCTCAGCAGCTTGGGGTTGGCTTTGTTGGACGGGTTCGAGCCGAACACTTTGAGATACCGCTCGGTGGCTTTCTCGAAGCTGTGCGACATGAAGAGGTCGTCGGCCATGGGGTCAAAGTCCTGGGCGGCCGCGTCTGTGCCATGCAATGTCGCCACGGCGCATGCCACAATCCCCATGATGGTCCGGATAGTGTGTGTCATTTTTCTTGTTCCTCTTTCTTGTTTTTGCTCGTCTCCGCCCGCATAGGCTTGAGCTGCTGTGTTATAGTTGTTGTGTGACTGTCAGGCTCAGATTCGCGAGATGACGGCTCCGAGGTCCGTCAGCCTCTTGTCGATATACTGATATCCGCGGTCAATCTGCTCGATGTTGTGGATGGTCGAGACGCCTTGGGCCGAGAGGGCCGCTATGAGCAGCGCCACGCCGGCGCGGATGTCGGGCGATGTCATTGTCGTGGCGCGCAGGCGCGTCTCGTTGTCAAGGCCTATGACTGTGGCACGGTGGGGGTCGCAGAGGATTATCTTGGCGCCCATGTCAATCAGCTTGTCGACGAAGAAGAGGCGGCTCTCAAACATCTTCTGGTGGATGAGGACGCTGCCCTTGGCCTGGGTGGCTATGACGAGGAAAACGCTCAGCAAGTCGGGGGTCAGCCCTGGCCATGGAGCGTCGGCCACGTTCATGATGGAGCCGTCGATGAACGACTCGATGGTGTAGTGCTTCTGCGATGGGATGTGGATGTCGTCGCCGTTAATCTCCAGCTTGATGCCCATGCGCTCGAACGCCATGGGGATGATGCCGAGGTGCTCCACTCCCGCCCCCTTGATGGTGACGTCGCCTGCGGTCATGGCCGCCATGCCGATGAATGAGCCTACCTCAATCATGTCCGGCCAGATGGTGTGATGGCATCCGCCGAGGCTCTCCACACCCGTTATGGTGAGCAGGTTGGAGCCTATGCCCTCAATCTTGGCTCCCATGGCCACCAGCATGTTGCACAGCTGCTGCAGATAGGGCTCGCAAGCGGCGTTATATATGGTGGTCTTGCCTTTGGCGCACACGGCGGCCATGAGTATGTTGGCCGTGCCTGTCACCGAGGCCTCGTCGAGGAGCATATAGCTGCCCGTCAGGTTCTCGGCCGTGACGGAGTAGAACACGTTGTCGTAGTCGTAGTTGAACTGTGCGCCGAGTTTGCTGAAGCCGATGAAGTGGGTGTCCAGTCGGCGGCGGCCAATCTTGTCACCACCAGGCTTGGGATAGTATGCCTTGCCGAAGCGCGCCAAGAGCGGACCCATGATCATGATGGAGCCGCGCAGTGACGAGGCGCGCCGCTTGAAGTCGTCGGTCTGCAGATAGTCCATGTCGACGTTCTCGGCCGCGAAGTGGCACTTGTGCCTCCCCTCGCGCCACACCTTGACTCCCATGCAGCCCAGCAGGTCTATGAGGTTGTTCACGTCCAGGATGTCCGGTATGTTGTCTATCACCACCTCCTCGGGGGTGAGCAGTGTGGCGCAGAGCACCTGCAGGGCCTCGTTCTTGGCGCCCTGTGGCGTTATGGTTCCGTTGAGCGGGTGACCGCCCTCAATTCTGAATGTTCCACTCATACGTGTGTGTCTGTCTCTGTCAGTCTGTCTCTTTTTGTCAGCGTGCGTCTTTTCCGCCGCTGGCACGTCTCTTTTCTACCAGCGTTTGCGGTTGTTGTTCCGTCGGCCGTTGTTGCCGCCGTTGTTGGAGCGCCCTCCGCGGTTGTAGTGGAACCTCTGGCCTCCGCTATTGGAGCGTCCCCCGCGGTTCTGCCATTGTCTGCGCCCGCCGCCGTTGCCGCTCTCGGGCAGGGCCGCCATCATCTCGGCAAAGTCATATTGCAACTCGCCGTTGGTCAGGTCGCTCATGTCGGCGCAGACGCGGTCCTCGGCGTTGGTCTCCTTGCCGCCCTGGATTATCAGGCGTTTCATGAAGGCCGCCGTCTGGGCCGCTATCTGGATTCGCTCGTCCTCGGTCTGGGCGTTGACCGCCGCCTGCAGCATGTCCTGCACAATGGACCCGTAGGCGCGCAGGCGTATGCTCTTCATGGGGTAGGGAATGTGGGTCGTGGCGCGAGTGGCCGCCTCCTGCTGTGTGGGCAGGGGGTAGGGCGCGTCGACGTCAAGCTGGTAGTTGGCCATCATGGCGATGTGGTCCCACACCTTCTGCTTATAGTTGTCGTCCTCTTTCAACTTTGGGAAGAGGGTTATCATGGTCTTGGCAATGGTGGCGGCGCAGCGGTTGCGCTCCTCGCGATCCTCAATGGTGAGGGCGTGGCGCACCATCTCCTGTATGTTCCGCCCGTATTCGGGCATCACGAGTTTCTCTCGTGAGGTGTTATATTCCATTGGCATCTCTTGCGTGCGTGGTGGCGTGTCTGTCTTTCTGAAGTGGGGGCACAAACGCACCCTCTCCACCTAAATAGGCGAAGTTAAGCAATTTCGGCGTAAATTCAGCGTCTTGGGGGCTAAATGCTTTTTGCCGAGGGGTCGGACTGTTCGCCTTTCTTCTTCCCCGACTTCTTTTGCACTTTCTTCTCCATCTTCTTTTCCGACTTCTTCCCCGACTTTTTCTCCGACATCTTCTCAGACTTCTTCTCCAACTTCTTTTCCAACTTCTTGCGCTCCTCTTCAAGATTCCAGTTGAGGTGCTCCTCAAAGTACCTCAACTCCTTTGGGTCCTCAAAATCTCCATCCCGACGCTTAGCCAGTTCGCTCCAATCGGGGTCTTCAAAATCCGGCTCTTCGTCATAGGCGAGTTTCTTGTGGATTTTGATGATGGGCGTCATGTCATGCAGCATCTCCCTGTCCACGACTGACGAGCATGGCATTCCCTCGACAAGGTCTTCCCTCATCCAGTCGCAGTTCCACAGCCTCACGCCCTCCTCTCTTGCCACTAATCGGCACAGATTAAGCGTATAGGGCGACTTGCCCCTGCTCTTGTCCCGCTTAAATGTCATGTTTTGCAGCCACAGCTGGTCATATGACGAGTTGGGGCGGTCGCACAGCTTGGTGCAGACCCTGTCCATTATGCTCCATTTCTCCTCCTCGTCATCTATTGAGTCCACAATGCGGCTCAGGACCTTTATGGCGTAGAGGCTGCAACCTGCATTCTCCATGGCAATCTGGGTGCAGACTGCGCTCAGGGCCAAAACGCTGCCGCCTGTCAGTTTGCGCCGCCTCATTCTTGGTTCTGCATCTTTGACATAGACTTTCCCGTCTTCTCCTATCTTAAAGGTGCTAGTCGTCTTCTCCTCATATGGCTTCAGGTACTCCTCCATGCGCTTGTCAATGTCCGCCAGCATGGTCTTGACAGATCCACTGTCCGGGTACTGGCGCGAAAACATCAAGATGTAGAGCAAATGTTTCTCGAAGCTGTCGAAGTCTACGCCTTTCTTATTGAAAATGGGCGTGTTGTATATATACGCCAGCTTGTCGGGCTTGATGGAGTCCGTCACAACGCTCTCGCTCATATTGGTCTTGTCACTGTTCATTCTGAAGTTGAGACAATCCAAGACGCCTTGCAGGATGTATGATATTTTTGTCATAGTCTCCTTGTCGTTGCAGAAAATCCTGTAGTCGTCACGGAAGCGGAGTATCTCATAACCATCCTCAATGCCGCTCTCCTTTATGGCCTCGTGGAGCAGAAGGTCCGAGTATCCGAGGATAATCTCGGCGACGAAGTCGAAGAGTGCACCGCCTTGCGGGATGCCAATGTTGAGCCCCTGCTGAAATGCGCCGATGAGCCGCCTGATGTTTGATGCCATTGCCGAGCCGGAATGACGTTCGAGGCTTGTGCCCTTGAGGTCGAAGGCCCACTCGAAAGCCTGGGTGTTGATGGAGCCATAGCAATTGGTTATGTCCGTCACGAACATATACTGGTATTCGAGTGACAGCTCTATGGACCTCTGCTCCATGCTGTTCCACCAGTTGAGGATTGTCGTGGCTCTGTGGAACTGCTCTTTCTTGCTGGGAATGACGGGTATGGCGCAAGATGTGATGTGCGGCACGCTGAATGAGGCGAAGAGTGCAGTCGTCTCCTCCCAACCTTTTTCGCTGCACAGCTCGCGGGCTAAGAAGTAGTAAAGGAACGGATTGGCGAGTGTTGTGGGGCGGATGGCATAGCGCCCGTCCTTGTTTCGTGGGATTTCTATGTTGACATCGCACATCTGCTCGGGTGACTGTCCTTCCCGCAGGCACTCGTCATATGGCTTGTCGCCGATTGTTTGCCTGGCAAAGTCGAGAACTTTGTCAAAGTCGAAGTACTCGGGCATCTCTGCGACTTTATATTGCTCCGATTGCATGAAGAAGTCGAGCGCCTCGTCATGCTTGAGGCTCAGTATGTTTTTTGTTGCTTTTGCCATGATTGTCTATTTTGTGTTAGAGGATTTTTGTTGTGTGCGATGGTTAATGAACCTCACTTATCTGTTAGAACGCACCTTGACGTATTTTATTTTGCTGGAGGCGGACGCTTTTCGCCGACCTCTATTATTCTTGGGGGGGGGGGCATCAAAAAAGCAAAGCCCGGTAGTCGTCAAGACTATCGGGCTTCGTTGTCATGTGAAAAAGTAATTCCTACTTCAGGTAGTCGAAAATGAAGATAGGGAATGAGTTAAGTATTGCGACGCTCTCATTCACTTCCACGTACTTGTCTACCTGCGCTCGGAATATAGCCTTTTGATTGATGGCTGTTTTATCCTCGGGAATAGCATATTCGCCAGAGATCAAGAAGTTGGCTTTGCAGACGTTTTGAAACTTAAGGTTCTGCCAGTTTTCCACCACCTTCTCGGCTTCAGTTTTGCCAAGGTCGATGAACCGGAAAGCCTTGGCTTGGGCGTAGGCGAATTTCTCTGCGTTACCCTTGAACTTGTGATTTGCACACTCCTCGCGGGTCGCTACGTAATTTACATATTCGGCGTCGGGTGGCTCCTTTGTGTATTTAAGCGACTCAATCATAGGGTAGTTGATGTAGAGCTTGCCGTTTTCCGTCTCGTCATCAAAGAAGTCAAGCATCTCGCTCAATATGTCATCCACTTTCTCCGTTCCGATTCTGTTCTGGAAATCGTAGTCGAAAAAGAGGAAAATCTGTGAGAAAAGAGTGTCTATTCGTTTCCCGTGGGGCGGTGTTATACCATTCTCTTCCAACGGCAGAGAGCGGAAGAGGTCGTAGTCGTTCCTGACTAAGTTAGAGTATAGTGTCGGCAAGTCGTGCCGGCATTTCACGATGCGCAGCTCCTCGCCCGACAGGAATAGCTTCCCGATCGAGTCGAAGACCGTAGGCTCGGCTTTGCCGCCCTCAAACACGAATAGGATCATAGGTTGAAAGTTCCTCCTCGATACAGCTTCTCCAGGTTATGCCCCAATCTCAACTCCTTGTCTGTCAGGTCGCAAATGGCTCTTATCTTACTGCCTTTCAAAAGGAAGAAGCAGTCTGGCCGTAAAAGGTCGTTTGAGAGGAGGTAAGTGTCATGCGTCGTCAGGAAGAGCTGGTTGTCGCCTTTGAAGAGCCTCTGGCAGAGAGTGTATGAGAGTTCATGATGATAGAATGCGTCAAACTCATCAATAAAAATGAACGATGCGTTCACCATCTCTTTCAGCCAATAATATTGCAACTCCAGATTCATGGTGCCTGTTGACGCCACGAGCAAGAATGGTATGCGGACGCCGTTGATGAGAGCGTAGAGGGCGTTGTCACCCTGTGACGGCTCGGCAAACGTGAATTTCTGACCGCTGACCTCGCTCAGGAATAGAGAGAAATCGTCAGTCAAATGGTTGTTGATGATATACTCCTCTATGTTGCTTCCTCCCTCTTTCAGACCTATGAACTCCCTGTTGTCAAGGCTCCTGAAAAACAGCATATTCTCCACGAAGTCTCGCAACATGAGCAATGGGTGTCCCTTGTGGAGCGGCGTTGCGCCCAGCAGGTAGTTGACCATCGAGATGTTGTTCGCGCTGTTCCGCAGGTTGTCCACTGCCGCATCCGTAAGAGCGAAACTGCTGTCAATGCGCAGCGTGTCGGTGTCCTTAAACAGAATCTCCTTGCCGTTTATGGCCACTTGCTCCTTCACAATCTCGCCCCTCAAGTCCTTGGCCACCTTGGCGTAGCTGTATGACAGCGTGTCACAGCCAAACTTAAACTCATACTCGAACTCCACGGGGCGGCCGAATCCGAAAGCTGAGGTGTAATTCAGATAATAATCCGGCTTCTTCCATTTGTGAGACAAGTGGTTGGCTATGTCAAAAATTGCCAATCCGAGGTTGCTCTTGCCAGACCCGTTCTCGCCATATATTATGCCGTTTTTTACAACCCCGTCTTTTATGGCGTCCGGGTTGAATGCATAGCTGCTCGGGTGAGACAAGTCCCACTCTATCTTTTCCGCAAAACCGCGATAATTGGCTACTGAAAACCTCGTCAGCATGACGTTTCGTTTTTGTAATGTCTTAATTATACGCAAATTTACTCACCTTTCCTCGTTCCGTAAAATAATTACGGCAGTTATATTGGCGATTTTCGCCCTCGGAATGTCCCAACGTCCCGAGACTATCAATGCCATCTTGCATTTGCTGTCAGCAAGGCGAGGCTTTCCACGTTCTTCATCTGTCCCTAAATTGCTAATTATTAACAATTCAAAGCCCCCCTCCGCCCAAACAGGGCGGAGGGGGGCATAACTCCTTACTAATATGTTTGCCGCGATTGGCTCGCTACACGATTAAATCTGAGCGAAAGCCTGGTCGAGGTCGGCGATGATGTCATCGATATGCTCGGTGCCGATTGAGAGGCGCACGGTGGCGGGGGTGATGTGCTGCTGCGCCAGCTCCTCGTCGGTCATCTGCGAGTGGGTGGTGGTGTAGGGGTGGATGACGAGGCTCTTGACGTCGGCCACGTTGGCGAGGAGAGAGAAGATCTTGAGGTTGTCAATGAACTTCCATGCCTCGTCCTTGCCGCCCTTGATCTCGAAGGTGAAGATGGAGCCGCCGCCATTGGGGAAGTACTTCTCGTAGAGCTTATGGTCGGGGTGTGAGGGCAATGAGGGATGGTTGACCTTGGCCACCTTGGGGTTCTTGGCGAGGTACTCGACGACCTTCAGCGCGTTGGCCACGTGACGCTCCACGCGGAGTGAGAGGGTCTCAAGTCCCTGAAGGAGAATCCATGCGTTGAAAGGAGAGATGGTGGCGCCGGTGTCGCGGAGGATGACGGCGCGGATGCGGGTGACGAAGGCTGCGGGGCCTGCCACGTCAGCAAAGATGGCGCCGTGGTATGATGGGTCGGGCTTGCCGAGGGTGGGGTACTTGTCGGCGTTCTTCTTCCAGTCGAACTTGCCGCCGTCTACGATGACGCCGCCAAGGCTTGAGCCGTGACCGCCGATGAACTTGGTGGCAGAGTGGACGACGATGTCGGCGCCATGCTCAAGCGGACGGATGAGGAAAGGAGTGCCGAAAGTGTTGTCTACAATGAAGACGATGTTGTGCTTGTGAGCGACTTCGGCGATGGCCTCCAAGTCGGTGACGTCTGAGTTGGGGTTGCCAAAGGTCTCTGCGTAGATGACCTTGGTGTTGGGCTGGATGGCAGCCTCGAGTGCCTTGAGGTCGTTGACGTTGACGATGGTGTTCGTCACACCCTGAGTTGACAGCGTGTGGGTGATGAGGTTGAACGAGCCGCCGTAGAGGTTGTCAGCTGCGACAATGTGGTCGCCTGCGCAGCAGATGTTCTGGAGAGCGTAGGTGACGGCTGCCGCGCCAGATGCTACAGCGAGACCTGCCGTGCCACCCTCGAGGGCTGCCACGCGATCCTCAAAAACACCCTGGGTCGAGTTGGTCAAACGGCCATATATATTGCCTGCGTCGCGGAGGCCGAAACGGTCGGCTGCATGCTCTGAGTTGCGGAAGACGTAGCTCGTGGTCTGGTAGATGGGCACTGCGCGTGCGTCAGTTGCGGGATCTGGATTCTCCTGACCAACGTGGAGCTGAAGGGTCTCGAAGTGAAGTTTGTTCTGTGCCATGGTGTTAGTGTATTTTTTTGTTGTCGGTAATCTGTGGATTGTTTTTCTAATTGTCTGTCGTCAGTCCTGAAGTCGTGCGGCGTCGGATGGTTGCCCGTCCTGTCTGCCGCCTTTCTCATTCCTGACATTGCAAAGTTATGCTCTTTGCGTGATATGTTTTGCATATTTTCTTTTCTTTGGAAAACGGTTCTGTTTTAGTTCTTGCTAACGACAGATATTCTGTTTTGGGCGCTCTGTGGCATACTTGGTAGAAAATATGCTAATTTTGGCGTATTATCAAATTTCATAGGAGAAATGTCATTTATTGAAGCACAAGACGTGGTAAAGGACTATTCCGGCCACCGTGCGTTGGACCACCTCTCACTCTCAGTCCCTCAAGGACATGTCTACGGCCTGTTGGGCCCCAATGGCGCAGGCAAAACCACTTTCATCCGCATCCTCAATCAGATTACACGCCCAGACAGTGGCCAAGTGCTCATTGACGGCCGTCCACTAAGCCCCGATGACGTGGAGCGCATTGGCTATATGCCCGAGGAGCGCGGACTCTATAAGAAGATGAAGGTGGGCGAGCAAGCCCTCTACCTCGCCCAGTTGAAAGGCCTGACCCGCTATGAGGCCGAGAAGAGGCTCCGCTCCTGGTTCGAGAAGTTTGAGATTTCCGAATGGTGGGACAAGAAGGTCGAGCAGCTCTCCAAAGGCATGGCCCAGAAGGTGCAGTTCATCGTCACTGTGCTTCATGAGCCCTCACTGCTCATTTTCGACGAGCCATTCAGCGGTTTCGACCCCGTCAACGCCAATCTCCTGAAACGTGAGATTCTTGAGCTGCGCGACCGCGGTGCCACTGTCATTTTCTCCACCCACAATATGAGCTCGGTTGAGGAGGTGTGCGATGACATAACGCTCATCAACAAGAGCCGAGCCGTACTCTCCGGTTCTGTGGCCGACGTCAAGCAGAAGTTTAAGGAGAACATATTCGCCATCCGCTTCTCTGGCGATGTCGCCGCGCTCTCTTCGCCCGACAACCTCGTCACGGTGACCGACGTCAAGCCCGAGGGCAACCTGACCTCAGCCTTGGTCCACCCCGCAGCGGGACACGAGGACCTCACTCCCAACGACCTCATCCGCCATCTCCTCGGCAAGGTCACCCTCGCCAGCTTCGAGGAGCGCCTGCCGTCAATGAACGACATTTTCATCAAGGTCGTGTCGCAGTCTTAACCCTGCCGCAATAGTTCATCAACCGAACAAAAACACCGATGTCACACAGTAAGTTACCACTCATCATAAAACGCGAGTACACGACCCGCGTCCGCAAGGTCAGCTTCATTGTCATGTCCTTGCTCATGCCCGTCGGCATGATACTGCTCATGGTTCTCCCCACTCTCATTGCCATGATCGGTACCACCGACACCACCCGCGTGGCGGTCATAGATCGCACTGCACGCTATGCTCAGAGCCTCACCGACGTCCAAGCCGTGGCCTACTCGCTTCTGCCGCCCGATTCTGACGAGTCCGCGCTCCGTTCCGTCTATAAGGACTCCGGCTACGACGCCTACATGGTCATTGACGGATGCCCCTCAAGCCGCGACAGCGTCCGCCTCTACTCGACCAACACGCTGCCCATGGAGGTGGCTAATCACACCGAGGACGACCTCCGCGAGGCCCTCAAGCGCGAGATTATGGACTCATATTCTGGCAGCGCCCCAGCCATCGACTCCCTTTTCGCCAAGGTCAACGACGCCCAGGCGCACGTCACCACCATCAACCTCTCTGACGATGGCTCGGAGAGCGAGAACTTTGCCGAGGTCGGCATGGTAGTCTCCATCTTGGCTGCCATGCTCATCTATATGTTCGTCCTCACCACTGGCTCCATGGTCATGCAGGGCGTCATGGAGGAGAAGACCAACCGCATTATCGAGGTCCTCATATCGTCAGTGCGCCCCTTCGATCTCATGATGGGCAAGATTATCGGCATCGCGCTCGTGGCTCTCACTCAGTTGGCCATCTGGATTGTGTGCGGCGTGCTGCTCATGGTTGCCGCCTCGGCTTTCTTCATGCCCGACGCTGAGACAATAGCCTCCATGCAACAGATGAGCGCCATGGGCGATGCCACCGGAGTAATTGCAGAGCAGGCTGTGGGCAATCCTGACGTGGCTCACATCTTGTCGCTCCTTCAGTCCGTCAACTTCCCCCTCATCATCACGCTCTTCGTCGTCTATTTCATTGGCGGCTATTTGCTCTATGCAAGCCTCTTCGCCATCTGCGGCGCATCCATCGACTCCCCGACTGATGGCAACACGCTGAGCCTAGTCGTCATGATTCCGCTCTTTGCCGCAGTCTACATTGCCATCCACACCATGCAGGACCCCTCAAGCGCGCTCTCGTTCTGGGCCTCCATCTTCCCGTTCACGTCACCCATCATCATGATGGCGCGAATTCCGTTTGGTGTCTCGGCTTGGGAAATAGCCCTGTCAATCGCTGTCCTTGTGGCCACTTTCATCCTCTTCACATGGATTGCCGCGCGCATCTACCGCATCGGCATCCTCATGTATGGCAAGAAGGTCACCTTCAAGGAGCTCGTCAAGTGGTTCCGTCAGGATTAATCGTGGCATTTATGCGCTGACTGAATTTTCAGCTTCCATTGTCCGTAGCTTCGGCACGGATACGTAAATATCAAAAAGTCAGATGGCTCGGAAACTTATGTCTCCGAGCCATCTGACTTTGTTTTATCCCCGGCCCGCTTACTCTCTACGTTGTCATTGCGCCATATGCAGGGGGCGTGTGGCGTATGACTACTGCCGTGCAGCGGCTAAGTGTCGCCAATGTCGGCTGAGGAAGTGAAAATCTGTGATTGCTGGTGGGGCGCTATCCACGTAAGCTTTTGATGTTTTTTGGAAAGCGTGGGAAAGTAAATGGGGAAAACGGGAGTGGCTTCGACAGGCCTACGACAGGTAGTTATTTGTGTCTTGTACGGTCATCAGGTAAACTGTACTCGGTATCGGCTGAATTGTAAGTATTGTTCATTTTCGGCGCCGTGCCGGACCATTAATTACTTTCACGGGGCAACGTTTTTTGATTTTCACCTTGCTGTTGACCGTGATGGGCGCAAGGTTAGTCGTCCGCCCCTGCCGTGCCGCTCCCGCTGTCTTTTTATTGCCTCTTATTCGAGGTCCGTGGCCCAGTTGAGCATCTGGATTTTGTTGTCCACCAACCTGAACTCCTTGGCCATCTCGTCCACTTTTTTCTGAATGTCTTTCGCCTTGACTGTGGTGACTGTCCTTATCTCCATGCCAGATGAGCGCCAACTCTTCTGACCAGCCTTGTCCACAATCTGCTGATAGGTGGCCATGCGCGTCTTCAGACTGTCGCGGAGCGATATGAGCTGAGCCACCGTCTTGCCAGTCTCGGGGTCTACCGTCTTGTTGTTCACAGTGTTGATCTCGTCAATCAACGCGGTGCGCTCCTCAATCAGTTCGTCGTGTTCCTTGAGCAGTTTGGCAATGTCGAAGTCGGGCTCCTCGTTCTCCTGAACCAGTACACTGTCCTCCATGTTGCTGCGCAACTTGATTATCTTGCTGTTGATGTCTGCGCGTCGTTGCAACGCCTCTGCTAATTTCATGTCGTCTCGCTTTTTGTGGGTCGCGTCGACCCGTTTGTTTCCGTGGCGGGAATCCCCGCCTCCACGTTATGCTTACGTCCCCCTCCGTCCTTTTGTTGCGTTTGCTCCTTATGGCGGACGTTAGCCTCTGAATTTCTTGCTTCAAACATCTAAAATTCATTCATCTCTTTCACTCCCCTCCAATCTCCTCTTTCTCCCTCTCCGTCAACTCAATAAAATGCTCCTTCACCCTGTCATGCCCCTCAATGAATGGGGAAAGATGACCCGTGTAGGTCAGGAATAGCCTTTTCTTGGCTCGCGACATGCCCACGTATAGCAGGCGCGCGTCCTCGCTCGTGTCTCGGCACGAGTCT
Source organism: Bacteroidaceae bacterium (assembly GCA_963618945.1). GTDB lineage: Bacteria > Bacteroidota > Bacteroidia > Bacteroidales > Marinilabiliaceae > W3P20-009. The sequence goes on from CAVETY010000017.1 coordinate 65,627, forward strand.
CTTGGAATGGAGTGAGCTGAGATGTCGTGCAAAATGACGTTGTCGAACTCCAGCCCTTTGGCCTTGTGGATTGTCATGACGTGGATGCGCTCACCGATGATGCCGTTCTGGTAAAGGTCTCCCTCGTTGAACGTGCGGAACTCATGCAGATGGTTGACCAACTGATGGTTGAAATATTTGTCGCGCTTGGGGTCTATCACCATCTTGTTGAACAGCGCCCTCATGTAGTCAATGTGCTCAATGGCGTCGATTATCCCATTCTTCGCGAATGTGTCGTGGACATAGGTGAATTCGCTGTCGAACGTGTGGTCCGCGTCAACTGTGGGTGAAAAAAGTTTGGCTTTGCTGTGAAGATATATGGGTCGGTAGTCGCTAACCAACTTGGCCTGAATATCTTTCATCACCTTGTGGTTTATGAATTGACGCTGCGCGCCCATCAGGCCAACTTCCCTCTCATGACAATGGTCGGTGAGTGATTTGGTCGCGCGGATGTCATCAAGCGCATTGTGCGAGTTAACTCCTTTCAACCCAAGTCTGTTGAGCAAGAATTCGAGGTTGAATCTCTTCAGCTCAGGGTGAAGCAGTCGCGCCATTTTGAGCGTATCCCAATATGTTGGAGTGGTAAATGCCACTCCGGCGGCGCGGCGACGCAGGTTGTTCTCGAGAATATGGATGTCAAAGTTGACGTTGTGGCCCAACAAGTCATCGTCCCCCACATAGTCGACGAACATTGCCAAAGCCTTGTCGGCCGGTAGGAAATATTCGAATGGGTTGTTTCGCGCTCCCGCTTTGCGACGGGCGTACTCCTCAATCATCGGGTTGACGATGCCGTTTTTCAGTGTCGCAGGGATTCGTTTGTCGGTCTCTATTATTATGTCTATCTCAGATCCTGGGACAACAGCTCCATTGCGGATTTTCATTGCCGCAATCTGTATTATGTCGTCCTCGAAGACATTCAGGCCTGTGGTCTCAGTGTCGAAAATCACAATCTCCTTTCCCTCATAGGTCTTGGCAAACTCCATGAGGTATGTGCTGTCGGCATATTCCATCAGGTCGGCAGGTGTGACGCCGAGCTGTCTCATCTTTGTCATGCAGCGATGCGCCAAGCTCATTTGGCTTACTGCTTTTGTCTGGAAGAGTATACGCGCCCATTCTGTCAGACGCGTATCTGCCACCGTGACAGCGAAGTGGCTATATATAGTCTTGAAATCCACCGACTTGAACATGTCCCGCTTTGTCAGTTTGGCGTGTCTCGTGCCGCTGCTGTCTAAAATGGCAGATATCTTGTCGGCCTCGTCGTTAGTCCGTGTCAGGATGCCAACGTTCTCGTCTTGCGCCTTGGCCTGTGTGGCGGTCGCCAATGCGGCGGCGAAGCTGAGCATCTCTTTTTTGTCAAAGCAGTTGACCGCCGTCACGCCGTCATCTATGTGTTGCGCCGATATGGCTGTCGGCAGCCGTTCCGCCGTAGCCCCGAGCAACTCGATGGCGTAGTCGTTGAGCATGTCAAGCAGATAGGCGGGCGAGCGGTAGTTGGTGCTTAGGTTTATGACTGGGCAATGAAGACGCTGCGCCAATGCGTAGACGCTGTCGCTCTTGGTGCCGAGGAATGAGTAGATTGACTGACGCTCATCACCAAGATATACGACAGATGTGAAGTCGTCCGCCCTCAGCTTGTCTATGATGGCCAATTGCAAAGGGTTGAGGTCTTGCACCTCGTCCACTTGTATCCACCTGTATGTGCTGTGGACATATCTCTTGCGATAGTCTGGTTCGCAAAGCGCATGGTAGGTCATGAGCAGCAGGTCGTCGAAGTCAATGACGTTTGTATCTTGCTTCGTCTGGCGGTATTTGGTGGCAGCCTCGACATAACGGTAGTCGGCCCCGCTGTGCAAAAAGAGTTCTGCGGGGATGCCCATCTCCTGCTCCGTCATGCGGCATGCGAAGTCGGTCACTTTTTTCACCTCGTACGCCGGAATGTCTTCTGTGGGCGCACTCAATATCTCCGCAATGAGTCCGGCTTGGTCCAAGTCGTCAATCACCCCAGTGTCATCGGATATTATCTTGTTGTCATGCAAAAAGTTTATGCAAAACCTGTGCAGGTTGCCCACAAAAAGGTCGTCTAAGGCTCCACTCCCCACCACTTCGGCCACTTTGTCTTTCATGGCTCGCGACGCCCTGTTGGTGAAGGTGACGCACAGCATGTCCGAGTAGGCCACGCCATAGCTCTCGTGAGCCTTTGAGACTCTCAAGCTCAAGCACTCGGTCTTTCCGCATCCTGCGGCGGCAAGCACCACGGCATATCCGCTGTTGAAGTCTATTACGCTCTGCTGTTTCTCGTCTGGCGTGAACCTGCTTTTCGCCTCTCGGGCTGTCTGCTCCTCCATTTTTTGTCTCAATCTTTTGCCCTAAGATACAAAATTTCGCCCATGAGGCAGCATAGGGCGTCAGCTAAGTTCTTTAGCCTGCACGTCGTATCGCATGATGTGAGGTGATGTCTCTGCTCCCGATGAAGAACTTTCGGATAAGTCTCCTCTTGCCAAGGTGCGTTGCCTAAAGGTTTAAACAAAAAATAATTACACTCAATCAGACCCCAGTTTTGTGTGCCTTCAATCAACAAAAAAAACAACCCGTATGAAGCGAGTTGCTCCATACGGGTATGATAAGATTTCTCTGTGCTTACTCTATAATCTTGGCCTCGATGCGCCTATTCATCTGACGACCCTCCTCGGTGTCGTTCGTGGCGCAAGGCTGGGTGAGGCCGTAGCCCTTGATCTCAAACCTTGAGCGGTCTATGCCCTGCTGCACAAGATACTCGACTGTGCTCTTGGCGCGGTTCATTGACAGCACCTGGTTGTGTTGCGCCGATGCGCGGTTGTCGGTGTGGCCACTAATCTCGACCCTTATGTCCGGGTTCTCTTTCATGACGCGCACCACTATGCTCAGCTCAACCTTGCTCTCTGGCTTGATCTCATATTTGTCCGTGTCGAAATAGATGTTGCGGAGGGCGATCTTGCGTCCGACCTTGAGAGGTGTGAGGCATGTGGACTCGCTGCTCAGTGTCAGAGGTCCGTCCATCTTCTCGACGTCCGCGATGTTGAATTTCATCGAGCGGAAGAAGTAGCCGCTCGCGTTGACTGAGAGCAGGTAGTCGGCCGCTCCAGGCAGTGCCGCCGTGAATGAACCGTCGGGCAGGGCGCGGCTCACCACTATGTTCTTTCCGTCGGGCATGCGGTCCAGCAAAATGGTGGCCTCGATGCTCTTCTTGGTGTCGCAGTCGGTTATGACGCCGCGGATGAATGGCACGGGGGTGGGGCGTATGGCCGGGTAAAGCTCGAACATCTTGACCTCCCTCTTGCGCCTGTTGCCATCCACGACCCTGATGGAGTTGTAATATCCTGTGCGGCCGTTGGCTGTGACAATCATGCCGTCGTCGTCGTCAGTCGTGTTGATGGGGTAGCCAACGTTGACAGGCGTGGACCATTTGCCGTTTTTGAGCTTCGACACGAATATGTCTCTGCCGCCAACACCTGGCCACGTGTCTGACGAGAAGTAGAGGGTCTTGCCGTCTGCCGCTATGAATGGGTGGCTCTCGTCGCCACTGGTGTTAATGGAGTCGCCAAGGTTGACTGGCTTGGCAAAGATGGGGACACCCTTCGCGCTTACGCCTTTCATCTTGGCGCGCATGATGTTGCCGTGCCTTTGTGGTGACTTTGAGTTGCCGCGCACGAAGTAGAGGGTCTTGCCGTCGGCCGAGAAGCAAGGCTGACTCTCCCAAGCCGCCGAGTTGACAGGCTCGCCAAGGTTGACTCCCTTGGTCCATCCGTTGGCAGTGCGCTGAGAGAAATAAATGTCGCACGATCCGCGGGAGTCGGCATATCCGCAGGCGGTGTAGAACATCCATCGTCCGTCGGGGGACAATGACTGCGTGCCCTCGTTGAAGTCCGTGTTGATCCTGTATATTGGCTCCAACGGCTTCCACTCCTTGCTCGTGTCGCCACGGCGCAGGATGTACATGTCCTCCTGGGTCTCGTCGTTGTTGATGCGGGCTATCATCGTCGGGTCCTGATTAAAGGCCACGGTGTCCCTTGGCAGTCGCGATGTTACGACAAGCTCGGTCTCGTCAAGCGAGATGGAGGGCCAATAGGTCTCGAATGGCGTGTCGCGGATATAGTCAGACGGGTATTGTGGTGAGAATGGCACGGGGTGGCTCATTATTTGCAGCACGGCCTCGGCTTTCTTGCGCCATCTGCGTCCATCTGCGTCCTCTTTGGCTTTGCTGCCTGCGAACTTGTCATAGAGGTCGAACCACTGCTTAGCCTCTTCATACTGAGCCTTTTGGCACAAGGCTATGGCGCAGTTGTAATATGCCCTGACCCAATAGGTGGAGTCCAATCCCACCGCTTGTTTGATGCAGTTTATCTGATTGCCCGGTTGGCTGAGGTCCTTGTAGCAGTCCGAGGCCGCATAGAGGGCGTCAATGAAATTGGGGTCAATCTCCAACGCCGCTTTATATTTCTCAAGCGCCTTTTGGGTGACGTCTAAGTTCTTCGCGCCAGCCAATGCGCTCATCGATTGCCCCTCCTCAAAGAGGGCGTTGGCTTTTTTACTGTCCGTAGTGCCATATTTCATCTTCTTCTGCGCGTCGGCTGCCGAGCAGATGGTGAGCATTATGGCCACAAAGGCTAAGGCTTTATTCATTGACTATGTGTGAGGTTTTGTTTTTTTCTGTCCTTTCTCTTCTACGATGACGGGCGGCCAATGTTCTGCTTCAGCCTATGATATCATGCTCCAGTTGACGCTGGTGGCCTGAAGCTCCATCAGTCGGTTGCGTAGCACTGCGCTCTGCGGGCCTTCGAGGGTCGGGTCGTCTCTCAAGACCTCCTGGGCGCAGTCGCGGGCGAAAGTCAGGATTTGCCCGTCTCGCGCCAAGTCGGCTATTTTCAGTCGGAACGGCACGCCGCTCTGCTGAGTGCCCTCTATGTCGCCGGGCCCGCGCAGCCGCAAGTCGGCTTCGGCAATCGCGAAACCGTCGCATGTGGAGCACATGGTCTCTATGCGCTGGCGGGTGTCGTGGGCCAAATTGTTGTCCGTCATCAGTATGCAGAAACTCTGTTCCGCCCCTCGCCCCACACGGCCGCGCAACTGGTGCAACTGGCTGAGTCCGAATCTCTCGGCGCTCTCAATCACCATGACCGAGGCGTTGGGCACGTTCACGCCCACCTCAATCACCGTGGTGGCTACCATTATCTGCGCCTCGCCCGTGACGAATTGGCGCATGGCCTCGTCTTTCTCGTCGGCCTTGAGTTTGCCGTGGACCATGCACACCTTGTACTCGCTGAAGCACTCGCTGACGTATTTGTAGCCGTCTTCGAGGTTTTTGAAGTCCATCCTCTCGCTCTCTTTGATGAGAGGGTAGACCATATACGCCTGTCGGCCCTTTTTCAACTCGCTGCGGATGAAGGCGTTCAGTCGGTTGCGGCAGCTGTAGAAATAGTGCTCCGTGTAGACGGGTTTGCGCCCCGGGGGCATCTCGTCTATCACGCTGACGTCCAAGTCGCCATAGATGGTCATGGCCAATGTGCGGGGAATCGGGGTGGCCGTCATGACAAGGATGTGCGGCGGGCGGGTGTTCTTGCCCCACAGCTTTGAGCGCTGCTCTACGCCAAAACGGTGTTGCTCATCTATGACGCACAGAGCCAAGTCCTTAAAGACTACGCTCGGCTCAATGAGGGCGTGCGTGCCGATGACGATGTCTATGCTGCCGTCCGCTATCCCTGCCAATATCTTTTTGCGCGACTTGGCCGTCACTGAGCCTGTCAGCAGCGCCACGTTCACGCCTATGCCACCCAGTTCGGCGGACAGGTTCTCAAAATGCTGGTTGGCCAATATCTCGGTCGGTGCCATGAGGCAGGCCTGTTTGCCGTTGCCCGTGATGATGAGCATGCAAAGCAGTGCCACCAATGTCTTGCCGCTGCCCACGTCGCCCTGCACCAGCCTGTTCATCTGGCGTCCGCTCTTCATGTCGGCCCATACCTCATGGACCACGCGTTTCTGCGCTCCCGTGGGCTCATATTTCATGTGGTGTGCGTAGAACTCGCTCAGGTGGGGACCCGCGTTCTCAAGTTTTATGCCGTCCACTTTCCGCAATGTCATGTTGCGGTTGCGCAGCAGGGCGAGCTGCACGTAGAACAGCTCCTCAAATTTCAGTCGGAATCTCGCCGTCTCGAGCACCTGAAGGTCGGTGGGGTTGTGGATGACCCACAGGGCCTGGGCGCGGCCCATCAGGCTGTGGCGTGTCATGAGCCCCGTGGGCAGGGTCTCGGCAATGCCGCCAAGTGTCAGGTCGGCAAAGACGCTGGCCACAATGCCCTGCACGCTCTTGTTGGTCATCGAGGCGCGTTTCATGCCCTCGGTGATGGTGTACATGGGCATCAGCTTGCCAACGAACTGAGCCTTGTCCGGGTTGCGCTCCATCTCGGGGTGCGCCATGTTCATCCTGCTGCCAAAACTTGTGGGCTTGCCAAAAAGCAGATAGGTGTCGGTGGCGTTAATCTGGTCCACCACATAGTTCAACCCCTTGAACCACACAATCTCGATGGTGCCTGTGCCATCGGTAAATCTCGCTGTCAGGCGGCGTCTCGACCCCTCGCCGACCACCTCGCGGCTCAAGAACCTGCCCATGATCTGGACGTAGCTCATGTCCGGCCTCAGATCTTTGATGGCGTAAATCTTGCTGCGGTCTACATATCGGTAGGGAAAGTACTCCAGCACGTCCATCTCCGTCTTGATGTCGGCCGTGCGCATGAGTGCCTCCGCACGCTTGGGGCCTATGCCTTTGACGTATTGCAGTTCTTTTGCCATTGCTCGTCGGGGTCGTGCGATTTATTATTGCTATATTTGTCCAAAAATACAGAAAAAATCCAATGATGCGGAAATTTTTCGCCGCTCTGGGCGCCTTCCTGCTCCTCGCTTTGTCCACGACTTCTGCTGTTGCTCAGGATGCCGACGACTCCCTCGTCTGGCGTTCCGAGCCTGATATGTCCGTCGTTCAGAAGATGACGTCGCGTTTCCTCGTGACAGCGGATAAGGATCAGCTGGCCTATGACGCTCCCAAGTGGGCGCAGGCGGTGGAGAGCTACTTGGCTGCGGCCTCCGACACCGCCATCGCTAATTTTAGTCCGGAGGGGCTGACACGCATTGCCTCAGCGTCCGGCTCGGTGGCGTGGGCCGGTTTGTGGCTCCGTGGTGGCGTGGGGCGGCTCGTGTGGTTCGCCGTGTCAAACATATGCATGCCCGATGGCGGCCTGAGTAACGGCGATCGCCGCAGGGCCATGGCTTTTGTCGATGATATTGGCGCAGCCGACTCGTCAGTCGTCATATCCAATCTTTCGACCGATGGACTCACTGGCATTGCCGTGACGAGGCCGGGCTCTGATGACGATGCCCCTCTTTTCTCAGTCCCTGACGTTGAGACTCGCATGGCTCTGCGTATTCTCACAGACATATCTTTCTCCGATGCCGATAAGGAACTCGCTGAGCCAATGGTCCGCGGCCGCCTCCATGGTGCTAACGCTACGCTGGCCGCCGATCTTTCCGGTTTCCCTGAACTTACGTTCTGCGACTCGCCGGATAATGCCGTGCGAACCATCACCTACATGGTGTCGCATCATGACTTCTCCTCTCACTGCGGCGGCTGGATTGTCTTGCGTCCCAAGCGCGGTGAGCCGACTTCTGTCGAGTTGAATGACGCGACCGATGTCATTGGCCAGCCGGAGCAGGCTCTGCTCAACCCCGCTTCTTGGTATGGGGCCATATACTCCAGTATCATTCAGTTCCGTTACGAGAAAAAAGATTATTACGCGCTTGTCGGTTTCAAGGGCGCCACGCCAACTGTCAAAACGCGTGTCATTGATGTCCTTGGCCGTGACAAGCTTGGCGACCTCTACTTTGGCGAAAAGGTCTTCCGCCACCCCAAGATGTCCTATCGCCGACGTGTTTTCCAATACTCCGCCCAGGCCAGCATGACAATCAGGTATGACGAGAAGTCGCAGATTATTGTCATGGACCACCTTGAGCCGCAGCAGCGCATCATGGTGGGACACCCCGAGTATTATGGCCCAGATCTTAGCTATGATGCCTACATCCTCTCTGAAGATGGTTGGCTCTTTCAGACTGATATCCAGGTGACTGAGGAGGAGGGCGCGCAGCCTAACCCCGAAGTCTCAACCGCGGCCGATGAGTTTGAGATGTCCGAGCAAGGGCGCTCTAAGAGGGCGGTGAATGTAGGCTCGCAGCAACCGTCGTCATCCCGTTCTTCTAAATCATCTTCTAAATCCTCCTCTAAATCCTCTACCCGTTCCTCTAAGTCTGGCTCTTCCAGCACATGGAGCGGCAAGAGCAGCCAGAGCTCGCGCAAGAACAAAGGTTCGTCGCGTTTCTCTCAGTGGTTTGAAAAGGGCAGGGACAACAGCGCGCCTAACATCCGCACGCGCCGATAGGTCCTCCCCGTGTTTTACATGATGAACTCGTTGCGCGTCTTGAGCGTGTTGTGGCGTTTGATGGCCACAAGATGGTCATACGTCTGCCCTGGGCGGCGGGCGTAGACGGCTATGTAGTAATCGTTCTCCGTCTCACCATGGCAGCCCTCCGTCTCCGTCATCTGCGGGGCGGCAGACTGACCCTTGCGCCCTGTTGGGCGTGCGGCGTAAAGGTAATTGTGCAGTCCCTGTTTAACCACGTGCTGACCCACGAAAGTCATGGTCCCGTGGTCAGGCTCCAGCTTGTTGCCGGCTGATGGCTCCCAACCCGTGGCGTCGCCAATGACGTAAACCTCGCAGCGGTCGAGCATCGAGACGTCGTCCGGCATGAATGAGTAGTGCGCAATGCCATAATCAGCCACAACCTCTACGTCTCCGTCGCGGCGGTCACGCGTCTCAATCCAGCTGCCTCCGTTGAAGTCCTCGTGATATGAGTAAGTGCGCGAAGCCTGGTCTGTAGCCATGGTGTAGTGATACATGGTGGACATGTAGTCAACATGCGTGGCCGAGATGCCCATCAGCCTGATGCTGCGCGTGTCCATCCATCGCCACTCTGTGCCTCCGCAGAAAGAGAAGTCCTCCTGATGCTGGTAGGTCAGCTCGTCCGGGCGTATGAAGGTCGGCAGTCCCGCCACGCGTATGTCATCTGTGCGTCGGTTCTGCCACACCATGACGCTCAGCTCCGACTCGGGGGCTGTTATGCCATGACTGGGCCACCGCACCGCGACCTCGACATCTTGCGTGGCCTCGCGTTTTTCCACTCGGGTGGCTATGCCGCACAAATCCTCCGTCACCCACAGCGGCTCGCGCAGAATGAGGGTCTCGTCCATGGCGTCGCGCACCTCGATGGCGTAATTGCCCGATGCCTTGAGAATTTCGGTCGAGACGCTCAGCGTGTAGTGGATGAATGGCACCGTCGTGTTGAATGACTGCTCGGCCTCGTCCTCATCGTATATTTTGTTGAAGCCGTCCACAAACTCCATCTCCATGAGGTCAGAGCGTTGCCAGTCGGCGTTATAGTGGACGAAGCTGTAATACAGGCTCTTGACGTTGCTTCCCAATATGTCGAATGAAAGCGTGAGCGTCTCCGGGCTGCTCAAGTGGCAGATCACGCACCCCGGCACGGTCGTCTGTGTCCTGTCCTCGGCCGACGGGCTCCTCAGCTCCACCGTGTAGACGCCTGACGCCCTGTAGGTCTGCTCGCCCGTGGCGTCGAGAGCCATGGCCGGGACACATATATTTATAATGAATGCACTTAACATCCAATTAAAGAAATTTTTCTTTAAATATTCGGTTTTCATTCCAATATTCGTTTTCTTTGCAATGCGAACAGAACCTCAGGCCGGCGTGTCCGAACCATCGCGCCTTGGCCATTCAATTACATGAAACCAATTGCGATGCGCATCACAAATGTAGGAACTATAAGGATAGGAAGCAACACCTGTCCCTCAGCCCCTGACGCGTCTGCGCCCCATATACTTGGCAAACCAACCGAGAGCCGCACCCTATGGCGTTAAGCCGCGGGTGTCGGCTCTCGCCGCATATTGTAACCGTAAAAAACAAACATTCATCTCTTTAAAATGTCTGACGTAATCAAACTGAGGAACGGCCTCGACATACGCCTCAAGGGTAAAGCCGAAACGGTGTATGGCCAGGCGTCGGAGCCCGAGCTTTACGCCATCAAGCCTACCGACTTCTGGGGCCTCAAGCCCAAGATGGCGGTCAAGGAGGGTGACAAGGTTCAGGCCGGGGATGTGCTTTTCTTTGACAAGCAGTGTCCCGAAATCAAATTCGTCTCGCCTGTCTCCGGTGAGCTCTCAGCTGTCGTCCGCGGCGAAAGGCGCGCCATCCTGGCCGTCGTAGTCAAGGCTTCTGCTGCCCCCGCTCCCGTCGAGGTCGGCAAACTCGATGTCGCCACCGCCTCGCGCGAGCAGGTCATCGAGAAGCTCCTCGCCACTGGCGCTTGGACCTATTTCCGTCAGCGCCCCTACAACATTGTGGCCAACCCGGCTGCTGCCCACAAGGCCATCTTCATCTCGACTTTCGACACAGCTCCCCTCGCCCCGGACTATGACCACATCATCCGCGGCAACGAGCAGTCTTTCCAGGACGGCGTCAACGCCCTCGCCAAGATTGCCCCAGTCTTTGTCGGTGTCAACGCCAAGGGCGCGTCTAAGGCTTTCTCCGGTGTCAAGAACGCCACTGTCACCAGCTTCGAGGGCAAGCATCCCGCCGGCTGCGTAGGTGTGCAGATTAATCACGTCAGCCCCATTAACGCGGGCGAGACTGTCCTCACCATCCAGCCCCAGGAGGTTGTGGCCATCGGCAAGATCTTCGCCGAGGGCAAGCTCGACTTCTCTCGTGTAGTCGTCCTCGACGGCTCTGAGGTCAAGAGGCCCGCCTACTACCGCACCACGCTCGGCGCTCAGCTCTCAAGCATCCTCGAGGGCAACATCAATGAGGACAACACCCGCATCATCTCTGGCAACGTCCTCACCGGCACCAAGGTCCAGAAGGACGGCTTCCTCGGATACTATGACAGCCAGGTGACTGTCATCCCCGAGGGCAACAAGCCCGAGTTCTTCGGCTGGATAACCCCCAGCTTCAACAAGTTCTCGGCAAGCCGCACCCTCTTCTCTTGGCTCACGCCCAACAAGGAGTACGCCCTCGACACTAACACCCACGGTGAGCCCCGCGCCATCGTCGTCAGCGGTGAGATGGAGTCTGTATTCCCAATGGACATCTACCCGGAGCACCTCATCAAGGCCATCCTCGCCAAGGACATTGACAAGATGATCAACCTCGGCATCTACGAGGTCGTCGAGGAGGATATGGCTCTCTGCGAGTTCGTCTCGACATCCAAGCTCCCAGTCCAGAAAATCCTCCGCAACGGCCTCGCGCTCATGATGGAGGAGGTTGGGTAACGAACAACCTCGTTAAAGCTTAAAACAGTTTTTCCCAGGCGGCGACTCCGCTCCCGCCATTAACTCATCTGTATTTTGAAAGCGTTACGTAATTACTTAGATAACGTGAAGCCCAACTTCGAGAAGGGCGGCAAATACGAGAAGCTCCATTCGACCTTCGAGGCCTTTGAGAGTTTCTTGTTTGCTCCCGCCACCACCAACGAGGGCGGCGTTCACGTGCGCGACGGCGTAGACCTCAAGAGGGTCATCTCTATGGTCATCCTCGCGCTTATCCCTGCCACGATCTTCGGCATCTGGAACTCGGGATACCAATACTTCAATGCCATTGGTCAGGAGGCTTCAACTCTCGACTGCTTCCTCCATGGCCTCTACATCTTCCTCCCGATGGTCGTCGTCTCCTATGTCGTCGGTCTCGGCATTGAGTTCGCCACCGCCCAGATCCGCGGCGAGCAGGTCAACGAGGGCTTCCTCGCCACCGGCCTCCTCATCCCGCTCGTCCTCCCCGCTGGCGTGCCCCTCTGGATGGTTGCCATCGCCACTGCCTTCTCTGTCATCTTCGCCAAGGAGGTCTTCGGCGGCACGGGCATGAACATCTGGAACCCGGCCCTCATCGCCCGCGCGTTCCTCTTCTTCGCCTATCCGACCAAGATGTCTGGCGACAGCGTATGGTACTATGGTGACGTCGATGCTGCCACTGGCGCAACCGCCCTCTCTAAGGCTGCCACTGGCGACTACACTTCCTTCACCGATGCGTTCCTCGGCACAATCCCCGGCTCCATTGGTGAGACCTCGGCTCTCTGCATCCTCATCGGCGGCCTCTTCCTCCTCCTCACTGGCGTGGCAAGCTGGAAGACCATGATCTCCGTCTTCGTCGGCGGCGCGGTCACTGCTTTCCTGTTCAACCAGTTCGGCCCTGAGACCGGCATCGCCAATCTGCCTTGGTATGACCATATCGTCTATGGCGGTTTCTGCTTTGGCGCTGTCTTCATGGCCACCGACCCTGTCACCTCTTGCCGCACCGAGTGTGGCAAATATATCTACGGCTTGCTCATCGGCTTCATGGCCATCGTCATCCGTGTCCTCAACCCGGGTTACCCTGAGGGCATGATGCTCGCCATCCTGCTCATGAACACCTTGGCTCCGCTCATCGACTACGTCATTGTCGAGAGCAATGTCAGCCGCCGCAAGAAACGTGCAACTCTTTCTAAATAATTATCGACGAAAATGGCAAACGAACAAAAGAAAGGCTTGTCTACCAATAGCAACGCCTACACGCTGATTTATGCGGCGGTACTCGTCGTCATCGTCGCTTTCCTCCTCTCGTTCGTCTCCTCTGTCCTCAATGACAGGAAGGTGGCTAACATGCAGGTCGATAAGAAGTCTCAGATCCTTGCTGCCATCAATGTCTCTGACCCTGATGTCATAGGGGCTTACAGCAAGTACGTCAAGAGCGACGCCGTCGTCAACGTCAATGGCCAGGTGGTCAAGGAGAATGGCGGTTTTGATGTTGATTTCAATAATCAGACTGCGGACGAGCAGCTCCCTATCTACATCTGCGAGGCTGATGGTGAGACCAAGTATATCATCCCTATGAGTGGTAAGGGCTTGTGGGGCGGCATCTCCGGCTATATCGGCCTCAAGAGCGACAAGAACACCATCGATGGCATCTTCTTCGCTCATGAGAGTGAGACCCCTGGTCTCGGCGCAGAGATTACTGCCAATCACTTCACTGAGCAGTTCAAAGGTAAGCACATCAAGAATGCAGCTGGCGAGATTGTCTCTGTCGCTGTCCTGAAAGTAGGCAAGAACGCTGACGGTCAGGAGCAGGTTGACGCCGTCACTGGTGCAACCCTCACCTCCAATGGCGTTGACGCCATGCTCAAGGAGGCTCTTGGCAAATATTCCAACTACCTTAAATAAGTCAAGGAGGAAATAGAATGAAAAAGCAAGATAAAGAGGCTTTCGTTCACCCGTTAGCTATCAATAACCCCGTAACCGTACAGGTCCTCGGCATCTGCTCCGCCCTCGCTGTCACCTCACAGCTCGAGCCGGCCATTGTCATGGGTCTCGCAGTTACTGTCATCGTGGCGCTCGCAAATGTGGTCATCTCCCTCATTCGCAACACGATCCCTATGCGTATCCGAATCATCGTCCAGCTCGTCGTCGTGGCTGCCCTCGTGACCATTGTCAACATGGTTCTCCAGGCTTTCGCCTATGACGTCTCCAAGGCGCTCTCGGTCTACGTCGGACTTATCATTACCAACTGTATCCTCATGGGTCGCCTCGAGGCTTTCGCCATGACCAACAAACCCTGGCCCTCTTTCCTTGACGGCCTCGGCAACGGTCTCGGCTACGCCAAGATTCTTGTCATCGTAGCGTTCTTCCGCGAGCTTCTCGGCTCAGGCACGCTTTTCGGTATCAACATCCTCAACCACGAGTGGCTCCAGAGCATCGGTTATCAGAACAACGGTATGATGATCATGCCTGCCATGGCGCTCATCGTCATCGCCTGCATCATCTGGTGGGAGAGGGCTCATAACAAGGATCTTCAGGAAAAATAGTCTCCTTTTTACCAGCCTCGGGACTTTAACCGTCCCCATGGCCTACAAAACGTAAATAATGGAAAATAGTCTTATAAGCTTGTTCGTCCGCTCCATTTTCGTGGACAACATGATCTTTGCGACCTTCCTCGGCATGTGTTCCTACCTCGCCGTGTCTAAGGACGTGAAGACGGCTCTCGGCCTCGGCGTGGCGGTCACTTTCGTGCTCACCGTCACCCTGCCAATCAACTACCTCCTCCAGACTCTGGTCCTCAAGGCTGACGCTCTTGTCGAGGGTGTGGATCTCACTTTCCTGAGCTTCATCCTTTTCATCGCTGTCATCGCCGGCATCACTCAGCTCGTCGAGATGGTGATTGAGAAGTTCAGCCCCTCGCTCTACAACCAGCTGGGCATCTTCCTCCCCCTCATCGCGGTCAACTGCGCCATCATGGGTGGCTCGCTCTTCATGCAGCAGCGCATCGGCCTCGCCCCATCTGACCCCAAGGCTATCCTCAGCTTTGGCGCCGCAGTTGTCTACGCTCTCGGATCCGGCATCGGCTGGCTCGTGGCAATCGTCTCTTTCGCGGCAATCCGCGAGAAGATGGCCTACAGCAATGTCCCTGCCGCTCTCAAGGGTCTCGGCATCGCTTTTATAACCGTCGGTCTCATGGCCATGTCTTTCATGTGCTTCTCGGGCCTCGAAATCTAATCCCGGTATAAAACAGATTAAAACAGTATGAATACTTCTCTTATATTGGCGAGCATCGCGGTATTCCTCGTGATCATCATGCTGCTCGTCGTCATACTGCTGGTGGCTAAGCGTTTCCTGACCTCGTCTGGCAATGTGACCATCAACATCAATGACAAGACGAACCTCGAAGTCGAGAGTGGCGGATCACTCCTCACCACTCTCACCTCAAACGGCGTTTTCCTCCCCTCTGCCTGCGGTGGCAAGGGTTCTTGCGGACAGTGCAAGTGCCAGGTTCTTGAGGGCGGTGGTGAGATCCTCCCCTCAGAGAAGGGCCACTTCACCCGTAAGCAGCAGCTCGACCACTGGCGTCTCGGCTGCCAGACCAAGGTCAAGGGCGATCTCAAGATCAAGGTTCCTGAGTCTGTCCTCGGTGTCAAGGAGTACGAGTGCACCGTCATCTCCAACTCCAACGTCGCCACCTTCATCAAGGAGTTCAAGGTCCAGCTCCCCGAGGGCGCTCACATGGACTTCCTCCCCGGTTCTTACTCTCAGATCCGCATCCCCAAGTTCGACGCCATCCGCTACGCCGACTTCGACAAGGATCTCATCGGCAAGGAGTACCTCCCCTCTTGGGAGAAGTTCAAGATGTTCGACCTCGTCTGCAAAAACCCCGAGGACACCATCCGCGCCTACTCCATGGCCAACTACCCTGCCGAGGGTAACGTCTTCATGCTTACCGTCCGTATTGCCACCCCGCCTTTCAAGCCCGATCGCTCTGGCTTCATGGAGGTCAACCCTGGCATCGCGTCTTCTTACATCTTCTCGCTCAAACCAGGCGACAAGGTCTATATGAGTGGCCCTTATGGCGATTTCCACCCGCACTTTGACTCCAAGAAGGAGATGATCTGGGTAGGTGGCGGCGCCGGCATGGCTCCTCTCCGTGCGCAGATCATGCACATGACCAAGACCCTCCACACCACGGATCGCGAGCTCCATTACTTCTATGGCGCACGCGCCCTCAACGAGGTCTTCTATCTCCAGGACTTCCTCGGTCTTGAGAAGGAGTACCCCAACTTCCACTTCCACTTGGCTCTCGACCGTCCCGATCCCGCTGCCGATGCCGCTGGCGTCAAGTACACCGCCGGCTTCGTCCACAAGGTTATGTATGACACATACCTCAAGGATCATGACGCCCCCGAGGATATCGAGTACTACATGTGTGGACCTGGCCCGATGAGCAAGAGCGTCGTAGCCATGCTTACCGACCTCGGCGTCGAGGAGAGCAGCATCATGTATGACAACTTCGGTGGCTAGTCCATCGCAGCTCGTCTGATATCTAAATAAAAACAGCCCCGCAGGCCTATGCCTGCGGGGCTGTTTTTTTTTGTCTCTTGCGCCGTTTGTAATCTTGGTTGACGCTATCCGGAAAGAATACAGTATTTCACGTCTGCCGCCACACCTTTGCCGCGATGATGCAGACGCTTGGCGCCGACTTTTATCCCGTCTCGAAGCTGCTTGGACATAAGAGTGTCAAGATCGCACATATATACGCCAAGATTGTCAACAGGAAACGTGACGATTCTTTTGAACTTATCGACATAGAGTTTTCAGATACATAACCACGCCTATCGTTTTGCGATGACAATAAAGAACTACATGGAGCGTTCCCTTATATGGGCTTTGGGGTAGCTTTTTTTGTGAGACCTTTTTGAAAGTTCACTCAAAAATGAATGTCCTTTAAATAAAAAATTAACTTTGCAGTAAATTGCAAAACAGCGCTATGACCAATGTAAAACTGAAGACAATAGAGCAAAAACGACAACGTGGGGATGTTCTCCGTCTGTTTTGACGGCAGCGAAGAAAGCGAGTTCGAGAAATTCCTGAGCGAGTTCAAGGACAACGCTACCTATAACAAGGACTTCAACGTTATCCTGCTTGCGTTGTCAAAGATAATTGACAAGGGAGCGCTTGAACGTTTCTTCCGCAATGAAGGACGAATGAGAGACAACGTCAAGGCTCTGGCCATAGACTCCCGTAAACTTCGCCTGTACTGTCTTCGCATCTCCGACCAAGTTCTGATATTGGGTAACGGAGGAGTAAAGACAACCCGTACTTACCAAGAGGACGAGAAACTGAGCGGATATGTCATTGACTTGCAAACCTTCGACAAGGTGCTTGTCAAGGCTCAGAAGACAGGCAAGATTACTATAGAGAAGAATATGATTACAGACATTGAGAGTGCCACGTTTGAGATTTAACAAAAGACAGGAGGAATGCTTATGATAAGAAACGATTTATTCAGGCAATGTCTTGCGGCTATCCCGGCCGAGCAGAAAGCCGAGTTTGAACTTTCCTATGGCATTGCGGAGCGCATCAGTGAAGTACTCAAATCGAAGGGACTTACCCAAAAGGAGTTTGCCGGACAACTCAACAAAAGAGAATCGGAAATCTCCAAGTGGTTGACTGGTCGGCACAACTTCACTATGCAGACTATTGCCAAGATTGAAACGGCATTGGGTTGCAAGCTCATTGATGTTGTCCACTAATCGCAAAAACTATTTTCCCAATGTATTGCGGTCCACTATAACTTTTTCGGTGGGTATAAAAAAAGGCTGAATTCCACTTCGGAATTCAGCCTTTTTGCAACTATAAGAACTCTGTCGACAGCCTATTTAGCCCAGACCTCTATCATTTGCCCTGGGCTTGTCATTATGTCATAGACATATAATTTCCGCATTGTCGCAGCTTCTATGCTCACTCCGTCCGCAATCTCTGTCTTGGGTGTCTGTGGCGTGGCAAAGAAGGTGTTGGAGTTCTCGCCTGTGGCCTCTGTCAGTCCGTCCGCCTCAAGTGGAATATATGACGCGATGCGCAGATTGCCGCCAAGTTTAGATGTTATCACGGCATCCGTCAAATTCCCGTCTCGCCAACGCTCAGACACTACGAAGCCGCCTCTTGCCCTCAGTCCGTCCACTTGTCCCTCGCTCCAAGCCGATGGCAAAGCTGGCAAAAGTGCCACATATCCGTCTTGGCTCTGCATCAGCATCTCGGTAATGCCGGCTGTGCAGCCGAAGTTGCCGTCAATCTGGAAGGGTGGGTGGGCGTCAAACAAGTTGGGGTACGTGCCGCCCGCCGTCCCTTTGTGCCAAACGATATGGCCATCGACTAAGGTCAACTGATCTGTTATTAGTTTGAAAGCGTGATCGCCATCAAGCAGGCGTGCCCAGAGGCACACTTTCCATCCCATACTCCAACCCGTGGAGGCGTCGCCGCGATGAATGAGAGAAGTGCGTGCGGCTGTCGTCAGCAGTGGTGTGCGACTGGGCGAGATGGCATTGCCTGGGTAGAGGGCGTAGAGGTGTGACACGTGCCTATGGTTGTCCGTCGGGTCGTCCCAATCCTCCTGCCACTCCTGCAACTGACCCCACTTGCCAATGCGAAGTGGCTGCATCTCCGCCAATTTGTTTTTCAGGCTGTCGGTGAACTCACCCTCTTTACCAAGAATTTTTGCCGCCGTGATGGTGTTGGCGAAGAGTTCAGCGGCAATCTCATTGTCTATGGTGACGCCCTCGGCAAGTGACGATCCGCCCGTGTGCCAATTCTCTGGCGACATGCTCGGCGACACAACCCAAGCCCCGTCTTTTGATGATCGGGTCATTGTCTGGTTCAAGAAACGTGAGCACCCCTCCATGAGTGGCAAGGCCTGCTCAAGGAAAAGCTTGTCACCGCTGTAGAGCCAATGCTCCCACAGATGACGGCATAGCCATGCGCCGCCCATTGGCCACAAACCATACTGCACTCCGTCCACCACGCCCGTGGTGCGCCACAAGTCCGTGTTGTGATGCAAAACCCACCCGTCGGCGCCATACATCACGCGGGCTGTCTCATGACCCGTCTCGCAGATCTCCTTTATCAAGCGGAGCAGCGGCTCGGTGAGGTCGCCCAACGCTGTAGCCTCGGCTGGCCAATAGTTCATCTCCAAGTTGATGTTGGTGGTGTACTTGGCGTCCCACGCCGGCTTCATGTCGCCATTCCAAATGCCTTGCAGATTGGCGGGCTGTCCTCCCGCCTGCGATGAGCAGATGAGCAGATAACGCCCGAACTGGAAATAGGTCTCAACCAACCCAAGGTCCGGCTTGCCTGCCGCCGCATTGTCCGCAAAGTTGGCTATGCGCCAATCTGTGGTACGCTGGGCGTATGTGTCGTCATTGGTCAGTTGGAGTTTTACGGGTGAGTACTGACTCTTATATCTGTCATAGTGCTCGTGTTTGAGGCGTGCGAAGTTGAGCGGAGTCTTTGCCAAGTCGTTGGCTGATAGTTTAAGAGGTTCTCCGCTCAAGTCATGGTAGTTCACCACGTTGGTTCGTATGGCCACAAAGATGGTCACCTCGTCAGCCTTGTCCGCCGTAATCAGGTTGTCGCCAAGGGTCACCTTGCCGCCCCGAGCCTCAGCTCTCATCATGGCCACCACTTTCACTTTGCCCTCAGTGCCCTCATGAGCCGGGGTGCGGCACGTCATGTAGGGGGCCGGGCGGCTGCCTGTCTTGGTTTCTTCCAGCTCTGACGTGAGCCGTGCGCTTATGCTAATCTGTCCGGGTTTGCTCGCGCTTAGCCGCACCATGATGACGTCAGCCCCCATGGGCGCGATATATTCGCGTGTGAATGTCACGTCCCCAATCTGGTATGAAGTCTTCACGGCGGCCGAATCCACGCTTAACGCGCGGTAGTAATTAGTCACGTCCCCCTTGACGCCATTGTCCGTAATCTCCAAATTACCGAATGGCAGATAGGGCATGCCTTGGTTGGTCTGGCTCTTTATGTGGGCGTTGCCAACCTCCTGCGCCTTTTTATAATCCCCTTTGGCAATGAGCTTTCTCATCTCGGGCATCCAATGAAGGGCATCAGGGTTGGCGTTGCTGTTGGGACCGCCCGCCCATATTGTCTCCTCGTTCAGCTGAAGCTTCTCATCGCCGGGGGTGCCGAACACCATGACGCCGAGCCGCCCGTTGCCAATGGGCAGGGCCTCGTTCCAACAAGTGGCCGGCTTGTCATACGTGAGCGTATGGCGAGTTTGCGCCCCCGCCGGTAATGCCGTCAGGGCCGTAGCCATTGCCGCGGTGAGGGCTGTGATGATTGTCTTAGTGGTCATCTTTTTGTGATATGTTTTTATTGTAGGTGCATATTGATGTGTGAGCCCGCATGAAGTGGTCTCGCAATCCATGCTTGCGCACGTGCTAATATATCAAAACCTCTCCTCTTTCACAACACGGCCTTGGCTGCCGCGCCTCATTGCCATAACAAACAAGGCGATTGGTGCGTAAAACACCATATATTTGCCGTTAATCAACACAAAAACATTACGCACAGTTCCCATGGCCTCAAAACAATCAAACCCCTCCCAGTCCCTGCCTCTCTGGCTCGCCGTCGTTGTCCTGATATGCCTTGCTTTCAACCTTGGCAGGTCCATGTCCGACGACAAATCTGAAGCGAATGACGAGAAGCAACTCCAGACAATCGATGTCAACGTCCTGCAACAGCGCCTCGCCAAGATAAGTGAATTGGCCACAGTAAGTTATGACTATACTGACATTGCGAGCCACAAGAAGACTGAGAAACTTTGGGGCTATAACATCCCCGGAACCACCAGCACCATCTTGCTCCGTTACAGTGGTGTGATCAAGGCGGGCGTTGACCTGCACGACGCAACGATTGATGTACTTGACACCACTGTCGTCTTCACCCTCCCGGCCCCCAAGGTGCTCTCTCACAGCGTAGACCCATCGAGCATCAAGATAATCAATCAGAGCAACGGCCTCTTCTCCTCCATCAAGATTGCCGATTTTCAGGCTTTCTGCGCCGCGCATCAAGACAGCATGCAGGCCGTGGCCATCCAGTCCGGCCTTCTCAAGAACGCTGCCGAGAGTGCCGCCGACGGCCTCGAGCTCATCGCCGCCCCCCTGCGCGACATGGGCTACAAAGTCATCGTGACCGTCAACTCCGACACCCTCCAAATGCCCGAGATCCGCCCGCTGATGATTCCGGTGGGGGAGGGGGAATAGGGAAAGTCTTCCCCCGCTTTCATGTTATTTCTGCATCCCTGATTAACCATAAATGGCTGGCGCCTCAATCAAGGTGCCAGCCATTTGCGTTAGTCTCAAAACGTTTTGTCGCCCCGCAGCTCTGCTACTTGACCAATTTCATCAGATCATCGAAAGTCTTCACCCGGTCATATTTGACATTGGCTGTTGAAAGCTGCTCAAAAAGTTTCTTGGTACACTCTATCTTGTTACCCTCAATGCCGCGCAGACCCAAGCTCGACAAATCCCCTTTTGTCTCGGCCACGAAATAGACGTGCTTCACTGTCCCCTCCTGAAAGGCTATCGCCCAGTCGGGGGAGTAGTTGCCCACGGGAGTCGGAATGTGGAAGCCCTTAGGCAGTTTGGCATACACGGCCACCTCATTCGCAGTGTCAATGTTCTTTGCGAACTCCTTTTCAACATTGCTGTCGGTGAACACATAGTCCATTATGCTCTTCTTGCCTGGGTAGGCGTTGTTCAATGTCGTATGTTTCTCCTGCGTGAATATGTCGCTGTCATATTTACCATCTAATATGTTGTAACTGATGTGCTCAACAATTATGGTGGCCTTTTGCTCCATGATGAGGCGGCTCACATTCCTGATAAACTCCTCGGGGTTGTCCTTGTACAAATCGAACTTCTCTGGCTTTATTTGGGAAAGAATCTTAGCCACGGTCTTACGCGTCAGTTTTGTGACGGAGCCTATCTTGCCCAGCAGGTCATATTTCACGCTGCTCCCCATGTCGGAGTTTTTCACATCATATGTGCCCGTTTCCTCTTGCACCATCATTGTGCCGTTTTTTATGTCATCATGAGTGGTGCTCTCTTTCTGCTCTCCGCGTGTCTTGGCGTACCACGATTTCGCCACCTCCAGCTTTTCGTTGATGGCCTTTACTGCTTTCACCGTCAGTTCGTCACTGTCGAAGTTCACCGTGTAGGCATATTTGTGGTTGATTAGTTTCCACAACTCTTGGAACTCTTTCTTTTTGAAGTTGTCGTTCAGCTTGTTTTGGGGCGTGTTTTGCTTGTTTGCGTTACTTATCATGCTTCCGAGCGCATCCGTGTCGAAGATGCTCTGCACCTGCTCATACACATGTGTGGTGTAAGGCTGCATGTCGTCCGTCAATGGTTTAAGCCTGCCTGCCTTAGAGTCCTCGCGGAAAGTATCCGTCACTTCGCCGCTCTTTGTGATATAGCCATTCGTGCGGAGCTGGAAGTAAATATCCAGCGCTTCTTCTGATGTAATAGTATGTTTTGTGCCGTCCTCCTTCTCGAAAACCTTGTTAACAAAGAAATCTGCATCCGCCTTTACCGGACGGTCATACAGGTCTTGCTTGATGTCCTTCTGCAGGTCGGCCACGAAAGATGCATATCCCTCCGAGGCTATGACGGTGAGTTTGTTCACCTTATGCACATCGTCGGCAATGGTGTCGCTGTCCTGCCGCACGCCATCAGCGTCCACACAAAGTCGCAAGCCGCGGCCCACCTCCTGTCGCTTCTGCGCCACGCTGTTGCTCTGCCTCAGCGAACAGATTTGGAACACGTTAGGGTTGTCCCAACCCTCGCGCAGCGCCGAGTGCGAGAAGATGAAACGCACAGGCTCGTCGAGACTCAGCAACCGCTCCTTGTCCTTCAATATCAGGTCATAGGCCGATGTGTCGTCACTCAGGTCAGTCCCTCGTTTCACCTCGCTGTTCACCGCGCGCCCCTTCTTGTCTATTGAGAAATACCCCGCATGAGTATCATGAGCCGAAATCCCCTTCAAATAACGCAAATAATCATCCCCCATTCCCAATTCCTCATTCCTCATTCCTGATTGTCCCAACTCCTCATTAATTCCTAACTCCTCATTCCTAATTCCTAATTCTCCTAATTCTTCGCGGTATTCCTCCTCAAAAATCTCCCCATATCGTCCCGTCACCTGCTTCCCATCCTCGTCATATTTACGATAGTTCGCCACCTCGTCAATGAAGAAGAGCGAGAGGCACTTGATGCCCCGCTTGAAAAGTTCCTTCTCCTTATTCAAGTGTGTCTTGATGGTCTCACGAATTTGAATGCGCACCTTCTGCTCGGCCGATACATTGCCCAGCGCGTCTTTGACATAGAGCGTCATGCCGTTGTCGAACACCACGTGACTTTGTGCGCCACCAGTGGCATCCACGCATATCTCAGTCACCAAGTAGCCGCGATATTGCTCCATCTCGCCCGAGATCCTATATAGGTTGTCCCCCGCGCCGACATTCTTGTATTCGCGCTTTATTTTGCCGCTCTTGCTCATCGTCTCCATCTCAATCCGAGCCTGCGGCGCCTTGTCTTTTGACAAGATTATCTCATCGAGGTAGATGTAGCTGTTTGTGCCACTCATGTTCTTCAACTCGAAGCCCATCACCTCTATCTTCTTCACCAGCTTCTTGTTATAGGCGTCCAACGCGTCGAGAACATAGATGGGATTGTGGCTCTCCTTGTGCGTGGCGGAGTAGTTGAGCGTAAAGAGCGGTTTGAAGCCCTCCAGCGCCCTCTGTGTGGCGGCGCCGCCCATTTTCTGCGGCTCGTCAAGGATAATGATCGGGTTGTTGGCCGCTATCACGTCTATGGGGCGGCGTGAGCCGAAATCGTCGCGCTTGTCGTAGATGATGCGTGCCGCCTTGTTCTTTGCCCCTTCCTTCAGCGAGGAGTTGAACGCCTGCGTGTTGATAATCATCACGTTGATGTCGGCGCTCTGCGAGAAAGTGTCAATCTGGCTGAGGGCGTCGCTGTTGTAGATGAAGGGACGCACCTTCTTGCCATAGAGTTCCATGAAGTGGTCTTGCGTAATGTCAAAACTCTTCTTCACTCCCTCGCGGATGGCTATGCTTGGCACCACCACGATGAACTTGGTCCACCCGTAGCGTTTGTTCAGCTCGAACATAGTCTTGATGTAGACATACGTCTTGCCCGTGCCTGTCTCCATCTCGATGTCGAGCTGGCAGGCACCGAGTCTCTTCGCCACTTCGCTGCTGAGGTTGATGTTGTTGGCGGTTTGTATGTGGCGGATGTTGTCGAGCAGCTGTTGCTCGCTCAGCTCGACGGCCCCGTTCCTATATCCGTTGATCTCCAGGTCGTCCAACAGCCCCTTTTGCTCTATCCGTTTGCCTTTTATAGCCTTATATACTTTCCCCTTCTCCACCTTATATTCCGCCAGCCCCTGGTTCGGCTGCCCGTTGAATACGCCGACGGTGCTTTCCACCGCATCCGTCTGGTATTGCTGTATCTTGAACTTAAGTTTCACGTTTATCTAATTATTGAATTAGGAGTTAGGAATGGGGAATGGGGAATGAGGAATGAGGAATGAGGAATTGCATCTAATTGTTGAATTAGGAATGTGGAATTCTTTTGAATTGTTGAATAGGGAGTTAGAAATGAGGAGTTTAAATTGTTTGATTCCGCCAATTCCTAATTTCTCATTCCTAATTAGTCCATTCCCAAAATTCCTAATTTCTCATTCCTAATTAGT
>CAVETY010000018.1:0-77097 GCA_963618945.1 Bacteroidaceae bacterium
CATGGCTGCAAAAGCTTGACACGCTGCTGACGGAAAATCTTGAGCATATGGGCGAAAAGTTCGTAAGGCTCAAGAAAGGACTCGTCAAATGCAGGGACTACATATTTAACTTTCTTGAGAATCCTGCAATACCGTCAGACAACAATGCAAGCGAAAGAGGTATAAGGAAAGTCAAGATCAAGATGAAGAACTCAGGCACGTTCTGGTCAAGCCAAGGTGCGGACGCTTTCCATGATTTGTTGTCCATTGTAGAAACTACCCCAAAACACGATAACTCTCCCTATGCAGCTATCCGCGCTATGTTTTAGAGCGCGGATAGGGATGGTATGGCTATTCGCTGAATAGTTACCTCGAAAAGAGTTCTACCCAATTTTTGTTTCTCTAATAAGGAATTCCTCTTCTTGACAAGCAAGAGTCCCCTTGCCCTGTTGTTATGATAGGTTTCCTTCAAAACATCCATATGACGTAAATCCTTTCGGAGATTTATCAATACGCTTTCTTTTCTTCTCTCTTGCTCCAAGCGCAAACTTTCGTTTTGAAGTTGCGCCTTCCTCATCTCCTTTTTACTGCTTGACAATCCAGTAATGGACAAAGAGAAATTGACACCAGCGCCATAGTCTCTGTCAACGTTGTTTTTCAGATTGTCAAAATCATTCGCAGAAGAGCTTAAACCCATATTTGCAGAAAAGGAGGGAGTTCCCCATCTCGATTTCCTAAGCCGCTCCATGTTTTTCTTATGATTCTCAAAAGAATATGCGGCCATAGCATCAAGTTTAGACAATGCCAACACCTCCATGCTATCAATGCAAAGCTCCATCATAAGGAAATCAGGGCAACGCCAAAGAGCCACATCATCCGCAAAGACGCCGTATTTAGACATGATTAGCTCCACATAGCCGCGCCTTTCGATTTCATTATCGGTGATTTGATTAACGACATCCTCACATTTTAATCTGACCTCCTCTAACTCCGTCTCCAATGACCGCCCTAAGGAAGCCTCACGCTCGACACGCGACTTAATAAGGTTATAAAGCTTTAATTCGCTTTGCAAGAGAGAGTCTTTAGCTTGGCAAACAACCATGTGGAAAAACATGATGGCGCTCTCTTTACACTCATCAGCATAAGAATCGGAGTTTTCAATCATTGCCTGCTTGTATGATAGTCGTGAAAGTTTCTCTCCCCATTTGTTTTCAGAATAGAAATTCAAAGGCTGAGAGAAAGACAACCTGCAATAATTCATTGACAATGACAAAGTTGACATATTTGCGCTAAAATGCTTATATGCAGATATTCCACTACTTAGAGACAGAGAACCGCCAGTTGCGTTAATGGGAACAGAGAAATTAACAGACAATGATTCATTCATGCTGTTCACACGGCGATAACATATACTGCCATCAGGCTGCGTGACAGGGGATACCGACTTTGAATACAGAGGGCCGTTAACAGAGACTGACACACTCGGGAAATAGGATGTTTGCGACAAGAGATAGTCCAACTGGTTAATCTCGTTTTGCAAATAAATTTGCCTCAATGCATCCGCCTCGTCACGCAAAGCCATTGAAATAAAGCCATCTAACGTAAGCTCCACCTGTCCCCTGACTGGGACAGCCCAGAAAGTGAAGACAATAGCAGATGCTGCCAACACCCCAAGGCGTTGACCCCAAATCGTGTTAATCATGCGAAACTTAGGTTACATGTCAGGATTAACAATAAGTTATCAGCAGCCAGCGCGTACCATAGAAGACTACGAGAAATGCGACTAATCGGACACTACCAATCAATGCGGTGCGCCAACGATACCGTATAAGCTGCCTCCTGTCCTTGTTTTCAACTGTAGCTATAGCCTCCTCATACATGCCGAGCTTGTTCAATCTCTTGACTACCATTGTTGCAAGCGCCACATCGATTGCCATCTCCACCACAAACTCCAAAGGATAATCATTTAAATTAATATCAATGAGATATCTCATAACACAGAGTAACACAAAAGCCATCAAAAAGCCTATTATGCCCCATACCAGAATAAATTGACGTTGCCTTATATCGGACAACTCATCCTTTGTTGATTTATTATAGGCACGATTATATGCAACCGTAGTATGATAAGCCTTTTCCACAAAAAACTTAAAGAAAGATATGATCATCAATAAGAAGAGTTTGATTTATAATACTGAGAATCCAAATAATACGTATAAAAGGATATACATAAAGAGATGCCACCAAGCGTCCAGCCTACAGGGCCTCCACAGAGACAACCAATGAAACCAACTCCTGAACCAATAGACTCCCACACAGTAGACTCCGTCAAACCATTTTCCTTAGCATCATAAATAGCGACCGCAACGCCAACCGTTGCGCCGACAACTCCGATTTTTCTGCCGATTTTTGCGACTTTGGCTACATCCTCGCCCAGGTCATCCAAGTAATGTTCAACCACTTGGTGGACAAAATTGTCATGCACACTTATGGCCGTTGACGAGGCGGAGAAGAAGTCACGCACTTTGTTGGATTCCACTATCGGGACATCGCCATTTCGGATATCATCAAGCACAGCCAAGCCATTGCGATAATCTTGCGAGGCGTCGGAAACGGTTGATGGCAGGCAGAAGCCGCCTCGCTCCGCAACTTCATCGTAGTCCTCACCATAATTGATACCGTAGTCGGAGAAGTCATACGCCTGAATATAGTTGTTATCAGGAGTGCAGACGACCTCCCATTCATAGCAGCCAGCGTTATATAACGGGCCGTCCTGATAATTGTAACTGCTGCTGCCTCGACCTCTCATCATGAGGGTCTCGGACTTTAGCAGAGCCATGGGGGCGGTGATTTTTTTCATGTCAATTTGTATGTTAGTTTTAAGAAGGACGGAAGCAGTTTATAAGAAACTGACATAAGAGATGGTATAATTCTTATAAGAAAAAGGTTATCATGAGCCAGCGAGTACCATAGATGACAAAGAGGAAAGAAAGGACTCGAAGAGAACCTATAAAAGCAGACCACCGATAATATTTCGCAAGCTGAGTCGATTCCATTTTTTCAACTTTCTCAACAGCATCTTCATACATGCCGAGTTTATTCAACTTTCCAACTACCCAGATTGTAAGCGAAACAGCAATGGCCATTTCAACCACAAATACTTGAGGTTTTTTAAGACTGTGATTTATCACAAAGTTTGCCAAGCAAAAACATATAAACCCAATTAAAAAACCTATAATACAGAAAACTATCAGAAACTGCCGAGTCTTTATGTCAGACAACTCAATTTTCGTAGACTTACCATATGCCCTGTTATAAGAGACCAAGCTATGATATATTTTCTCCACAAAAAATCTGAAAACTGGAATAATAGCCATATCAGTATAAAGAACCTTCTTTAGAAATTTGAGAATCCAAGTAATAAGAGTATATAGATATGCACAAAGAAATGCCACCAAGAGACCAGGAAATCGGGCCCCCACAAAAACAGCCTAAGACACCGACACAGGCACCAACAGTCTCCCAAATATCAGACTCCGTAACGTCCCCATCTGATAAATCAGATATCGCCACAACAAACCCGACAGCTGCGCCTGCAGCACCTATCTTTCTGCCGATTTTCGCAACTTTTGCGACATCCTCGCCAAGATCATCCAAGTAATGTTCAACCACTTGGTGAACGAACGTGTCATGCACACTTATTGCCGTTGACGAGGCGGAGAAGAAGTCACGCACTTTGTTGGATTCGACTATCGGGACATCGCCATTTCGGATGTCATCAAGCACAGCCAAGCCATTGCGATAGTCTTGCGAGGCGTCGGAAACGGTTGACGGTAGGCAGAAGCCGCCTCGCTCCGCAACTTCATCGTAGTCCTCACCATAATTGATACTGTAGTCGGGGAAGTCATACGCCTTAATATAGTTGTTATCAGGAGTACAGACGACCTCCCATTCATAGCAGCCAGCGTTATATAACGGGCAGTCCTGATAATTGTAGCTACCGCATCCTCGACCTCTCATCATGAGGGTCTCGGACTTTAGCAGCGCCATGGGGGCTGTGATTTTTTTCATGTCGATTTGTATGTTTGTTTTAGATGAATGGAAGTTTAGAAAGAAATCTCAATCAGAAGAAAGTTAGCAGCAGCCAGCGCACTCCGTAGATGACAACGAGAAATGCAACTATTCTGACACTGCCTATCAACATTGATTGCCACCTATACCTTACAAGTTGTCTCTTGTTCATATTTTCGACTTTGGCAATAGCCTCCTCATACATGCCGAGCCTGTTCAACTTCCTCACAACGCATATCGCAAGAAGGACAGCAATAGCCATTTCGACAGAAAAAACCTGAGGATTCCTTAAGCTATGTTCGACTACATATCTTGCTATGCAAAGCACAATTATTCCGATCACAAACCCGATAATTCCAAAAACAACAACAAATTGGCGAGATTTAATGTCAGACAATTCTATTTTCGTAGACTTATTATAGGCTCGGTTATAAGAAACAGTCTCAGAATATATCTTTTCAACAAAGAATTTAAAAATGGAGATAATCATTAATAAGAAGAATTTGATTTAATGGACTGAGAATCCAAATAATATGAATATATGGACATACATAAGGATATGCCACCGAGAGTCCATCCAACGGGACCTGCCGCAAAACATCCGATAAAACCAACGCCAGCACCAACCGCCTCCCATATGATTGACTCTGTCGGGCCTTTTTCGCTAACATCATATAGAGATACAAGTACACCTACCGTTGCGCCGACAACTCCGATTTTTCTGCCGATTTTTGCGACTTTTGCCACATCCTCGCCAAGATCATCCAAATAATGCTCAACCACTTGGTGAACGAACGTGTCATGCACACTTATGGCCGTAGACGAGGCGGAGAAGAAGTCACGCACTTTGTTGGATTCTACTATCGGAACATCGCCATTTCGGATGTCATCAAGCACTGCCAAGCCATTGCGATAGTCTTGCGAGGCGTCGGAAACGGTTGACGGCAGGCTGAAGCCGCCTCGCTCCGCGGCTTCATCGTAGTCGTCGCCATAATTGAAACCGTAGTCGGAGAAGTCGTACGCCTGAATATAGTTGTTCTCCGGAGTGCAGACGACCTCCCAGTCATAGCAGCCAGCGTTATATAACGGGCCATCCTGATAATTGTAACTGCTGCTGCCCCGACCTCTCATCATGAGGGTCTCGGACTTTAGCAGCGCCATGGGGGCGGTGATTTTTTTCATGTCAATTTGTATGTTAGTTTTAGATGGGCAGTAACTTTTTGAGATAAAATCTCAATCAGAAGAAAGTTATCAACAGCCAGCGCACTCCGTAAACAGAGAAGAGGACTGAGAGGACACGGACTCCGCATATCAATGCAGAGCGCCAACGGTACTTCACACGTTGTTTCTTATCCATCTTCTCGACCTTAGCTATCTCCTGCTCATATAAATCAAGCTTGTTTAATTTCCGTGTTACAAAAATTGTAACGATAAGGGTTGGTGCAACAATCAAGAGATTCGTCTCCATGCTTGTGAGACTACGTTGCATAATATACCGCCCGACAAAAAAGGCGACAAAAGCCATGGGTATAGCTATGACAAACCAAGAAATTACAAATTGACGGCACCTTATGTCTGACAATTCAGCCCTTGTGGATTTACCATATGCTCTATTGTAAGCGACAGTTTCGGAATAAATCTTTTCAACGAAGAACTTGAAATAAGAAATAAACATATTAGTAAGAGATCTCGTTTTTATAAGACAGAGAAACATCAATATTGAACATAACTAAGGGATATGCATATGTTAGTTTTAGATGAGTGGGAACAGATTAAGAGATAGTTCTATTCAAAAGAAAGTTATCAGCAGCCAGCGAGAGCCGTAGATAACTACAAGAAATACGACTATTTTGGCACTGCCAATTAATGCGGTGCGCCACCGATATCGTATAAGCTGCCTCTTGTCCTTGTTTTCTACTTTGGCAATGGCCTCCTCATACATGCCGAGTTTGTTCAATCTCTTGACAATTAATATCGAAAGACACACATCTACAGCCATTTCAAGAGCAAACACCGAAGGGTTTTTCATACTGCGATCTATAACATATCTTCCTATGCAAAAGCCCAAGAATGCAATCATAAATCCTAAGATTCCCCACACTATAAAGAATTGACGCTGCTTTATGTCGGACAATTCATCCTTAGTGGACTTATTGTAGGCCCTATTATAGGCAACTGTTGTGTGATAAATAGCCTCCACAAAGAATTTAAAGAAAGATATGACCATCAATAAGAAGAATTTGATTTATAATACTGAGAGTCCAAATAATATGTATACAGGGATATACCTAAAGAGATGCCACCAAGCGTCCAGCCGACGGGTCCTCCGCAAAGACAACCCAAGAAACCGACACCAGCACCTACAGACTCCCATAAGGTGGATTCTGTTAATCCGTTTTCGTTGACATCGTATACAGCCACCACAACGCCAATCGTTGCCCCCACGGCACCAATTTTTCTGCCGATTTTTGCCACTTTTGCCACATCCTCACCAAGATCATCCAAGTAGTGTTCAACCACCTGGTGGACAAAATTGTCATGAACACTTATCGCTGTTGACGAGGCGGAGAAAAAGTCACGCACTTTGTTGGATTCGACGATTGGCACGTCGCCATTGCGGATGTCATCAAGCAAGGCTTGCCCAATGCGATAGTCTTGCGACGCATCGGAAACGGTTGACGGCAGGCAGAATCCGCCTCGCTCCGCAGCTTCATCGTAGTCCTCGCCATAATTGATACCGTAGTCGGAGAAGTCGGGCTCCTGAATATAGTTGTGCTCCGGAGTGCAGACGACCTCCCAGTCATAGCAGCCAGAGTCATATTGCAGGCAGTCCTGATAATTGTAGCTACCGCATCCTCGACCTCTCATCATGAGGGTCTCGGACTTTAGCAGCGCCATGGGAGCGGTGATTTTTTTCATGTCAACTTGTATTTTAGTTTTAGACGGTGACGCTTTACCCATTTTTTGACTCATAGCCGTCGCATCATCTGAGATTAGGCGCGACTGCAAAATGTAAGGTACAAGGCAAAACTCAAAAAAGGGTTGAACAGTGGCACACACGGTGGTGAACGTGCTAACTGAACCTTATTCTCTTCAACCGCAGTGCGAAGCTAAAAAAAAAAAAACGCCTTGCAAATTTTTTATGTTAATTCGGGTAATCAATGGCTCATAGACAGCCTATTCCCACGCACAAGTGTTAAACAGCGCCACTCGCCGTTTTGGATTTGTTTATATTTAAATCTCCCCCTCTTGAATTCCTTCTGTTTCAAAAACGAAACAGAAAAACCTATTTTAGTCATAAAATGCTTTCCTTTTTTGGGGTGAGGGGCGGACAAAAAAAGCGAGCTCCTTTTACGGAACTCGCTATGAACTGACTTATTTGATTGACGAGAATTATCAGTAAGAGACTGAGACCTCCCCTACGATCTCTCGGGCGCGGTTAGCAAGGGCATCAAGCACCGCAGGAGATGTTTTTGTCATCGTCTTAAGCGGTGTTTCGCGGTCGATGGTATAAATCATCAGTCGAGGAGGGGCTATACGGCTAAGTATCTCCAGCCAAGGAATGACATCGGCATCGCCCGTGTTATCATAAATCTTGCCGTCCTGCTCCCAGCTTACGAACATTGTCTGAATGGCAAGAGCGTCACCCATGCGGTCACGCAAAGCCACAATATCATCAACAGTTTTAGAGAGCGAATAACCCGGAGCCGGCCTGTCAAGAATACGCACAGTCTCCTCTCGCCCGGAATCTATCTTGAGGATGGCCTCGTCCACAGAGCATAGCGCATTTACGACCGCAGGATCTGACAGACGCGTGGCATTAGTTAGGACGCAGACTCGCGCATCGGGTGCCAAATGGTCTCGCATCTCAATCGTGTCATCTATAATCTCAGCGAAATGCGGATTAAGAGTTGGCTCGCCATTACCGGCGAAAGTGATGACATCAGGATGCTCGCCTCGCGCAGCCATCTGTTTGAGAGTCGCCTCAAGCTTTCTGGCCACCTCGACACGCGAAGGCAGAGGTGCCAGCGGCTCCTTTCTCCCAGTTGAATGCGAGAAGCCGCACTCACAATAAAGACAGTCAAAAGAACACACCTTGCCATTCTCTGGCAACAAGTTGATGCCGAGCGATATGCCGAGACGCCTGCTGCGCACGGGGCCAAACACCGCACGGTCGAAAAGGATAGTTGACATAGTTTGTAATTGGTTTAGCTTGCGCGTCCTGAATTTCATCTGTTGACTATGGGCAAAGATAATGCGCTGCGCGGCACTATGACTCATAAATAAATTAAAATGGGCAAAGAGACGGAAGACTTTCGGAACAAAGGAGTTCACTAAAAAGGAGGCACGCCTCCATGCGAGTGTGAATTTTCATTATCTTTGGAGGTTATTTTGCCCATATTGCGCATTATCGCACCTCGCAAGCGAACCACAGACAGAAACAAAAGTGGGTAGGCTGGCGGGAGCAAAACATCACACAGCGAGCGGATGCAGTTCAGAGACGTCATAGGCCAGCAGGCGATAAAAAAGAGTCTCCTCACCATGGCGGATGAGGGGCGGACGCCGCATGCCATGCTCTTCGTGGGCGGCGAGGGTAGTGGGGCTCTTCCGTTAGCCATAGCATTCGCCCAGTACATCAATTGCACGGGAGACAAGAGCGGAGGTGACTCTTGCGGCGAATGTCCCTCATGCAAGAAGATAGCCAAAATGGTTCACCCTGACGTCCACTGCGTCTTCCCCATTGCGAAATCGAGCACGTCAGACGACACAGACACCTATCTGCCGGACTGGCGCGGAATGGTGACGGCAAAGCCATATTTCGGGATGCAGGAGTGGAATGCGGCCATGGCCCAGCGCAAATCATCAGGCGGGGCGGACCAGGATGACGCTGACGACAAAAAGAGCGGGACGGGCAAGCAAGCCCTCATTGCAAAAGACGCGGCGACGACCATCCACCACAAGCTCTCCATGAAGCCCTATGAAGCCGAGCGCCAGATAATGATAGTCTGGAAGCCCGAGCTGATGAACGAGACGACGAGCAACAGCATCCTGAAAATTCTCGAAGAGCCGCCGACCGACACCATCTTCATAATGGTCAGCGAGGACTCGCAGAAGATATTGCCCACCATCTTGAGCCGCACCCAGACATTCAGGGTGCCGCCGATAAGCGAGGCCGACTTGGCAGCCGCCCTGTCGGCACGGGAGGGCGTAGACGAAGAGGAGGCCGTGCGCGTGGCGCACATTGCGCAAGGGAACTACGTGGCGGCGCTCAGGCAGTTGTCCTCGGCAGCCGAGAATGACGCCAACCTGGCCATCTTCAAAGACATGATGCGAGCAGCATGGCAACGTGACGTGATCAAGATGAACGCCATAGCGGAGACCTGCAGGGCCATGACGCGCGAGCAGGCGAAAGGGCTGCTGACGTATTGCCAGCACCTGATCCGCGAGAGCTTCGTCATGAACTTGGGGCAACCGGAGATAAACTTCCTGACGGCTGACGAAGAGGCCTTCCTCATCAAATTCGCCCCTTTCGTCCACGTGGCGAACGTAGAGAAGATATCAGCCCTCATTGACGACTGCCTCGCCAAGGTGGAGCAGAACGGCAACATAAGGATGATAATCAAAGGCATGGTGCTAAGCTTCACAGCCTACATCAGGACAACCAAGAGGCCTTCGGCGGAGCCTGAGCCGCAACAATAGAAAAAAAAGAACATTCACGGGACGCGAGCAAGCGGAGACAGAGAAATCGGCCTGCGCAACGTCCTTCAACCATAAATACCAAAAACTAAATCAATAGTGGAAGACGAGATAAAGAGAGCCGACGAGCCAATCCCCGCACTTAAGCAAGACGACGCCCAAGACGAGGACCTCATCCCGGCAAACGTATACCGACCCGAGCAAAGCGTCAGCTGCTGCGGCACGAGAGCCGTCCGCGGCGGCAAGTTGCACGCCTACGACTGGCTTGACGACCTGCCTACCCCGCCTAACGCGTCCGACCTTGTCGAAGTCCAGTTCAAAAACACCCGAAAGGGCTACTACCGGAACTCCACAGGCATTCAGCTCAAGATGGGCGACACGGTGGCCGTGGAGTCTTCGCCGGGCCACGACATTGGCACTGTGACACTTCAGGGCAGGCTGGTATACCTCCAGATGCACAAGAACCACGTCAACCCGCAGAACTATGAGTTCAAGCGCATCTACCGCATAGCCCGCCCGACAGACATAGAGAAGTGGGAGGAGGCCAAGGGTCTGGAGCACGAAACCATGCTCGAGGCACGCAAGATTGCGCAAGATCTGCGGCTGAACATGAAGATTGGCGATGTCGAGTATCAGGGCGACAGGACCAAAGCCATCTTCTACTACATAGCCGACGAGCGTGTGGACTTCCGCGAGCTCATCAAGGTATTGGCCGACCGCTTCCACGTGCGAATCGAGATGCGCCAGATTGGAGCGAGGCAAGAGGCCGGGCGCATTGGCGGCATAGGGCCATGCGGACGCGAGATGTGCTGCGCCACTTGGATGACGAGCTTCATATCCGTCTCGACCCACTCGGCACGCGTGCAAGACCTGTCGCTCAACCCTGTCAAACTCGCAGGCCAGTGCGGCAAACTGAAGTGCTGCCTGAACTACGAGCTTGCCACATATATTGACGCCATCCGCAGCTTCCCGCCGACTGACAAACCTCTTGAGACTGCCGAGGGGACATACTTCTTCTTCAAGTACGACATCTTCAAGCGCCTCATGTGGTACTCGACGCAAAAGGACTCCCCATCGAACATCGTGGCGGTGGACGCAGACCATGTGGCCGAGATAATCCGCATGAACGCCGAGGGCAAAAAACCCGACAACATCGGGGCGACACAACAGACTGTGGCCAACGACGAGGAGAACTTCTCGAGCGTCGTGGAGCTGGATGACGACCTGACGCGCTTCGACTCAAAGAACAAACGCAACGGGCGCGGAGGACGCGACAACAGGAGCAGAGACCGCAACCAACCCAACGCGCGCGGCAACAACCGTGGTGGCGATCGCAATAACCGCGGAGAGCGCCGCGACAACAGAAACGGAGGCCGAAACGCCCAGCCGTCGGACAACCCCACCCCAAAAGAGCAGCCGAGCCAGCAGCAAACAGAGCGCACGGGAGACTCGACGCAGCAAGAGAGGGTTCAACAGAGCGAACGTCCACAAGGTGAGCGCCAGCCACGTCAGGACCAGCAGAATCGAGGAGGTCGCAACAACGGCAACCGCGGAGGCCAAAACCGCCAAGGGGACAGGGGCAACCGCCCTAACCGTCAAGGCGGACGCAACTTCGGCCGTCAAGGCAACAGGGGCGGCGACCGCAACAATGGCGCCCCCTCGGGTAATGGGCAGAACAGCAACAAGCAGGAGCAACAACCTCAACGCCAACAAAATGACAACAAAGAATAGTCGGATGGGGAGGGCACTCCGCCTGATGTCGATGGTGACCTCTGTCATCGCCTGCTTGGGCTTATGCTCATGCCAGAGCGGAGTGGCGTATGACGAGTACGTCAGCATAGCCAAGACGGGATGGGACAAAGACACCTTGGCAGTCTTCAGGACGGACATGTCCGACTCGGCAGGCGTGTATGACATCATGGTCCAGGTGAGGAATGACAACGACTACGCTTATTCCAACCTGTGGCTCTTCATTGACGTGATAGCCCCCGACGGGGTGTCGAGGCGCGACACCCTGGAGTGCATTTTGGCACGCACCGACGGCTCGTGGCTCGGCAGCGGGTGGGGTTCGCTCTACAATGAGAAGTGCCCATACATGAGGGGTGTCAAATTTTCAAAACCCGGCCCTTACACATTCCGTATTACTCAAGGCATGCGTGCGGACGAGTTGGCCGGCATCCATGACATAGGCCTCCTCATCCAGAAAAGTGAGCCGAGCCAAGGCGAGTAAAACGGCACAGGACTTGCAATAATAAGCATCACAGACATAACCCGGAACAGATTTTGGGAAAGAATAAACTTCAGAAATTTGCCGACATGGCGGAATACCGTCACGTCTTCGAGGCTGACTTCGAGTCGCTCAAGGCGGGCGGGTTCGAGCTTCGCGGCAAATGGGGCGAGTGGTTTGGCAATGGCAACCCCATCGTGGTGGAGCTGGGCTGTGGCCGAGGCGAGTACACGGTGGGCTTGGCGCGACGCAACCCAGGAGTCAATTACATTGGCGTGGACATAAAGGGCGCGCGGATGCATACGGGAGCCACAGAGGCTCTGAACGAGGGACTTGGCAACGTGGCTTTCTTGCGCACGCGCATCGAGTTCATCGACGAGTTTTTCGAGCCAGGCGAGGTGAGCGAGATTTGGGTGACATTTCCCGACCCTCAGATGAACAAGCCCCGCAAACGGTTGGTCGGCACCCTCATGCTAACACGATATAACAGGTTCCTCTGTCAAGACGGATTAGTGCACCTGAAGACTGACAGTCCATTCCTGACGCAATATACCGAGGCCATGCTCAAAGAGAACGGCATAACGCCACAGGCGCAGACCACAGACCTCTACGCAGACATTGAGGCGGGACGGCTGACTGACCCAGCGTTGGGCATCAGGACCTATTATGAGCAGAAATGGATTGACGCCGGAATGACAATCAAATATTTCCGATTTCAGATTCCAAGCGGCGTGAACCTTATCGAGCCGGACGTGGAGATAGAGAAAGACAACTACCACAACGTCGGGCGCAACGTCAAGTTCACAGACTAAGCACAGCGGCCAACGGAACGGAGTCCACAAGACCCATACTGACCAAAAGAGACAAAAGAACGAAATGTATCCCGCACAAATAATATCAGCCCTCAAGACCGTGATTCATCCGGAGAAGGGGCAGAACATATATGACCTCGGCATGGTCGAGGACGACATAAGGATAAACGGCAACAGGGTGAGCTTCTCACTCATCTTCGACCGCCCCAACGACCCCCTCGTAGGGTCAATCAAACAAAAAGCCGCCGAGGCCATCAAGGCAGAGTGTGGTCCCGATGTGGACATTGACGACAACATATTCGTCAAAATCCGCCAGCGAGCCAAGGCACCGGAGAAGCCTGTGCTGCCAGGCGTGAAAAACGTCATAGCAGTAGCCTC
This sequence comes from Bacteroidaceae bacterium, assembly GCA_963618945.1. Taxonomy (GTDB): domain Bacteria; phylum Bacteroidota; class Bacteroidia; order Bacteroidales; family Marinilabiliaceae; genus W3P20-009. Next base: position 13,165 of record CAVETY010000018.1, read on the forward strand.
AGGCAAAGGCGGCGTGGGCAAAAGCACGGTGACGAGCAACTTGGCTATAGCCCTCGCCCAAGCCGGTTTTAAAGTGGGACTGCTTGATGCTGACATATTTGGTCCGTCGGTGCCCATCATGTTTGGAGTGGAGGACGCCCGCCCCGTCCTCTCGGAGAACTCGACCGAGGGCCATGACCTGATTAAGCCTATTGAGAAATACGGGGTCAAGATGCTCAGCATCGGGTTCTTCGTAGACCCAGACAAAGCAGTAGTGTGGCGCGGCGCCATGGCCACCAACGCCATCAAACAGTTGGTAACCGAGGCAGACTGGGGTGAGCTGGACTATCTGCTCATCGACATGCCCCCCGGCACGTCAGACATACACATATCATTGGTAGGCTTGGTGAACCTGACCGGCGCAATAGTCGTGTCAACACCTCAGAAAGTGGCATTGGCCGACGCTCGCAAGGGTGTGGACATGTTCGTCAACCCCAAGGTGAACGTCAGAGTGCTGGGAATCGTTGAGAACATGGCATGGTTCACGCCGGCCGAGCTGCCAGAGAACAGGTATTATATCTTTGGCAAAGACGGGGCTTTGAAGCTCGCCACTGAGATTGGAGTCCCCCTTCTTGGCCAGATTCCCATTGTCCAGTCCATCCGCGAGTGCGGAGACGCAGGCACACCAGCCGCATTGGACACAGAGAGCGTCGAGGGCAAGGCTTTCGCCGACTTGGCAAACGTCGTCGCAGCCATGACACGATAAGCCCCACCGGCAATCAAAAAACCTTAAAGTAGCATTGAGAATGAGCATAAAGCCGTTACAGTCATCACGTGTGGCAATAATATTGTCTGCCTTGGCCGCCCTTTTCACAGGTTGCCAGCATGACGACTTCGTATACGTCGACCCTATTCTTTCGGACGGCGCAGTGCTCCAACAGAACTCACTTGTGGAGGTCAGGGGCAAAGCAGCCCCAGGCTCCAATGTGAGCATCAAATCAGACTGGGGATATTCGGTATCGACATCGGCCGGTTTGGACAGCACGTGGAGACTGGAGATAAACACGCCTCAGGCATCGAAGACCCGCCACAGCGTAAAGGTATCGACGTCGAACATATCAATCTCATTCTCAGACATATTAATTGGCGAAGTCTGGTTAGCCATAGACCAGTCCATTCCGTCCGCGCCTAACACAGACACCCCTGTGACGGCCTCGCCGAGTGACAGCTTGGTGAGGATATTCAACGTGCTGCCGACATTATCGATTGAGGCCAAGCAAGATGCTTATGGGGTGTGGCGCGTAGGCTCGCAGAACAAGAGCCGCAGCGGACGACACTTGCTACCCATGGCCAGGATGTTGCGCGACAGCTTGGACATCCCCATAGGAGTCGTATTGGCATCATACCCTGGCGCGCCGTGCCGATCCTGGGTTGACGTCAACACGGACGAGTATAAGAGTCATCAGGAGATCAGGAAAGAGGACAATGAGTGGAGCAACGGCCATGCCGAGTGCATGACGTGGCTCAGCGGGCATAAATTCGAGAGCTTGATGGACGCCGAGAGCGTATATGACGAATATTTCAACGTCAGCCGCCCAGACGCGTCATCATGGCCCAAGACTGTGCTGCCCGGCCAATGGGGAGTGGACGACCTCCCGGGACTCGATGGCGTGGTGTGGTACGTCCGCAGTGTCAAGACTCCGCAGGAGTGGGTGAACAGGCCACTGCGACTCGCCCTGGGACGATTGGCGGACTCTGACGTCGTCTACGTCAACCAGACCTTGGTCGGGGCGACAAGTGGCGACACCGCTCAAATGTCCGAACGCACATATGACATTCCGGCAGCTGTGGTGCGACCTGGCGACATGACAATAGCCATACGCTTGACTGGCAAGAGGAATACAGCCGGTTTTTACGGGACGACCAATGGCGACCCTATGCGCATTGAGCTTGCCAACAGTGAAAATGGCTTGGATCCACAAAGCGTAAACATTGGCGGCATATGGAGCTATTATGCCGTGGCACAGATAAAAGAGGACAGCATCAGGATGCTGGGCAAGCCAGAAAACGACTACATGACAAAGTACCGCAGATATCACTCAGTGCCATCGTGGTATGCGGGTGTGGCGTATAATGGTATGCTCGCCCCTCTTAGCGGCTTCGCCATGGCGGGCGCTGTATGCCACATAGGCGAGGAAGACTCCAAGAGGTCAAAGGATCGCCTGTCGATGACGCAGAACACATTGGCACTCATCGCCTCATTGCGTGACATGCAGGACAAGTCTGACTGGCCAATCATCTTCTCGCAGAAAGGCCGTGGCGCATTTAATTATGGAGAGGTGAGCTACGACATTTTCGGCGACGGCGTGCGCGAGGCTCAGATGACGGCCGTGGCTCAAAGTGACGACAACGTGGGCATCATATCTTTGCTTGACATGACCCCGGAGTTTGGTCATGCTACACCCAAAAGTTGCAAGAGGGAGGAGGGCAGACGATTAGGTCGCCTCATCCTCAAAAAAGTATATGGCCACAACATACCCAATGCGCAAGTGCCTATGCCAAAATCAGCCACCACACACCAGCAAGTCATCAGCATAACCTTTGACAACGCTGACAAGCTGAGCATAGACCTTGACATGCCCACAGCCTTTGAGGTAGCAGGGGCAGACTCCATTTTCTACCCCGCCCGCGCCATGGTCAGCGCCAACGGGCTGACGGTCTTCAGCCTCATGGTCCCCGAGCCGCAGTTCGTGCGCTATGGGCATCATGACGACATTTGCCCCACCCTCTGGGGACAGGGAGGCCAGCCAGTTACGGCATTCTTCTTCAAGGCGGAGAAAGAGCAGTAGCCGGGGAAGTTTGCGATGGGCAATCGCCTTCCCCCAAAATGGCGCGTATCAGTGCTACACATTCACCTAACCCATAAATAAAATCTTTTAGACACAACAAATGTTCTGGTTCGTCCTGGCCCTGATTTCGGCCTTGTGCTTGGGCTTCTATGACGTCTTGCGCAAATACTCACTCAAGAGCAACGCCGTACTTCCCGTTTTACTTGTCAGCACACTGACATCGTCAGTCATCCTGCTGCCGCTCTGCATCTTATCCCACACGGGCGCCATAACGCCAGACGAGTGGCTCTACATTCCTTCACTCAACCTGCATCAGCACCTTCTGCTCGTGGCCAAGGCCGCAATAGTGCTTGGCTCGTGGGTCTTCGTATATTACGGTATGAAGCACCTCCCGCTGAGCATCGTGGCACCCATCCGCGCCACCGCCCCGCTTTGGACACTCATGGGCGCGTTAGTCATATTCTCGGAGCGTCCTAATGGAATTCAATGGGTTGGCCTCTTGGTCGCTTTCCTGTTCTTCTTCCTTTTCAGCGTGGCCGGCAAACGCGAGGGCATCAACTTCAAGGCCAACAAATGGGTATGGTCTGTAGTGGTCGGCACACTTATTGGCGCGGGCTCAGCCCTTTTTGACAAACACATAATAAGCATGGAGCACATCAACCGCATGAGCGTGCTCTTCTACTACTCCGTATACCAGTTCATCATGACCATTCCGCTCGCCCTCGTCATATGGAACCCCTCACGCCTGAAATACAAGAGGCTACGAAGCGAGACTCCGGCGGAGGCCGCCACTGACGACGAGCTGGCGCAGAGAGTCGGATATGAGCCATTCCGCTGGAAATGGAGCATCCCGATGATAGGACTCATCATCATCATAGCCGACTTCTTCTACTATGGCGCGCTTGACAGCCCCGACAGCATGATATCCCTCATCTCGCCCATCCGCCGCTGCAACGCCATAGTGTCATTCACATTGGCCGCGCTCGTTTTCCACGAGCATAACATGCTGCGCAAGGGCTTATGCCTGTTGGGCATATTGGCGGGTATCGGTATCATCATCTACGGCAGTATCTGATGGTAGACATTATCGGCGCGGGCATTGCCGGGCTGTGCCTTGGCATAAGGCTCCGCCGGTGTGGAGTTGAGACAACCATCTATGAGGCCGGCAGCCGAGCCGGAGGCCTCTGCACAGGTTGGCGGCGCGGTGACTACGAGTTCAACGGCTGCCTGCACTGGTTGCTCGGCTCAAATGAAGGCACATCGTTCCACGACATGTGGCGGACCGTCGCAGACGTGGACTCCCTGCAATATGTACACTTTGACGAAAGGGTGGACATAGAGGTGCCAGATGAGAACGATGGCACGACTTGGCATTTTCACCTCTACAACGACATCGACCAGTTAGAGGACTACCTGAAAAATCTTGCGCCTGAGGACAGTCAGGTAATAGCGGAATGGCTGGATAGCGTCAGGACAGTGATGCGTTTTTTGCCAGACTTCCCACCATTCCCGACAGAAGAGACATTGGCGGGCCGACTGTCGCACTACGCAAGGCTGTGGCCCATGTGGCGCATGCTGCCACTTATGCGCAAATGGGGCAGACTGACCACCAAGACATTCAGCCAACAGTTCAGCAACAGTCGGCTACGCGAGGCCGTCAGCCGGCTCTATATGAACGAGACGCGCATGACCGTCATCATTGTAGGTCAGGCATATATGGCGCGAAGAGTGGCGGCATATCCCATTGGAGGCTCAACAGCTCTGACCAATCTGTTAGTCGAGACATACAAGTCGCTCGGCGGCAAACTGCGGACAGGATGCCGTGTGGAGAGAATAAGAGTTGAAGGGCGAAAAGCAAAAGGCCTCCTATTAGCCAATGGCGAGGAGACAACGGCCGACGCCGTATGCTCTTGCGCGGATTGGCGATGGACAGTGGGCGAGGCGCTCGGCGGTCAATTCTGCACCGCGGCGCAGCGCAGATTGCTCACAGTCGGCAAAGAGGCTATCTTTTACTCATACTGCCGCGTACACATTGGCATAGCGCAGCCATTGGACACATTGCCGCACTTCATGCGCACCGTGGCGGACATCACATTGCCAGACGGGACACATTTTGACCAGATGGAGATAGAGGTGAGCAACTTCGACACGACACAGAGTCCGACAGGCAAGACAACCATAACAATCAACTTCACCACTCGCGAGGGGCAATTCTGGATCGACTTGCGAAAAAGCTCACCGGAGGAGTACTCTAAAGAGAAGCAGAGAGTGAGCGACGCCGCGATAGACGCACTCCGCAGCAAATTCGCAGGGCAGATAGACACGAGCAAAATAGAGGTGGTTGATGTGACCACCCCTGCTACATATGCCAAATTCACGGGCAATACGCTTGGCTCCTCGCAAGGTTGGGCTCCCATGGACGACATAATGCGCCGTCTGCCGATAGAAACCACATTGCCCGGCTTGAAGCGTTTCGCCATGGCCGGACATTGGATGGAGGCTGGAGGCGGCATCCCCATAGCACTGCTATCTGCCTTGCGAGCGGAGAGGTGCATCAGGAGGCAATTGTAGTGCAATAAATGGCGATTGGCTTTATTTTTGAACCTTTTCACCTAAAATATTTTCCCGAAACCAACATCTTGTGCAAATTCGCACTCGACAAAAGAATCGACCTATATGAAGATATTAGAGATTCAGTCCAAAAGTCTGTTTGTGGCCATTGCGACAGCGATATCTGTCGGTGCCATGACATCTTGCTCCGATGACGACACTGACGCCACGCCTTCGCACACCAGCGACAGCGACAGCAGCTCGACGAGCATATCATCAGTCACCATTGAGGCCAACCGCTTCGTGAACGACGTGATGAGCGACTACTACTATTGGAACAGCGAGATGCCGAATCTCGACTATCGCAAACAGTCGGACACGGAGACCTACTTCTACAACCTGCTCTCGTCAAAAGACAGGTTCTCCTACATCAGCTCGGACGCTCAGACCACACTTGACGAGTTTGACGGGCAGTATACCGACTTCGGCTGGGACTACCTCTTGGCATACTTGGACTCTGACAGCGAGACCGTAGGCGCCATCATCAACTACGTATACCCCGACAGCCCCGCAGAGGCGGCAGGAGCCAAGCGCGGCGACTGCATATACGCGGTAGACGGGACAGAGATAACAGCCACAAACTACAGGACGCTCTTCGTCTCGGCCAGCACAGGCACATTCAAGGCGAAACGAGTGGTTGACGGGACACTCACAGATGTCAGCTATAGCATGACGGCCGCATCTATAACCGAAAATCCTGTGGCATGCTCACGCATAATAGAGTTGTCTGACGGCACCAAGGCAGGCTACCTGCTCTACATGAGCTACTCAGCCGCGTTCAACACTGACCTCGTTGACGCATTTGCGGCACTCAAGGCGGCAGGAGCTACGGAAGTCATACTCGACCTGCGATATAATCCTGGTGGCGACTCACAGGCGCTCACCACAATGTGCTCAATATTAGCTCCGCAAGACGTAGTCACTGCCAAGAGCGAGATGATGTATTACGAGTTCAACTCGACATTGTCAAAATATACGAGCTACAGTCGCGAGAACACAAGCGTACCGTTCACCGACACCCTGAGCGTCAACATGGGCTTGAGCCGACTCGTCGTACTGACGGGCGGAGACACCTACTCCGCGGCCGAGGCAACCATCTGGTCACTGAAGCCATATATGGATGTCACACTCATTGGCAGCACCACGGGTGGCAAGAACACCATGATGTATGTCATGTCGCCCGAGGACTTCACTTATTCGAGCAGCGGACTGCCCTACTACTCGTCGTCCATCAACAATTGGCTCATCATGCCCATTGTGGCTGTTTATAAGAACAGCAACGGCGAGGCGTTTGACACATCAGACGGCACAGGCTTGACACCCGACTACAGCGTCAGCGACCGCAATGGACTCTTCACCACCGGCTTGAAAGAGCTGGGCGACCCAGAGGAGAACCTGCTTGCCGCAGCCATAACATACCTCGAGACCGGTTCGGTTTCGACCAACAAAGCCATAACTGTGGAGCCGACCAAGATAACGTCCACCACAGAAAACAGACCTCACCTGCTATATGAGAGGAAAAGCATCTGCAAGTAATTAGATTGTATTTGGTAATAGCTTCCCCCGTCACCAGATGGACATCTGATGACGGGGGCTGCTGTTTTTTATAGCTGAGAGTTCCGCACTCAGTCGCGGAACCTGTTGTTATCTGATGTGGACAATGTCGCGCCGCTTGAGAATCATGGCCGAGCGGCTTGGCAGGTAGAGGTTGAGCATATCCTGGCCACCCATGTTCTGCGTGTAGAAGACGAAGAACATATCATTGCGGTCGAAACCGCCGAAGCGGCCCTCGTCAGTAGAGAGGACAATGTTATAGCGGCCGGCCGGCACAGGTATGCCGTAGTTTGTATAGGACGTTGAGGGGCTGAAATTGAAGACAATGAGATAGTCGCCGCGTCCGAAGGCCAAGACCTGCGTAGGGTCATAGTCATAGTATCTGTATGGGAAACTGGGCTCGGGGAGATCCTTGAAGATGGCCAACATCTCGCGTTCGAAGTCGCTAAGGAAATGGTAGCGCAGATAGTCGGCCTTCATGAGGCTCCACTGCCTGCGCGCATACTTATAGCTCCAACCGTTGCCCTCGCGCGGGAAGTCAATCCACTCAGGGTGTCCGAACTCATTGCCCATGAAAGTGAGGTAACCGCCCGTGGCAGTGAAGAGCGTCACGAGACGAATCATCTTGTGGAGGGCCATGCCGCGGTCGACTGCCATGCTTTGGCTCTCAAGATTCATGGACGTGTACATCTCCTTGTCCATCAGTCGGAAAATGATGGTCTTATCGCCCACTAATGCCTGGTCATGGCTCTCGGCGTAGTTGACCACCTTCTCCTCCGGGCGATGCAACTGAAGCTCATAGAAGATCTTGCCCACGGGCCATTTCTCGTCCGGCACCTCCTTGATGAGCTTAATCCAGTAATCGGGAATGCCCATCGAGAGACGCATGTCAAAGCCGACGCCGCATACATCGAGCGGGCCAGCGATGCCGGGGTATCCGCTCATCTCCTCTGCAATGGTGACGGCATCTGGCCTGATACTGTGGATGAGTTTGTTGGCCATCATGAGGTAAGATATGGCATCCTCATCCTCGTTATTGCGGAAATAGTCGGCATAGCACGTGAAATCCTTGCCAAGGCCATGGTCATAGTAGAGCATGCTGGTGACGCCGTCGAAACGATATCCGTCGAAATGATACTCATCCAACCACCAACGGCAGTTGGAGAGGAGGAAACGCAGAGTCTCGAGCTTGCCATAGTCGAAGCAGCGGCTGTCCCAAGCAGGGTGGTTGCCTCGCTCACCATAGTGGAAATAGAGGTCGGTGGAGCCGTCGAGGCGGCTGATGCCCTCATTCTCATTCTTGACGGCGTGACTATGGACAATGTCCATGATGACAGCAATTCCTTTGTTATGCGCCTCGTTGATGAGCTTCTTGAGGTCCTCAGGTGTACCGAAACGGCTGCTTGCGGCAAAAAAGCTTGAGACGTGATAGCCGAAACTGCCGTAATAGGGATGCTCCTGAATGGCCATGAGCTGCAACGTGTTGTAGCCCATATCGACCACGTGGGGCAAGACATTTTTACGGAAGTCGTCATAGGTGGCGACGCCCTCCTTCTCTCCGCTCATGCCAATGTGCGCCTCGTAGATGAGACGCGGCTCCTTGCCGACCTTGAAGTCCTTGTCCGTCCAGCGGAAAGGCTTAAAGTCCCAAGCCACGGCGTCAAAGAGCTTAGTCTGCTCATTTTGGACCACACGGCCAATGTAGGCGGGAATTCTCTCACCCTGTCCGCCATTCCAGTGGACAGACATCTTGAACTTGTCGCCATGTTTGATGACAGAGTCAGGGATTGATATTTGCCAGTTGCCGAACTCGATGCGCTCCATGGCATACTCCGGCAGCTCCTTCCAGCCAGAGAACTCGCCAATGACATAGATGGCGGTCGCTCCCGGGGCCCACTCGCGCAGAGTCCACGCACCGTCGGCATGGTGCATGCCGTAATACTCGTAGGCCTTGGCGAACTCCTCAAGGGGTCCGCAGGTCGTCTTAATCTCCTCCAGTCTTGTTTGAGCCTTTTGGCGTCGGCTCTCAAGGATATTGGCGTAGGGGGCTAAATATTTGTCGGTCTCGTAGATTGGTAACATGGCAGATTAGAGTTTTTCTGTTGGGATGGAGAAATAGAAACAAGAGCCGGGGCGATATGTGTCATCCAGCCATATCCGTCCGTTGGCCAAAGAGAGATATTTGGCGGCAATGGCAAGCCCTATGCCTTTAGTCGGGCCTCCCTCTAAGACAGAATCGTCAAACAGCTTAAAGAGTGAGTCCTTAGCCTCGTCTGGAATTCCGGAGCCGGTGTCGGCCACGCAAAACACTATCTCTTTCTGATTGAAACTGTAGGATATGGATATCTTACCTTGCTCCGTGAAACGGCAGGCGTTGTCCAAAAGACGCTCCATCACCTCGACAATAATCTCCTCTGAATTCCAAATGGTATCCTTGGGAGTCTCAAGGGCGAAAGAGGTCTCGATGGTCACATTCTTGCCCTGACGTTTCAGCTCATCGGCAAACTGCTGTTTAATCTTAGTGAGCAGCTCATTGAGTTGGACAGGGCAGGCGGGTTTGAGCATATAGCTGCTTTGGAGCTTAGATATGTCGATTATATTGTCGATGGCCCCGAGAAGCATCTGACTGTTCTTGCGGATGAGGTCGATAAACTTGTCGCGCACATCCGGCTCGGACTCTTTTTTGAGCAAGTCAAGAAAACCGATGATGGCATTCATCGGGGTGCGAATCTCCTGACTGAGATTAGTGAGGAAGATGGACTTGAACTCACGGCACTCAAGAGTCGCCTTACGCTCCTTATTAAGGTCGCTCGTCATGATTTCAAGGCTCTGGTTGAGCGACGCAATTCTTTGTTCCTGCTGCCTCACCTCCTGCTTATACTTGGCGCAACGGATGTCGGCCTCAAAGAGTGGGGCGAGAATGTGCATCAGGCGGATTTTGGAGTCGACATTAGTCATAGTCCCCGCGGACACACCGATGACGACGCCCACGACAGCGTTGTGCTCATCCTTGACTGGGACGGAGAGCAGACCTGTGGCATCAGGGATGTCAAAGGGGAGGGAACGCACCACCGAGAGGTCGGATGACGCCCAAGGCTGCATGTGCGGCCAATTGAAGGCATCGCCGGGTTTGCACACCACCTTGTCAGACGAGGCGACGACCAGGAAACGCCCATTGCCTTGTGACCTCTGACAGAGGGCGACCGCCCTGCACCGAGTCATCTGAGCCAAGTCCTCAAGACGCTTGTTCATGTTATTGCAGCCCGAGAAAGAGAGCAACGCCTTGACGTCCGCCAAGTTGTCGTCAACGAACTCCAAGGAGGAGGCATAGGCGGCCTGTGTATTGGCCGACGGGCGTTTATTTCTCTTTTTGAAAAGTGAGCAGAATATCATGTTCCTGATAAGATTGACCCAATCACAAATATAATTAAAAAATCCTACACGTCCCGTGCAGCCTTTCAATTTTCAAAATTCAACTTTCGGCAGTATCTTTGCGGACGTATAACCCCGAATATCGGAAAATGGAGAACATCAGGAACTTCTGCATAATAGCCCACATCGACCACGGCAAAAGCACCTTGGCCGACCGCCTGCTGGAATACACCAAGACAGTCAAGGCTCAAGACATGCAAGCCCAGGTGCTTGACGACATGGACCTCGAACGCGAGCGCGGCATCACCATCAAGAGCCACGCCATCCAGATGGACTATGAGTTGGACGGGCAGAAATATGTGCTGAACCTCATTGACACTCCGGGCCACGTGGACTTCTCGTATGAAGTCAGCCGCTCCATTGCCGCATGCGAGGGTGCCTTGCTTGTGGTGGACGCATCGCAAGGTATTCAGGCGCAGACCATTTCGAACCTCTATCAGGCTATTGACCACAATCTGGAGATTATCCCAGTCATCAACAAGATAGACATGCCGAGCGCCAACCCCGAGGAGGTTGAGGATCAGATTATAGACCTCATAGGCTGCGACCGCTCAGACATTCTCCGCGCTTCCGGCAAGACGGGCGAGGGTGTCCCGGCCGTTCTTGAGGCCATAGTCCATCGCATCCCCCACCCTGTCGGCGACCCCAAGGCTCCGCTCCAGTGCCTTATTTTCGACTCGGTGTTCAACTCGTTCCGCGGCATCATAGCCTACTTCAAAGTTGTCAATGGCGAGATTTCGCAGGGCGACCTTGTCAAGTTCGTGGCCACGGGCAAAGAGTATGACGCAGATGAGGTCGGAGTGCTTCGATTGGACATGGAGCCGCGCAAGAAGCTGTGCACGGGCGACGTAGGCTACATCATATCCGGCATCAAGACCAGCCGCGAGGTCAAGGTGGGCGACACAATCACCCACGTAGAGAACCCTTGCGAGAAGGCGATAGACGGATTTGCGGAGGTCAAGCCAATGGTCTTTGCGGGCATCTACCCCATCGACTCATCGGATTATGAGGAGTTGCGCGCTTCAATAGAGAAACTTCAGCTTAATGACGCCAGCCTGACCTATACGCCAGAGAGTTCAATGGCATTGGGCTTCGGTTTCCGCTGCGGCTTTTTGGGACTGCTCCACTTGGAGATCATCCAGGAGCGACTGGACCGCGAGTTTAACATGAGCGTCATCACCACGGTGCCCAACGTAACCTACCAGTGCTTCACCAAGAAAGGTGACATGGTTGAGGTCTACACACCATCCGCCTTGCCTGAGCCCACGGTGATAGACCACGTCGAGGAGCCGTACATCAAAGCCCAGATAATCACAAAGAGCGAGTACATCGGCGTCATCATGAAGCTGTGCCTCCAGAAACGCGGAGTCCAGACAGGCCAAAACTACATAACGGCAGACCGAGTAGAGCTGAACTTCGACATGCCGCTTGCCGAGATCGTCTTCGACTTCTATGACAAGCTCAAGAGCATCAGCCGCGGCTACGCCTCGTTCGACTACCACCCGATAGGATATCGTCCGAGCCGATTGGTCAAGACCGACATCCTGCTCAACGGCGAGCGCGTTGACGCCCTTTCGGCACTGACCTACATAGACAACGCCGAGTCCATTGGCCGCCGCATGTGCCAGAAACTCAAGGAACTCATCCCGCGTCAGCAGTTCGACGTGGCCGTTCAGGCAGCCATTGGCGGTAAGATTATCGCCCGCGAGACCATCAAGGCAGTCCGCAAAGACGTCTTGGCCAAGTGCTACGGCGGCGACGTCTCCCGCAAGCGCAAGCTGCTCGAGAAGCAGAAAGAGGGCAAGAAGCGAATGAAACAGATTGGCTCTGTGGAGGTTCCTCAAAAGGCGTTCCTCGCAGTGCTCAAGCTCGACGAATAGGTCTGGTGATTTATTAGACAAAAGAGAGCGGGGTGGCATCCTTCATGAAAGGATGCCACCCCGCTCTTTTGTTGAGATACGTCTTAAACGACCTTACTGCTTATTCCGCAACACCGGCCAAGCGTCGCCACCATGCGGAGAAACCGCATTTTGAGCAGACAACCAACAGGTGCGCAAGGCTTCCCAACGCCGCGCCCGCCACATCGGCACACCAATCGAGCGCAGAGCAACTGCGGCCAGGCGTGAAGCTCTGATGGAACTCGTCAAGACAGCCGTAGACAGCCACCACAATGACGGGAACGAGCCACAGCCACAACTTGCAGCTCCAAGGCTTGGAACTGACTATGCCCGAAGTGCCGAAAGCCATCCAGAAAGTCAAACCGCCAAAGCAAATGAGATGCACAAGCTTGTCGGCATTCCAGAAAGAGGGCATCATCTCAATGGTCGGGAGCGAAGACAGGTAACAACTGACGCCCATAATGACAAGGGCTGGCAGAAGGCGAAAAAACGTTTTCACAGAAGTAGACTCGGAATGAACTACTTGACAGACTGGCCCTCATAAGAGAGAGTCATGGCAAAAGGCATTGCGCCCAACTTCATGCCGGTGAGCTCGACATTCAAGACGCCCTCCTTGACAGCGGCAGAAGAGACAGTGCCAGAGACTGGCATGGGAGCCGAGACAGTGCCATAGACAACACCTACACCTGAGAGTGAGAATGACTTAGCACGCGCCAGGGTGTAGTTGTTTGCGTCAGTCACAGTGGCGACAAGGCTGTCAATGGTGAAAGCATCAACGCCGAAAGCCATAGAGGCCTGACCCATGTTGACGTTACCAGAGCGAGCGCCAAGAGTGAGCTGATAAAGCTCAGTGTCAACGCCAGTCATGGGAGAGAGGACGATAGTGTCATTCTCAATGGGTACACTGACATTCATCACCGTGATAGTAGAAGAGCCGGCGAACTTGGTTGTGCTGAGCTGAGCGCCGTTGTCGTCATTGTCATCATCGTCACAAGACGTGAAAGCCATTGTGCTTGCGAGAGCGAGCATAAGGGCGAACTGTTTTTTCATGTCAATCGTTGATTATATTTATTCTAATATAAAACTAATGGTACGCGAAGATAAACTTTTGATTGGAAAGATGTAGCAAACGGGTGCATAATATTATTTTTGGGGTATGGATATAATCTTCAGGCATGTGCGAGGCCATTGGTTTTTGGCCATAGTGGCGCCGCTATTAGTCTTCGTGGAGACGTGGGCAGAGCTCAAGCAGCCGGACTTGATGGCCACGATTGTCGACAAGGGCATTTTGGGCAGTGAGCAAAGCGTCATTGTCGGCACGGGCGTCGAGATGCTCGTCATCATCCTTGTGGGGGTGGTGTGCGGCTTGCTGTCCATCTATGCGGCGGGAAAGGTCTCATACAGCCTTGGTGCGGGACTCAGGAGCGAAGTGTATGGCCGAGTAGCCCACCTCTCTTTTTCCGACATAGACAGGCTTGAGACATCGAGCCTCATCACACGGTTGGGCGACGACGTCAACCGCATACAGGGTGTCGTACAGCAGTCGATGCGCCTGTTGTTCCGCGCACCCATAATGTTTGGCGGAGCGGTGATTATGGCATTGATGATAGACGTGGACATATCCATCATCATAATAGGCATCATGATAATAGCCTTCGCGTTCGTCATTGGCCTGATGCGCAAGACTTTGGACATGTTCATGCGCCAGCAGGTCAAACGCGACAAGCTGACGAGCGTGGTTCAAGAGATATTGGTGGGAGTCCGCGTCACGAAAGCCTACACCAACGAAGAGATTGAGCGCGAAAGGTTTGCCAAAGCCAACAACGACTTCACGGAGCAGGCTATTGGCGTGGGCAAATATATGGCCTGCATGATGCCTATAATATCACTCGCCTTGAATATCGGAACCCTGCTGATCATTTACGTGGGGGCTGGTGAGGTGGCCATCGGCAACATGAAAGTAGGCGGCATAATGGCGGCGATCAACTACCTGGCCCAGATTCAGATAGCCCTCATGATGGCGCAGCACGTGATAATGGGCATAAGCCAGGCTAAGGCGTCGGTCAGCCGCATAAAAGAGGTATTGGCCACAAAAACGGAGGATGAGGTCGACAGCAACCGGGAAGGAAAGTCATCCGCAAAATTCATAAATGGCGACATAGAATTCAGGGGCGTCTCGTTCGCCTACACACCCGACGGGCCACGGCAGTTAGAGGACATCAACCTCAAGATTGGCAAGGGCAAGACATTGGCAGTGATGGGCGAGACAGGCTCAGGCAAATCGACTTTAGTGAACTTGCTGGCACGGTTCTACGACCCGACAGAAGGCGCAATATACATTGGCGGAGAAAAGACGACAGACATAGCGCACAGCGAGATAAGGAGTCACATAGGCGTGGTGCTTCAAACATCCGTGCTATTCAGCGGCACAATCCGTGAGAATCTGGCCATGGGTCGCACTGACGCCACCGACGATGAAATCATGGCAGCAGCGGACATTGCCGACATAGCCGGCTTCATAAGTCAACAGCCTGAAGGGCTGGGCGCAAAGGTAGAGCAAGAGGGCAAAAACCTGTCCGGCGGACAACGTCAGCGACTCAGCATAGCGCGCACCCTGATCATGAAGCCCGACATAATAGTTCTCGATGACAGCCTATGCGCCCTCGACAACATAACAGAGAGCCGTGTCCGCCAACGACTTGCCGAGATGCCCGCCACCAAGATAATAGTATCGCAGCGAATGTCGTCCATCAGCCAGGCCGACCACATTGTGGCGCTGCAGGCGGGGCGGATTTTGGCCCAAGGCAGCCACGAGGAGATGATGAAAGATTGCACAACATACCGCGAGACATATCTCGCCCAAACAAGATAAGCCGAAAATGCCAGGACCTATGCCGGGCGGCCGCATGCCAATGGGGCAGCCCAAAGAGACAGTCAGAGATGGCTTCAAGACCCTCATGCGCCTGCTGCCCTACTGGGGTGAGCATTGGGTCGCACTGACCCTCATAGCCGTCTGCGCCATCGCTTCGGCCGGCATTTCGGTGGTGACGCCGCTTGTCATAGCCGACACCATAGACATGTGCATCCGCGTGAAAGACGGGGCTTCGCTCTCGGGCATCGTGGGGCTATATGGCAACGCCAGCTCATTGATGGAGAGCGTCAGCATAGACTACACCCTTTTGTGGCAGAAACTGCTGCTGCTTGGCGGCATCTATTTGGCAGGGTTGGCCGCAGGCTGGTTGCAAGACTTTGGCATGACCGTCGTGTCGCAACGCGTAGTGGGCAAGATGCGCAGCCAGATGATGAATCACATCCTCAAGTTGGACGTGGCCTATTATGACGCCAACAGCCGCGGCGACTTGCTGAGCCGCTTCACCAATGACGTCGAGATGATACGCGATGGATTGGGGCAGACACTCATACACCTGCTGACCACCGCGCTCTCCATGATTGGCATGATTGTGAGCATGTGCGCCATGTCGGGACGACTCACGGTACTCGTCTGCCTGAGCATTCCATTCGTGCTGCTGCTCACCCGCTTAGTCATCGGCCGCTCCCGCAAACTCTTCAGCCGTCAGCAGAATGCCACGGGACAATTGAACTCAGTGATTGAGGAGAGCGTGGCCGGCATACACACCGTGCGCGCCATGGGTGCGGAGAGATTGTGGAAAGAGAAATTCGAGACAATAAACAGCGAGGTGCGCAAGGTTGGAATCAGCGCCCAAGTGAACAGTGGCGTGCTCATGCCGCTGCTGCGACTGTTAGACAACCTGACATACATCTTAGTGGCGGTTTTTGGCGGCATATTGGCCATAGGAGGCGCCCTAACCGTGGGTTCAATACAGGCATTCCTGCTCTACACGCGCCAGTTCTTGCGTCCCGTGAACATGATAGCGACCGAGCTTAACTCGTTGCAAAGCGCGGTGGCCGGGGCTGAGCGCATCTTCGAGATGCTGGACGTAGAGCCCAAAGTTGTCAACAAAGACGAGGCTATCCGCCCAAAGGACGACGTGAAAGGCCGAGTGGAGTTTAGCAACGTCTCATTCGGATATAAACCCGGCAAAATGGTACTTCGCGGCGTATCGTTCACAGCCGAGCCGGGTCAAGTGGTGGCCATCGTGGGCGGCACGGGAGCCGGTAAGACCACGATGATGAACCTTTTAGGAAGGTTCTATGACGTGAGCGACGGAAGCATCATGATAGACGGCATCGACATCAAGGACTACGATATCACATATCTGCGCGACTCGATGGCAGTGGTGCTGCAAGACCCCACCCTATTCACCGGCACTGTGGCATATAACATTGCCTATGGCGAACCCAAGCGCAGCAACATTGAAGAGATTCGCGAGAGCGCCCGACAGGCCATGGCGGACACCTTCATCGAGCGACTGCCACAGACATACGAGACAGTGCTCACCCGCCAGGGCGAGAGCCTGAGCAATGGGCAGAGACAGCTGCTCACCATTGCGAGAGCCATTCACAGTCAGGCTCCTATGCTTGTGCTGGATGAGGCAACGAGCAACATTGACACCCACACTGAGACTCTGTTGCAACGCGCCATGGGCAACCTGACCACAGGGCGCACCTGCTTCATGATAGCCCACAGGCTGAGCACCATCCGCGGAGCCGACAAGATAATTGTGCTGGAGCATGGCAAAATTGCGGAAATGGGTAATCACGAGGAGTTGATGACGCTCGACGGGATTTATAAACGCCTCTTTGAGAGCCAGTTTGACGAAGGTTAGCAACAGCCTTATAAGGCGATAGATATATATGACAAAAAACAGACAGCGCGCCGACCACATTAGTGTGTCAGCGCGCCATCGGTTCTTAACTCTAAAACTCTAATACCGCTGCAAAAGAGGCTCTACTCGGCCTCGGCAGCTTGTTTGATGTCCGCCAATAGGTCGGCCGCGTCCTCAAGACCGACAGAGACACGTATCGTCTTTTGCGACACATCCATATCCTCAAGTTGAGCCGGGGTGAAAGTGCCGAAAATTGTGCTTGCGGGGTGAATGGCCAATGTCTTGTTCTCAAACAAATTAGTAGCCCTCTTGATGAGCTTGAGATTATTGAGCAAGCGGAAACAGGCGTCTCGTCCGCCAGCCAAGTCGAAAGTAAGGACTGCGCCCTGATGGGGGCCGAACTGTGCAGTGGCGAGAGCGTGGAACTTATTGTCCTCAAGGCCTGTATAGTTGACCCTTTCAACAAAAGGCTGCTCACGGAGAAGCTTAGCGAGCTCGAGAGCCGTCTGACTCTGCCTGACAAAACGGAGGCGGAGAGTCTCCAGACCCAAGCTGTGCATATATGCCACCTGAGGAGTCATGATAAGGCCTATGTTCCTCGCCACATGTCCGCGCAGAGTGGCGGTAAAGGCAAACGCGCCAGCCATCTTAGCCTTATCTGCGAGACGGAAATGCGACTTCCACGGGAAATTGCCATAGTCGACAATGACACCGCCAAGGCTTGTACCGCCGCCTGAGATATATTTGGTGCTCGAGAATATCTCAATGGCCACGCCG
This sequence comes from Bacteroidaceae bacterium, assembly GCA_963618945.1. Classification (GTDB taxonomy): domain Bacteria; phylum Bacteroidota; class Bacteroidia; order Bacteroidales; family Marinilabiliaceae; genus W3P20-009. Next base: position 31,012 of record CAVETY010000018.1, read on the forward strand.
AGCGACTTGGCGTCGAACTCGGTGAATGGGATGACCGTGGTATCGGCCACGAGCGGAGCGGCATGTCGGCGACCTATCTCGCTGAGTTTCTTGAGGTCAGCCACCTCAAGTTGAGGATTGGTTATTATTTCGAGAAAAATGGCGCAGGTCTGGTCATCGACAGCAGCCTCGACCTCGGCAGAATTAGTCAAATCAACGAGCCTGAGTTCAACGCCAAACGGGCCGAGGGTATCCCTCATCAGGCTTATCGTGTTGCCAAACAAGTGTTTGCTCGAGACAATATTGCCACCAGCCTTGCCAAGCGAAATGAGGACGCCGGCTATAGAACTCATGCCCGTGTTGACCGCCGTGACGCTCATGGCCTTTTTAACCTGCTGGATGCGACGCTCGAAGTTGGACACCGTGGGGTTGGTGATGCGTGAATAGGCGTGGCCGCCGCTCTTGCCCGTGAACGCACGTTCCATCTCTTCCGCATTGGGGAACTCGAACGCGACGTTCTGATATATAGGCATGGTCAACGCCCCGTGGGCATCAGGGACCTCAAAGGGCACGTGGCTCACCTGAGTTTCATAGCTCTGTGACATATACTGCTGCTGTGTTATTATTTTATATTTTTGTGCTGCCAAGTCGTGATTGGATTGACAACGCAAAGTTACGCAAAGGCCACCGCCACAGCATCCCACGTTTGTGGTAACTGTTTTGCCGCAGGAGGGTTATTCCCCACCCTGCGAGGCGTGCCTAACTTTGCAATGTTCAAAAGAACAGACACAAACAACACTGACTGACAAAAAACAACACGACAATGGCAAAGATTACAGTAAACGGCAACGTGCAAGAGGTACAGGCTCCCATCACCGTGAGCGAGCTCATCAAACTGAACAACGTACTGCAGCCCGAGATGGTCTCGGTGCAGGTGAACGAGGAGTTTGTGGACCGCGCCGACTTCGACACCAAGACCCTTGGGGAGGGCGACAGCATTGACTTCCTCTACTTCATGGGCGGAGGTCAGCGATAACCTGTAACAGAACGGAAAAAGAAAGAGAAAGCAATGTACGAATTCAGCGAAGAAGAGATTGAGCGATACAGCAGGCACATCCTGCTGGCCGACGTGGGCATAGAGGGTCAGGAGAAAATCCACGACGCCAAAGTACTCATTGTAGGCGCTGGCGGGTTAGGCTCACCCGTGTCATTATACCTTGCCGCGGCCGGCATAGGCACCATAGGCCTTGTAGACTTCGACGTGGTGGACGTGTCAAACCTCCAAAGGCAGATATGCCACTTCACGAGCGACGTGGGACACTCAAAAGTAGAGAGCGCGGCTGCAAAGTTGCGTGCCATCAACCCACACGTCAACGTCGTCACTTACAACGACTTGTTCAGGGCGGACAACGCACTCGACATCATCAAGGACTACGATTTCGTGGTAGACGGGACGGACAACTTCCCCGTCAAATTCCTCATTAACGACGCTTGCGTCATGGCTGGCAAGCCCTTCAGCCACGGAGGCATCTTGCGATTTGAGGGTCAGACCATGACCTACGTCCCGGGCCACGCCTGCTACAGGTGCGTGTTCAACGCCCCACCCCCACCAGGCCTCGTCCCCACCTGCTCACAAGCCGGCGTGTTGGGAGCCATAGCCGGCATGCTTGGCACAATCCAGGCGGCTGAGACCCTCAAATATTTCACAGGCGTGGGTGAGTTGCTCACCGACAAACTGCTCAGCTTCAACGCCAAGACGATGGACTTCCGCAAAATCAACGTGCATCACTCAGACAAGTGCCCCATTTGCGGTTCCAATCCCACCGTGACCAAGCTTGTGGACTATGAACAGGCTGTGTGCGACCTCCACAAGAAATAGAGGCGCAAGGAGCGAAGTGACAACCACACAAAGGCTTAAGACATGAAGATTAAACGATCGGCATATGAGGCCCTGTTGGCTCAGGCGCGGGCCGAGCTGCCCAACGAGAGCTGCGGCTACCTGTTCGGCGACGCGGCCGAGCCTGACCTTGCGACAGAGCACTACCCCATGACGAACGCGGACCACAGCAACGAGCACTTCTCGTTTGTCCCCGCAGAGCAGTTCGCCGCCCTCAAAGCAAGCCGTGCAAAGGGGTTGCGCATAATAGCCAACTGGCACAGCCACCCCGAGAGCCCGTCTCGTCCCAGCCAAGAGGACATCCGTTTGGCCTTGGACCCGACCATCCTCTACTGCATCCTCTCACTTCAGGCCGAGGAACCCGTGTTCAACGCCTTCCGCATAGTCAACGGAGAGGTTGAGAAGATTCTCATCGACATTGTGGAGGATTGAGAGGCTGCGCATGTTAACTTATTAAGTGTTATTTTCGCGCATGGGGCGTGATATCATCAACAACGCCACTCAATGCAAAGAACAGAAAAAAACACCTAACACAGTCAGCATGCCAACAGCCAACAGCGACCGCCTGCGTGCGGCAGTCCAGAGCCTTTCGGAGGTTTCGCGGGGCGAAGAGTCCATAACGGCGCACAACGGGTCGCCCCTGCCATCGGTCGACGCGCTTCGCCAAGTGGTGTCACTCGTCAAGGACATCATCTTCCCTGGCTTCTTTGACAAGCGCAGGCCCGAGGGCGAGGTTCGCACATGCGTCATAGGCATGGCCGTCGAACAGCTTGGCCAGTTGCTCAACGTCCAGATTGCCCGCGGCTTAGCCTTTGGCACAGACCAGAGCGAGGAGCAGGCACAGGCCATGGCCTCCGAGCTGACCGTCAGCTTCATTGAGCGGCTTGGCGAGATCAAGCGCCTGCTCTACACCGATGTGGACGCCATGGTACACAACGACCCGGCCGTCAAGAGTTCGGGCGAGGTCATATTCTGCTACCCCATGGTTCAGGCCATGGTTCATTACCGAGTGGCCCACGAGTTGTTGGTCATGGGCGTGCCAGTCATTCCGCGCATCATATCTGAGCTTGCGCATTCGCAGACAGGCATAGACATACACCCAGGAGCGCAAATTGGCGACCATTTCTGCATTGACCATGGCACGGGCATCGTCATTGGCGAGACCTGCATCATTGGCAGCCACGTCATGCTCTATCAGGGTGTGACCCTCGGAGCCAAGAGCTTCTCCCGCGGCGATGACGGCATGCTGCTCAACGTGCCGCGCCACCCCATCATCGAGGACAACGTTACCATCTACTCCAACACGTCAGTGCTGGGCCGCATAACCATTGGCCACGACACCGTCATAGGCGGCAACGTCTGGCTCACCCATGGAGTCCCGCCCGGCTCGGTCATCCTGCAAAGCCGCGCTCTGAACATGGCTCTGGTTGACGGAGCGGGTATTTAACCCCCAAAACATAAAAACTAATCACGACATCACGCGCCCGGGTCGGATGCGCTAATGACCGACTGCAAAGGCCGCCGGCGAGTAGGCGAACAAGACCGGGATGGGCCGTGTTAGTGTAATTTTTGTCAGTCGCCCTCTCCGACGCGGATGTCGGGGAGGGCAGACTGGTTTATTACGCAATCACCCATATCTTTTTTTAAGGGTAAGACAGAAAAAGAGTTATGTAGACCATTCGCAATATTGTGCATATTAATTTGTTTCACTAACTTTACGGGGAAAATCAGCGGACACACCGTCATGACCTCTAACTTGAAACTATACGCCTCCATTGCCGCTCTCACCATCGCGGCTAACACAATCCCAGCCCTCGCTCAAAGCAAAATGACAGCCGAGGACAACCGAGCGTTTAAGGCAGCGCTCAAACTTGCCGACAAGACAAACAACACAAGCGCGATTGCCATATTGCGCGACCTCTACGGCAAATATCCAGACAACATAGGCGTAGCCTACAACTTAGGCATCTGCTACATCAACGGTAGCGGAAACCCCGACTCGACCCTTTACTTCCTCAACCGCGCCAAGGAGTTGGACGACAACACCACTTGGGACGATGCCAGGCTTGAGCTCAATTTGGCCATAGCCCGTGCGCAGCAGCTGTGCGGCAGGCCACAGGAGGCCCTCAAGATATATGACGAAATAGAGGCGCATGACACCGAGAAGACCTACGCTAACATGATAAGCCATGAGCGCGACATCTGCGCCTCGGCCATGATTTTGATGCGTCAGCCCGTCAAACTCGTCATGCGAACCGCAGGCGATGGCGTCAACAGCACCAGCAATGACTATCGCCCCATCCTCACGGCAAATGAGGACACCATGTACTACACGTCTCGCCGTCCCAAGAAAGACGCCGACAAGGCCCTACGGTTTGACGACGGACAGTCAGAGGAGGGTGTCTATTACTCTGTCAGGCAAGGAAACAAATGGGACGGAGGAAACTGGGGAGAGGCTAAGCAGGTTCAAGGACTCGTGACCGACAAACGAGGCAACGCCGGACAGGAGACCGCCACGTCACTCTCCATGGCGGGTAATGAGATGTACCTCTGCCACAATGGCGACATATACGTCTCGCGCAAAGACCCGAAGACGGGAAAGTGGCAACCGGCCACGGCTCTGCCTGAGCCAATCAACACCATATACAACGAGGACTTCGCTTTCGTCACCCCCGACGGACAGGACATGTTCCTTTCATCAGATTGCCCGGGCGGCTATGGCGGAAAAGACATATACCGCTCTCATCGACTGCCGGACGGCACATGGGGCGAGCCGCTTAACTTAGGCCCGGGCATCAACACAGAGGAGGATGAGGATGCCCCGTTCTTCCATGTGGATTCCAAGATACTCTACTTCAGCTCAAAGGGTCATGACGGCATGGGCGGTTATGACATATTCTACTCGCCCGAGGACAAGAATGGCTGCTTTGTGGCCTGCACAAACATTGGCTTCCCAATCAACTCGGCGGACGACGACCTATTCTTCTCCCCTTCTGTGGATCGTGACCGAGCTTATTACTCATCCATACGTTGGGACGAGGAGAGCAAGATGCCTTCATATGACATCTATGAGGTTGAATATGAGCAGCCTGAGCAGAACCGCATGGCAGTTCTCGCAGCCATGGTCAAAGCTCCGAACATTGAGGACGTGAGGATATTGACCTTGAAAGACAACGAGATAATAGCCCTCGGACGACCAAACTCACGTAGCGGGCACTTCGTTTCTATTGTCGAGGCTGGAGGATCGTATGACCTCATGGCATATTGCGATGGCGACACCATAACAAAACATGTGGACATTCTGAAGAGCCAGAGCTACTACGCGCAGCAGAAGCCCGTCGAGCTTGACCCGATAATATTCGAGTTCAAGCCGGAGCTGAAAGAGGCGAACAAGAGCAAGAGTCCGCTTGACACCTCGGCAGCCATGGCCGCAGCCGCAGCTAACGCGTTCAAATATAATGCCGAGCGTCCATATACCGTTCAAATTCTCAGTTTACGCAAAATCCTGAACTACAAATACCTCGACACCGCCATTGAGCCTGACAGCGTGACGGAGCACAGGTATCAGAACGGCTGGTTCGTCTACTCTTACGGCAATTACGCCACCTATCAGGAGGCCAAAGCGGTCCGCGACAGAATCCGCCGCGAGACCAAATATAAGGACGCTTTCGCACGCAACACCAAGCAATACCTCAAATACCTCAAAAAAGAGGAGACGGAGAGCGGTGACGACGGCGTGGCCAAACCCGAACGCCAATAGCGTAGGCGAAAACGACGAATGTCACAAGACATAAAAGACAGAACAAACGGCTCGGGAGTCCGACTAAGGGCTCTCGAGCCTTCTGATGCAGACCTGCTGTACGTCTGGGAGAACGACCCCACAACATGGGAGGCAGGCGACAGGCGTTGGCCAATCAGCTTGTCGGATATCCGCACTTTCGTGGAACACACCGACTTGGACATCTGGCAGACACGGCAGACCCGTTTCATGATAGAGAGCCTAAGTGACGGGGTTACCGTGGGCTGCATAGACATATTCGACTTTGACCCGCTCAACATGAACTGCTCCGTGGGTGTTCTCGTGCAACCCGAGAGTCGGAACGCCGGCTATGCGGCAGACGCGCTGAGGATGGTTGAGGATTTTGCGGCAGACACACTGCTCGTCCACTCCATCATAGTGACCATAGCGGCGGACAATGAGCCGAGCCTCTCGCTCTTCGCCTCGGCCGGGTATGAGAGGGCAGGAATACTGCGACAGAAACTCAGGCGCGGCAAGACATTTGTAGACGAAGTCCTGATGCAAAAGATACTTTAACAGACTTAGATTCCCACTACCATATTTTCTCACATCATGAACTACCTATCCGTTGAGGACCTGCACTTCCGATGGGGCGACATAACTCTTTTTGACGGCATATCATTTGGCATAAGCGAAGGGCAGAAAGTTGCCCTCGTGGCACGCAATGGAGCTGGCAAGACAACCCTCTTGAGCATGCTGTCTGGTGCGCAGACAGGGGCCACAGGCGATCACGAAGTGCCAGACTCAGGCAAAATAACGTGGAACGACCAGATCCGCGTAGGATGGTTGCAACAGGAGCCAGAGATGGACCCCGAGCACACGGTGCTTGAGCAAGTCTTCGCGTCAGACAACCCAGCCGCCAAGACCGTCCGCGACTACGAGGCCGCTGTGGCTCGACATGACGACGACGCTATACCGGCGCTCATCGAGAAAATGGACGCACTTAAAGCGTGGGACTATGAGAGCCGCGCCAAACAGATGCTGGGCAGGCTATACATATCCGACTTCGACAAGAAAGTAGGCCAACTATCTGGCGGACAGCGCAAACGAATAGCCATAGCCAACCTGTTGCTGTCAGAGCCTGACTTCCTTATCCTCGACGAGCCGACCAACCACCTCGACGTCGAGATTATCGAATGGTTAGAGGACTACCTCAGCCGCTCGACTGCCACGCTGCTCATGGTGACGCACGACCGTTACTTCTTGGACCGCGTCTGCACGCAAATCCTTGAGCTCGACAACCATCAGATCTACTCCTATGACGGCAACTACGCCTACTACATACAGAAACGCCAGGAGCGCATGGACACCCGCCAAGCCGAGGTGGCCAAGGCCCGTAACCTGCTGCGCCGTGAACAGGAGTGGATCAACCGCATGCCCCAAGCCCGAGGCACCAAAGCCCAGTATCGCATTGACGCCTATGAGCAACTGCAAGAGCGCGCCAAGAAGATAAGGGATGAGCGCAGTTTCGCCCTTGAGTTTGGCAGCGCGAGATTAGGCCGCAAAGTGGTCGACGCCTACGACCTGCACAAAGTCTTTGGCAAACGCACAATCATAGAGGACTTCAGCTATAAGTTCGCAAGGGGCGAGCGCGTGGCCATAGTGGGCCCCAACGGCAGCGGCAAATCGACCATGCTGAACATGCTGACGGGCAACTTGGCTCCTGATTCGGGACACATAGAGACAGGTGACACCGTAGTGCCGGGCTATTACAGGCAGGGCGGCATAGAGGTTGCGCCGCATAAGACTGTCCTTGAGGTGATTGAGGATATTGCCGACCAGATTGAGAAAGAGGGCGGACACACTGTACCCGCCGCTCAGTTCCTGCGTCAATTCCTCTTCCCGAACGAGATGCACCACGTGCGCGTGGAGAGCCTGTCGGGCGGTGAGCGCAAGCGTCTCTACCTTGTCACCGTGCTCATGCGCCAACCCAACTTCCTATTGCTTGACGAGCCTACCAACGACCTCGACATACTGTCGCTCAACGTATTGGAAGAGTACCTCACCACCTTTGGCGGCACGGTCATCATAGTCTCTCACGACCGATTCTTCGTAGACAAAGTGGCTGACCACCTTTTCGTACTCGATGGCAAGGGCGGTGTGAAAGACTTCCCCGGCAACTACAGCGAATACCTCATCTGGAGCAGGGAGAATGAGCGGCTGCAACGCGAGGCTGAAGCAACAGCGAAGGCCGAGGCCGCAAAGAATACTCCAAGCGCGCCAGCCGCCCCCCAACAAGCCAAACAGTCTCGCCCCGCAAAACTGACCTACGCCCAAAAGAAAGAGTTGGAGAAGATTGACACCGAGCTGCCAAAACTCAACACGCGCAAGGCTGAGATTGAAGCCCTATTAGGAGGCGGAGAGACCGACCCGCAGAAGATAATGGACCTCTCGGACGAATATGGCAAAGTGAAAGAGCAGATTGACGAGATGGAGATGCGTTGGCTTGAGCTTCAGGAGATTATAGGAGGATAGGACAAACAACAAAAACATTCAGTCATGTCACAAGTTATAGGCATAGGCGAGACTGTACTCGACATAGTTTTTGACAACGAGCAGAGGCCATTGAGCGCCAAGCCGGGCGGTTCGGTCTACAACGCCATGATCTCCGTGGCGAGGGCAGGCCATAATGCGGCCATGATAACCGAGACCGGGGACGACGCAGTGGGCGACATCATACGCAAATTCTTGGCTGACAATGGTGTTGACAACTCACTCGTGACCGTCAACAAGGGCTGCCAAAGCCATTTGGCACTCGCTTTTCTCGATGAGCAGAAAAAGGCCAACTACGAGTTCTACAAAGACTATAAGAGTCAGAAGATAAGCTTTGCCATGCCCACATTCGGGGAGGGTGACATACTTCTGTTCGGCTCCTACTTTGCCATCAACCCGGGATTGCGCCAAGAGGTCAAACCTGTCATTGAGACTGCTCGACGCGAGGGGGCTTTGCTCTTCTACGATGTCAATTTCCGCGCCACACACAAAGCCGAGGCTAAGGCCCTGTGGCCAGCGATTGAGGAGAACATGCGCATGGCGCACATAGTAAAAGGCTCAGACGAGGACATCGAGTTGATGCTCGGCATATCCGACTGGCGACGCGCCTATCATGAGATTATAGCCCCACTCTGCCCCTACTTCATCTGCACCGAGGGTGCGGAGGGAGCAACCCTCATCACCCCCAATGGCGAGCACCATGTGGCGGGACAGCAGATTAAACCCGTGTCAACCATCGGGGCAGGTGACAGTTTCAACGCCGGCACTGTATGCGGACTCATGGAGTCGAACATCACGGCGGCAAGCGCATCATCAACAGATTTCGCAGAGTCGTTAGCCCAAGCCATGCACAAAGGTGTAGAGTTTGCCACTGAGGTATGCCTGTCTTTAGATAATTATATCGCAAAAAGATGAGAGGTTGCCCGCCTACCTCCACAAACAGGAAATAAGCAGACCTCTTAAAGGTACACCGTGGTTCGTCATGCAGATGACAAACCACGGTATTTTTTTGTGGCTCCCGACCTGCCTATCCCTCACCCCACCCTATTGAAGATAGTAGAAGATGAACTTCTCATGCCGCCCCCTACATCAACAGAGTTCACAGCCATCCCTGACTTTGTGACCATTCCAGGCATTCTGAATAATCTGCTCAAAATGGAGACATGGTTGCCTATTTCGGACGTGACAAACAGTCACACCAAAACAGATGGCTGCATGAACATAATGGAAGCAGAGACAAACTATAATAGAGCAGATCAAGATAGGCTAAGCGATTGTGATAAAACTCGCCCCCTCCTCATCGACAGACATAAGGCTGTTGACGGGGAGGGGACTTTGATTTATGTGAGGAGAGGTAAAATCTAAAAAAAATTCGGTTGTAATTTTACTTTTGCCTTTTGGCCGGGTCTATATGGTGTAAGGTTCAAGAAAACGGGCGCCCCCGGGTGATTGAGCCAAAGATATCAATAGCAAAAGGACAACAAAAAATTAGCGATATGAAGATTATGAAATATATGGCCATTGCGGCAATGCTGATGGCGTCAGCTTCAGTAAGCGCACAACATATGTACACCAATCGGCATATCCATCGCGCCCGCCCAGTGCGTGTGGTGAAAGTTGTCACCCGACCCGTGGTAGTTTCTCACACGTCAAACAAACTGAGCAAAGGCGACAGGTTAGAGATGGCTCTCGCCTACCTCCAAAACAATGACGTCCTGACCATCAGGCAATACCATAAGATGACAGGGTTGAGCAAAGATACAGCGGAGGCTGAGCTCGACTCGTTCGCGGCAGACTCAGCCATAGGGATTACCTTGGTTATGGACGGACACAAGAAAGTGTACACATTGTCATAGAGCGCGAAGAGAGCCATGACCACAGACGACAAATTGATATTTGCGGCTATGCGCTCCTCATTGCAGGACGGCCTCAGGCTCCTGATGGGGAAATATAAAGCTGCCATTTATTGGCACATTCGCCGATTGGTTGTCTCGCATGACGACGCACAAGATGCCACTCAGGAGACCTTCGTGAGAGCCTACCGTTCTTTTGACCAGCTCAAAGACGGGAACACATTGCGCAGCTGGCTGTTCAGAATCGCCACCAATGAGGCACTGAGAGTCATAGAGCGCAGACGCGGCACACTCTCTTTGGATGACGACGAGAGCAAGTCGGAGCAGATTCTTGCAGGTGAATATGTAGACTACAGCGACTTGGAGAGCGTCAAACTCCAAAAAGCCATACTCAGTTTGCCCGAGAAGCAGCAGATAGCATTCAACTTGCGCTATTACGACGAGCTGAGCTTTGCGGAGATTGCCGAGGCTACAAACTCGACAGAAGGTGCGGTGAAAGCCAACTTCCACATAGCCAAGGAGAAGATTATCAACTACATGAACACAAACGATTAAATTCCACAAAGATGAGCGAGGAATTTGATTTTTACAATATAGGCAAGCGGATGCCATATACCACTCCCGATGGTTTTCTCGACGGCATGGAGGACAAAGTGCTTGAGAGAATCCAGAAGGAGGAGAACCTTAACTCGGGTGCGGACATAGTACCCGATGAGGACAAGGCATCCCCACGCAAACCAGGGAAAATGCGTCTGTTGATGGGTGCCGCAGTAGCCATGGCAGCCTGCACCGCCCTCTTCGTAGCCGTCAACGTTATTACTCGAAATCAAAATGATGACGGCTTAGAGGATATAGAGAACGCATTCTGTCAGTTGTCAACTGATGATCAGACATATTTGTTAGACACTTACCAAGACGATTTATTTTTCTACGAATAAAGAACCACGGCTGAGACCCAGTCGACAAAAAACAAACAACATGAAAAGCATTTTAAGAGTAATCGCTCTTGCCATCGTTGTCATGGCATCGCAAGCTGCCGCTTTCGCACAGGAGAGCAGCAAGTCTGAGACAACCAAGGAGCAGCGCCTCTCGCGTGAGGAGCTCGCTGTGGCCCAGGCAAAGCACATCGCCAAAGACCTCGGCTTTGGTGACGACGTGACCGAGAAGTTTGTGGAGACATTCTGCAACTGCCAGAAAGAGATTTGGGCGTTAGGTCCGCGCGCAAAGACGGAGAAGGACAAAGACATGACCGAGGAGGAGACCGAGGCCATGCTCAAGGACCGCTTCGCCAAGAGCGAGAAGATCCTCAGTATCAGAAAGAAATACTACGAGGAGTACTCAAAGTTCCTGACTCAGACACAGATAGAGCAAGTGTATGAGAAGGAGCGGAAAATGATGCAACGCTTGGGCGAGAAGAGGCAGAGCGGAGACCGGATAAAAGGCACCAAGAGCGCCGGTAATGGTCAAAAGAGGGCAGGAAGCAGAAAGTAGCGGGAAATGGCACACAGGATTTTGACGGCATTTACTGCTTCGCTCTGTCTGTTAGCCTCATGTTCCAAAGATGATGGTGACGTAGCCAACCAGACAGAAACAGGAGATGCGGCCTTGACCGTCAGCGCGCAACAATGGGATGTTGACGTTGCCGACCCGAGCGAAGTGACAGACAAAGGTTTAGGTGGCATTCACCTGAACTTCAGCCTGTCGGGAATCACCCAAGTGGTGCTTGAGAGCGTCGATGGCTATCAGATTGCAGGCGACCTTGTCGGCAATAAAGAGAGCATCATAACTTTCAGCGCATCAGAGGGTTGCACGCTTGAGCCGGGACGAGACTACTACATTATGACATTCCCTTGCGATTTGTACGGAGGCTATAGGCTGACCATCTACAAAGACGGTTTGAAAGCCGACTACTTCGGTGTGCATCAGATAGTCGAGGCCGGCTCATTCATCACTCCTACCGACCTTGTGGAGTCCGACCTTGAGTTCACAGACCCCGACGCCCCCTTTGTTGAGGATGCGAGACCTGCACTTGACAATGTGACCCAAAGTGCGTTGGCAGCCTATCAGAACAACCCGACTCAGGAGAACAAAGACGCCCTGATGGAGCAGATGGGCGTGAAATATGACAAGGTGGTGGCCCGGAAAAAAGCGAAACTGCGAGAGTTGGAGCGCGATGCCAAAAACCGATCTCTCGTGGACGAGATGCAGGCCATAGTGGACGAGATGACCGAGAACCGAGACATCAGGCTTGAAGAGCAGTTTCTCAGACTGATTGACCCGCGCACAGACGACGACGCGACAGATGAGTGGCTCGTTTTGAGAGGCTCATCTGGCAACAACGCCTACATAGGCTACGCCCCCGTGCGAAACTCGGAATATGCGGCTTTCAAAGAGGGCTTCACTTTCACTGATGGTCAAGACGACTATCCAGTGACCAACATTTCATACTCTGACGCCTTGGCATATTGCCAATGGATGGGCGAGCAAGATGGCGACCACACGTATAGGCTGCCCACAGAGGAGGAGTGGATATTGGCGGCAGGGCATATGCCGAAAGACGTCAGCATGAACAGCGACTTTGTGGAGAGCGGACTTACCTCCGTCAGCGCCTATGCGCAGTCTACAGGGGCGTGCGGTGGCATCGACTTCTGGGGCAACTGCTGGGAATGGACCTCAACACTGAATTCCGATGGACAGTACATCGTGAAAGGTGGCAGCTGGGATTCGAGCCGAGACGCATGCCGAACAGAGTATTCGGACGATGCGCGTGACGGGAATTACGGCTACGCCAACGTAGGATTCAGAATAGTCCGTGAAGATTATTATTAATGAAATACAATTACATAGGTCTTCCCCAAAGGAGCCTAAAGAGCCTCACCCTATGCGGAAATCATAATCACAGGTAAAGTGTTCAGCAAAGAGAGACACCCCGCCAACTGGAGAAATTCAGTAGGCGGGGTAATCTCTTTTATGCTATTCCTTACTTCACAAATTATTCCTGTTTACTCACCAAAGAGAGGTGACAGGTTTTTGGGGAGAGAAAAGGATGGGGATTATGATTGTGTTCGATATGGAAATTACGCCAACAAAGAAACCGCCCCGCTGACCAATATGTCAGCAGGGCGGTTTTGTTTATTTCAAGTGTTTAGACCTTGTGTTCTTACTTCACAATCTCGAGGAGCTCGATTTGGAAGATGAGGGTCTTGTTGGGGCCAATCTTCTCACCGCCGCCGCGCTGTCCATAAGCGAGGGCTGCAGGGACGTAGATCTCCCACTTTGAGCCGACAGGCATCATCTGAAGAGCCTCAGTCCAACCCTTGATTACGCCACGGAGGGGGAAAGTAGCAGGCTCACCCTCTTTGGTCTCGTCGAAGACAGTGCCATCAATGAGAGTGCCGCGGTAGTTAACCTTGACACGGTCATTCTCAGTTGGCTTGGGGCCTTTGCCAGCCACAAGAACCTTATACTGAAGGCCGGTTGCAGTTGAATCGACACCCTCAGCCTTAATGTTGGTCTCGAGGAAAGCCTTACCCTCAGCCTCGTTGGCTGCGGCCTCAGCCTCACGCTTAGCCTGGATCTCGGCACGCTTGGCGGTAGCCTTGGCATTCAAGAGGCCCTGAGCATCGTCAAGAGAAATGGCAGCCTCACCATAAGCGAGCTGAGCGCGGGTACCAGCCATGAAGAGATTGCCATAGATGGTGTCGAGCTGAGCCTTGACGTTATTGATGTAGTCATCAGTCAACTTGCTGTCAGAGAGTGCGCAAGCGTAGGTGACGTAGTCGATGGTGTCAACGGGGAGCTGCTTGTACTGTCCACGGAGGTAATCACCGAAAGTGACACCGAGCGCGTAGCTGATTGAATCCTGTTGAGAAGCGAGGTCAGCCTTCTTGCTGATGCCGCAATTGCTGCATGAGGTCAGCACTGAGCCAGCCGCGACAGCGATGAAAAAAAGATTTTTCATTCTCTTGTGTTATATTTCTGTTAGTTACTTGACAATGTCGATAAGCTCAACCTCGAAGATGAGGGTAGCGTAGGGTGGGATGCTCTGGCCTGCGCCACGTGCGCCATAGCCGAGGTTATAAGGGATGTAGAGCTTCCACTTTGAGCCGACAGGCATGAGCTGGAGAGCCTCGACCCAACCAGCGATGACGCCGTTGACAGGGAAATTGATAGCCTCTCCGCGCTGTACGGAAGAATCGAAGACAGTGCCGTCGACAAGGGTGCCGTGATAGTGGCAACGGACGGTGTCAGTGGCCTTGGGCTTGGCGCCCTTGCCCTCGGTTATGACCTCATATTGCAGGCCGCTGGGCAAAGTGGTAACCTCAGGACGCGTGGAGTTGGCGGCAAGGAAAGCCTGGCCCTCTTCCATGGTGGCCTTGATCTTGTTCTCCTCGAGCTCAGTGAAATACTTCTGGAGAATCTCACCACACTCAGCAGGCTCAATCTCAGGCTTTTCGCCGGTCAAGACGGCCTTGAGACCCTTGAAGAGCTCGTCGAAATCAACATTAGTAGCGCCCTCGGCCTTGAGGTTTGCGCCGATGTTCATGCCAATGGCATAGCTTATCTTTTTCAAAACAGTTTGGTTGAGTTGAGCCACATTCCTTTGTGGAGACCTATATCAAAAAAGGCGTCCCGCAAGGCTATCGGCTCAAAGATGAATAATATACTATTTCGCCACGCAAAGATACTTATTTCAATGAAGATTGAGCAGACAAAGGGACAAACGGGCACTCTTTATCAACCAAAGTAGCCATTGAGAGGGTGTATAATATTCAAGAGCGGCGTTTGACACCTCGCACGGCCTCCGCTTCAAGCGGATTATCTGGCCAAGAGTGCTTAGGATAGCGTCTTTTGAGTTCTTTCCGCACCTCAAAATATGTCTCGCGCCAGAAGTTGGCGAGGTCTTGAGTCAACTGAACAGGCTTGTAGCCCGGTGAGAGGAGTTCCATCAGCACGGGGCGGCGTCCACCATCCACACAAGGCGTGGTAGCCATGCCAAAACACTCCTGCAACCTGACACGGAGAACAGGAGCCTCGGCAGCTGCCCTATATTCCACACGGATATGGCTGCCTGTTGGGACCTCAATGCGTTCAGGCGCAAGATTGTCAACAGTTTGCGACTGGCTGTATGTCAGCATAGACTTGAGGACATCCGCCATGTTTATCTTCTTCAACTCGGCCACAGTGGTGGCTTTGCCTATGTACATTGGCAACCAATCGGGGGCAGAGGAGAGAACAGAGGCTGTGGAGAGGTCAGGCAACTCAAGTTCGGGATGCCATTGAGAGACTATTGCCACGCGCTGTTGAAAAGTTTGAGCCTCTTCGGAGAAATCAAGCATACGCTCCCCATCCTTTTGCGCAGCCTTGCAAATGGTCGAGACAATAAGGTCATGGTTCCCCTCGCGGATGGACTTAGCTCCGAGGACGAGGCTGCCTATGCGGTACTCGCGTTGAGCAACTATGCAGCCCTTTTTCATGTCCCACGACACATTGTCGCGTTCACGCAACATGGGTTTGAGGTCTTTAGGGTCAAGAGGCGACGCAAGGAATATGCGCCCCACCCCGTCATGCGCGTTAACATTTGCCGCCACAATCCAAGGCTCAGCCACAAGATCGTCATCCTTAGGCAATTGAGCCAAATCGCCACTACTGAGCATAAAGAGGCCATGCCTCCCCTCACGGGCGGAGGCTATCCTCTCGGGATAAGCGGAAGCGAGAAGAAGACCGGTGTCCGTCCGACTGAATGGGCCATTGTCCGGCTCATCAATCTTACCAATACGCCTATATTGCTCCGCTATCTTGGCAATGCGCTCCCAAGCCTTGCTACTCATCCTGTTATTGGCACGAGAGCGTCGGAGCGACTCAATGCGCAGATTGATGTCGGCCGAGGCTACAAAACCGGGTTGATTGGCCATGGGGTCTTTTTCTTCGAGAAGAGCGGCAATGTCGGCCGCCAAAGAGCGCAGAGGTTGCGAACTTGCAGCTGTCATCATCTGAGCCATGCGCGGATGGCATGGCATCTGGCTTAACGCGCGCCCATGGGGTGTGAGACGGTTGTCGTCGTCAATCGCGTCGAGCATCCTGAGCAGCGATCGCGCCTGCTCCACATGTCCACGGGGCGGAGGTGTGAGCCATGTCAGTTTTTCGGGGTCGCGTTCACCCCATGCGGCCACATCGAGCGTGAGGGGGGCGAGGTCCGCCACCTCTATTTCCGGTTTACGCATATCGGCCATCCGATGCTCCGTGGCGAGGCTCCATAGGCGATAACAGACACCGGGAGCCACACGTCCGGCACGACCCATGCGCTGGCCGGCCATATCCATTGAAATCCGCACTGTCTCCAAATGGCTCAGCCCATTGGCAGGATCGAAAACCATTTGGCGGCATAGGCCAGAATCGACAACAACGCGGACGCCCTCAATCGTCAGCGACGTCTCGGCAATGGGAGTAGCAAGCACAACCTTGCGTTCACCGGGGCGGCTTGGCGCGATGGCCTTACGCTGCTCCGACTGAGGCAACATGCCGTAGAGTGGGAAAATCTTAGTCGCTCCAAGTTTACCCTGAAGCAATGAGGCAGCACGGCGTATCTCACCCTCACCAGGGAGGAAAGCCAGAATATCACCTTGATTTTCAGAGTGCGCGCGCACAACTGTTGAAGCCACTACTTCGGCACATGAGAAGGCGTCACACTCATCACCACGACGCACTTCGACAGGATACATTCTTCCGCTGCTCTCAATGAGTGGGGCATCAAGCAAACGGCAAATTGACGTGGCGTCAATCGTAGCGGACATTATGACGATGCGCAGGTCGGGACGCAAAATCTGCTGAGCCTCACGAGACAAGGCGAGAGCCACGTCGGCAAAGATGCTGCGCTCATGAAACTCATCAAAGATGACAACCGCGACACCCTCAAGCGATGGGTCAGAAATAAGACGGCGAGAGAGGATGCCCTCTGTGACAACCTCGATGCGCGTCTCAGCCGACGTCCGGCTGTCAAAACGCACAGTGTAACCCACAGTACGCCCGACCTCCTGACCAATCAATGACGCCATGCGTTCCGCTATCTGTCGAGCGGCGAGTCGGCGAGGCTCAAGCATCAAAATGCGCCCTCCGTCAGTCAGGCTTTTCAAAATTGTCAAAGGCAGAAGCGTAGACTTGCCTGCGCCTGGCGGTGCCGTTATTACAAGTTGTGGATGTCTCGACAAGGAGTCGTTGACTTGCTGAGCAATTTCTGCGGCAGGCAGAGAGAGACCCTCGGCGGATATGTTGATAAGGGACATTCAGAAAAAAGGGAAATGGAGAAGATCAGAGGAAACGTAGGCACCCCTCACGCCATTCTTGCGGAGTCACGCCCGCAATGTCATGAAAATCATCGTTAAAGTCGTCCAATGAGATATAGCCAACCCCGCGGGCAATATTCACCACGCCCTCCTTGGGATGTTTGACAAGCAACTCTTGCGCCTCTCGGACTCGCATGCGTATAATGAAATTGCGGAAATCGGAATGGTATTCATTAGCTATAATGGCCAAAACATCTGCGGGCGCTATATTAAGACTATACGCCACACTGTCCACAGTTATACCTGAAGCCTTAAAACCTTTGGACTCGACCCATTTGCGTAGAGACTGCGACAACACCTCATTGTTATGACGGGCAGAGGGTAAATAATCTACACCATAGTCAGTTTTTTCTTTGCACACAGAGCCGTAATTAAGAATAGAGACGCCTATGTAGATATAGATTAATCCTCCTATTGAGGCATATATCGTATTGAACCACATGGGGCAAACGGCAGCGATGGGGCAACACAGCCCCCACACGACAAAAAGGACAAAGCCATTGCGAAGCCACGATATGTTGCGAAGTTTGCCCTCCGAATAAGCATTGTCAAGTCGCACAAGAGCCTGCGTATAGCTTCTTAGAATATTGACACCCAATGTCACAATGAAAATAGCCCATGCGCATATCAAAAAAATAAAGGCCCAATGAGGCAACGCATCAATCATGATACCGCAAATTCCGGCAGTCATCGAGAGAGGGCATAAGATGACATCCCGCTTTATCTTCTTGCGGTAAGTCTCTTCCTCATCAAGCAAAACGCTGCACATTAGGGCGAAGCACACAGCCACAGGTGTATAACATAGCACATCGACAAGAGTGTCCACACCCTCGCCCCAACCTTTGATGTGGGTCAACAGGCTAAAAATCAAGTCAAATGCGATTAGTATATATAGCGTCGCAAGATAATGTCGTGCAACATTGTATTCTTTAGACACACCTCTACACTTGACAAGTAGCATTATAGCGGAAAGTGACAACACAATGCCGACAATGAGCATTGTAGCGTAACTGTACAGGGTCTCGAAAAAATCCATCCTTTTTCATAGCTTTAGTGATACGAAAGTAGTAATTTCTTCCAATATAAGCACTAAGCGTGAAAATCTTTTTGAAATCACAACCGCATGTTATGTATCATAAAACGAAGCAGCCCAAGGGATCGTCTCCCTCAGGCTGCTCATTAAATCAGATGAGAAGATATGCCCTACGAAAGGGCAAAAGTCAAATTATTTGACCTCCCAAATATCATTAGTCTCAAGAAGCTCGGCGAAGTTATGATACTTCTTTTTCTCAGACACCTCATCGAGCTGAGCCCAGACGGCGTCGTTGTAGGTGGGAGCCTCGACATCACGGATGACACCGAGAGCCACCGGGAAGTCAGGACCCTCCATGAGAGCGAGCTTAAGCTGGAGCGTGTTGTCCTCGCAATGAGCGTCATGGACAAGAATATCGTCAATGGTGACACCATTCTCACCAATCTTGACAACCTTGAGGCCAAAGCCCTCTTGAACGAGGCCGAACTCCTTGTCTTTACCGAAGACGAGCGGCTTGCCGTGCTCAACATAGATAGCGTTCAGCTCACGACCCTCGCGGCTGTAGACTGAGTCGTGCGTGCCATTGTTGAAAATGACGCAGTTCTGGAGAATCTCGCAAACCGATGCTCCCTTATGTTTATATGCGGCCTTGAGGACCTCGATGGTGCCGGGGGCGTCAGTCGCCACAGCGCGAGCGAAGAAATGGCCACGTGCGCCGAAGCAAAGTTCAGCGGGGCGGAACGGATCCTCGACAGTGCCGTAGGGTGATGACTTGGAGACAAAGCCACGGGGCGATGTTGGGCTGTACTGACCCTTCGTCAGACCGTAAATACGGTTGTTGAGGAGGATCATGTTGAGGTCGATGTTACGGCGGTTGGCGTGGATGAAGTGGTTGCCGCCAATGGCGAGGCCGTCGCCGTCACCGCTCACCTGCCATACAGTCAGGTTGGGGTTGGCAACCTTAGTACCAGTAGCGATGGCTGCGGCACGACCATGGATGGTGTTCATGCCATAGGTTGCCATGTAGTGCGGCAGACGGCTGGAGCAGCCGATGCCTGATATGACAGCCGTGTCCCAAGGCGCGACGCCGAGTTCGGCCATGGCCTTGTGGAGGGAGGCCAGGAAAAAGTGGTCGCCACAACCCGGGCACCAACGCGGTTGCCCTTTCTTATAGTCGTTTATGGTGAATTCGCTCATGATTCTTTTTCTGTTACTGTTGTTTTGTTCAATCCTGCGGAACCCCGATTATGCCTTTGGCGGCAAACCCTATGATTTGGGTCGCCGGGGTTCTGAGACACCTTAGTTATTGAGAATCTTGTTGAAAGCCTCAACCAACTCGCTCACGA
Source organism: Bacteroidaceae bacterium (assembly GCA_963618945.1). Taxonomy (GTDB): domain Bacteria; phylum Bacteroidota; class Bacteroidia; order Bacteroidales; family Marinilabiliaceae; genus W3P20-009. Next base: position 50,755 of record CAVETY010000018.1, read on the forward strand.
TGAAAGGCTGACCCTTCACTTGATTAAACTGATAGGGGGCGAAGCAATCAACTTTCATGCGCAGGAATGCGGCGAACTGTCCGAGGTTCTGCTCGGCCACTACCACCTTCTTATATTTTTTCATGACCTCGGCCGTGTTGGCAGGCAGAGGATTGATGAACTTGAAGTGCGCGAGGGCGACCTTCTTGCCTTCGGCGCGCATCTCGTCCATTGCGGCATGGAGATGACCATAGGTGCCACCGAAACCGACAATGAGCAGATCGGCGTCATCCTTATCACCAATCACCTCAACATCAGGCACCTCGATGCGGTCAATCTTCTGCTGACGGAGATGGCACATGAGGTCATGGTTCTCAGGGTTAGTAGAGATGGCACCCGTCTTATTATCCTTCTCAAGGCCACCGAGGATATGCTGGAAGCCCTCACGGCCGGGGATGGCCCAATAGCGTGAGCCGGTCTTCTCGTCACGCAGATATGGGGCCCACTTGCCTTTGAGTTCCTCAGGGACGTATGGCGGGTTGATGGCGGCCGCATCCGCAAGATTCGGGAGGCGGAAAGCGCCAGAGCCGTTGGCTACGTAGGCGTCGGTGAGCAGGACGACAGGCGTCATATGCTCAAGGGCTATCTTGGCGGCCTGATAGGCGGCATCGAAACAATCGACAGGAGAGGTGGCAGCCACAACAGGCATGGGCGACTCACCATTTCGGCCAAAGAGGACTTGCAACAAGTCGGTCTGCTCACTCTTGGTAGGGAGACCGGTTGCTGGGCCACCACGCTGAACATCAACAACAACGAGAGGCAACTCCATGATGACGGCCAAGTTCATAGCCTCACTCTTGAGGCAGACACCAGGACCAGAGGTAGAGGTGACAGCCAAAGCACCAGCGAAAGATGCGCCGAGAGCTGAACAGCAGCCTGCCAGCTCGTCCTCGCACTGCACGGTGATGACGCCGCAGCTCTTGTGCTTAGAGAGTTCATGGAGAATATCGGTAGCGGGTGTTATGGGGTAAGAGCCGAGGAAGAGTCGGAGACCGGCTTTCTCAGCGGCCGCGATGAGGCCATAGGCCGTAGCCTTGTTGCCCGTTATGTCCATATAACGACCTGGCACCTTGACCTTGCTCTCGATGCGGCGGACATTCATGGCAGACGAGTGGGTGTTGTGACCATAGTCATAACCTGCCTGGATGACCTTGATGTTGGCATCGGCCACACCGGGTTTCTTGGCGAACTTCTCGCGGAGGAAATTGAAAGCGATGTCGAGGTCACGATCAAAGAGCCAGCAAACGAGGCCGAGTGCGAACATGTTGCGGCACTTGACGATGCTCTTCACATCCATACCGGTGTCCGCGAGGCAATCCTTGACCATCTGGGTGATAGGGCAGGCGATGACGCGATCGGGGTCAATGTTCATCTCGGCAATGGGGTCGGCGGTCTCGAAAGCGGCCTTCTTGAGGTCGGACTCACGGAACGCGTCAGTGTCAATGATGATGGTCGCGTCGGGCTTAGCGTAGCGATATTGGGTCTTGAGGGCCGCCGCGTTCATGGCCACAAGCACGTCGCACAAGTCACCAGGGGTGTAGACGACGCCAGCGCCGATGTGCACCTGAAAACCGGACACGCCAGTCAGCGAGCCTTGCGGGGCGCGGATGTCGGCCGGGTAATCGGGGAAAGTGCTGATGCTGTTTCCTACGGTAGCCGACACTGTGGAGAAGATGTTTCCTGCCAACTGCATGCCGTCTCCGGAGTCGCCGGAGAAACGTACAGCGACGTTGTCAAGCTCTTTCACAATCAATTTGTCTGCCATATCGTTATTCTTGTTAAATGATTTTTTGTCTGTTTGGTTGCCTATTTATCTGTCGTGTCGACAGTCAGCTGATGGAAGACATCCTCAATGTCCTCCGACGCGGCCGACATGTGCAGCAGCGGGGCGTTGTGGCGAACCGCGAAACGGAACGTCGTGAGGCGGAGGTCGTCATCAGTGGCTGGGGCCGTCAGGCGGAACTTCCTCGGGCCTGTAGGAGTGGCCTCAGCTTGCAGTTCACGCTCCAACTGCTGGCACTCGATGTCGGCATAGAACTCTACATCGACCACTTGCCTACCCTCTGAGGCGAGACTAAGCACCTCGGCCACCGAGCCGCGGGCCTTAATGTGACCATGGTCAATGATGACAATGTGGTCACAAGTCGCCTCGACCTCTTGCATGATGTGCGTCGAGAGGACAACAGTCCGCTCATGCGCTAAGCCTCGGATGAGTTCGCGGATGTCCAGAATCTGATTAGGGTCGAGTCCCGTGGTCGGCTCGTCGAGAATGACCACCTTGGGGTCACCCACAAGAGCCTGACAGAGCCCCACCCTCTGGCGATAGCCTTTTGAGAGAGAGCCGATGCGTTTGTGCGACTCCGGGCCGAGGCCTGTCATCTCAATCAGCTCCTCGATGCGCTTAGCCTTGTCGGTCACGCCACTGAGCGAGGCCATCATGGTCAGGTACTCACGCACGTACATCTCGAGGTTGAGCGGGTTACTCTCAGGCAGATAGCCGATGAGTCTGCGCACCTCGTCACTGTCGCTCAATATGTCATGTCCGCACACGTCAACCGAGCCTTCGTCAGCCCTTATGATGCCAGTCACCACCTTCATGAGAGTCGACTTGCCGGCGCCATTAGGGCCAAGGAGACCGACAACCTGACCGTCGGCTATCTCAACCGAGACGTTGTCAAGAGCCAACTGGGTCCCATATCTTTTTGTTATGTTGCGAATGCTAATGGACATGATTTTCGGGGCGTCGCACGGAGGCTAAGCCTTGACTTGAGGTAAAATTACTTATTTTATTGATAAAACATCCCCACACCCCCATGCGCAACAGGGGTTATGGCGGCAGTTCCGTGTTTTACGTAGTCAAACCATTGACATAGTAAACAGAAAAGCCGACGGGCGTTAAAATTACTTGGTGACAGACGAGCGTCCCTTGCTTGTAGTCCCGTCCGCCTTAGCCTGTCCCACCGTTGTCGATGACGTAGACTGTGAAGACGAGCTGGACGTAGAGCTTGACGACGTCACCGTTGTTGAAGTGGTAGTTTTTTTCTTCTGCGGAGTGCTTGTTGAGAGCAGTTCAGCGCAGGAAGAGAGCGCGAGAGAGGCGCAGAATGCGATGGCGGCAATCTTGAGGCCACCATTTATCTTATTGATCTTCATTTTTTCTGTCATTAAATATCTTGTACCCTGTCAACAGCAATCCCCTTATTCGGCCACCGTTATAGTCTTACGCTTAGCCATAGGGGTCTGCTCATTTTGCTCAATCCACTGCTGCGCCTTGTTTCTCAGCTCACCACTCGCGCGCATACGGTCGAGCACCTCAGAGATTTCGGCGGGCGAATAGGTGTTGGGGGCAGTCTCGTTGACGGCAGTCTGCTGCGGGTGGGCAGCGTTCTGCTTAGGCTTGGCGAGAGAGAGGCTCTTATTGTTGGCGATAGTGGTCTGAATCACACCATTAGATATGGAGAGCGGGCCATTGTCAGCGCCCGTGAGGAAATAGTAGTTGTTGCTCTCATTGCTCTCGGAGACAGAGCTGAACGCATCGGCAATCAGCACGAGATAATACTTGCCAGTGACATCGGGCAATTTATATGACCATGAGAAATTGTAGGCATCGGCCTTCTTGCTTGAGTCGGTAGCTTTGGTGACGACAGTAGCCACTGAGCTTTGGCCAGGGATGTCCACATTAGTGAGCGAATAGCCCTGCGCGTCGAGACCGATGGTAGCCTTGGCCTCAGTCTTGTCCCAATTGAAGTTGGCCTGGTTTTTAGCGACGCCGAGCTGGTCGGTGTAGAGATCCACGAGAACCACAGTCATCTCGTTGGCGTTATAGGCGTTATAGAGCACATAGGCGTTGCCCCATGTTGACGAGGCTTTAACAGTTCCCTCACCTGCGTTATAGACATCGTAGGTCAATGTGCGCCAACGAGGGTCATCAGAGTCAGAGTCACCTGCCGCGTAATAATCCTCATCCGTAATCTTAGTGGGCTGAAGATCGACAGTGCTGGACTCGTCACCATATGACGTGGTGTCATCATCGTCAAGATAAGCGACAAGGCCGGTATAAGCGAACGAGCTGCTGCACATATAGTTAGCATCAATCCAGACGAAACCGTTATCGCCCCAGTCCTCACCCCACGAGTTGACAATGCGGAAAGCGCCATTTGAGCCGCCCCTGCTGTTGTCATAGCCAACGCACATCATGGCATGGTAGGCATGCATTCCCGTCTGGTTGGTAGAACCCTTGGAATAGATGACAGAGCTGCCCGAGGCATTCATATAATTGTCACCGAGACATGCGCCGAGGACGACAGGATGACCTTCGGCGAGATAGCGCTTGACAGTATTAATGTCAGTTATGGCAATCTCGCGGTAAGACTTAATCTTATGCTTAGCCGCCTCCGTGTTCTCGGACGAAGAGTTGGAGCAGTCACAATCTGACGAAGAGGAGAAATAGGGTGACTTAGCCCACGTGGCCACACCACGAGAGATCATGGCGTTGAAAGCAGGCTGGAAAGAGGTGCCTTGGCAACCTGAGTTCTTTTGGCTTGAGGATATGCCCTTCCATATGTCCGCAGGGCTATATATCTCGCTCGTGGTCAACTGATTGGTGGTGCGTCCGTTCTTATGGGCATCCAACCAAGTGCGGCAGTTGTAGGCCGTGGCCCATGCGACACATGTGCCGTAGGAGCCTTGATTGCCAATGGGCGGCAAGTAGGCGGTAAGGTCAACTTTGCTTGGCAGGTCGGAAGACACAGTGCCGTCACCATCATTGGTGTTGAGGTGAATATCATCCTCAATGGTGCTGGTGTCCTCATCCGGTTCCAAATAACCGAGACCTTTGTCATCGACTTGGACAGTAACCTCCTCGCCGCTGTCAGTCAAGACATTTAAAATGCCAAAGATAAGATCAAGCGTATCCTCGTCACAAGCTGTCAGAGAAGACCCGGCGAGGGCTGCGGCAGCTGCAGCCGCGATAAAACTCTTTTTCATTTCAAAATATTTATCGGCCGCGAAAGACATTGGTTGTTCCGCTCAGTGACGACAACGGCGTCGGCCTTGATTGTGGTTGAGATGTCGGGCAAAGCAGTGAAAACGCAATGGCACACCTCGACATCGTTATTAAAAGATGCTTTGTTAAGATTCAGATTTCCAAAGAAAGACGTGTTCTCAGCTATCACATTGCCAGCGAAATGCACATTCGAGAGCCTCACAGCTCCAAAGAAATTAGCGTCTCGGCACTCAACACGGCTGCCGAACTGGCAATTGGACATGTTGACACCACCAGCGGCATGAACATGCGAGAAATCGGACACGCCAGAGAAATGGCTGTCTGTGAACATCACATCGGACTCGAACCAAGAGTTCTGGAGCAGGGCCGCCATGTCAAACTTGACTCCACGCAAACTGCTGCCCGGTCCAAAGCGAACGCCATCAAAAGAGGCCGTAGACTCAAACTGGCTGCCGTTGAACACACATCCGCCCATGAAACGAGCCCCGTCAAAGAGAGCAGCCCCACGGACCACACACTTCTCAAAGTCGAACCTTCCGCGGAAGGCGCATTGACGCAAGTCGAGACCTTTTTGAAAAACGCAGCCGATGAAAGTGACATCAGAACAAAAATCGGCACTGACACTCTGCTTGGCAGAGGCGACATAGCTGAGCACATCGTCCTCGAAGACGCAGTTGACAAAGACGACTTCGCCGCCCACTGACACATGAGAGACTGGCGTGCAGCGGAGACCCGTACCAGCCTCCGTCATATCGAGCGAGCCAGTTATGTGTTTGCTACTGGCCGAGACACCTTCACCCTTGGCCATCTTTTTGGTCACGGCGGACGCGGCCATGTCATTAGCCGCCTGCGCGTCATTCTGGCAGCAGCAAGCAGAGAGCAGCACCACCGACATCAACGACGTCAGCAAAATCCTGATACTCATAACTTAGACAACAAGATTAGAGTATAGGTTACTTGCCCAACTTAGCAAGGAAACGATCACGAGTGACCATGAAGCGGACATGCTCCGCCTCACCAATGACATTATCTCCGTCCTTAGCCACAATGGCGAAAGTAAGCTTCCTGCCCTCATGCGCCACGAGAGTAGCCATCACGCTAATGGTGGCGCCGACAGCCGAGGGGCGCAAATGAGACGTGTTAATAAGACTGCCAACAGTAGTGTCGCCATCAGCGCAAAGAGGCTTAGCGAGAGTCATGGCGGCATTCTCCATCATGGCCACCATGGCGGGCGTCGCAAGCACGGGCATGTCACCTGAGCCCATGACCTCGGCCGTCTTGTCTGGAGTCACCTCATAAGTCAGTGTAATAGTCTTCTCTTCCATCATGCTGTTTGTTTAATCAGGGAGGGTTGGTTATCAGTATTGTATATTCAGTAATCGTATTCGGTGATGCACAATGCATACTATCACAAATATAGGCAAAAAACGACGAGACGGGGCAAAGATGTTTTGGAAAAAGCGGCCCACCCCAATTAAGAGAGCCCGCACGGCCAAAAAGAGATGAAAATAGAGTATTTTCGCGCCAACTAACACCAAATTCACCCAAGCAAAATGGCAACAGTAGTCAGTGCTTCAGAGCTACAAGACGACCCGAACATATATGACGAGACCCGCACCGAGCGCATGGCGGGCTATTACACCGGCATCATAAGCGAGGTTGGCGAGGACGTCACACGCGAGGGGCTTGTCAAGACCCCCGTTCGTGCGGCCAAGGCTATGCAATACCTCCTGAAAGGCTATAGGGAAGACCCCGAGGCCATCCTCCGCCAAGCCATGTTTCATGAGAAGTATCAGCAGATGGTGGTTGTCAAGGACATAGAGATCTACTCCATGTGCGAGCATCACATGCTTCCGTTCTTTGGCAAGGCGCACGTGGGCTACATTCCGCGCGACTACATCACCGGCCTGTCCAAACTGCCGCGCGTGGTTGACGCTTTCGCACGTCGCCTTCAGGTGCAGGAGCGTCTGACGACCCAGATTAAGGAGTGCATACAGGAAACGCTCAACCCGCTTGGCGTCGCTGTTGTTATCGAGGCGCGGCACATGTGTATGCAGATGCGCGGCGTGTCAAAGCAAAACGCGGTTACAACCACGAGTGATTTCTCAGGTGCTTTCTTGACGAGAGACGCCACACGCGAGGAATTTTTCAACATCATTGGGCGCAAGATGCACTAAGCGCCAACTCGCCCCACGCCACAGCAGGCACCGTCACAAACAGTTGAAAGACAGGCCCCAAAACAATAATTGGCAGACAAACAGGCGAAAGTGGGGATGAAAGCTAAACGGCAATAAACAAAAAAACAACACAAAAAAGCGACGGCCGCCTCAGATCAACTGAGGCGGCCGTCGACGCTTTGAAAGAAGTCGCTTAGGCGCAACTCGTCTTTTCGCGGATGTTAACCCACCGTACCGCTTAATAGTGTAAAAGATCCCGACGAAATCTCATCGTCCGGGTTATCAAATCAATCAGCCTTTATATTATCATGCGCTCACCTCTCACGAGGCATATCGCGCTACAATTGGATGGCGTAGGCTCTTCCTTCATTCAGGCGGAGCGCACCAGGCGGCACGTCGGTGAGGAATAGGGTTATTACATGACGAGTTTATAGCCCTTGCCGTGTACGTTGATAATCTCGACCGAGGGATCGTCCTTCAGGTGCTTACGCAGTTTGGTGATGTAGACATCCATGCTGCGGGCATTGAAGTAATTGTCATCGACCCAAATGGTTTTGAGAGCCACATTACGCTCGAGGACCTTGTTTGCATTTGAGCAGAGGAGCTTGAGAAGCTCGCTCTCCTTGGTCGTAAGCTTAATGACGTTCTCGCCGTCAATGAGTTGCTGCTTCTGGGTGTCGAACTTGAAGCGGCCGAGTTTATATGTATCCAGAACGGGGCTCTCACCGCTGGTGCGCCTGAGGATGGCCTCGATGCGCATGGTGAGCTCCTCCATTGAGAATGGTTTGGTCAAATAGTCATCGGCTCCGATTTTGAAGCCTTGGAGAATATCCTCCTTAACGTTACGAGCGGTTAAGAAGATGATAGGGACCTCGACATTAGCCATACGGACCTCCTTGGCAAGAGTAAATCCGTCTTTTTTAGGCATCATGACGTCGAAAATGCAGAGGTCGTATTTGTCGTTGATGAACATGTTATATGCCTCCTCACCGTCGTGAGCCAGGTCGGCCGCGTAATCTTTGGCCTGCAGGTATTCGCACAGCAAGACACCGAGGTTGCTGTCATCCTCGGCTAAAAGAATCTTGTGCTTTTTCTTGTCATCCATATCTTTATTACTTTATTAAAGGCAAATATATGTCAAATTTCGTTCCAACGTTCAATTCACTCTCAACAAAAATTTGTCCGCCATGATCCTCGACAATTTTTTTGACATAAGCCAAGCCGAGTCCGAAGCCCTTAACATCGTGAGTGTCACCAGTTGAGACACGATAGAACTTTTCAAAAATCCTTTTTTGGTCCTCCTTTGATATGCCGAGACCGTTATCCTTGACCGAGATAATGATGCCGCCGTTCGAGTTCCTGGTCCAGACGTGGAGCATGGGAGCGTCGCGCCTGTACTTGAATGCGTTGTCGAGCAGGTTGTAGATGACGTTGGTGAAGTGGACGTCGTCAACCATGGCGATGGGGTCTGTGGCGTCGAGCCTCTCATTGATTTCGCCATTGGCGCTCTCCACCTTGACTCGGAAGTTGTTGACCACCTTGTCGACAATCTCGTTGATGTTTCGCTCCTCAAGCTTAAGGCGACCTTTACCTCGGTCGAAAGTTGACATCTGGAGGATTTTCTCGACCTGGACGGTCAGTCGCTTGGCCTCATCAATTATTATGGTGGTGTTTCGCCTGATGAAATCGGGCTTGACATTGTCAGCGAGATCGCGGAGCATCTGCGCCGAGAGAGACATTGTCGAGATGGGCGTCTTGAACTCGTGCGTCATGTTGCTGATGAAGTCGTTCTTAATGACGTCGAGCTTCTTCTGGCGGAAGATGATGATGACGATGTAGGCCGAAAGAATCATCACCACGAGGCAGAAGAAAGTGGTGGGGATGATTTGAACCATGAGACCGCGCACTACGTTGGGCCTGACGGGGAAGTAGACACGGACGTTGTGCGTCTTGGCGTGGATATCATTGGGATAAAGACGCTTGTCAAAGATTACGCCATCGTATGAGGTATCGTAAGCGGGGCTTGAGAAAGCCATCTGGCCTGCCGAGTTGTAGACCGCGTACTCATAGGGCGAGGTTATGCCATTATCAGCGAATTGCTGCATGAGGAGGGCGTCAAGCCTCTGCGGGTTGATGCGCACCTCGATGGGAGACTCCTCGAATACGCTCTTTGAGGCCTGAGCGTTAAGGTAACGCAGTTTGCGCGAGAGGATGCCGTTGAGAGCGACATAAGAGTTGGTGACAACATCGTTGCCGAGAATGCTGCTCGCGTCAACCACACCAGTCTCGATGGAGGCCAAACTGCCGGCCTTGTTGACATCGAGTTTATAGAAGCCGAAATTATCAAGGCGGAACGTGACACTGACCTCGTCGGCCTGTCCGTTCTGACGCTGCGAATCCTTATACTTGGCAAAAGGCGTGAAAGTGCGCTGCCCAGGCTGTCCACCCTGGCGCGACTCGATGAGTTCATCTGTCTCAAGACGGGACACGACATTGTCGATGCATCTGACCACCGTCTGGTCAAACTGTGCGTCTCTGAGCTTGCAGGCCTCAACAATCCACCTCACCTGCATAAACACAAGGCCTATGAAGGCGAACGGGAGGACTATACAGACCCACGTTATAATTTTTTTGCTCATACTAACAAAGTTAGAAACAAAAGTTATGTATCGCAAAGAAATAGAGGCCTTTTTAACGGCAGGAGGAGCGTTGAAACGCCAAGGCGCACCTTCTTTGACAGCATTGAAGAGATTTATGGAGAAAAAAAAAGCTCCGCAGTTGAACTGCAGAGCCTTCCAAAAGGTGTGATCCGTCTGGGGCTCGAACCCAGGACCCCAACATTAAAAGTGTTGTGCTCTACCAACTGAGCTAACGGATCTACCTAAAAACCGGAACCCTCTTCGGGAAATCCGAGTGCAAAGGTAGCGCTATTTTTCATTAAAGCAAGCGCTACGATGCGATTTTTTATTCAAAATAATCCAGCGGCTGACCGAGACGAGTAGCAACCACCTGAACTACAACTCGTAAGGCGTCTGCTGATAGACGTAGTAGTTGAGCCAATTGGTGAAGAGCAGATGGCAGTGCGCCCTCCAACTCTTTGCCGGAGTCTTCTCGGGGTCGTCATCGGGGAAGTAGTTGCAAGGGATTTTAATAGGAAGACCCTTGTTGAGATCGCGGAAATACTCGTCTTTGAGAGTATCGCGGTCATACTCTGAGTGGCCCATGACAAAGACCTGACGGCCGTCATAGGATATGGCGATGTAGGGGCCAGCCTCCTCAGAATAGGCTAAGAGTCGAAGCTCGGGACAATTCTCTATGTCCTCGCGGCGGTTGCCCGTGTGGCGCGAGTGGGGTGCGCAGAAGACGTCATCGAAGCCGCGCACAAGAGGGACACGGAGATCCGTCACCTGATGATGGAACACGCCGAACATCTTCTCGGGCAGCGCATACTTGTCAATCCCGTAGTGGTAATAGAGTCCTGCCTGCGCGCCCCAGCAAATGTGCAGAGTGCTGGTTACGTTTGTTCGGCTCCAATCCATTATTTGGCACAACTCGTCCCAATAGTCAACCTCGCAGAAAGGCATCTGCTCAACGGGCGCGCCTGTAATGATCAGACCGTCATATCGCTTGTCCTTGACATCGTCGAAAACCTTATAGAACGAGCTGAGATGCTCGGCAGAAGTGTTTTTCGAGTTATGGCTCTTGACCATAAGGAGCTCGGCAGAGACCTGAAGCGGGGAGTTGGAGAGCGCACGGAGGAGTTGAGTCTCAGTTGCGACCTTATTGGGCATGAGGTTGAGGATGAGGATGCGCAGGGTACGGATGTCCTGCGTCATAGCCCTCTGCTCGCCCATGATGAAGACTCGCTCGGACTCGAGTATTTGCCTTGCAGGCAGTGAGTCTGGGATACGTATTGGCATTATGGAGAAATTTATGCCCTGAGAGGGACGCCGCTCTCAAGAGTGGCCAAACATCCCAAACGGGTGGACAAAATTAATGTTTTTGCCGCTAATCTCGTCAGATATGAGTAATTTGAGGTTGTGAAATTGACGAGAGACAGCACAGTCTTAGTCTCGGTTCTCGACTGGGGACTGGGACACGCCACGCGGACGGCCGTAGTGGTTGAGGCTCTTTTGCGCCGCCGTTGCCGCGTGATATTAGCCGGCAGCGGGCAATCTCTTGAATTACTGCGGCATCAGTTTCCCGACTGCAAGGCGGTGAGCCTTCCCTCTTTCTCGCCAAGGTTAAGCGGAGGGAGGTTTCAATGGGCAGAGATAGGACTACAATCCCCCTCATTTCTTTGGAGCATATTGTGCGAGCATTGGCACACCATGCGCATTGTGGAAGAGGAGAGCCCCGACCTTATCATATCAGACAACAGGTATGGCGTCTGGGCGCATGGGTGTCCGAGCGTCATCATAACCCATCAACTTCATCCGCACATTGCAACGGGGGCTCCGCGATGGGCTGAAAGGATGCTCTCTGCCATTATATGCCATATGATTAAGAAGTTTGACGCCTGCTTTGTACCAGACTACAAACTGGGCGGACTGAGTGGCGACATGTCAACGCCAGTTCCAGACGGGATGAGAGTCCACTGCGCAGGGCTGTTGAGCAGAATGGCTGAAGAAAAGGCTGAGACGGGCGAATATGTCGCCTGGCTTGGCATAGCCTCAGGGCCCGAACCTCAACGCGGCAGGTTCACAGAATATCTGATTGAGAGATTCAAAAAAGAGAGTGGCAGAAGAGTGGTAGTGTGCGGAGACGGCAGAAAGGCCAAAGAGTACTTAGATAACGGAGTGGAGGTGATTGGCTTGGCCGAAGCTTCCGAGTTGAAAGGACTTATGCTATCGGCTAAAAACATTGTATGCAGATCTGGCTACACGACGCTTATGGATCTTGCCACCATAGGAAGGTTGGATAATTCTGTTGAACTCATCCCGACACCCGGGCAAGCGGAGCAAGAGTATTTGGCTCAAAGGATGAAAGAGCAGATGGGGGAAAGAGGGCAAACGCGAGATTTGCAAAGTTAAAAGAGAGACCGACTGAAGCCGCACGGACCTAAAAAGGCATATATTTGCACTCGGTCAAGCTTTAACACTAAAGATCTTATTAAAAATGGGAGAGATTACCATATCCTTCATCATCGGCATATTAATCCTGTGCCTATTGATACCCCTCACTTTCCATTACCTCAGATTTTGGAAGTTGCGGAAGAAACGCGACACCATCGACACACTGTGCGATTTGCTCTTCCCGGGAGATACAGACGGCCTGATGCGTGACATGGTAGTAAGCAAGATGCGCCAAATGACCAACGGCAGATATGATGACGAGGGGCTGTTGGATTACTACCTAAAAATCAAAGGCCTACAAATGATAGACCTCAACTCCTTTAATGACAACGAAGTAAGAAAATTCCTCATGCAGTCTACCAAAATCAGGCTCAAATATGACGAAACCGTCTCATTCTACGAGGTTTTCCTGAATCAATCGCAGGCCCGCGGCATCAATGCGGAGGGCGGCTACGACTGCAATTTATAAGACATGGGGTCGGCTCCGCAGACCATGCCACTTATTACGGTCTCACCATCTTTATCCGCCTGAGCGGCAGCAAGCTCTGCAAGTTTCGTGGCGACATCAACTTCCTCAACTGCTGATTTCTCACTTTCAACAGATTGCCCATCCTCAGCACAGACATTCGAAGCCCCACTTGTTTTGTCACAAGAGGCTGACTCGGTATTGACCTGAGAGGCATTCATTTCGGATGCCTGAGACTTAGCTTTCTTAGTGGACTTTTTAGAATCGGACAAGCGGGCAGAAGGGTCAGACTGAGTTTCTGCCTCCAGTTCCGACTCAACCGACATTAAAATACTATAGGGTCTTACGTTAGAGAGATCCAAGTCGCCACTTTTAACCGCAGCGAGAACTTTTCCTGCGGCCATCTGCTCTGCAGATTTTTTGGAGCGGCCATACCCCACCCCGATGACGAAATCCTGAACCTTGATCTCAGATACGAAACAGAGGACAAAGCCATCCTCATCGCGCCCTAAATTGCCTGTGGCCTTGCGGGTCTCAAAAATAACCTCCACATCAAGCTGCTCACCAAGGCAGACAAGGTCACTCTTATAATTCGCCTTATTTGAGTCATTCTGCGCCTCGGCAATCCTCTTAGGGTTGGCTATAGCTTTCTCAACAAATCGGAAAGCCTTTTTCATTCCGCCGTCCAAATAGATGGCAGCCACAAAAGCCTCAAGCACATCACCTGGTATATGGCTCACAGCCAAATCCTTGCGCGAGGACATGACAATATACTCATCGAGTCCCAGCTCGAAAGAGATAGTGTTGAGCCTGGCGCGGCAGACCATGTTAGACCTGAGGTGAGAGAGGAAACCCTCATCGGCCGAAGGAAACTTGTGGTAGAGAATGTCTGAGACAATGGTCTCAATAACGGCATCGCCAAGATATTCAAGGCGCTCATTATTAACCTCAGCCTCAGCGAGATGAGCGGAGGGAGACACAGAGCGGTGGACGAACGCCTTGCTGAAATGCTCCGTTGAGCGGGGCCAATAACCTATGGTTTTGACCAAAAAAAAATAAAACTTTCTTCCCTTGCGGGAAAAAAGTTTTATTATGTCTTGAAAGTCGGCTATCAAAATCAGATCTCCTTGAATACGACAGTGCCGTTGTGACCGCCAAAACCAAACGTGTTGGACATGGCAGCCCTGACCTTGCGCTGCTGAGCCTCATTGAACGTGAGGTTGAGCTTAGAGTCGATATCGGGGTCGTCAGTGAAGTGATTGATGGTCGGGGGAACGATACCCGTCTCGATAGTCTTGACACAGGCGATGGCCTCGAGAGCGCCGGTAGCGCCGAGGAGGTGGCCAGTCATAGACTTGGTCGAGCTGATGTTGAGGCGGTAAGCGTCCTCGCCAAAGACCTTGCCAATGGCGATGAGCTCGCCCTTGTCACCAAGGGGTGTCGAGGTGCCGTGGACGTTGATGTAATCGATGTCGGAAGGCTGAAGATTTGCATCGCGGAGAGCCTCTGCCATGACGCGTGCAGCACCATTGCCCTCTGGATGGGGGGCAGTGATGTGATAAGCGTCGCCAGAGTGGCCGCCGCCAACGAGCTCGCAATAGATATGCGCGCCACGCTTGACAGCATGCTCATACTCCTCGATAACAAGGCTTGCGCCGCCCTCGCCGATGACAAAACCGTCACGATCCTTATCGAAAGGACGCGAGGCAGTCAGTGGATCGTCGTTACGGCTTGAGAGTGCCTTCATTGAGGTGAAGCCACCCACGCCAGAAACAGTGATCGGAGCCTCGGAGCCGCCAGTGACGACAGCAGTGGCCCTACCGAGACGGATAAGGTCCAAAGCCACGACGATGGCGGAAGTAGACGAAGCGCACGCTGAGACGGTACCGAAGTTAGGACCGCCGAGTCCGTTGCGAATCGAGATATAGCCCGGGGCAATGTCGGCGATGATCTTGGGGATGAAGAACGGGCTGAAACGCGGGGTTCCATCGCCCAGGACGAATTCGCGGGCCTCCTCATAGTAGGTCTTGATACCGCCAATTCCTGTTCCCCAAACGACACCAATGCGGTCACGGTCCTCATTGGGCAAGTCAAGCTTAGAATCTCTCAAAGCCTCCTCAGCAGCCACGATGGCGTACTGGGCGAAGAGATCCATCTTGCGAGCATCCTTGCCAACAAGCTGGGTACCGTCGAAATTCTTGACTTCGCAGGCGAACCTGGTCTTGAATTTAGTGGCGTCGAAGTGTGTTATGGGCGCGGCACCACTCACGCCGGAGACGAGGCCTTGCCAGGTGTCGGCGAGGTTGTTGCCTAAGGGCGTAACGGCCCCTAAGCCCGTAACTACTACTCTTTTCAGCTCCATAAATTCCAGTTGAAGTCAGTGGTTATGCTGCGTGCTCCTCGATGTAGCTGATAGCGTCGCCTACAGTCTGGATCTTCTCAGAAGCGTCATCGGGGATGGTGATGCCGAACTCCTTCTCGAACTCCATGATGAGCTCAACGGTGTCGAGTGAATCGGCGCCGAGATCGTTGGTGAAGCTTGCCTCAACCGTTACCTGATTCTCGTCAACACCGAGTTTGTCTACGATAATTGCCTTTACCTTATCTGCAACCTCTGACATAGTTTTCTTTTTTTGGTTAATTAAATATTGTTCTTGGTTGTGACGCCCGTAGTTGACAAAGGGACACGCCAAAAGGAGATCCTTCGGGAGGACTTTGACAAACCATTTGCGGGCGGGGTCAGACGCATCCGATGTTGCATTTCGGCGCGAATAACACTGCAAAGAAAATAAATAGGTTAGGAATTTTCAAACATTCAGGCGAAAAAATTGGCCAAGGGGAAACCGCAGAAGCAGAGAATTTCGTCTTAATAAGTTATATCACAATGCGATACAAGCGAACCGAACACACACTCAGCATACTCCGTTTTACAGGCGGCAAACCATTGCGCAAGGCATGAAATTAGCTATTCAGGGGACAAGCGTACCAATGGGCAGACCCCATTATCGGGCAGGAGGTTCGGATGTCCGGCAGTCTTGAGAGGCATAGCCGGCATGCGTGTTACAGGCAAAATAAATTAGCGTGAAGAGGGCATTAATGGAAAGT
The DNA here is from genome assembly GCA_963618945.1 of Bacteroidaceae bacterium. Classification (GTDB taxonomy): domain Bacteria; phylum Bacteroidota; class Bacteroidia; order Bacteroidales; family Marinilabiliaceae; genus W3P20-009. Next base: position 66,622 of record CAVETY010000018.1, read on the forward strand.
AATATGTAAATTTGTGTAGCCCCCTAAGGCAAAAACGGGGGATTATTAACCATAAAAGCCTGCTGACAGATTTTTTATGCGCAGGCCGCACAACACACAAAGCATAGTGGCACTGAAAATACGTCTCATTATTTTATTTTTCCTCCAATTCGCCACATGGGGTTCGTACCTCACATCCATGGGCAACTATCTGGGCCACGAGGGACTTGGCGAATATATAGGTTACTTTTATTCAGTACAGGGCCTTGTCTCCATATTCATGCCGACGCTGTTCGGCATCTTGGCCGACAGGAAGATTGAGGCTCAGCGGTTGTTGGGCTTGTCCCACATTGCCGCGGCGCTGCTGATGATTGCGGTCTGCTTCGTCGGGTTGTCAAGCGACCATCTTGAGTTTGGCCACATATTCCCGCTCTATGCACTCTCCGTGGCTTTCTATATGCCGACGCTGGGACTATCCAACTCGGTGTCCTACACCGCCATGCAGGGCTCAGGCCTCGACAAGGTCAACGACTTCCCTAAGATTAGGATTTTTGGCACGATTGGCTTCCTCATCGCCATGTGGACTGTTGACTTGATTGGCTTCCAGCAGAGCCCTCTGCAATTCCTTTTTAGCGGCATTTGGGGACTTATACTTGGCGTATACTCATTCACCATGCCCCACTGCCCCGTGAGCGAGGGACGCGACGACCAGACTTGGCAGGAGCGCATGGGACTTGACGCGTTTGAGTTGATGAAGACTCCGCGCATGCTGCTTTTCTTCGTCTTCTCGATGATGCTGGGCATGGCATTGCAAATAACCAATGGTTACGCGAGCCCGTTCATCGACTCGTTTGGCAAGTTGCCGGAATATGAGGGCGTGTTCTTCGTTGACCATGCGAACCTGCTGATCTCACTCTCTCAGATTTCGGAGACTCTGTGCATCCTGCTCATCCCGTTCTTCCTTAAGAGGTATGGAATTAAAGTGGTCATGCTCATTTCCATGACAGCGTGGTTCCTCAGGTTTGGATTCTTCGGGATAGGCTCTCCAGCAATGCCAGGCATCATTGCCCTCATCCTGTCAATGATTGTCTACGGCGTAGCGTTCGACTTCTTCAACATCTCGGGCTCCCTGTTTGTGGACAGCGAGGTCGAACCGTCGAAACGTTCAAGCGCGCAGGGTTTGTTCATGCTCATGACAAACGGATTGGGCGCCGCCATTGGCACGCTTTCCGCACAGGCCATAGTGAACCACTTTGTTTATTCACAGAGTGACCCGTCAATGCAAATGGAGGGATGGCGGACATCATGGTACATATTCTCCGCCTACTCGCTTGTTGTAGCCATAGCCTTCTTCTTTATGTTCAAAGGAAAAGAGAAAGAGGCAGCAGAGGCTTAGAGAGTACAGATAAAGATACAAAGAGAACAGCCCAGTGGAGGCAGGCAAGAAACAGACTGCGCCATTGGGCTGCTTGTATGACTATGATTGCCATTGCAAAGAAATGGGGTGAACGGCTATAAGTAAATGGCTGGTTATTGTGACGCCTCTGTACTTGTTATAAATGGCAGAGGCGCATGACATATCAGATGGAAGGTGTGGCGAGACAGGCAAACGGATTATTGCGCACGAGGGACTAAGTGATTTTTTGTGGAGGATAAAGATTGAGAAACTCACAGGAGAAAGGAGAGGCAACTTTCTGGGCAAAGAAGATGGCCAGTGTCCAAAGAGACCGCGAGAAGACGGCAAAGTCACGCACTCATGGGCAAATTTTCTGCGAGCCGCCTGCTAAAGCTTCTCAAAACAAGTAGAAGAAAACATCCAAAGCCAACAGACGCAAAGCTCGAACCGACATAAAAAACAACATAAGACAAAAGCAAAGCGGCCCGCCCCGAGAGACTCGGAGCGGGCCGCGTTTTTTATAGCGTGTCCTCAGTGAGGGGACTTGTTTATTTACTTGTCACCACGGATTGCAGCGATGCCGGGGAGGACCTTGCCTTCCATGTACTCGAGCATTGCGCCGCCACCAGTAGAAACGTAAGAGACCTTGTCAGCGAGCTTGTTCTTGTTGATAGCTGCGACAGAGTCACCACCACCGATGAGGGTGAATGCGCCGTTCTCCTGGGTTGCCTTAGCGACAGCCTGAGCTACAGCAGAGGTACCCTTAGCGAACTTGTCGAACTCGAAGACACCCATCGGGCCGTTCCAGATGACAGTCTTGCTGTGAGCGATGACGTCGCTGTACTCGGCGATGGTCTGGTCAGCGATATCGAGACCCATCCAGCCGTCGGGAGTCTCATCGATCTTAGAGACATTGGTGTTGGCGTCCTTGTCGAACTTGTCGGCGTTGAGGCCGTCCTTAGGCAAGTAAACCTTGACACCCTTCTCCTTAGCCTCGGCGAGGATCTCCTTAGCGAGGTCGAGCTTGTCCTCCTCACAGAGAGAAGCGCCGATCTTGCCGCCCATAGCCTTGATGAAGGTGTAGGTCATGCCGCCACCGATGATGAGGTTGTCGACACGGTTGAGGAGGTTCTTGATGATGTTGATCTTGTCAGAGACCTTAGCGCCACCCATGATAGCGGTGAAAGGCTTCTCGGCGTTGTTGAGAACCTTATCCATAGCCTCGACCTCCTTGTTGATGAGGAAGCCGAACATCTTGCTGTCCTCAGGAAAGAAATCGGCGATGACAGCGGTAGAAGCGTGCTTGCGGTGTGCGGTGCCGAAAGCGTCGTTTACATAAACATCAGCGTAAGAGGCGAGCTTCTTAGCGAAGTCCTTCTGCTTAGCCTTGATCTCCTTCTTGGCATCCTCGAACTTAGGATCGTCCTTCTCGATGCCGCGGGGCTTGCCCTCCTCCTCTGCGTAGTAGCGGAGGTTCTGGAGCAAGAGGATCTCGCCGGGCTTGAGGTTCTTGGCCTGCTCATCAGCAGCAGCGCAGTCCTCAGCGAACTGGATCTTGCCGAGGTACTTCTCGATGGCAGGGATGATCTGCTTGAGGGAGAACTTAGGATCGCCCTCCTGAGGGTTGACGTTCTTAGGCTTGCCCATGTGGCTCATGAGGATGGCAGCGCCACCGTCAGCGATGACCTTCTTGATGGTGGGGAGGGCGCCACGGATACGGGTGTCGTCGCTTACTTCGCCAGTCTCTTTGTTGAGGGGTACATTGAAGTCCACACGGATGATGGCCTTCCTGCCTTTGAAATTGAAATCGTCGATCTTAATCATGACTTTATGATTGAATTATTTTTCGGTTCGACTGCGCACAATGGCGCATGGCCCTTTTAGACCACTCCAAAATTACTCACCATCGGTCTATTTTGCAAGTAAAGAGCGTTTAATAAAATCAAATGGAACGACGAGACGCCAACTTGTCACGCAAGAGATAGGCCGGGCGGAAAATCAGGCTGTGGAGGTTGATTTTTTGAAGTATCACTGCCAAAACGAGAGGAACAACTGTGGCGAGAACTGAGGACAACAATAGTGAGACCCAGACATTAGTGTGCGGCAGAAGAGCCCGCTCGGCAGAAATAACATAGGTGTGGATGAGGTAAATCTCAAGGCTGTGGCGACCGCAAAACGTCAGGGCTGAAGACTCAGCCAGAACAGGGCATTGGAAAAGCCTGATGAAAAAGATGCACAACCCGAGGGCTATGACAATAATGGACACATTCATGACCCTTAACTCGCCAAAGCCGCAGAAAGAGAGTATGAGCAAAACAAAAGCCACCACGACAGTCACACCCGAAGCGATGCTACTAACCGACACTATGCCTTTCCGCAACAAAATGCCAAACAAGAAAAAAGGAGCCATGAGGAGAAGCCTGTGCAACTCAAAGAGATCCGTCATCACAATGAAGGGTGCAGCAACAGCAAGAATGAGAGAAAGAGCCCAAACCCGGACACGGCTCACATACTTGAAGAAAAAACAAGCCAATACAGTGAGAGCCATCAGGACATAAAGAAACCAGTAGATGCCAAAAGGCTGAATCGGTATCAATAGCAATGTGCTCAATGTGGCCTGATCAGACCCAAGTTGAGGAGCAATAATCTTCAACGCTATCAAAATGGCGCTTGCGCACACATAGAGGATGGCCAAATTGAAGACTTGCCACTTGACTTTGCCACGTTTCACAGCCCCGTCACTATCTACATAGGCGAGAGTGAACGCATACCCGCTCATGATGAAAAACAGTGGCATATGGAATGAATAACAGAGCGCACGAATAACCTCGACTACATCATTGCAAGATTGAAAGGTGCCAGCTTTGAGGTAGCCAAGCGCCACATGACCGATGACGACGCAAATTATAGCGAAGCCCTTGAGACTGTCAATCCATGAGATGCGGGAGCCTGACGTTACATTGCCAACGGGACGTGCGGGGGGGGTGAGATTACACACAGTCTGTAAATTTATTGTTAAAAAAAAGGCGGAAGCCTCATAGACTCCCGCCATATAAGTGAAGCAAATATAGATATTTTATTGAGTTCTATAGTCCACTGACGCCTTGAGCAGCCAAGCGAATCACCTCGGGACTAACGCCAGCCGCATAGGCCACGAAATCAGGATTACGCAGGTCGGGACGGTTATAGTCGAGCGGCGAACCTGAGTCTACACGAATCAGTCCGCCACCGGCAGCCTCCATTATAGCCTGACCCGCGGCTGTGTCCCACTCCATTGTCGTGCCAGAGCGCGGATAGAGAGCCGCGGCGCCCTCGGCCAGCATACACTGCTTGATGCTGCTGCCGACACCGACAAGGCTGACATCAGCCCAATCCGCGACACGTGTCCGCAGGATATCCATGACACGATCAGTAGCCGCCCCGGGGTGACTGACACTGCCGAGAACGACATGAGGCACGGGCCCGAACGTTATGGGCAGGCGGACCTCGCCGGAAGTCTCACCCTCATCGGAGAGCGAGGCGCGCCAAGAGAATCCACCTCGGGTGAAATAGACCGAGCCGACAGCGGGAACGGCAATGACTCCAAGGACAGGGCGATGGTCAGCCACAAGAGCTATGCAGACGGAGAACATGTCATTGCGCTTGATGAACTCCTTGGTCCCGTCGAGCGGATCGACAACCCACATGAGCGGATGGCGGCTGCGCACGGAATAGTCCTCATGCGCAGTCTCCTCGCTGAGAATTGGCAGTTGGCTGGGCGCTAAGGCAGCCGCAATCTCGGCATTGCTTGCCATGTCCGCCCTCGTCACGGGTGTATTGTCGGACTTCTGCACCACCCCCATGTCGAGAGGGGACTGGTAGACATCCATTATGACCTTTGCGGCACGGGCGGCCGCCTTGAGGGCGAGGCACAGGAGTCGGTTCTCTTCGTCTGCAGACAGCATATATGTCGAACTTATTTTTTCGCCTTACTTGCTCAGGCACTCAATGATGCGACGCGCACCCTCAGCGAGCTGCTCACGCGGGCAAGCGAGGTTGAGGCGGACATAACCTTCTGGCTCGCCATAGATGTTGCCCGGAGAGACTCGGACACGAGCCTCCTTGAGCAACTTGGCACCAAGATATTCGCTCGTCATGCCAAGCGCACGACAATCGACCCACGCAAGGTAGGTGCCTTCGAGGCGCATGGCCTTGACAGAAGGAAGGTGGGCAGCAAACTCCTTGACAAGGAAATCATAGTTGCCCTTGATGTAGAGGCAGAACTCATCGAGCCAGTCACCGCACTCATTATAAGCGGCTTGGAGAGCCTCGACGCCAAAGGGGTTGACATCGCAAGTCTCATTGATGTTGATGGCACGATTGACAGCCTCGCGCTTCTTAGGATCGGCTGCAATGATATAAGCGATTTGCAGGCCGGCTATATTGAAACTCTTGGAGCATGACGCGGTCTGAATGCACGTGTCACGATACTTGTCACCGAGGCTTGCATAGGGAGTGTAGGAGTAGCCGGGCATAGTGATGCCGTAGTGAATCTCATCGGCAATGACAGTGACGCCATGGCGGATGCAGATGTCACCCATACGACGGAGCTCATCGGGAGTCCAGACGCGGCCAGAGGGGTTGTGAGGGTTACAGAGCAAGAAAATCTTGGTGTCGGGGAGAGCTGCCTTAGCCTCAAAATCTTCCCAATCAATGACATAGCTGTCTTCTGTACGGACGAGCTTATTCTCAACCAAATGGCACTTGCTGTTATTGATGCAAGAGAAGAAACAGTTGTAGGCAGGGGTCTGCATAAGGATACCGCACCCATTCTCGCCCTCAAGGCTCTTAATTATGGCAGCTACGGCAGGAACGACACCGATGGTGTAGATGATCCAATCGGACTCGACATGCCAATTATAGCGACGTGAGTACCAATTGGTTATTGAGTCATAGAAACTTTGCGGCACACGCGTGTAGCCGTAGACGTGATGATTGACCCTACGCTGTATGGCCTCGACAATTTTAGGGGCGACATGGAAGTCCATATCTGCCACCCATAGGGGGATTATGTCCTGCTCGGGAGAGTCAATGTCCCACTTGTAACAGTTTGTTCCGCGGCGATCGGCGGGTGAATCAAAATCGTAAGGCATAATTCTTGTCAGTTGTCAGATTGTTGCGCAAGCTCTCTCTTTTTTGCGGGCTACGCAAAAGATTTAAGTATAAGAAAAAAGCAGACCATGAATGGCACTTGGCCAGACATACGCCCTGCTGTTGATTAGGTTAGGCGAAAGACAGGATTGGCGCGGCGGAATGGGCGGAATACGATTGACGAGAAGCGTTCCCCTACCCTGCCACACCTCGGAGGGTTATATTGGCAAAAGTAACTAAAAAACGAATATAGGGGTTTATAATCACAGCCTTTAGGGCAAAAGGCGTTAAACAAACAGAAGCCGCCCCACCACAGGACGTGGCGGGGCGGCACTGTTAATGCTTATAGACTATTTGCTACGCGACGATTACGACTTACGAGTCTCGACAACGCAATTGGCTGGAGCCTTGATATTCTCATCAATAATCACCTCGCCAAACGAGTCGGCGACGATATGTCCCTTACGCGGGTTCTTGACCGACGTGACATTGCCACGGATGTCGGCATCAACCTCCGAATACTCAAAGGCGAGATCGGCATCGGGAGCCATCTCGCAGTTGACGAGTCGGAGATTATCCGCATAGCAAAGGGGCTGAGTCTCAATAATCTTGCAATTGATAAGAGTCAGACGGTTGGAATACCAAGCAAGGTATTCGCCATTGAGGGTGGAGTCGATGACAGTGACGTTCTCCGTGTTCCAAAAGGCGTCCTTGGTGTTGAGAGTCGAATTGCGAATTGTGACGTTTTTGCAATACTGGAAAGAGTAGTTGCCGTTGAGGGTAAGGTTGTCAATCTCAATATTCTCGCAATGCATGAAGATATAATCGCCCTCGTTGACCTCCACATTAGAGAGTTTGACGTTCTTGCAGTGCCAAAGCGTCTCGGCGGCATGAAGGAGCTTGACATCGCGCAGCTCGATGCCATCCATGTCCCTGAACATCTTAGGCGCCTCGACAACTGTATTAGTCATCAGCAGGTTGCGCGAATACCAGAGAGCGGCACGGCCACCCTCCGTGAAGAGGCAGTTATTAATTTTGAAACCGTCGCAGCACCAGAAGGGGTACTTGCCCTCGAAGCGGCATCCGTCCGCCTCAATGTTGCGCGTCTCCTTGAGGCTACTCTCGCCCTTGTGGATGGTAACATTCTCAAGTCGGAGGTCGGAAGCGCGGTAAAGTGGGCGCTCGCCCTCGAACTCTTTATCTTTGATTAGGTCCATAGACTGTGAAATATTTTTAGGGTTATCTTGGCATAGGCCAACTTTCACATGCAAAAATAGCGCGACGAGAAAAACTCAACATACCCATATTACCTCTTATCGACTCCTTTGTCCCAATGGCCCCAGTGCAGACGCGCGAGGAAGATAAGGCCGCGGAAACAGATCTCGATGCACATGGCAGTCCAAACACCCGCCAACCCCATGCGCGGGGCAAGCATATAAGCGAGAGTGAGGCGCACGGCCCACATGCTGAAGAGGTTCATGATGCAGGGCTTGAGAGTGTCGCCGGCCCCCACAAAGACGCCATAACCGACAATGGAGGCAGCGAAAAGAGGCTCAGCAAAGGCCTCGATGCGAAGTGCGGTGACGCCAAGGTCGCAAATCTCAGGGACTGGGGACAAAAGGCTCATCATGAAAGGCGCGCCGAAATACATGAGCGCTCCCATGACAGACATGACGACCATGCCCGTGGCGACAGAGACGCGGGCGAAGTTGTGCATCAGCTTTTTGCGTCCAGCCCCAAGACTTTGACCCACCAGAGTCTGCGCAGCGTCAGCGACACCAAAGCCGGGCATGTAGCATATACTCTCAGCTGTTACGCCAAACGAGTTGGCTGCTATGGACATCTTGCCGAGAGGCGCCACAATGGAGGTGCCGACAACCTGGGCGCTGGTCATGACGAGATGCTGGAGGCTCATGGGCAGAGAGATCTTGGCCGCGCGGACCAGACACGCCATGCGAGGGCGGAAAGAGCCGCTCTCATTGCAGAGGCGCAGCGCCGGCGAGCGGCGGAACAGATACCAGAGAAGGAAAGAGGCCATTATAATCTCTGCCGTGGCAGTGCCGAGAGCTGCTCCACGGACACCAAGACCGGCTCCGGGCATGGTGAAATCCACGCCAAAGAATGAGACGGTGCGAGTCGGATAGATGTAGAGAAAATTAAAAATGACATCCAAGAGGCAGAGGGCAATGTTGCCAAGACTGGGCACGACGACATTGCCACTGCTGCGAATGACACCCATGCTGAGCATGCCCATCTGCGAGACGGGGAGGCAGAGACTGACGATGCGAAAATAGGCTGTGGCGTCAGAACAAATCTCATCCCCACCACCAAGCCAATGAGGCAGTCCTCCACTCAGGATAAGCGCAATGGTTGATAATATGACACTTATGATAAGCGTGGTGACAATGCCCTGACGGACGACAGAGCGCGCCGCCTCGTTGTTGCGAGCGCCGACAAGATGCGCCACTTGGACGCTGAAACCGGATGCCGCAGTGTTGCAGAGTCCCCAAATCATCCACGTGCTGGTGGCCACGATGCCCACCGAGGCTGACGCGTCGGCGCCAAGGCTGCCCACCATCGAGGCGTCAATGTACTCCATGGCGACATGCGAGATCTGAGCCAGAATCGCAGGAATGGAGAGCAGGCCCACGAGCCCCACCTGCTGGCGGAGCGAGAGTTCATGCCCACCGCGGAGGAGCGAGAGGAGATGCTCTGTTGTTGAAGTGCGGAAAAGATTAGCCATCGCGAGACGTTTGCACCGCCTCTTTTCACAAAAGACGGGCTTCTGGGTTTAAAAATCACGCGAAGATAGGCCTAAAGAGGATTTAGTCGGGGGTTTTTATGGTTTTTTGGGGAAAGAGGGGGGGATTGGGAGATTGAGAAGAGAGAAGAACAGGGACAGAGTGAATAAGCACATTTATCCCCATTTATGTTATGTGACTATTTGCCCAGCGACCTGAGCATCTTGGTTATGCAGCGTTTCTTCTGCTCCATGTTGGGATGCACATAGAGGTTGAGAGTGGTGGTGATGTTGGCATGACCGAGGAGCACACTCACAGTCTTGTAGTCGCAGTTGCTTTCTATGCAACGGGTTGCGAAACTGTGACGCAACCCGTGGTACTTCAAACGTGGGATGTCGAGCTTCGCCATCAATTTGTGATAGTAGTTGCGGTAGGTGCGTGGCTCGGTTGGTTTGTCTTCGTTCGTCAGTACGTAATAATCGGCATTGACTACCTTTTTCAAGGGTTTCACCATTGCCAACAGCTCTTTACTCATAGGTATCTCACGGCAGGAGTTCTTGGTCTTTGGCGTGTTGATGACCAACTCCGTGTGCTTAGTTTCGCCGTCAACGATATAGATGCGCTCAATGGTACGGTTGACTGTTATAGTTCCCTTGTCGGCATCCACGTCCGCCCATTTCAGTCCACATATTTCCCCAATGCGTAAGCCTGTGGTCAGACTGATGTAAATGCCCAGGTTGCGAAACGTGAAGTTCAGTTTGATGTAGTCGAGGATTTTCTTGTGATGAGCCACAGTCAGAATCTCAATCTCCTTCTTAGCTTCCGTTGCAGGGTACCGGATGTCCCACTCACAGTACGGCATCCACTCGTTTTTCACACCGAACTTCATCACCATTTTCAGGACGACGAGGACATCCTTAACCGTCTTGACACTAAGTCCAGCCTCCAGTTTATGCAATACGAACTCCTGCACCTGTTTCTCACTCAGGGCTTCACACTTGCCGAACGAAGGCAGGATGTGGTTCTCCAGAATCAATGCGTAAGCAGCGTAAGTGGACTGCTTCACGTAGCGGCGCTTGTCACTTTTCCAAGCCTCAGCAATTTCACCAATAGTTTTCGTTGTCATAATTCCTTAATCTTAAAGGTCTTTTATAATTAAGGAATAACTTTCGTTTATGCCCCAAATATCAGATTCCCGGAGTTTGAGGGAGAGTGGAAAGAAAGCTCTAT
>CAVETY010000019.1:0-76956 GCA_963618945.1 Bacteroidaceae bacterium
CGAACGCCGCCTCCTCGCAAAGCCACAAGTAAAGGAGCTTTGTCTGCGCGTCCCATTCGGGGTTGATTTTCGCGCGGTCTATCGTAAAATGTGCCATTTATCGTGGTTTGCGTTTTCGTGCCTTAAAACCGCCTTTTAGCGCGTTTTTCGGGCTGTTTCTGTTTCGTGTGCGGTTGGTGGTTGAAAAGAGGGGGGCGGCTGAGCCCCGTTTGTAAACTGAACCATTTTGTTTTAAATTAAACTTGTGGGTCGCCCTCAGCCGCCTCGTCAGCCGTCCCGCCCTCGTGCGTGTGCGTACGCTCGTGCGTGTGTGCGTGTGCGTTGGTGGAAGAAGAAGAAGTTATGTAGCCATTATATTCTGTTATATTATATTCTGATATTGTTGTGCCATCGTGTGTGCCATCGTGTGTGCCGCCTGCGATTTGTAAGTCGGCATAACTATTTGATACACAATCTTTCGTGTGTGCCACTTGTGTGCCATCGTGTGTGCCATCGTGTGTGCCGTAAGTTTGCGCCCTTACTAAGGTTATTAAAGTCAAGTTTTGAACTCGGTTTGTCGCATCCTTTGCTCTGATGCTTAACACTTTGATAGATTGAAAGTCTATCAAGTTTTTAAGTTTTCGCCTTAATGTGGTTTGTGGGATGTTAAACACCTCCGCCAAACTTCTTAGGGTCGTAAGGTACTGCCCCTCCTCAACCATCACCCCCCGCCACTCGTGAGGTGCGAACGCCGCCTCCTCGCAAAGCCACAAGTAAAGGAGCTTTGTCTGCGCGTCCCATTCGGGGTTGATTTTCGCGCGGTCTATCGTAAAATGTGCCATTTATCGTGGTTTGCGTTTTCGTGCCTTAAAACCGCCTTTTAGCGCGTTTTTCGGGCTGTTTCTGTTTCGTGTGCGGTTGGTGGTTGAAAAGAGGGGGGCGGCTGAGCCCCGTTTGTAAACTGAACCATTTTGTTTTAAATTAAACTTGTGGGTCGCCCTCAGCCGCCTCGCATCCTCTTATTTTATCCTAAGCACCCTTGTGCAGCTGTCCTTAGCGTACTGCTCGTAAATTTCGGGGTGGTCATTCTTTAGGCTTTTCGTGTCGAGCCTCATGGAGTGCTGCGTCTTGTAAGTAGCCCATGTCTCGTTACCGATGGCGAGCCTCTCCGCGTCTCCGAAAGCTGTCGCGATGTTGTCTTTCAGCTCCGTGGCGATGGCCTCAAGCTCTTTAATCTTTGCCGTGGTCTCCTTAAGTTTGAGGATATAACCCGCCGTCTCGTCAGTCACCTCGGCCGTCTTGTCTTTGGACTCGGGAAAAACCCTCGCGGCGTCCTTTGCCGTCGTGGGTGCGGGCGGGTTTTTCTTAAGCACGTTTTCAAGCCAAAAGGTGTGAACTTTGCCACTCATGAAAGCGAAGAAATCGGGGTCGAAGTCGATGCGGACGTAACCGAAGCCCCCGAAACCCTCGCCCGTGGCGACTAAATCAATCCAAGCGAGCGCGGCCGTTTTCAGCCCTGTTACACCCATCTGATACTGCACCTGGCAGAAGTACTGCATGGGGATGCTGTCCGTGTCTATCGGCCTTGTCGTGGTCTTACATTCAAGTATGCCCGTTTCGCCCGTCACCTTGTCGGTGAAATATCGGTCGGGACTTACCCTCATGTAGGGGGCTTCGGTATCGTATACAATGAAGTCGCCCTCAGTCCCCTTGTCTATCACGTTACCCGTCACCGCCTCAAAAGTGGTTGCCACTCTGTTCTCTAAGTCGTGACCGATAGCGAAGCGGAGGTTAGTGTCGTCCTCTTTGCCCTCTTTGCCGAGTGTCTTCTTTTCCCACAACTCGTAAGGTGTCATGTATGGTGACACTCCCAGGATAGCCGCCACTTCGGAGCTTCCGATGCCCTTTGCGCGCTCTTCCAACCACGCCGCGCGGTCTGTTGATTTGATTGTCCTTTTCATGGTGTTTTTATGTTTTTGCTTTGATGTTGTTTGTTTCTATTTAACTGACTTCTTCATCGCCGCCTTGACCGCCTCAGCGTCATTTGTGGGGCGGGGCTTTTCGGCGGCCTCCTCGGCTGTAACCTCGGCCGCGTATTCGGTGGGCGTGTTGTCCACATAGTCCGGGATAAGCTCCTCTTCCCCGTCCGCCCCGGTCTGCGTTCTGATTACAGCCTCGTCCATCTGTCCCGCCCTTGCGAGTGTGTCAGAAGTGGCGAGGGGCGCCCATTTCATTAGCAACAGCTTTAAGACGGTCTTTTCCGCCATGGCGTTAAAGTTGTCCATCCAAAGCCCATAGCCCTTTTTTGCGGTCTGCGAGTACTTTTGGGCGTGTCCGTTCAACTCCTCAATAGACATGTAAAGGAACTTTTCAAAGCCGTCCACAAGTCGCAAATAGGCAAGGTAGCCTACAATCTTGTCACTCGTGGGGGCGTGAAACTTATACTCGTCCGTGAAGCGGTTGACTTCAATCTCACCCTCGTAGACTGCATTAACAGTCAGCCTCGCGATGCGTCCCGTGCGCTGTGCCAGTTGGATGTAACCTCTTGTCATTATCTGAAACTGGGCCTCCACACGTCCCGTCTTGCTGTTGTAAAAGGGGACGATAGCCGCTTGCCCGAGTCCTTGTGTGATTGGAAGGTTGATTGCAGCCGCCAAAAGCGCCGCGCTTAGAATGGTTTGCGGCTCTGCTTTGCTTAGTAGTGCGTTGTTGTTAACTACGCTGAGCGTGTTAGTGATAAAGGAGGTCGCCTTGGACTTGTCACCCGCGAAAAGCTCAGCAAAACGCCCCATAACTTGTGGCAGCGCGAAAAGCTGTTTAGCGGTGCGCTGCTCCATTGCCGCGGGTGCCGCTTGCGTGTTCTGTGTTGTTGTTACCTCGTTACTCATTTCGATAGTTTTTATTAGTTCGTTTTTAAATTCCAAGTGGATGCATAAGGCAGTAGTTATCCGCCGCTCTTATTATCTCCTCCTCGGTTGAAACTCGGTGCGCGTCTATGTAGTCGATTAGCTCACTTTTATAGAAAATCACCACTGAGCCAATTTTGTAGTAGGGCAGCTCGTTTCGCTTGATTATTCTGTCAAGTGTAGAAGTGCTCATCTGTAGGAAAGCGGCCGCCTCCTCTTTGCCGAGTGTCGTGTCCGTCTCTTTCCTCATCTTTCGGAGCGCCCTCTCAATCCTCGCGAGCCGTTCCGTTGTCGTGTCCTTTGCTTTCATTTTCCGCCTCCTCTCTAAAAAGCGCCTCGGGCGTTGTTCCGAACTCCCGCGCCAAAAGTATGCGCACGTGTCGGCTCGGTTTCTGAACTCCGTAAATCCAATTTTGCGCGGTGCGCTCGCTGCACGCTGTCGCTTTCGCTATCCGCTTTCGGAAGTCCTCGCGCGCCTTGGCGGCTTGCTCGTTGGCACGTTTTACTACTTCGTCATACATTTCGCGGATTGTCATCCCTTTCACTTCCTCTTTCTTTCTTTTCTCCATCGTTCTAAAGGTTTAATTCGTCTTTTACCGCTTTGAGGGCGTTGTCAAGGTAAGCGCCCAAATCGTCTAAACTCCTCAGCTGTGTTATTCCCTTGCGCTCGCCGTCTGCAGAGACGAGGGCGGCCGTCCATCGTGCGGGGTTCACCTCTACGTGGTAATACTTGGCGAGGCTCGCGTCTCTGAATGTGTAGATGCGCGCCCCCTCGGTGGGGGTGCAGTAGAATTGTTTTACTATCATTTTCATGGTGTTCGTGTTTTTATATGTAGTTATATAATTCTATCACGTCTCCGTCCTCATCGTAACATTCGTAATCGAAGCCGTGATAAAAAGCTTTCTCTATTTGTTTGATTGCTTGTATAAATTGGGCTTGAGGACTAACAAGACAGAAGCCACTTTCCAAGCTGATAACTACCTTCGTCCTTTCGTAACACCTTAGTGTGCTGTAACAATCCTCGTCTTTATCCTCTTGCTCTTGCTTCGTGTCGTAATACTGCCGTGTTTTGACGAAAATCTTGTTCAACCTCGCTTTTTTGGCTATCTCCTCGTCTGTGTAGTAGCCTTCCAATGTGATAATGAGCGTCTCCATTTCTTCAGCCTTTTAGAAAATTAAACTTGCCTTTGCGATGAGGCTCCCGTTTTGGTAGAACTCGAAAAAGTTCTTTTTGCTGCCCTTGGTCTTTTCAAGTTGGCAAGTGAGGCCGCCCTCGATAAGGCGGTTTTCAAGGTAGTCCACCGCGTTCTCTGAGCTCATTTGCATGCCGTTGGTGAGCCTCACCTCAATCTCCATCATCGGCTTCTCGTTCGGCTCTTCGTAGTCTTCTAATGTGTGACACCAGGCATGCTCGGTGTGAAGACAAGTGAGTGCGAGTGATGCGTTAAATTCCTTTTTCATGGTCTTTGTGTTTTTGAGTTGTTTTTGTCGTTTTCTGTCTTAGGATATTTCACTACCTTTGTTAGGTGTTTGTGTTATCTTGACAATGCAAAGATACTAACCATTTGGTTAATTGCAATAGATATTGGTAAGAAAATATAACCGATTGGTTAGTTTAGAAAACTTCTAAATATTAACCTTTTGATTTATAGCACCATGCGTGATACTAACTTCCATAATCAACTAAAAGGTTTTTTTGCCTTAAGGGGTAAAACTCAAGCGATGATAGCAAGTGACCTCGGCACGTCTACTGCTTATATAGGTCGCCTTTTCTCGGGTGCGAGCAATTTTGGAGCTAAAACCGCCACCCGTTTCAGTGAGCTTTACGGCCTCTCGGTGTCATGGCTTTTGACAGGCGAGGGCCCGATGATGGCTGCGGACGTGAACACGGGGGGAAATACAACGATAGTCACCCATGGCGACAATTCGCCCGCCTCGGGTGGTGACCAAAGAATAACAACGAAGACGGGGTGTGAAAGCGGAGCGGACGACTTGCAAGAAATGTTAAAAACGGGTCTTTCAGAGCTAAAAAGCGGCCAAAACGCCCTTTTAAGCCAATTTGAGGCGTTGAAAAATGAAATCTCGGCACTTCAGACAGAGAAAAGCCGACTTCTAACAATCATTGAAAACCTCACGAACGGCGGAAAAGCACAATAAAAACCCGTGTCCTTGTCGCAAGTACACGGGGCTTCTCGATATTCCTAAAAACCAATCAAAACTCGTAACAATGGATTTTATTCGTTGCTACGGGTGCTAATATAGTGAATTTCTATGGTCGGCACAAAAGAACCCGTGCGCCTCCGCATGAAAGAGCTAAAAGGGGGCGGGGCTTCGCTCTATCTTGATATTTATAGCGATGGAAAACGCACTTATGAGTTTCTAAAGCTTTACCTCGTCCCCGAAAGCGAAGAGGGGGCTAAAGCCCGCAATCGTGAAACAATGAGGATAGCCAACGTAATTAAGGCGCGGCGCATCCTTGAGCTGCAAGAGGGGCGTGCGGGCCTTACTCATCATGTCGGAAATTCCGACTTGTTCACTTTCGCCCGTTCCGAGATGATGAAAAGAGACGGCTCCACGCGTCTGCTGTGGGGAGATATGATTAGGCACTTGACCGGTTTTTGCAAGTGCGCCTCCTTGCCTTTTACCCGTGTAACTCCCGAGTGGCTTAACTCGTTTCTTCGCTACATGTTTGACGAGAGCGGACTATCTAAGAACTCCGCTATCACCTACTTTAATTACTTCGCCGCTTGCCTTAATGCAGCGCACAAAAGAGGATTTATCGCCTTTCGTCCGTCCGATTACGTCAAGTGTCCGCAGTACGTTGAAAGTCCCCGCTCGTTTCTCACTGCTGACGAGGTCGCCCGCCTCGCCTCCGCGCCATGTCCGCACGAGGTAATAAAGCGCGCTTTCCTGTTCTCTTGTTACTCGGGTCTGCGGAGGTCTGATGTTTTCGCCCTCCGTTGGGACTGCGTCACAATCAATGAGGACGGCACAGCTAAGATTATACTCACCCAAAAGAAGACGAGGGCTGTGACTTCCGTAGAAATTCCGCCCTTTGCCGTCTCGCTCCTCGGCGCTGATGATGGCACGGGGCGCGGGCTTTGCTTTGACAACTTGGCGGGCCTCGCTGGCAGCTTTACAATATACTTCCGTTCTTGGGCCGCGGCCGCCAAAATAACTAAGCGCATCTCATTCCACACGGCCCGTCATACTTTCGCCACTCTGCTGCTTAACGAGGGCGTTGACTTGTATGTCGTGTCTAAACTCCTTGGGCATGCCGATGTGAAGACTACGCAAGTCTATGCGAAAATTATGGACAGCACCAAACATGAGGCGATGAGCAAACTTGCAAACGTCCTCCAAAAGTGCCAAACGAGTAACAAAACGAAGTCACAAAATAGCACAGATGAGGACGAAAAAGAGAAAGGGCGCAAAGGTCGCAAGCACAAAAGTAACTAACATTCAATTAGTTAGAAGCTACCACAATTACACTGCGTCCTCACTTATCATTTTGTGGCGCAAAGAAACGAGAAGAAAGAAATGCGCATAAACATAATTGGCTCAGGAAATGTGGCGACCCACTTTGCAAAAGCATTAAGTGCGAGCAGTCACGACATAATATGCATTGCAAGTCGAAAAAAAGAGCATGCGAGCCAATTGGCATTTGAGGTTAATGCAAAGGCGATAACCGACCTGTCTGAACTCGAAGACGCTGATGTAACAATTTTATGCGTCTCCGACAGCGCAATAGGCGAGGTTGCCAAAGAACTCAGCCGAGTAAACTCAGCCCAAACAATATTGCACACCTCTGGAGCAACTTCACTGAATGTACTTAACGACTTCGAGAACAGAGGTGTGCTGTACCCATGCATGACGTTCAGCAAAAACGATGCGATAGATATGTCGCAATGCCCATTTCTGACTGAGGCGCACACACCCAAGGTTAAAGATACAATATCAGAGATCGTCACATCTTTGGGAGCAAGAGAGACTGAGTGTGACAGCGAGAGGCGGTCTCATATACACGTAGCAGCCGTTTTTGCAAGCAACTTCACAAACCACATGCTGACACTTGCAAAAAAGGTAATGGACAAAGAGCAGTTACCTTTTGATGTTTTGCAGCCATTAGTTAACCAGACCATCTCCAAAGGTTTTAAGATAGATCCACATGATGCACAAACAGGCCCAGCAAGACGCCATGACACGTCAACAATAGAGAGACATTGCGATTTTTTAAGCTTCGACGATAACTTGCTCAACATATACAAAACCCTGACGGAGTCGATAGAGAAATCATATGAAATTTAGGGCTTTGACCAAAATAACTAAGATACTTGTCGCCGTCTTAACTCTCTCCCAGTCAGCCCATGCGGCCGACAGAGAAGAGGAGATAACCCGTTTCGAGTATTACGGAGCAAAGGCTGGCCTCGTACAAAATGCGATATTCAGCATGATGCGCGACGCTAATGGCTTCCTATGGCTTGGCACGACCAATGGGCTTATCCGATTTGACGGAATAGAATTCAAATCTTACAATGGTCCGGCATATGACTCACAAGTTTGCGTGAATGAGAGAATAAACAAGATGTGGGAAGATGCGCGCAACTTCATTTGGATAGAGACATATGATGGCGAGCTAAGATACTTCAACCAAAGGATAGAAAAATTTGGAACATTTTCAGACACAACTTATTGCCCCAAAACAGAAGATTACCCTACCCCATTTTTGCAGCTAAGCAATGACACGGTCATAATAGGGGACAAAAGCAAGGGTCTACTGCTGCTATCCTACGACAACAGAAAGTTAACATACAATGTACGACAAATAACTGTCGGACAAGCTAATGCAACGATAACCTCACTGACCTACGACAAAAGCTCCGATATTTGGATAGGGAGCGACAAAGGCATTTTTGTCGTAAACATCGACGAACTAACAAAAGCAGAGCCACACATATACGCCATCGTCAAGGACGTAAAAGCAACTGATGCCACAAGCCAGACAAAAGGGAAGATATATTTCGGCACAAAAGGAGACGGAGTAATATCCGTAAGCAAGAAAGACTATAGCGTAAAGAAGATAAAACCGGATTTCATAACAGGGCAAAAAATAACCATACTTAAGCACATTCACGGCAGAGGCATATTAGCCGCAACAGACAATCACAGACTTATACACATAAACCGAGACACTTGCGACAAAGAGGTTGATTTCTTGGGGAACGCATCAAACAACATAAGTTCAATATATGTTGACCGACACGACCAAGCATGGATATGCACAGAGAACTTCGACCTCACACGTTTTGACCCATTCAGTTCGGAAACGCACTTCTACAAAATAGATGTGCCAGACACCCATGCTCAAAACGAAAGCGAGCCACCTTGTTACATAGAAGACGAAGAGAATAATCTATGGATTGGTCTACACGGAGGCGGCTTACTCAGATATAATCGGAAAACAGATAAATTTTCCCAATGGACTAATAAAAGCTACAACGAACAGAACATTCAGTCTAACGACATCTTCTGCATGGTGGAGGATAAGGCCGGCAATATTTGGCTTGGCACAAGCTCAAACATGGGTAGCGTTATAAAATTGATAGAGAAGAACAAAGCATTCACCACATACCAGCCACAACCTGATCAGCAAAACGACAACACAGCAAACAACGTAAGAAGTATAACATCTGACAAAGCAGGAAACCTGTACATAGGCACCAAATCATGTGACTTGATTGCGTGTGACAATTCAGACAACAAAATTTACAGGACAAATGGCTTTAAGATTAGCGATGGTACTTTCATTGAAAGCATGCCATATGCGCTAAAAGTGATGCACGACAACAGGCTATGGATAGGTACGAAAGGGTGCGGAATATTAGTGTCAAAACTGCCAATCTCACTTAACAGCCCAGATATAACAAAACTCACATTTGACCCAATCAATAACAACCACACAAAGAAAGGGGCAAACTACATATACTCATTGGAGGAAGAACCTGACGGGACCGTATGGGCTGCAACGTTTGGCGGCGGTCTACTAAGAATTAAGACCTCAGGAGATGACATAGAGATAGACACCCTAACTACACAAAACACCAAACTCATCACAGACAAAACCAGATTTCTACATCTTGACCAAAGGGGAAATCTTCTCATTGCAACAATCAGGGGTGTACAAGTTATCAGCAAAGATCAGCTAAAAGCGGAGACTCCATCAATTGAATATTTCAAAGGATCCCCCAGGGAAGATATTTGCCACATTTCGGAGGATCCCTACGGCACTATTTTCTTTTCATCAATAGGTAACGGACTGACTTCAATATCTCCTGAGGGGGACTGCAAGACATATCATAAAATAGACGGACTGGCAGACAACACTGTATACGCATCCGAACAGGATAAGCATGGGGACACATGGATTTCAACAGAAAACGGCATATCTAAACTGACCAAGAGCAGCAACCAGATAAAGACATACAACAACAATAAAGGTTTGTCCTTCAACAGTTTCAGCGAGGCAACTGTCACTAACAAGCCTGACGGAGCTGTGATTTTTGGCGGGCGCAACGGTTTCACCATAATTAACCCACAAGAATTAAACCAATCCGCCAGCGTTGAAGACATAAACATAACTGACATATGGGTCGATGGGGAAAAAGTCAAGCCCGAAAACAATGGTTACATAACAGAGAGCGCGACTTTTGCCCAACGCATCACTTTAGGCAACAATCACAACAACATAACAGTCCGCTTCGCCTCCATGGATTTCACCGACCCGCAGTCAATCATCTATGCATACAGACTGATTGGGTTGGAACGCGATTGGAGAATTGCCGGTAACTCAAACTTTGCAACATATACAAACCTTGGGTCAGGGAATTACAGACTTGAAATATGCGCCTTAGACGGGATAGGAGATTGGACTAAAATCAAGACACTTGACATTATTGTACAATCTCCTTGGTGGGGAAGATGGTGGGCAATAACATTCTATGTCATAGCGGCATTGACAATCATTTGCCTAATGTTTCAGTCGTGGATAAAACTCAACCGATATAAGCGACTCGTCAACCAGCTTTTAGAGATTAACATGACGGCCACGATGCGCGACGATGGCGGTTTTGACATAGAACCGACTGACAAAAATGACGCACCTGCGCAACAGGAAACTCCAAGCGGAGCGCAAATAACGTCAAAGGATGAAGAACTCATTGCTGAGATCATCAAATACGCCGAAACCAATTATAAGACAATAATCGGAATGGACCAATTGGCGGAACACTTCGGGATGAGTCGCACAACTCTTTTCAACAAAGTAAAATCTGCGACAGGCCAAAGTCCTCTGGATTTCGTACGTCAAGTTAAACTTAAACTTGCGGCAGAGATGCTAAGGAAAGGCTATAGCGTGTCGGAAGCCGCCTACGAGATAGGATATTCGGACGTCAAGTATTTCAGCAAACTATATAGGCAGATATTCGGTTATAACCCGAGCGAAGAAAAAAGAAACACAAACAGTTCAGACAGAAAATAAGAAAAGGTGGCTGACACTAAGTCAGTCACCTTTTTACCTGTGGAGCTGTGGGGGATCGAACCCCAGTCCAAACATTGAAGTCATACGCTTTCTACATGCTTATCCTACCTTTGATTTTCGAGCCGCGTTTGGGGATTGGCGCCCAACGCACAGCCTTATCTCTTTAAGATCTCGCCCTTGGTGAGGAGCACACCTCAAGCCATCCCTGAAATTTCTGCGCCTCCAGTTCAGACCGCCTCAAGGAGTGGGCATCTGGGAGACGTCTCGTCGAAGTCACTATGACAACGATGAAGCCGACCTACTGTACTTCGGTTAGGCAGCGAGAGCGTAAGAATTGTTGCCAGTTATAGGTTAGTACCCGAGATTAAAGAGCCGGCATACCGATGCTCTGCATGCTTACGTACCACTTTGCAACGCTGTCAAATCCAGTTCAGCCCCGCAATTATATACAAAG
Source organism: Bacteroidaceae bacterium (assembly GCA_963618945.1). Taxonomy (GTDB): domain Bacteria; phylum Bacteroidota; class Bacteroidia; order Bacteroidales; family Marinilabiliaceae; genus W3P20-009. Next base: position 10,878 of record CAVETY010000019.1, read on the forward strand.
CGAAATTACAGACTTATTCATTGAATAGCAAACAAAAATCACGAACAGACAAAGCTACTAAAGAAACGAAGCAGACAAAGTAGAGCGAAACTATCAGAACATCAACAATTTGGCATTAAAGCTATACAATCTCAAAGTTTTTCTTACATACTCAATCATTCATGAAAGCATCTACTGCATTATCTGTTCTAACTCAAGACGCGCCAACGAGTTGTTAACATTCTTTTAAAATAAACGAGCAACCCAATTAGATTTTCTTAATGAAACTTTGAACTAAATTTGCGGTGACATATTGACACTGGCCCTACGGGAGGCGGTATTAACTTTAAACTTATGGAAAAGAGAGTTTCACTCGATTTAGGTAAGACAAAAGTAACTCGCCTCTTTGCAGAGTACTTTTTCCCTACCCTTCTTAGTCTTTTTTTCTCGTCGATACTTAACGTAACTGACGGGGTATTCGTAGGTCGCGGAGTTGGCAGCGATGCCCTCGCCGCCATCAATATAGCGGCACCTGTGTTCATGATAGCTACAGGCATAGGCTTGATGCTTGGCAGTGGGCTGTCCGTAGTCGCCGCCATACACATGAGCCGCTCAAACAGCAAAGCGGCAAATTACGCCACAACTCTCGCTTTTGCCGCTACTTTGGTCGCAGGAATCTTGTTATGCCTTATGGTCGTAATGGCACCCAATCAACTTTGCTACATTTTTGGAGGCTCAGACATTTTGCGACCGTACGTTTACGACTATCTTACAAATCTGTGGGCCGCCATGCTTTTCGACACTGCAATGATAGCTGGCATGTTTGCCATAAGACTCGACGGGTCTCCAAGATTTGCCATGATGTCCAACATAATTCCAGCTTTGGCGAACATCGGCCTGGACTACCTTTTTATTTTCCCCTTAGGGATGGGAATCGGGGGTGCCGCCATAGCGACTTCTATATCAACTGTGATAGGAGTCCTAATCATCGCGGTTTACTTCATTTTCTTCTCCAAGAACCTGAAGATTTGCAAGATAGACATAAGTCAATCCGCTCATAACGCTAAAGAGGTAGTCGGCATGTGCAAGATTGGACTTCCCGCATTTATTGGAGATACGGCCATATCTTTCATGCTTGTAGTGGGCAACTACATGTTTATAGGGATGTTAGGAGAAGACGGCGTTGCGGCGTTCAGCGTAGCTTGCTACCTCATGCCGATGATATTCATGTTTGGCAATTCAATTGCCCAGTCTGCCATGCCAATAGTAAGTTACAACCATGGTTGCGGACAGACGGAAAGAGTTGGCGAGACATTCAAACTTAGTGTTTGGGTCGGTATAGCTACAGGATTATTGATAACAGCCTTTATATTTTTCTTTGGCGGCACATTGGCTAAGGGCTTCATAGACCCCTCAACCGACGCCTACCACATAGCAGAAAAAGGACTGCCGTTGTTCTCCCTCGGTTTTCTGTTCTTCACGCTGAACATTGTCCTCGTTGGTTATTTCCAAAGCATAGAGGATAACCATCGCGCCACAATATTTATGCTACTCCGAGGTTATATCCTATTGTTCATTTTCAGCCAAATAATACCTCGCTTCGTTGGTGAGGCGGGCTTGTGGCTCACCGTACCAATCTCAGAGGCTACGACACTCCTTTTAATTGTAGCGACATGGAAAAGGAAGCGTAAAGAGTTGCAAAAGGCTTAGCAGGACAGCGCAATTGATTTAACCTATTTTAGCCTCCTCCAAGTGACGCAATGAAATAAATTTGCCTCGACAACAAACAACAAACAGGCAACATGATAATAACCATTGCGCGCCAGTGTGGGAGCGGAGGCTTAGTTATAGCAGAGAAGCTGTCAAAGCACTATAACATCCCGTTCTACACCATTAAGAAACTCGAGGAGATGGCCGAGCAGCACGGCATTCTCGACAGGATGTCTGACTTCTTTGACGAATATCCTGTAAACACCTTGCTGTTCGCAATCACCCAATCCGATAACATCGGCCACGTGACAGAGCAGACAAGAGACGCCCTGCAAGAACTGATCGGCGACACTGACTGTATTATTGTTGGCAGATGCGGAAACTATGTCTTCAGGAAGAGGCCAGACCTGATTTCCGTCTTTTTAAAAGGCGACAGGGATGCGCGCATCAACTTCATGTCAGAATACAAGTCGATAACCCGTGCGCAAGCCGAAGAACTTGTCGATAGCAAAGATGACAGCAGAAGGGCTTACCACAACTATTACACAGGGGAGACTTGGGGAGACGCAGACAAATATGACATTTGCATTGACAGCCTCAGACTCGGATTTGACAAGACTACCGAATTGATTGCCATGTACGCAGACAGCGCCAAGACCCGTAAAGAGTAGAGACTGACATGAAACTGATAAAACAATTCCTCATAATCATAGCTTTCTCTTTCGTGGGTGAAGCCTTACACGCGGTCCTGCCTCTGCCAATCCCGGCAAGCATATATGGAATAGCTCTCTTGTTTTGCGCACTTCAGTTCAAATTCTTAAAAGTTTCAGACATTGCGGAGACAAGCGCGTTCCTCATAGAGATCATGCCGATTATGTTTATCCCGGCCGCAGTTGGACTGCTTACCTCATGGGACGTGGTGAAGGACTCAATATGGGCCTATGCGTTGGTCACCATTGTCAGCACATTTGTAGTGATGTATGCGGCAGGTTCAGTAACACAGCTTATAATAAAACACAGCAAGAAAAAAGGAGGGGAGAATGCGTGAATTTATAGAGAACTCCGTATTTTTCGGTGTCTTAATTACATTCTTGTCCTACGGGATAGGGATGGTTATGAAGAAAAAATTTAAGACTGCGATATGCAACCCGCTTTTGGTGTCAATCGTGCTTATTCTAATATTCCTCGTGGTTACAGGAGTAAGCTATGATAGCTACGCTAAGGGCTCTGAGTACATATCATACCTTCTGACACCTGCGACAATATGTTTAGCAGTTCCTCTCTACCAGCAAATGGAACTCTTGAAGCAGAACTACAAGGCTGTGTTAGCAGGCATATTGGCAGGCACCCTGTCAAGCATGACATGCATACTATTGCTCTCACTGCTGTTCCATTTCAGTCATGAGGCATACGTGACATTCCTGCCTAAGTCAATCACCACTGCCATAGGCATTGGAGTATCAGAAGAGTTGGGAGGATACATCTCAGTCACAGTTGTTGTCATTGTTGTGACTGGCGTCTTAGGAAACATTTTCGCAGAGCAGGCGTTAAAGATTATGAGGATAAAGGAGCCAATTGCCCGCGGTATAGCAATAGGAAGCGCATCTCACGCCGTAGGTACAGCAAAAGCGATGGAGCTCGGCCCAATTGAAGGCGCAATGAGTAGCCTCTCGATTGTTGTTAGTGGAATATTGACCGTGATTGGCGCACCTTTCTTCGCTGCAATTATTTAAAAAAACACAAGGAGACATGAACGTAAAAGATGCAATTGAAACGCGCAGGTCTGTCAGAGACTATAAACCAGATGTACCATCGAAAGAGATATTGACAGAGGTACTTGAGGCCGCAAGAATGGCCCCAACCGCAGTAAATAAGCAGCCTTTCAGAATACTTTGCGTAACAGACAAAGAACTCTTGGCTGAACTGCAGAAGACATACCGGCGTGATTGGATAAAAACTGCCCCATGTATCATTGTCGTCATAGCCAACCATGAGCAGAGTTGGCACAGAAAAATGGATGGGAAAGACCATGCTGACATAGATGCAGCAATTGCGACAGACCACATGACTCTCAGAGCCACAGAACTCGGCTTAGACACTTGTTGGGTTTGCAATTTTGACGCGGCAATGGCTCACGACATACTCAAACTTGACTCGAAAGAAGAGGCTGTAGTCCTTTTGCCTATAGGATATGCGGCTGATGAAAGTAAACCCAAAGTGAGAAAAGAGGCGAGCGATATATACGAATTCATCTGACCTCTTTATTGGAGTACCAATAATAAAAAGCTCGGTTCGCATAAAGTTTTGCGAACCGAGCTTTTTTGAATGTCCTGATAAAGCTTAGAATTTGAGAATCACTGCATCATGAGCAGGAATTTCCACCTCAAGTCCGTTTTCCTTAATATTATTGACAGAATCACGACCAATAAAAAGGGCATTTCCAAGAACATCAGAAGGCTGAATGCACTCATTCCAAGTGCTACCCATCAGTTTCCATGCATCATCGGGGATACGGAACCTTTGACGGCGCGGTTTAGTGGAAAAATTAAGAGCCACCAAGAACCGGTCCTTGCCACTGTAGCGCAAGTATGCATAGACTTTTGCCGCATCAACCCAGATGTGCTGATTGACCCACATGAGGTCATAAAATTCGCCAGTCGCAAAGGGTTCAGTCTCTTGGACTATATTGGTCACCTTTTTATACCATTCACGCAAATTGCGCTCATTGGGTAATAAATTGGCACCATCATAATTATAACCGCTCACATTTCTTCTGAGAGATCCAACAGACCAATAGTCGAAGATTGTTGTTCGCCCATCAACGCCACTGAAACCGGAGTCATCCATGCCGCGCTCCCCAAGCTCTTGTCCTGCGTATAACATTGTAGCACCTCGCCCCATGGTAAGCGCCGCAATATAAGCGGGACGCGCTTTTAGAGGGTCAATAGCGAACGAATCAGAGGCTATACGCTGCTCATCATGATTTTCCAAGAAGTACAGCATATTATTACCGACCTTCTCTGTGCGTCGCCAAATATTAGTCATATCACTGGCTGGCATTGAACCACATACGACAGCACGGACAATATCGTAAAAGTTCATCTTATCGTAGAGGATATTAAATCCTGCTTTTACGAAATCCTCGTATCGTGAAGTGTCGTAGATCTCACCCATGAATATAACATTCGGGTGACGACTTGTGACCTGTGATATAACCCAGCTCCAGAACTCGACTGGCACCATTTGAGCCATGTCGACCCTAAAACCATCAACTCCAGTCGAAACCCAGAAAAGCAAGATGTCACGCATCTTAATCCAGGTGTCTGGCTTCGGGTCAAAATGCTTTGCACCATCATTCTGATAATCGACGCCATAATTCAATTTGACAGTCTCATACCAGTCATACGGAGATGGGGTTGCAGTGAAAGCGTCATTACCAGAGGCCTTGGCCGGCATCTCTACATAAGGAGCATCATTAGCCGACGTCGGAGCCGTGAAACTTTGCCCTGGCAAGTAATAAAAATTATTCTGAGGGTCAAAAGTCTTGGTAGTATCATCCGCAGCTCCAAACATCGGGACATCGGGACGAGCATCTGAATAGTAAGTACGCGCCACATGGTTAGGAACGAAATCCATCAGAACCTTGAGCCCATGCTTATGTGTGCGCTCAACAAGAGACTTCCATTCATCCATACGATGGTTGACATCCACAGCCAAATCGGGGTCAACATCATAGTAGTCGCATACTGCGTATGGGCTTCCGGCATTACCCTTTACCACATTTGCGTTGGCAGGATGTGAGATAAAGGAATAGTTTGTTGTTGAAGCATGTCGCACAACTCCAGTATACCACACGTAAGAGGCGCCAAGGGAGGCTATGTTATCGAGAGCGGCATCATTAATCTCATTTAATTTGCCGCACCCGTTCTCGTTTATAGTACCATTCTTCTTGTTCGTCTCACGGGTGTTCGAATAGAGACGAGGGAGCAACTGATATATGACAGTCTTAGACATTTTACTTGAATTGTTCGAGTTCTTTTCTTGACAAGAGCACACAGAAACGGCAAAGGCCGAAATTGAAATAAGGAGACTTAAAGTCACGCATTTCGTACGTCCGAATAAGATAAATCGTTTCATATGGCTCAATTGTCAATTATAAAAAACTACACAAAACTATTCAGGCTTTACTGTAGACACCTTCTTAGAGGTCGGTTGCTTTGCCTTTGTTACATTCTTTCTGTCAGACGTCTGTGAGACGAAGCCACGATCTTTCATAAGATACTCCATATTGGGCTTTGCGCCACGGAATCGGACATACTGCTCCATAAGGTCCCCGTCGCCAACTTCACTAAGCGCATATTTGCGGAAACGAGCAACGACATCCTTATTAAAGATATCTCCACTCTCCTTGAATGCGGCAAAGGCATCGCACACAAGCATCTCAGCCCAATCGTAATCATAATATCCAGCAGAGTAGCCGCCATCAAAAATGTGCGCAAAATAGGTAGAGTGGTACCTTGGCTCAATTTCTGAGATGAGACCTATATGAGAAAGTGTCTGCTTCTCAAATGCGTCAACATCAGGAATATTGTTTTTATCGGTCAGCATATGCCAATGCAGATCGAGAAGAGAAGCCGCCAAATATTCGGTAGACGCAAAGCCTTGATTAAACAATGAGGCCCTACGTATCTTGGCCAAAAGCTCATCAGGGATCACCTCACCCGTCTTATAATGACGAGCAAAAGACTTAATGACGGTAGAATCTGCCGCCCACTTCTCATTTATCTGTGACGGCATCTCGACATAGTCACCCGGGACATTTCCTGCCGTCCTGACATAATAACCTTTTGTGAAAAGGCCTTGAATAGCGTGTCCGAACTCATGGAACATGGTCAGATACTCATCATATGTGAGCAAATCGGGCTTTCCCTGCGCACCTTTGGTGAAATTGCAAACAATTGAAATTTGACCTTCAGTATGCGTTCCGTCAAAATTGTCAATGGGGTTTCTGAACGCGGTGCACCAAGCTCCGCCACCCTTTGTTGCTCTTGGATGCCAATCGAAATAGATTACACCAAGACTTGAGCCATCGACGTCAAGCATTTGCCACACTTCATTGTCCGAAGCATTATAGAGAGGGGCATCCTCGACCTTGGCGAAAGAGACGCCATAGAGCTTTGAGGCCGTTTTAAACATACCCTCACGAACCGAATTGAGCTCAAAGTACTGAGAAATCTCAGCCTCATCAAGGTCATACTGCGCCTTACGCAACTTCTCAGCCCAATATGCCCAGTCACAACTCTCTATAACAGTCGTCTTGTCATATTTGTAGGCGAACTTCTTGAGTTCATCCAACTCATTCTTAGCCTTTGCAAGAGCAGGAGACCATACTTTTGCCAAGAAAGAATCAACGACCTCGGGTGTAGCCGCCATATTCTCCTCAATGGCGTAGTGCGCATAGGTCTTGTAGCCAAGCATCTGAGCCTTTTCAATTCGGAGAGCCACAATCTGCTTAATCACATTGCGATTGTCATGTTCACCTCCATTGCGGCCACGTTTGCAATAGGCATCATAAATCGCCTTACGCAAATCATGCCTATCTGAATTTTGCAAGAAAGGCATAATTGAGGCATTATGCAGAGTGAACACCCATTTGCCTTTAAGACCCAACTCAGTTGCTTTCTCCGCCGCAGCCTCAATCAGATTTTCTGGCAAGCCAGAGAGGTCGGAGGCGGAATCAATCACAAGCTTATAGCTGTCATTAGTCTCTGCCAAGAGATTAGAGCCGAACTGGTGCGACAACAAAGACAAATTCTTATTTATCTCGCGCAAACGCTCCTTTTGCTGAGGAGACAACAATGCGCCCTCTCGGATGAAATCCTTATAATAGAGAGTCAAGACACGAAGTTGGACACTGTCAAGATTTTCTGACTGCCTGTTATCGTAGACGTGTTTAACGCGCTCAAAAAGCTTCTCATTGAATGAGATATTGTCTGAGTGCTCGGCGAGCATTGGCAGAATGGTCTCCGCCATGACATTCATCGTGTCAGTAGCGTCAGTCTCGAGCAGGTTGAAAAAAATATTTGATACCCTGTCGAGTCTTTGGCCTGAGCGATCAAGAGGAACTATCGTGTTCTGAAATGTTGGCTCAGCCTGATTTTGAACAATCAGTTCAATCGCATGGTTTGCGTCATTTATCGCATCTTCAAAAGCAGGGATGTAGCAATTATTCCTGATTTCAGAGAATGGGGGTAAATTGTGCGGTGTTTCAAATTCAGAATCAAGCAACGGATTGTGCTCGACATGACAAGAAGACAGAGCCATAGAGACGGACACGGCCAAAATTATTTTTTTCATGTTGATTTGTTGCGATTAGGTTAGTTACGGAAACGCTTAACTACGTCGCCATAGGCATCTATTCGACGATCACGGAGATAGGGCCAAATGCGACGCACCTTTTCTGAGCGCTCAAGGTCCACAGAGACAATGGCGTTCACCTCCTTGTCCGCTGGGGCTGAAAAAATCAGCTCGCCCTGAGGTCCAGCCACAAAGCTATTGCCCCAGAAATAGATGCCATCTGAAGAGCCAGAGGGATCCACTTCATGACCTGTTCTGTTGACAGCCACTACAGGAATACCGTTAGCCACAGCGTGTCCACGCTGCACAGTCTTCCATGCGCCAAGCTGACGTTCCTGCTCTTCTTCAGTATCAGCGGAATCCCAACCGATAGCAGTGGGATAGATCAAAATCTCAGCCCCGGCAAGAGCCATGAGGCGAGCTGCCTCAGGATACCATTGATCCCAGCAGACAAGAACACCTAACCTGCCGATTGAGGTATCGATGGGTTCAAAACCCAAATCGCCTGGGGTGAAATAAAATTTCTCGTAGAAACCAGGGTCATCGGGGATATGCATCTTGCGATATTTGCCAGCAATCGAGCCATCGGCATCAAAAACAACGGCTGTATTATGGTAAAGCCCAGTGGCACGCTTTTCAAAAAGAGACGCGACTATGACGACATTCAACTGCGCCGCAAGCGCAGAGAAAAAGTCGGTCGAGGGGCCGGGAATAGTCTCCGCCAAGTCAAACATACGAGTATCCTCGGTCTGACAGAAATATGGGGTGTTATGCAACTCCTGAAGCACAATTAGCTGCGCACCCCGCTGGGCCAGAGCCACAATGCTCTTACCTAATTTCTCGATATTCTCATGCTTGGCAGCACTGCACGTCTGCTGAACCAAACCTACATTTACTATTCTCGGCATCAATTAGTAGTTATCTCTTTGTTCATCAAAAAAAGCGGTACCGACTGCGGCAGGGAACTGCATGATGGAGCAGTGGAGCGAGCCGTGCTGCCTAATCAGGACTCTGCAATCAACAGGGACTATGTCATAATCAGGGAACGCCTCCGACATGACATTAAGCGCAATCTCGTCTGTCTCAACACCGTATACAGGCATTAATATCGCTCCGTTGACGAAGTAAAAGTTTGCGTACGTGGCAGGAAGTCGCATACCATCACCATCTTCGTCATAAATAGGTGGTGTCATTGGCAAAGCGACCAAGCGATATGGCTCACCTTGGCGAGTCACAAAATTCGCTATTTGCTCCTCCATCTCCTTAAGGCTGTCATAATGCTCATCTTCCGGGTCGTCACAACGTACATAGACAATAGAGTCACCAGGAGCGAAACGGGCCAACGTATCCACATGGCTGTCAGTATCGTCGCCAGCGAGGTAACCGCTTTCAATCCACAAAACCCTATGAGCACCAAGGGTATCATGCAGACAGTCATCAGCCTCCTCACGAGATACGAAACAATTCCTGTTGGGAGCGAAAAGACATTCCTCGGTGGTCATGACAGTCCCATGCCCATCACTCTCAATGCTTCCGCCCTCAAGCACGACACGACGAAGGTCACGATAAAGCAAGTCAGGCAAAAGATCCTCATGTATGCATGAGTTTATCATATTGTCATAACAAGCCGCAAATTTCATTCCCCACCCGTTAAACTGAAAATCAGACAAAACAGGCTCACCCTCATCAGTAAGAGTTGTTATGAAACCATGGTCACGCGCCCAAGTGTCATTGACAGGGCATTCATATACAAATATGTTTTTAGACCAAGCATCACCAAACTCTTCTGACAGAATGGACTCGACATGCTCAACATCATCAGTCACAATGAGGAGGGGCTCGTAATCCGTTATAGCCTTGACAATCCTGATATAACACTCCTCGACTTCGGGAAGTATTGAATACCAGTCGGAATCAACAGAGGGCCACGTTATCTGCGAAAAAGCATGAAGCTCCCACTCGGCAGGCAACCTTAGTTTCATATAAATCTCTTTATTAAAGAGTTAGGAACTTTACTTTAGTTTCTTAAGCAACTCGTCAGCTTCAACAATACCCAAGTCTCTTGCCTGAGCATAACACAACTTGGCATTGGCTATATTTTCGGGCGTTGGCTCAGACTCTGAATAGAAATTACCCATGAAAAGGTATGCTGTAGCACAGCCGTCATTAGCAGCTTCCGCCATCATAGATAACCCTTTTGACGGCTCAGCCTCAGTTCCCATTCCATGCATGAGCATATAGCCTGCACTTGCCTTAGCCTCGTTGTTGCCATTATCGGCCAAGTTAATGTAGAGTTTGAACGCCTTGCGGCGATCTGGCTTTGTGCCTGCAATTCCGTAAGAATACATCTGCGCCAAAATGAAAGAGGCATCTTGATTACCTTCCTTTGACGCTTTTACTATATCCGCACAGAAATGATAGCCGCGAGCAGCATATATGCTATCCAGCTTCCCATCCGCATCTATGAAGACGGGGAGATTATTAGCAGAATCTGACTCAGCCACCACAACTTCAAGAGGATTAGGAGAGTCTGAGACCACTGTCGTCGCATCACCTCCACCTTGTGAGCAGGACAACAATCCTGCCAACATCACGAACGAGAAAGCGAAGCGTATAGACTTATTAAAAATCATGTTCAAAACTGACTTTCAAACTACTACATGCGCTTGAGCAGCTCAAGGATAAATATCCAGAACTTGTCCACACTGGCAATATCCACAGCCTCATCAGGCGAATGGACGGCACGGAGAGTCGGACCGACAGAAATCATATCCATTCCGGACTTCTTACCACCAAACAGACCGCACTCGAGACCGGCATGAATTGCGAGAACCTCAGCTTCCGCGTTAAAGAGTTCCCTGTAACATTCCGTTGCTGTGTTCACAAGCGCAGATTCTGGGTTTGGAGTCCAGCTGGGATAACCCTCACTCTCCTCGACCGAAGCACCTGCCAATTCAAAGGTAGCCGCGACTGAAACTTGCGCACATTTTTTGCCAGCCTCAACAGAACTACGTTGGCTTGTGACAATGTCAACAGAACCAATGTTTGTGCGGACAGAAGCGAGATTTGAGGAAGTCTGCACAAGATTTTCCATTGTGTGAGACATCTCGATTACTCCATGAGGGCAAGCCAGAATGGCATTGACAAGCCTGTTCTGAAGATCTTGAGTCATGAGCCTGTCTGGCAGATTGTCAGACTCCATTGAGAATTTGATGCCAGGTTCAACACCTTTGAACTCCTCCTCAATGTCAGCAATGAAACAATTGAACTCGACACGCAATTCCTCACGATGATTGAACGGGACTACGCAAAGAGCGTCAGCCTCACGGGGTATCGCATTGTGAAGATTACCGCCATTGAAAGAAGCTAAGCGCAATCCGAATTTATCACTTGCGATACGAATGAAGCGAGCCAAAATCTTATTGGCATTAGCACGCCCGAGGTGTATATCACCACCGGAGTGACCACCTAAAAGACCACCGAGATGGAGAGAGACACCCATCATGCCTGCTGGCACAGAATCGGTAGAAAGCTCGAAAGAGGCCTTTGTGGTACAACCGCCAGCACAACCTATGAAGATCTGCCCCTCATCCTCAGAATCAAGGTTTATAAGCCTTGAAGCGGGAAGAAAATCAGCCTCAACATTATAGGCGCCAGTCAGACCGGTCTCCTCGTCAACAGTGAAAAGGCAGAAAAGGGGGCCATGCTCAATCTTCCCTTTCAAACCACCGTCCACAATGGCAAGCGCAAGAGCTACACCAAGACCATCATCAGCACCGAGGGTCGTTCCACGAGCCTTTACCCAGCCATTCTCGACATAATAATCGATCGGGTCGGTCAGGAAGTTAATAACCCTGTCAGAATTCTTCTCACAGACCATGTCAACATGAGCCTGAAGAATGACAGGTTCAGCATTCTCGCGTCCCTTAGTTGCGGGGACTGTCATCAGAATGTCACCTACCTTATCCGTTTTCGCCTCAATTCCTCTCTCCTTTGCAAAGTCGAGCAGGAAAGCGATAATTTTTTCCTCATGCTTAGAGGGACGCGGAACTTTTGTTATAGCGTCAAAGAAAGGCCAGACGGGACAAGTTAATTGCGAATCCATTGTGTTTTAGAGATTAGAAAGAACATGACCAATCAACTGCTTGATTACAGGCTTGTAATCTTTGGTAGCAGTGCCACTTGTACGACCTGCAATGATGGCGCATACTGTGGCAGGCTTGTGGCCGAGAAGCTTAGAGAGACCGTAGATGCAAGAGCACTCCATCTCGTAGTTGGTCACACGACGCTCACCATAACGGAAAGCTGTAATCTTCTTGTTGATATCGGGATCAGCCAACTGGAGACGAACGACACGTCCCTGAGGTCCATAAAAACCGGGGGCTGAAATAGTCGTTCCAATATGGATTGAAGGGTCATTCTTAAGCCTGTCAATGATTTCCTGAGAGCCATTGACGACATAAGGTTTAGCGAGAAGCGGGTTCCAATTGGTATGCTCCTCGAAGGCATGCTCAAAATCGAGATCAGAAATCTCATTACGCCCAGCGTAGTAGTTGAGCACACCGTCAAAACCGATGGCAGCCTCAGAGAGGAGCCAAGAGCCGACTGGAAGATCAGGCTGTAATGAACCAGACGTGCCAATGCGCACAATCTCGAGAGTCTTGTGCTCCGCTTTGGGCAGACGTGTGGCAAAATCGATATTGACAAGGGCATCAAGCTCGGTCATGACAATATCGATATTGTCAGTTCCGATACCCGTTGACAGGACAGTTATACGCTTTCCTTTGAAAGTACCAGTCGCACTGACAAACTCACGGTTTGAGTTCTCACACTCTATGGTGTCAAAGAAATCCTTGACAGTGGCGACGCGTCCCGGGTCTCCGACCAAGATGACCTTATCTGCCAACTGACCGGGTTTGATATGAAGATGGAAAATGGAGCCGTCGGAATTGATGATAAGCTCCGAATCAGCTATTGGTTTAATGTTACTCATGGTTTTCTTATTTTTCCAAAGATACAAAGATATGCCCTAAAAATGCAGGCGTATGGGTTAAAAATCACATCAGAGAGCCCCCAACTCGTTCAGGAATATAAGGGCGATGCAGACAGGAGCGACAAAACGCACAATGAACCTGTACAAATGGTACAGAGGTTGTCTTATGGACCCGTCATTAGTCAATTCCTTATGCAACACCCTCTCGTCGACAATCCAACCGATAAAGAAACAGATCAGGAATGCGCCAATCGGCATCAACAGCTTAGCGACAAGGAAATCAAACAAGTCGAAAATGTTCAATCCGAAAAGCGTGACATCTTTCCATGGGCCAAAAGCCAAGGAGCAGCAGATTCCCAAAATGAAACAAACTATCGAGATGACAACGCAGACCCGAGGGCGTGAAAGATTGAATTTATTCACGAATATGGCTGCAGACATCTCGAGCATAGACACGGAGGATGTGAATGCCGCCATGACGAGGAGGACGTAGAAAAGAGTTGAAAATATATATGCTAAAATTGGAACCCCAGCGAAAACCTGCTGAAATACATTGGGAAGGGTTATGAAGACAAGAGATGGCCCAGCATCTGGGGAAAGGCCATCAATGCTATACACGGCTGGGAATATTATCAAACCCGACATTATGGCCACAAGAGTATCAATAGTCGCAACCGACAACGAGTCCTTCATGAGATTGACATCCTTGCGGAAATAACAGCCATAGGTGCAAAGACAGCATATGCCGACAGAGAGAGAAAAGAAAGACTGCCCCATGGCTGATAATATTGTAGAACTGTCCACTTTTGAGAAATCAGGGTGAAAAAGGAATGATAATCCTCGTCCAACACCAGGCAAAGAGAGTGAGCAGACAACCAATATGGCAATGCAGATGAATAAGACAGGCATCATAATTCTGGAAGCCCGTTCTATGCCAGACTGAACACCACAAGCGACGATCACGCAAGTTCCCACCAAAATTAGAAACAGATATATAATTGGTTTATACGGATTTGAGGAAAATGCCACGAAATCTGCAGTAAAATCAGCAGCTGATTTGCCTGAAAAATCATTGGCAAGAGACTTGAACAGAAATTCAAGCGTCCAACCGGCAACTACCGCATAATAACTTAGCACTAAGATGCCCGCTACAACAGGAAGCCAGCCCATTAATCCCCAAATCTTCTTGCCTCCACTCATCTTAGTGAACGAATGCGACACATTGTCACCTCCATTACGTCCAATTGCCAACTCGGAAATCATGACAGGCACACCCAGTATGAGCATAAAAAAGACATATATGAGCAAAAACGCGGCACCACCATGTTCTCCAGTCTCAGTAGGGAAACGCCAGACATTGCCCAAACCCACGGCGGAACCCGCAGCTGCAAGTATAGCACCGATTTTGCTTCCAAAGTTTGCTTTAGAGTCTTTCATATTTTGTCTTTCTTAATGCCAATAAAAAGTGAACTCACACTGAAAATAGAAATCTGTAAGGTCACCCCACAAAGATAAAAATAATTTCAGCGTCAAGAGTCCAACATCTCTTCCAATTCATTATCAGAGGGGAGCGAGTCAACATTAGCACGTTCATCATCACACTGGACAGCATCGGCCGCCAAACGAAGCTTACGAGCTTGCATGTCATCTATTTTTTGCTCGATAGTGTCTTGAGAGACAAAGCGAAGGACCGTCACAGAACTGAGCTGTCCCATACGGTGCGCACGGCCATAAGCTTGCCTTTCTGCAGCAGGGTTCCACCAAGGATTGAGCATGAGTACATAGTCTGCACATGTCAAATTGAGGCCTACACCACCGACTTTCAAAGACATCAGCAAAACAGGAATAGACTGATTGTTTGTAAATTCCGTAACGATGGACTGCCGATCCTTTGTTATGCCCGTCATGACTAAATAGCCAATGCCGGCATCTCGCAAACGCGAGGCGAGTAAATCAAGATCCCTTACAAACGAAGAGAACACAAGCATCTTATGTCCGGACTTTGCAATGCTCTCAATGCGCCCGAAGACGACGTCAGCCTTGCCAGAGCCTCCGTCATAGTCATCAAGACATAGCGAGGGGTGATTGGCAATGAGCCTTAGTTTAGTCAGGGCCTGCAGAACCATAAACCTGCGTCTACCTCCATCGACACTCACACCCGTCAAAGCATTACGACAAGCAGACTTCTCACGTTCATACACTTCACGCTGAGATTCTGACATTGCGCAAGTTATCGTTTGGATGGAGATGGGAGGCAGATCACGCAGAACTTGCTCTTTTGTTCGACGCAAGATGTAAGGTCTTGTCACACTTCGCAGGCGTCGGAGAACAGAGTCATCAATGTTTTTCTCTATTGGTCGGCGATACTGCTGTTCAAAGAAGGCCTTAGACCCGAGCAAACCCGGATTAACTATATTCATCTGGGCCCAAAGATCCACCAAATTATTCTCAACAGGGGTACCTGAGAGATTTATCCTCCTCTGAGCACGAAGCTCCTTTATGGCAGAATAGGTTTTTGAAGATGGATTTTTGACCGTATGACTTTCATCAAGAACGACATACTCAAAATCAACAGATCGAAGAGAGGCGATAGAGCTTCTCACCATGCCATAGGAAGTCAACACGATATGGTATTGAGACAGCTTTAATTTTGTAGTCGCCCCTAATACCACATTCCGTCCCATATAGACATATACAGAGAGTTGCGGCGCAAACTTAGCCAACTCTTTCTGCCAATTGAAAATAAGGGACACAGGCATAACAATCAGCGAGGGGAGTACACCTGTCTCATTCCGAGCGAAGACATCGTTCGCATTACCTCCCTCACAACGATAGACATTAGTCAAGAGGGTTATCGCTTGCAGAGTCTTACCAAGACCCATGTCATCCGCAAGAATGCCGCCATGTCCGCTGTTTGACAATGCGGTAAGCCAACGCACTCCTACCTCTTGATAGGGACGGAGATTAGCCTTAACACAGTCTGTCAGAAAAGGAATCGCCTCAGCTCCCGCCTCGGGAACGCGAGCCTCCACTTGTTTAGCAGGGACAATAAATTCAGGCAAAAGAGGCGCACATGTCTTAGCAATAAGCAGACGTTCATCATCTGGTTGCCCATCTGTCACAAAAGGCACTACCCCACTCCATTGCTCAAACCATTCATCTGGGATTACGAAAATGGTCCCATCTGGTAATCGGAACCTGTTATCTCCAGTTGATATGTTTTTAAGGAAACGCCTAAATGGAATTTTAAACTCCCCCACCTCCACGACAATCCGCAGATCGAACCAGTCTATTGACTCATTAGCTTCCGACTGGATGTTCCATGAGCCAGCAAAAAATGCGTCATTGTCATCAGAGACAGTCACGTCAATCCCGTACTCGTCAAGCATATCACGCACGGAATAGACCCAGTGGACGAGATCCAACAAACTGGCCTTCTCGGATGTGACAAACATCTTGCCCATGTCCTCAAGCCCCATGTCGGAGACCAAGACATCGATTAAACGCTTTTCCTTACCGAAATCGCGCATCACGACATCGAGGACATACCGTCCATCCCTCTTTGAAATGTCAACGGGTCTATGTCGGTCGGCATAATCACACTTAACCTCAGTCCCGTCCCGTTTTGTATAGACAAATGAGAGAGAGAAGCCGAAGCCAAATATGCCATCTGTAGCATCAAGGCGGGCGTGAAACTTTGACCTATGTTTTATGATGTCAAAGCCGTAAGCTGACACCTGATAAAGTCCAAGATTAGGCATCACCGCCTTGTTCATATACATATCAACAAGACGGCTCTCAACAACTATACGCGGTTTGAGCGCAAAAGGCTTAAACTTAGCAAAAGGAATGTCCTCCAACGAGTATAACACATTACCCGCGGCAAACACAGCCGGCTGCGATGAGAGTTCCGCCACATTGGTATTGAATATGGAGACATCCGTAATCCCATCGGACACTTTGAGAGTGTAAAGCAAATCGCCACTGTCCGTGATAGTAAAGAAGAAACGCGGTTTGCATTTGAAGACAGGTGCAATTGTTATGCGATCTTGCACATTAATCGACCTGTAACCATCGCTTAACCTGTAAACTTCGAGGTTCGCCCTCTCTATAACAGGGAGAGCCGAGCAAACCCTCTTATCAATAAAGGGACGGATACTGTTCTTTATATCATCGTCCGTGAGCGAGTTTAGAAAAGTCTTGGCGGCCTTACCCTTTGAGAAGGTCTTAATTATATGCTGCTCGGACAGTTCATCAAGAATTTTGACAAGTTTGCGGACATCGTCAGAGACATCCTCCTTCTCAATTGTCAACGTTGAAGCTCTGCCAACAATCTGCAGGACATACTCAGAGACCGATTGCACATGGAAGGCCGCAATTATATTTCCGAATATGCGGTGCTTAGAAATAGCGAGAACAATATCTTTCAATTAAAGAGCGTGTGATTGATGTTAAAGTTGTTCGGATGTACTTTAAAGAGGCTCAAATGACCAGCCTTCCGCCTTGAGCCAATTGATAGTATTCTCAAGGGCATATCTCATGCGTTCCCCAGCTTTGATTGAGTCATGGAAAACAATGATGGAGCCTGGTCTGACAAATTTTCTCACATTTTCAAATACTTGCTCAGGTGTGAGACGTTTGTCATAATCCTTTGGCATTACATCCCAAAAGACAACCTTTTCAAATGGCCGTGCGTTTTCTCTATCATGATGCGTAAGAGACCAGGTCAAGGCAGGCGTCACATGACCATGTGGAGCTCTAAAAAAACGAGCCTTTCCTCCCTCAACGGAGTCACACAGACTTATGTTGTCTTGATACTCACCATGTGAAACTCCTTTTTTGAAATATGGCAAGTGGTTATAAGTGTGATTACCGACAACATGCCCCTCTTTTACAATTCTATCAAATATCTCCGGATGTTTGTAAACATTCTCCCCGACGCAGAAAAAAGTGGCTTTTATGTCATTTGACTTAAGAAGATCAAGAACCCAAGGGGTTTGCTCTGGCACAGGACCATCATCAAAAGTCAAATAAACAACCTTACGTTTCCTGTCACCTCTCCAAAGGGAACCAGGGAAAAGCAACCGGACAAAAAGGGGTAGCTGTATTACCCAATCAATATTCATGACAACGAATGCCTACAGAAGAAAAGAGGCACCCCTAATTGGGATGCCTCAAAACTTTTTATGTTCTTAGCGGACAATAATTCGTTCGCCTATACGCAACATCTTAGTTTGCTTAATTCCGTTCAGTCGGCAAATAGCACTTACCGTCGTACCATACTTATGAGCCAGCCCGCCAAGCGTATCACCAGACCTGATGACATGAATCTTCCTCTTTGAGGCATCAGCACTCTCCTTTTCGGACTGTCCATAGTGGGAATAGATGCTGAAATAATGCTTCTTGACGGTAAATTTCTCTTCACGAAGCTTACCAGCGGAGAAGTCAATCAACCTCTCAGGATCAAAAGCCTGACCCATGAAACGTGTCTCAAAATGGAGATGGGGACCTGTGCTACGACCAGTGCTTCCACCATAACCGATCACATCGCCAGCCTTGACAATGTCATTCTCCTTTACGGCATGCTTGCTGAGGTGACCATAATAGGTCTCAAGCCCATTAGAGTGGCGAATGACAACAAGATTTCCGTAGCCGCCAGACTGCCTTGTCGATTTGACAACCCTAACCTTGCCATCAAATGCGGCTACAACAGGGTCACCAACCTTTAGTGGGATATCTGTACCTTTATGTGGACGGCGACGACGGAAAGCAAACCTCGAACGGACGTTTCCCATTACAGGACAACAGAAAGTAGAGGTTGAGTCCACAAGAGTCAGAAGCATCTCGTCGGGCACGTCATTCAGACTAAGCCCACGATAGGCGTGGATTGCCTCATTATCCCAGTTCTCCTCAAAATCCTCCTCATCAATAGTAGGATGACCGAGGTCAATAACTTCCCACGAATGGTCTGCGTAGAGGACTAACTTCGAGTACCTGTCGTCAGTATCAAGAGTATCAATAACCGCACTCGTAGTAGCTGTGTCGGCGACCGCAAGAACAGTCTGCGCTGCCGCATTAACCCACGGGAACAAACCCAGGGCTGAAAATATGACAATATACTTATTCACCCAATTATCAATCTTAGTGCGCCGCGAATTTAGCATTTTTCAGAGAACCACCCTATTTCACAAGGGTCAAACTAAAAAGGTGAGAGATAAATTTAAGACTTAAAACCTGCCATTCAAGCACATACGCAATTCAGACAATCCTATTTGCAAGGCTATAACCAGCCCAAACGAAAAGGATGCCAATGACAAGGCTCAGAGAAGAATACAATATCGCAACAGGAGCATGATCAGCCACCAAGAGATCGTAAGCCTCACGAGAGAAGGTTGAAAAGGTAGTGAATCCGCCACAAAAACCTGCAATTAAAAAGTTCTTGGCATCAGAACGCGCAGGCATCGAGGAGAACAACGCGGAGAAAAAGCCAATAGCGAGACAGCCAATCATATTGACACAAAAAGTCTTTATCGGAAATCGGCCCACTACACTGGGGCTATATGCTAAAGACGACACAAAAAATCTCAATACGCAACCAAGGCCACCACCCAAGAAGACATATAAATACGACATGACTTTTGTTATTTGTGTGCGAATTTAACAGCTTTTGCAGAATACGTTAACAAGCCGAGCTGCAAAACTTATTTATATTTGCGTCATCTAACCTACTCAAAACCACATAGGACAAAATGAATAAATCTTATCTGCTGAATGAGTTGAAAGACTACGTCTTGATATTCGTTGGCGTAGTGCTTTACGCATTGGGAGTTACGGTGTTCATGCTGCCATACGGACTCACATCAGGAGGTGTTTCGGGCATAGCGAGCATAATATATTATGTGACGGGCGTCGAGGTGCAAGTGTCGTACATAATTATAAATGCCACTCTGCTTGTCATCGCGATCAAAGAGTTGGGAATACGTTTTTGCCTGAAAACAATTTTTGCCGTATTCGCAATGACCTTTGTCCTTTGGTTGTTCCAGCGAATTATTGAAGTTCCCGACGAGGCGAACCCAGGGCAGATGATGCTACCCCATCTTATTGGAGACGAGGCTTTTATGGCTGCAATACTGGGTTCTATATTGTGCGGAATAGGTCTTGCATTCTGCTTTGAGAATAACGGTTCAACAGGCGGAACAGACATAATTGCGGCCATCGTGCACAAGTATAAACCAATATCATTGGGTGAAGTTATCAGGGTATGCGACATTCTCATAGTCTCATCATGCTACTTCATATTTCATGACTGGGCGCGCGTTATATATGGATTTGTCATCCTCTTTACCTATTCTGTCACGTTGGATTATTGCATACGCCGCCAACACAAATCAGTCCAATTCCTCATCTTTTCACGCAATGCGGATAGCATAGCCAATGCCATAATAGAAAGCGGTCACGGAGCCACAATGTTGACAGGCGAGGGTTGGTACACCCATACCGAGCGAAAAATAGTGACATGCATAATCAACCGCCGCTTTGCGAAAGAGATACTCAGGCTCATCAAGGGCATTGACCCATACGCTTTCATATCAATGAGTGACGCAAGCCAAGTTTGGGGAGACGGATTTGACTCAATAAAACTGGGAAGCACGACGGAACAGGAGAACAAGACGCTCATAGTCTTCGCAAGCAACAGCAAACACAAGCTTGCCGAAGTCAAAGAACTCATGGGTGACAAGTACGATGTACGTTCACTTGCGGACATTGGATGCTACATAGACATACCTGAAAACGCATCTTCTCTCAAAGGAAATGCGTTATTAAAAGCGAGATTCGTCAAAAGATACTATGGTTTTGACTGCATAGCAGACGACACGGCCATAGAATGCAAGGCGTTAAATGGGTTACCAGGCATTCACTCTCGCAATTTCGGCGTATTGTCTCAGGAAGACATAGAGACTTCAAAGAACAGGCCTTCACTTGAGGATTGGGATGAGACTGTCTCGCAACAAATGTTGGATATCCTGCACAAACACCCACACCAAATTGAAAAGCCAGAGGACAGGAACGACAGTGCCAACGTAGCCCGACTGCTTGGGAAAATGGAGGACGCAACGGACAGAGAAGCATCTCTCCACACAGTCCTTGCCTACGTGAGTGGCAACTTCAAAACACCAACCGAGTGGCAGTGCGTGACTTTCGATGGCGTACTGAACGGAAGATTGGCCACAAAGCCTTGCGAACATCCTCAAGACAGCTTCTTCTACGATTCCATTTTCATTCCAGAGGGCTTTGACAAAACTATTCATGAGCTCGACAACGACGCACGTAAGTTAATAAGCCAAAGAACTGTTGCTATTAACAAGTTAAAGGCTTTCTTGGAAGCGAAAGGGAAGACCGAGGCGTGATAGGACTGGGGAGCAGAATCCCCCAAAATACGACCATCCGCAAAACTTTCGAGCATAAAAATTAGGGCTGGATTCCTCAAATGGAATTCAGCCCTTTCTGTACATATATATCAAAGTGCGATGAAATTATCTTAAGTGTAAACCAATCTCTCGAACTTATGTAGTGATAGTAACGACATTGTTTTGAAAACTCATCTCCCCATATTTAAGATGTTTCCTCATTGGGATTGGATAAAAGTTCCAAGATACGGGAAACCTAAATAAATGAGTCATGATAAACACATGAAAACAAACCGCATATGCTCTTCAATAACATGAGAGCTGAAGAAATGAGGAAAGAAGAGCCTCGAAAGAGCAAAAAAAAAATCCCCACCGCCTGTTAATCAGACGATGGGGATTAATCATAAAAGTCTATTTTTCACCCATTCATCTCAGAACAATAAAGGGGAAACTGGGAGAAACTTCCTAACGCTTAAAAAGCAGTCCGAAAAGTAACATGCTTAGAATCTGAAACCTACGGAGATGACACCAGAGTGGACCTTATGCGTCAACAAAGCAGGAGTGTTGACCTCTGCTATTCCGCCAGGCCCGTAAAGATAACCTTCTGAAGTGTCAGGCAGAACCCACTCATCCGACTTCTTGACTGAGCATACATAAGTGAGGTCAACGAAGAAATTATTCTTTCGGAAACCGACACCACCTGAGACCGCATAATCCTTTGGTTTGTTGAAATAGTATGCCTCCTTTATGGGAGTGGTCGTGAAACGATATCCTGCCCTAATGTATAATGGGTTCAAGACACTGAGCTCTCCACCTACGCGAAGAGTATGAGAAACAGATAATATGTCATTCTTCATCAAATCGTTCAGAGTGCCGAATGTATTATAAGAGGTAGGCTCATCAGAACCCTTCTCAGTAAACTTGCTGCGTGAATGATTGTTACGCTCATAATCGACTGAAATCATTCCACCACGACCTATAATACCGGCAATGCTTGCTATGAAACGACTTGGCTCACGGTACTTATACTCGTACTCATAATCGCTGGTGCTAAACGTCTTTTGTTTTGCGGGGTTATATATTTTTGCCCAGTAACGCTCTGACACGCTGAAGAAAGAGGGAGAATGAAGAGCTACGCCGATTCGGAGGAAATTAGCAGGACGGAGGATTGCACCAATATTAAAGCAGATACCTGTACCATCCTGATCGAGATAACTTTGATAAGTGAAACTTGTAGGGTCATCAGCCGCCACAGTCACACCATCAAAATACTCATAATGCGTAGTCGTATTGGTATACGAGAGTGTCTGAATATTCAGTGAGCCACCTATATACAGCTTATTTGCAATGTTAGCCGCATAACCAAAAGCGATATCGCCTTTAGAGCCCTCAGTCTTTACTGATTTAGAGATACTTATCAGACCCAACTCATTCTCATCCATACGGAAGCCAGCGTCAAGGTGCCCATCTTTAAAGGCTTCCCATACATTATAAGAGTAGCTGTTGTCGTCGGTGTCAAAAATAAGACCGGCATTACCTGCCAAATCGCCTGTCATCGCGGCAAAACGCTGTTGGTCAGTAGAGAAATAATCGAGCAGAGAGTTGTATGCATACGGATCATTATATCTCTGCATGCTTGAAAAATCAGCAGTCCGGTTATAACCGACAAAAAGATTTGATGCGACAAGACCGCCACCATTTTCTCGCATTCTACCGAAAGAGAAGGCGGCACCTATCTGACTAAATGGGACTCTGACTCGGTCATCAGATGACTTAGTTTGCCAATATTGGCTATCATCCTTAATTGCGCTCACACCAAGAGTCAGCCCGATCTCAGTAGCACGATACACGGCCATACCAGCCGGATTTATCGCCATGGATGTAAGATCGGCACCGACTGCGCCAAAAGCACCAGCCATCGCTTGTGTACGCGCAGTTCCCATCAAATCGTTTCTATTGAAACGAAGCGCATCTGTATAATCTTGAGAATAAGCCCCTGTAGACAAAAGCATACACAAAATGAACGGAAATGTCTTGCTGTTCATCATATATTCCTAATAAACTTATCTACTTTCATTTATAAAAAAGCCTACGCGGCTAACATATATAGCATATGAAAGCTCGCGCAGGCAAAACATATGTTCATTTTATCGGGTACGTCCACCGCGAGAAGAGCCACCTCCACTGCTTGTAGAGCGCCCACCACCACTGAAACTACCGGAGGACCTGCCACCGCTTGAGAAGCTCCTGCCTGAACTCATAGATGAGCGTGAAGTGCTCCCCGAATAAGTTCTGCTTGAGCTGCTTCTTGACGCAGAGCCAGAAGAGCGAGTCTGTGACCTGTTGGGAGAATAGGACGATGAAGAAGAAGTTCCCCTACGGACATTTGTCGAGTAAGAAGAGGTTCCTCTTGAGTTTGAGGGAGAAGTCGTGGAAACAGAAGAACGGGAGGTACTCCTTGAGGGAGTATAAGTGGAGCGGGAAGAGGAACTTGATCCATAAGTCGCAGAAGAACTGCCCATGGTTGAGCGCCTCGTATTGGTTGAATAGCTTGACCTGTTTGTTGTCGCAGTTGAGCCATCCGCTGTCTCGCCCTGATTTACAGTTGACCTCCTGGTGTTAGTGGTGTAAGAGGAGCTATTAGATGCCCCAGTGCCTGAGTCTCCCGATACTGTGGAGCGACCATCAGCTGAACGAGTGTAGGAACGTGAATTATTCGGGAGCATTGCACGATACCTCTGTCCGGCCCTTTCTCCGTTTGGATTTGTCGTCACACTTTGAACTTGATTTCCAGCACTGTATGATCGGGGTGCCGTGTTGACCCTGGAGGCATTAATGGGGTGGTCATAAGGCCTGTGGTCCCAATTTCCTATTCCAAATCCGTGTCCAGGTCCATGCCAAGGGTCGCAATGATGCCCCCACCAGTGATGGTGATGATGAGGCCAGCCCCAAGCGTAGTCATAGAAGCCCCAGCCGAAATCGAAGCCGCCATACCAACCGCCGTAGCCCCATGCCATACTCATCCTCCAAGGACGACTCCAGTACCAGTCGAAAGCGAGGCCAGAGCCGTAGAAATAATCATTGTACCAGGGATTGGTCCATGTCGGAACAAGGTATGTAGAGCCATATTCGTCCACATATATGTTCCAATCACCCGAATAACGCGCAGCCGTAAAAAATGGAGAGTAGTAATTGACGGATACGAGCGGACGATGAAAACGAATTATCCTCTCAGCGTAGGACTGATCCGATTCCGTACCCCAAAAGCCATCAACCCAATAGCCGTCTGAGACTTCCGTTGTGACATCTTCAGCCGTAGCAGCGGCAATCAAAGTACGGGTTGTGTCAACTGTAGCGCCGTTCGTGGAATTGGCATTTGCGTAGTACTGCTGAATTTGAGAGAAGTCGCGCGCCTCAGTAGTCGAATTTCCTGCCGCGTAGTT
This sequence comes from Bacteroidaceae bacterium, assembly GCA_963618945.1. Lineage (GTDB taxonomy): Bacteria > Bacteroidota > Bacteroidia > Bacteroidales > Marinilabiliaceae > W3P20-009. The sequence continues at coordinate 35,768 of CAVETY010000019.1, forward strand.
TGCGACTCTTGACTCGTAGGAGGCGACATCACCATTCGTGACTGCTGGCGAATACTCAGGAGCCTTCACAATCGACTTAGGCGAAGCTGACCCGTCGTAGTAAACGTCGTCGGCAAGCGCATTGGCGTTAGACAGCCTCATGCTCGAGCACCCGGAGAGCGTTGCGGCTGCTCCGATTGCTATGACAGGTAAATATATTGCTTTCATTGGTTGACGTTTATATTGTAAGACATTCTTATCTTGACAATATGCAAAAGGTGTGCCATCATTTGACCTGTTTACACACGCCGAAAGGCAAGCGGAACAGCGTCGCTTCGCTAATTCTATATTACTCGATTTCAATTTGGCGTTTGAAAGTCTCTTCAAGAGAGATGATAGTCTCGGTTGACGCAATGCCAGGGATTTGCTGAATGCGATCTGAGAGGATATACTTCATGTGCTCGTTGCTACGCGCATAAATCTTGATGAATATTGCGTAACGACCGGTAGTATAGTGGCATTCAACAATCTCTGGGATCTTCTCCATGGCCGCGACAACTTGGTTGAAACTTCCAGCCTCCTTCAGGAAAACTCCTATGAAAGCGCAAGTCTGATAACCGACCTTGGTTGGGGAAAGAATAAACTCAGAGCCTTTAATAACTCCGATATTCATCAGCCTCTGCACCCTCTGGTGGATTGCAGCGCCAGAGACACCACACATGCGCGCCACCTCCAAAAAGGCGATACGCGCATTGCCTGTTATAAGCTTGAGAATTTTCCTGTCGAGTTCATCGATTCTCGGGACGCCATCGTAGGATTTAGAGTTTTTAGTCTGCTCTAAATCGAGTTCCTCATCGTTGGAGTTTATATTTTCTTCAGACATAGTTGCATCTATTGTTGTTGACAGCACGACGGAACCGCCACCGCACCTTGAATTTCTTGATTTACAAATTGTTTTAAAATATAACGCAAATATAATCACAAAATAGGCAAAAGGCAGTAAAAGGAGCCTTAATTTTTCAAACTTTCAAAATAGGCCCTATTTACTTCACTGCCGAAAGACGAGGACACCCATCAACTGCATCTCGACATCAGCCATAACACAATTTGGAGTGTTAAGACAAAAAAGATAACTTTGCTTATTACAGAGCAAAACAAGAAAATGGAATACATAGTATCGGCGCGTAAGTATAGGCCTGCGACATTTCAATCCGTCATAGGGCAGCAGAGCATAACCCAAACGCTCAAAAATGCCGTGCGCGAGAAGCGTATCGCCCATTCATACTTGTTTTGCGGACCTCGCGGCGTCGGCAAGACAACTTGCTCGCGAATATTCGCGAAGACCATAAATTGTTCCAACCTTTCAGCCGACACAGAGCCATGCAACGAGTGCGAGTCCTGCCGCGCATTCAATGAGAACAGATCGTTCAGCATACACGAACTTGACGCGGCCTCGAACAACTCAGTCGAGGACATCAGGTCGCTCATTGACAGCGTGCGCGTCCCGCCCCAGGTTGGCTCATACTCAGTCTATATCATAGATGAGGTCCACATGCTGTCGCAAGCCGCATTCAATGCGTTCCTCAAAACACTTGAGGAGCCGCCCGCTCACGCCATATTCATCCTTGCGACGACCGAGAAGCACAAAATACTCCCAACTATAATCTCTCGCTGCCAAGTATTCGACTTCCATAGGATCACAGTACCTGATGTCGTCGAGTACCTTAAATATGTAGCAGGCAACGAGGGCATAACCGCCGAGGACGAGGCCTTGACTATAATCGGCCAGAAGGCTGACGGCGCAATGCGCGACGCCCTTTCTATATTCGATCAGATTGTAGCCTTCTCAGGCAAAGAGGTCACCTATAAGAAAGTCGTAGAAAACCTCAACATTCTTGACTACGAGGTATTCTTCAATGCGACAAAATCCATAGCCGAGCACGACTACCTCAAGTCGATGCTGATATTTGACGACGTCCTCCGCCGAGGCTTTGACGCGCTCAACTTTCTGAACGGACTGTGTCACCACATGCGAAACCTCCTCGTGGCACAATCTCCAGAGACAGCGAAACTGCTTGACGTCAGCGGACAGACAGCGACAAGATACACGGAGCAGGTTAACGAGATAGGCGCGAGAACCGTCGTCATGTTCATCGAGTCCTTATCACAGAGCGAGATAAGTTATCGCACTGCGAAAGACAAGCGTCAACATGTGGAGTTTGCACTGCTCCACGCATGCATGATTGGCGACGAAAAAAAAAAGTCTTAGCACAACTTGAGGCCTTAGTAAGGAAAAACGCGGAAGGGAACAAAGCCCCCACCCCAGCACACACGACACCCCCTGCAAACACCCAGACTTTGGACAAAGTCGCAGGGAAAGTTGGTTCGTACCCACAACAGCAAACGAGAGGCGCAGCGCCAACAGGAGGCGGTTCCATACTGAATAGGCTAAAAAGAGCCAACGACCAGATTCAGCAGGAAGTGCAAGAGCAGACGCCAAACCCCAATCAGGCGCAAACATATATACCGCTCGACAAAGGCAGCCTCAATGCGGCTTGGCGTACGTTCGCCAACAGTCTCCCCGTATCAGATAACTATCTACGGACGATTATGGCCTCCGATCCTAAAATCAGCGGAGACGACATTATCGTAGACATCGTAAACTCATCACAGAACATGATCTGTGAGCACGCCGAGCTCATCAACTTCCTGCGCACAAACCTCAGGAATCCGAATATAGTCATAAAGACCAACCTCGTGGAGAAAAAAGAGGAAAACTCTGCGACACCATTCACAGCAAAACAGAAATTGGACGTTCTTTTGGCAGACAACAATAACTTGCACAAACTTATTGAGCAATTCGGACTAAGTTTTGACTATTAGCACCAATTACAAGAAGCGTCAATAACTATTTATAAGATAGCGAACTAAGTAACCAAAACAGAGAAATCAAGGACGTAAACCGAGCCAAGAAACAAAAAATTAGCATTTTTTTAACGTCCAGATGATTGCAAATGGGAAAAGATTACTAATTTTGCATCGTCAAACGAGAAGGGCAGCGGATATGACTCGCTAGCTCAGTTGGTAGAGCAGCTGACTCTTAATCAGCGGGTCCAGAGTTCGAGTCTCTGGCGGGTCACGAAGCGTCTTGATTTTATAATCAAGGCGCTTTTTTATTTTGCTTACGTCCACAGCCCGAAAATCGGAAAATTGACTTATTTTTGCGGAGTAAAGATAAGCGAAGAAAATGCCTTCAGCAGAAAGAGAGAACAGCCAAACTTCAGGCCCACAGCTCACGGAGCGTCAATATAACGAACAGGTCGAGATATGCCGTGACCTCTTCACCAAGAAGGCGCAGGACTACGGTACGGCTTGGCGTATTATGCGCCCCTCATCAGTCACAGACCAAATCTTCATCAAAGCTAACCGAATCCGCTCAATACAGACAAAGGGCGAGAATATGGTTGGCGAAGGTATACGCTCAGAGCTAATCGGCATAGTCAATTATGCGGCGATGGCCCTTATTCAATGCGAGTTGGGTTTCGCAGACTCGGCGGACATGAGTGCAGAGGAGGCTATCAGGCGATACTCCGAGAAGATTGACACAGCATATAATCTCATGGCGTCAAAAAACCACGACTACGATGAGGCGTGGCGCCACATGAGGGTGTCATCGATTGTGGACATAATCCTGATGAAGATATACAGGACAAAGGAAATCGAGTCTCACAAAGGCAACACGATCGTAAGCGAAGGTGTGGAGGCCAACTATTTAGACATGATTAACTACGCGGTATTCGCACTTATCCTAACAAAGGATGAGAAGTAGAGGAAATTTGCGAATACTATCATAAAGGAAGAACAAAGGCAATTATGGACATTCAGACGAAACAGGCGATTCACAGGATTGCGCGGTTGCTACTTGGAGCTCTTTTTATATTCTCGGGCATCGTTAAATGCATCGATCCGACAGGTGGAGCAATAAAAGTCGAGGACTACTTCATCGCATGGGGGTGGTTAGACGCTCCGTGGGGACTTTGCATGACATTGTCGCTTATCCAGAACATAGTTGAGTTTACTGCCGGCTTTATGCTTGTTTGCGGAGCATTTATAGAAATCTCCTCGCTCATAACGCTGCTTTTCATGATTTTCTTCACGCCGCTCACTCTCTATATAGCTTTAGCTAACCCCGTGAGCGACTGCGGCTGTTTTGGCGACGCATTCAAGATTACCAATTGGCAGACATTCGGGAAAAATATAGTTTTCCTCGCACTGGCGATCCTTGTTTTCGCATGGCGAAAGATTGACGGTAAAGGAGACAAGATTTGGAAGCAGGCAGCCATGACAGTCATGGGCGTCGTGGTGGCTTTACTTGTCAGCATAAAGGGCATCACAGATGAGCCTATTATTGACTTCCGACCTTATGCCGTAGGAACTGACATCAAGGCCTCGATGACCATTCCCGAAGATGCGCCAGCCACTGAGTATAAGACGACATTCATCTTGGAGAAAGATGGCGTCCAAAAGGAATTCGATGAGAACAACTACCCGTACGAGGACTCGACTTGGGTATACATAGACTCTAAATCGGAAGTCATAAAAGAGGGGTACGTCCCGCCAATTGCCGACTTCACATTCACCTCGGCAGATGGAGATGAAATGAGCGACTTCATACTCAACAGCACCTCCCCGATATTTTTGGCAATATCACCTCAGTTAAAGAATGCCGATGAGGAGCAATTGGCAAAGGTCGGAGAGCAATTCAAATTAGCGCAAGAGCATGGTTTTGACTTCTTTGTAGCAACAGCCTCAACCCAAGCCGACTATTTCCTTGCGGACAGCATTGCCGGAGTCGCTCTTAATTATTTGGCTGCAGATGAGACAATGCTGAAGACAATCACGAGAAGCAACCCGGGCTTGATAGTAATTCAGAACGGAGTGATTGTCGCAAAATACAACCTCAACCACATGCCATTTGACAACGGCATGGCGACCCCGGCCGCAACCTACCTTGCCAACGTCAAACATTCTTACGACTGGATGTTGCTGACCACCTTAGCTATGGCGTGCGTCATTGTATGGTTACTACTTCATCGCAAGCACTGCCATAAACATCATTGCCATGGGCAAGAAGATGGGAATGAGCCAGCTTGCGAATGCCCAAAAACAGACGATACACAAACAGAATAAATTTAATAACTCTTCAAAGAAATGAGAAAGAAAATTGTTGCAGGCAACTGGAAGATGAACAACACCCTCCAGGAGGGCGTCAAGCTCGCACAGGATGTTAACGCAATCCTTAAGGCAGAGGCACCCAAGTGCACCGTCATCCTCGGCACCCCGTTCATCCACTTGGCAGATGTCGTACGCAACGTCGACAACAGCCTCGTCAAGGTCTCTGCAGAGAACTGCGCAGACAAGGAGAAGGGCGCATACACCGGTGAGGTTTCAGCAGCCATGGTTAAGTCTACTGGTGCTGAGTACGTCATCCTTGGACACTCAGAGCGTCGCCAGTACTATGGCGAGACCGATGAGATCCTCAAGGCTAAGGTAGATCTCGCTCTCGCTAACGGCCTCAAGGTAATCTTCTGCATCGGTGAGGATCTCGCACAGCGCGAGGCTAACAAGCAGAACGAGGTTGTTGGTTCAGAGGTCAAGAACGCCCTCTTCCACCTCAGCGCAGAGCAGTTTGGCAACATCGTCCTCGCCTACGAGCCTATCTGGGCCATCGGTACCGGCAAGACCGCTACCAGCGCACAGGCTGAGGAGATTCACGCATACATCCGTTCAGTCGTAGCTGAGAAGTACGGCAAGGAGGTTGCAGAGGACACCACCATCCTCTATGGTGGCAGCTGCAAGGCAAGCAATGCTCCTGAGCTCTTCGCACAGCCCGACATTGACGGCGGCCTCATTGGTGGCGCCTCGCTTAAGGCTGAGGACTTCCACGGCATCATCGCTGCTTTCAAGTAGAGCAGGATAAACACGCTTTGGTAAAAAGCGCCCCACAGTCATACGACAGACTGTGGGGCGCTTTCGTTTGAAAAATCAGCACCTACGTTGTATAAGTAGTGGAACGAGCGCACAATAAAGGAAAAGTTCATAACTTTGAGGCATAAAACAAAAACAGAGATGAAAAAGATTTTTTCGATAGTCCTTTTCGCATTGGCGAGCATCATGGCATTTGCCCAAAAGCCAACAATAGAATTTGAAGAGGTATCTTACGATTTCGGAGACATCCAAGAGAAAGGCGGACGCGTATCCCATATCTTCACATATAAGAACACAGGCACCACCCCACTTATAATCAACAATGTCCAGGCCTCATGCGGCTGCACCACCCCGGAATGGACTCGCAAACCAGTCAAGGCTGGCGAGAAGGGTGAGATAAAGGTGACATATGACCCAATCAACAGGCCGGGTCAGTTCAACAAGACCATCACGGTCAACGCAAACACCGAAAAGCCGACAACGATGTTGCGCATTTCCGGCAACGTGCTGCAAAGGCCCAAGACAATCGAAGACATCTATCCTGTTGTCATGGACAGCCTTCGACTCGAGAACACACATATCTCATTCACCAGCATAAAGCCGAACGAGAAAAAGACTGAGGAGCTCAAGGTCATCAACACCTCAAAAGTTGCGGTAACTCCAAACTTCATCAACATTCCTGCACATGTAAAAATTGAGTGCGTTCCCGCAACCATCGAGCCTGGTCAAAAAGCAGTCATCAAAGCAACCTATGACGCAGCCCTCAAAAACGACTGGGGCTATGTGTCGGATCGTATCTACATGACTTTCAGTGACCAAAGGAAGTATAATAACGCCATAACGCTCAGCGCAAGCATTGTTGAGGACTTCTCTAACGTCAATGAAAAAAATGCACCTGTTTTGGAGGTAAACGAGAAGACGCATGATTTTGGGGAGATCAACCCGTCAGTCAAAGCGATTTATGACTTCGTCGTCACAAATACAGGTGAGGATAACCTCATAATCAGGAAAGTCAAGGCCTCATGCGGCTGCACAGCTGCAACTCCTGAGAAGAAAATCCTCGCAAAAGGCGAGTCAACAAAGATACATGTCGAGTTTGACCCCCGTGGCAAAAGCGGCCGTCAGAGCAAAACCATCACGGTCATAACCAACGACCCCAAGAACTCTAACGTTCTCTTGCGCATAACGGGCAATATCACTCCACAAGGACAGGAGATGAGATAATTTCATCCTGAATAAGAGACACAAAGAATGAATAGGCGGCTCTTAATTGTCGTCGTAGTCACAATAGCAGTTGCGTTGGCTTCGTGCCGGCGCAACTCTTTGTGCATTAATGGCAATGTGATAAATCTGCCTGATGGGGTAATGAAAATCTCATTGCTCGACACGACTATGCATTGGTCCGCCGTCGACTCATTCAACGTGGAGAAAGGTCAGATTGAATATGACAAAGGGCTGAATCTTGACGATGAGGAGTGCGTAATCTTGTCAACAGGAAATCAGAACTTCATCATTTTCACGGGGAACGCAGACATAACGATAAATGGTAATGCGCTGCGTCCAGAAGAGATTGAAGTAAGAGGCTCTGAAAGCAACGATGAACTTATCAAGTTCACAAAAGAGTTGCCGGGGAAAGAAAGATTGGCTCAGATTGAGGCTGCATTGGGAACGAGAGCTCTCGACAACGAGAGAAAAGAGAAGATGCTCGCCGAACTGCATGACATAGAAGAGACCCAAATCAAATACATCCGCAATCAGATAGGTTTACTGAAAGACAAACCACTTGGGACTTTCCTTCTTTTTAACCACATTAACCTATTCTCCACTAAGGAGCTGCAAGATTTCCACTCGGCATTTTCCAAAGCTAAGCCACGTCATAAATATGTCAGACTACTCAATAAACTGATTATTGAGCGCATACGCCGAGAGAATAGTCAGGGCTGAGCATATTATTCAGCCGTAGACAGATTTACATCTGAAATATAGAGCAAAGACTACATTTATAAAAAACATAGCATAACAAAATGTCATTAATAAAATCAATATCAGGCATCAGAGGAACCATAGGTGGTCCTCAGGGTGATGGCTTGACCCCAACAGACCTCGTACGTTTCGTATCAGCTTACTCTAAATGGGTAATTGAGAACAAAAAGAACGAGCGCGCAAAAGTTGTAGTTGGTCGAGACGCACGAGTTTCCGGCCCTATGGTCAGAAACATAGTCGTTGGCACCCTTATGGGCATGGGCGTAGACGTGATTGACATAGACCTCGCATCCACCCCAACCACAGAGATCGCTGTGACTGGCGAGTGCGCAGATGGCGGTATCATTATAACCGCAAGTCACAACCCTATGCAATGGAACGCCTTGAAACTCCTTGACAGCAATGGAGAATTCCTCACAGCCGCCCAGGGCGCAGAGATTCTTGCCACAGCCGAGAAAGAAGACTACGAGGCGGCAGACGTCACGAGCTTAGGCGAGGTGACAAAGAAGGACTATACAGATTACCACATAAAGAAAGTCCTCAAACTTGATTTAGTAGACGTCGAGGCAGTAAAGAAGGCTAAATTCAAAGTCGCAATAGACACTGTCAACTCTGTCGGTGGAATTATACTACCCAAACTTCTTGAGAAACTTGGCGTAGAGAAAATCTATGGTCTTAACACAGAACCCACTGGAGTGTTCTCGCACAATCCTGAGCCTCTGCCACAGAACCTCTATGGAATATCAGCCCTCATGAGCGAGAAAAAGGCCGACATTGGTTTTGTTGTGGATCCTGATGTTGACCGCTTGGCATTTATATGCGAAGACGGCAGCATGTTTGGCGAGGAGTACACCATTGTATCCATTGCCGACTACGTCTTGAGCCATACGCCGGGATCAACGGTAAGCAACCTTTCATCAAGCCGTGCCCTGCGTGACGTCACAGAGAAACACAATGGCACATATCAGGCTGCCGCAGTCGGCGAGGTGAACGTGGTGAGCAAAATGAAAGAGACAAACGCAGTTATTGGCGGAGAAGGCAATGGAGGTGTCATATATCCTGAGTGCCACTATGGTCGCGACGCATTAGTAGGCATCGCTCTTATGCTTACACAGATGGCCAAGAGCGGCAAAACACCTTCCGAATTACGCGCATCTTATCCCGACTATACCATATCCAAAAACAGAATTGACCTCCGTCCAGAGATTGACGTAGACAAACTTCTGCTGCAAGTAAAGGAGAACCACAAAAATGATAAAGTCAACGACATCGATGGTGTCAAGATTGACTTCTCGGACAGTTGGGTACACCTTCGCAAGTCGAACACAGAGCCTATAATCCGCATATATGCAGAGGCTCATACGGAGCAAGAGGCGGAGGCATTGGCCGCAAAAATCAAGGAAGAGATTTCTACAATGATATAGAGATTGACGCAGAAAAGATGGAGGGGTTGACCAAACAAGCACGAAACGCCAAACTGCAACGTTTGGCAGTGACGCTTCTTTGCCTTTCCCTCTTTTCTGTCGCGTCAATGGCTCAATATGCCTACAGCGGCCTTAAAATAGCCTTAAACAAGGAGTTTGGCGAAAAATGGGGAATTGTAGGCTTGGCTAATGGAGGACGCGGGTTCGGCAAACAAGAATACTCGTCGTGCGGAATTAGCGTTGGCGCATCTTATGGAATTAGCAAAGACGCCCGACTCTATGTATTCGCTCATGGCCAATATGCAGACTATATGCACATCTCAAACCAAGATATAGAGATGAGCATAAAAGAAATGATAAGCTGGAGAAGGGCTTCCGGGTTCTTCTTCGGCTTTTATTTTGAGCAAAAGAGGCTATTCTACAAACCGGACGATTACGCCCAAAACGTATCCTGTTTTAGCGGATTCGCAGGATATGAGCATACATGGAAAAACACAGGAATATACGGTAAGGCGGCTGCTCAGGCCATTCTAAACATGACCTCACCTAACGCAAAAGCCTCATTCCTCCAAAGAGTCAAAATTACCATCTCGGCCCTCAAAAAAATCAACGAAAATATTTCGGTAGGGTTAGATTACACCTACGGGCATTGGGGAGAGAAACAGATTTACATAGCGGACAGGGACAACCTCCATAATTTGGGTATTTGTTTCGCATATCGATTGGGGAAATATTGAAAAATATGCGCCTTGAGAATCAAGAATGGGATAAGGCAGTCATGAGAGTATGAGTGCAAAGGAACTGAGCTGATGTGATTAACAGGGGAAGCACAGCAGAATAGCTATCTATCTATAAGACAAAGTATTACATTTAATAGATATAATTTAATTATACTTTGTCTGCATTAACTGCCGTTTTATTACAGACTTATTCTGTATTAACTATCATAGTTGGAATAAGATACAATTCAAATTAGGCCTGTAAACGTTTACACTATTGTCTGAAAGAGAAAAGGCATTAACTTTGCGATAACAAAAAACCCAAACAACAAAGAACTATGGCATACAAGATTAGTGACGAATGCATCTCTTGCGGCACTTGCGCAGGTGAGTGCCCCGTTGAGGCTATTTCTGAGGGCGAAAGCCATTACGTAATTGACGCAGAGAAGTGCATGTCTTGCGGCACCTGCGCCAGCGCTTGCCCCACTGAGGCAATCAAGGAGGAGTAATCATCCGCAGTAGGCGTGATATTAATTGCGTCGGTACTGCAAACAGATACAGCTAATGCTGCTAACCAATAGGTTGGCAGCATTTTCTTTTAATATTAAGCCTCAAATAAGGGAATCACTTCCCTACTCCACCATAATTACCGCCTGCAGATATTATTAAAATCGCACGTTGCACAGCCCTTATAACTCTCAGCCTGGCGGAAAGGCACCTCAACGTCATATATTTCGTCTATTTTCTCAGCCAAGAGCCTTTCAAACTCAGACTCAATCTCACCGCAATACTCAATAGGCTCATACACTTTCTTTTCCTTTCCTTTATCATCAACGACAGTTTTCGCAATGCGCGCAATTCTGTCAGGGTTTGCCTCCGAGCCATTATCGAGCCAAGACGGCATGGCGATTTTATCGTCAAGCAAATTTCGCACCTTGATGACATAAGGGAACATTGGGCATTTGACGGGATTATTTTGCTTATGGCGCAAAAAATAGCAGTACATCATGACCTGCAAGATAGCCTTGTTGTCATCATGCTTAGACTCATCAAACAAATCCTCAATGGAGTCTATCTTCATTTTTCTCACCTCGCCAGTCTTGTAATCGGCCACATAATATTTGCCATTTCCGTCAACTGACGGTGCGATATGCTGACGGTCAATAGAACCATTAAGCACGGCTGTTCTGCCTGAGGGCAAGTTCACCAAAAGATTATCGACATGCTCCTCTGTGTCGACAATGACAGTGCCGACTTGCTCTGTCTCGATAGTCAACATGACAAGGCGCTTGAGCATGATGAAAGTCAAGAGGTTTCGCCCATTGAGATCCGCAAAAGAATTAACATGCTTTGCGTTCATCACTTCGCAGAATTGCTCAATGATAAGCCTCTCTATGGTTGGCTCATAAACCTTACTCTTAAGCATTTCCAATCTTTCAGCTGTCAATTTGACGCCTTTAGGCTTATAAAGTTGCTCCATGACGCCATGGTATATCAGACCGAGCTGACGCACATCGGCATCCTCACTTATGTCATCCTCCATGCGTAAACCGACTATACGCTTAAAATAGAACTTAAGCGGGCATGCAATATAGTCACCCAAACCAGTTGGAGATATCTTAAAGCCTCGTAAGCCAGGTTGCGCAGAGAGGGGACTGCGCATCAGGACATCGGCTATAGTATGCTTGTCTATTTCGATGTGCCGTCTTTCACGAGGCATTACTGGGCGTTGAGCAGAAAGGACTTCAATGTGCTGGCCATATATTTTTTCCACCTGCATAACATAGCGGCTCAATTGGCTTTGGCGAGTGCCAGTCATACACGTAGGCCGGACCATCACAATGTTCTTCGCCCGGCTCTTCAGTCGGTAGAAATAATAATTATACGTGCTGTCAACATCATCAGGAGTCATCATGTTGTTGGCCCTCCTTAAGAAAAGGGGTATCATGGTGTTCACACTCAAGCGAGGCGGAGGCCAAGAACCCTCATTCATGTCAAGGATTATAACATCATTGAAATCGAGGGCGCGCGTCTCCAACACACCCATAATCTGAAGTCCGCCTAAAGGCATGCCCTGAAAGTCAACATTTTGTTGATCGACCATTGAGCAGAAAATACGCAAAAGCATGCGCACATCCGTCACATCCTCCTTGACTATCTGAAAGACGACACTAAGCCTACGCACAACCTTTAGAACTTCCCAAATGGTCTCTCGGTCGAGAGAGCGGTCTCCCTCGTCAGCAAATGTGTTATAGACCGTGGCGAAAACAGAATGAAGGGCGTCACAAAGGGTATCGACAGAGATCTCCGACACTGTTACGGGAAAAGACTTAGCACATTTAGGTAAAAGGCTGAGTACCGAGCTTACATATTTCAATTCGGCGACATCCTCATGGGAGACAAATGCCATATTCCCATCTATTATCTTCTTAACCACACGACGTGTAGCAGCAAGGCCGTCACATCTAATGACATATGGGTGTCTCATGAGCGGCAAGATAACCCTCGTGTTGAATAGAGTAGCACCATCATCGTGTCTTTTTCGCAACCACATCGGATTGAAAACATCCGCAATAAGACGGACAAACGAGGAAATATTGGAAAAACGAAGGTCATAGCCCATTGTGACATTAATGTCAGTCACTGTGTCAGGAATGGCGCTTATGACCGGCAAAAGCATTTGCTGGTCAGGCAAAACGATGACGCAATTCTCCACCTTGCGTGTGTCAACCCTTTTTTGCAAAATGTCAGAGACAACCGCGGCCTGGCTAAGCGGGTAGGCCGTCTCCACGAGAACAACATCTTGATTTTCAGGTTTGACAGCCGCAGGTACAATAAAATCCTTCGGTGCATGCAAGTCAGGGTCAGTCGCCCACTTCTTAATGGCGTAACCCGCTCCATGCTTACCCACCTCAGGAGACTCTTTCAGCATCTCGGGCTGATAATCCCAGAAAAAGTCAGCTCTTGGCAACCCCTCTTCCGTCTTCATATTCCTCAGCCTCCGCATAATACGCTCTTCAGCAGGGCAAAGAAGGCTGAAACCTATGAAAACGTACCTCACATCATCCTCATCCCAAGTCCAGTTGAGCGGATTTTCTGCGGCATCACGCAAGAGCATTGCAGGATAAACCAAATCATGCTCCTTTAACCTCTGACGGAAAAAGTGGTACATGGCATCCATTTTCCTGAAATCCTCCACAAAACGGCGGTGAACAAGCTTTTTATCACCCATCACATCCGTCTTTTCCTCAAACAATATGTGCCAAAACCTTTCAATGGCCTCTCGCTGCCGATCCGAAAGATAGTCCATCTCGTCAGAGAGTTGCTGAAGGCTTGTTATATTGCTATATATCTTAACAGGGTCGATAAGACTGCGGTCAATATCCGAGAAATCATTTATTATGATGCCCGCCCAGGAATAAAAGCTCTCAAAATCATGACGAGGTTTGCGAGACGTGACATCCTCTGATCCGTTATCCTGTTGACAAACCTGTTCCTCAACCTCCTTGTAAGCTTTATATAACTCACATCGGAGTGTTACCTGATCTGCGACTGAATAGTCTGATCCTTTGCGCAAAAGGTCTCCAAGGGTGGTAATATTAAGTCCGAAAATCACACCATTAGAACCAGAGACCCCATTCTCCCCCAGGACAGAGCAAAGCGTGTTAGCAAAGAAAACACCTGAGCGTTGGTTAGGGAAAACAAACACAGTCTTCTCCCACTGCGAAGACTCAAGGCGATCCACAAAATATTGGGCGACAGCTGATAAAAATGACACGATGGTAGCTCCTATTTCTTTACAAGCCCCGAAGGGTAATTAGCACATAAAGTTACACGAAAAAATCTCGCTACACGATTATTGAGAGGCAATTTGCCCCACCCTTTTTTAGTTGACACAAGTCGGCGCAATTATCAGATGGTAGTCATGCGGGAGTAGATATAAATTATTTGAGTCTTCAAATTTAGAGCCTCTGACTAAAACTAATTTCTACACTGACCGACCTTGGGAAAATTAATATATCTTTACAAAAGTCAAACACAAGGCATCATTTTCCGAAAAGCCATAGTGTTCCCATCCTAACAAAACGAGACCATTTTTTCAGACAGAGGTCATCTGTTCCAATAACCAAGCCCCATAGAACAAAAGGAGAAAGCTGATTACCTTAAATATCTTTCAGACATGGACTTATCGCATGATTTAATTCTCCTGAATGGAGAGGACAAGACTTTGCAGATCAACTATATTGAAAAAGTTGGTTATAACATATATCGTGTCTGGTTCAAGAACAACCCCAGACCTTACTCATACTCAACGGACAAGGTCACATGGCTGAACAAGCCGGAATATGTGAATTTGTCCAATAGCAGAGTTTACATAAATGACGTTCTGAAGAATGACATCCGCGAAGTATTAAAATTCACCAATGGAGGGAATGTTTATTGGCGCGTCATCCATAATAACGGATTTGTGGAAGACGACATGACTGGAAGGGTAAAAGTCATAAAATCATGCTTAGATGACGGAAACGCCCAAAACATATTCGCTTACCTAAAGAACGTCGCCGCAATCAATCCTCTTCACCAAGATGATGGAGGTAGTGGATTATTAGCCAAACTATACGAGAAAGTCAATTTTATTGATGAGAACACAGCTGCGGCCTGCTACCTCAATCCCGTCAGACATAAGCCAAGCAAACTGAAACATTCGGACTTGATTTATCCCTTCGGATGCAACGCGAGCCAAAAGAAAGCAGTCACTACGGCGTTCGAGCATCAGTTAAGCGTAATCCAGGGACCTCCAGGGACAGGCAAGACGCAAACAATCCTGAACATTATAGCAAACATTGTTCGCCAAGGCAAGACCGTCATGGTCGTGTCGAACAACAATTCGGCTACAGCCAATGTGCAGGAGAAATTAGAGAAATACGGACTTTCATTCATCGTCGCGCCATTAGGTAGCAAGGAGAACAAAGAGGCGTTTATCGCAAACCAGCCAAGGATTCCCATGTCAGTAAAAGATTGGGAGATTTCGTTGCCGCAAAGCCTCAATACAAAGCTCATCCTGCACGCGACCTTGCAACAACTTGACAAAGTTTTCGCCTATCAAACAGAAGACGCCGAATTAGAGCAAGAACTGAAGGCTGTTGATCAGGAATGGAAACATTTCTGTAGGGCCAACGTCATAAGCGAAGAGCAAGAGCTAACTCGTCATGCCGACTCAAAGAGCATTATTTCTCTTTGGTTGGAATGTCAAACTATTGCTGACAAAGTCCCCGACGCCCACCAAAACTGGTTTGCCAAAATAAGTCAAGAGATAAAATGGATTTGGTTTAAGTGGCGCTGCAAGAAACTGCTGAGCATAAAGAATGACATTAGTGTTAATGACACTCCCTCTCTAATCCGCGAATTGCAAAAACTGTATTACCTCAACAGAAGAGACGAAATCACGAAACGCATAACTGAAATAAAAGCCGAGCTCACCAAATATAACCATAAAGAGCTGACTGAGAGCTTAACGGAGTTGTCCATGACACTCTTCAAGGCCTCACTTTCAGAACATTACAGCAAACACAGACGTGAGACTATCACGGACGTTAAAGAGTTTGGACGAAATGGAGCCGCAATTATGGTGCAATACCCTGTGGTACTCAGCACGACTTTTTCCGCCCGCTCATGCCTTTTCGCAGACAAGCCATATGACTACATAATAATGGACGAGGCCTCACAGGTATCAATTGATACGGGTGCCTTGGCCTTAACTTGCGCATATAATGCAGTAATTGTAGGCGACACATTGCAATTGCCCAACGTGGTGACTGACGAGGACGAGAATAAACTCAAGGGCATAATGGCGCAATTTTGCATTAACGAAGGCTACGATTGCTCACAAAAGAGCTTCTTGCAATCCGTACTATCAGTCGTGAAAAATGTTCCTGAGACTTTGCTTCGCGAACATTACCGCTGCCATCCACTCATCATCAACTTCTGCAATCAAAAGTTCTACGGGGGCAACCTGCTCATAATGACGGAAGATAAAGGCGAGCAAGACGTACTTTTCGCAGTTAAGACAGCCAAAGGCAACCACAGCGTAAACCACTATAATCAACGAGAGATTGACGTGGTGAAAGAGAGCGTATTACCCAATTTGCAAGGCTACGGTGATGTCGGAGTGATAACACCTTACAACAATCAGGTAGAGGCATTTCACAGGCAACTGCCAGGAGTGGAGGTCGCAACCATACACAAGTATCAGGGTCGAGAGAAAGATGCGATCATTTACAGTGTGGTTGACAATCAAATTTCCGATTTCGCCGATAACGCGAATATGCTGAACGTGGCGGTATCAAGAGCTAAAAAGAAATTCTGCCTTGTCGTCACAGGTAATGAGCAAGAGAAAAAAGGGAATATAACCGACTTACTCGAGTATATAGCTTATAACAATTGCACTATCACAGAGAGCAAATTAGCCTCCATTTTTGACTATCTATACTCACAATATTCCGAACGGCTCATGGCGTTCCAACTCAGCCATCCCAAAGTATCGGAATACGCATCGGAGAATTTGACATACGCCCTCCTGCTCAACATCCTTGACTCGGACAACAGATTTAACTGTCTTAAAGTGCTATGCCACATACCGCTTGGCCAAGTATTACAAGATTACTCACTAATGACTGAAGACGAATTGAGATATGCAGCCAACCCTGGAACGCATTTAGATTTTCTCGTCATAAACCGCACAAGCCATAAACCCATCCTTGCCGTAGAGACTGACGGCTATTCCTTTCACAACGACAAGACTGAGCAACACAAGCGCGACATGATGAAAGACAGCATCCTCAATAAATACGGATTGCCACTTCTGAGGCTATCGACCAAAGGAAGCGGAGAACGAGAGAAAGTAGTGGCTGCGCTTGACGAGGTGGTCTAATGAAAAAGGATAATCTCTGACTTTTGATGTGAGCAGTCCCTACAAGAATATCATAGAGATATTGCCACAAAAGCAAACACCCCGAATGGTCCAAAGCCATCCGGGGTGCTATAACTAAAAAACAGATTACAACTTATCGGGAGACAGCTCCACTCGCACCGCCCATGAGCGCCTTGACATCATCAGCAGAAGAGAGGTTGTAATCGCCCTCAATTGTATTCTTGAGGATTGCAGCCGCAGTCGCATACTCAAGAGCCATCTGGTTATCATTGGGATACTCCTTCACACCGTAAATCATTCCCGCGGCGAAAGCGTCTCCACAACCGACACAATCGACAACGTGGTCGATATAGTACTTACGCGAGACATAGAACTCACCCTTTGCCGTATAGAGGAGACCTTGGAACACATGGTGCTTGGCGTCGATGACATTACGCAGGGCGACAAACATCATCTTGCACTTGGGCGCGCGCTTCATGACCTCCGCACAGAAATTACGATGCGCCTCGACGTCGTACTCCTCCTTGTCACTCTTAATGGTGAAGGGCACAGCCTTGACACCGAAAGTCTTCTCATACTCACCCTCTGTGCCGAAAAGGATATCGCACTGGTTGGCGAGAGCCGGCATAACATCCTCGGGAGACTTGCCGTACTTCCAGAGTGTTTTGCGGTAATTGAGGTCGGCAGATATGGTCAGTCCAGCTGCCAAGGCTTGGCTGATAGCGTCCTGCGTCACTTCAGCAGCATTCTGTGAGAGCGCGGGACCGATGCCCGACCAATGGAACCATTCAGCATCCGCAAAAATAGACTTCCAGTCAAAGTCAGAAGCCGTTGCCGTTGAGAAAGAGGAGTCAGCTCGGTCATAGACAACCTTAGATGGACGAACCGAAGATGTATTCTCGTAGAAATAGAGACCTAACCTGTCACCGCCCTTGGCAATGTGATCTACATCCACGCCGTGGGAACGGAGGTCTGAGACCGCTGCACGCGCGATGTCATTATCAGGCAACTTTGTGACGAACTCACTATGACGGCCCATGTGCGCAAGCGAGACTGCCACATTGGTCTCAGAGCCGCCAAACGTCATGTTGAGCTGGTTTGCCTGAGAGAGTTTAAGGTAACCCGGGGGTGTCAGACGAAGAAGAATCTCTCCGAAAGTGACTATTTTTTTCATCTGAATTATTGTTTTACAATTCCGTCACCAGAAAAAGATATTCGGGCAACGATACAAATTTACTCATTCAAATCGTTATCTTGATATATTTAATGTTAAAAATATTACGTGCAAACGTTTTGATTTAATACAGAGGCGCGTTAGAGTTCACTTCATCACAAAGATTGAGGACTGTCATGCACATGCTGACATGCACTTAATGACAGCAACACAAAGATTAAAAACCCGTGTTCTTTCACGGAAAACAGAACTCATAAAATAGAGATGGAGAAAGGCTTGACCTTGCTCACCGAAACTAAAAATAGGTAAGTTTGCGTCATGATTTACTATTTCAACCCGTCTTGCGAAATGGCAGTGCGCCAAGGCCAGTCATCCTACACGCCACCAAAGAATGTAGCGCAAATGGAGGCTGACCTGTCCTCTATTGTGATGTTCTTAGGCAGTGATGACGATTGCGTTATTGGCAAGCAAGCCGATGATAAACTCATAGAGTTCTGGAAGCCGTTGATAGGTGGCCGAAATTTCATCAGCGACAAAGAGGCTGCTTTGCGAATATCAGGGGGCGAGGGGTTTGCACCGTGGGGAATTAGTCGAGCCACATTTGTCAAATATGGCTTACCTGATGATTTATATAGACAAGAGTACAGGGAATTGTTGTCAAGAAAGACATCTGTAACGGTTGAACATTTAATCGGAGAAAAGGCAGGAGACCAATACCCACCGATTTCAAAACTAATAGAGAGAGAGGAGGAATTGGACTCTCATATAGAGAGACTAAAAGAAGAAGGGGTAAAAAATGTAGTCATAAAAAGCCTTTGGAGCGCATCAGGACGAGGGGTTAGATTTTTCAATCTTGAGGATGAGCAAAATAACGCAGTTGATTATGCGACAAGATGTATGAGAGCAGACGGAGGGGTTGTTATAGAGAAAAGACTCAAACGTGTTGCCGAGTTCTCATACCTTTTCCATTACACCAAAGGCCGAATAAAATATGACGGGATAAACATATACCACAGTTCGGACAATGGCGGCATGGGATGGGAAATAGCAGGCCGACAGCCATACATATTTGACATCGCAGCCTACGAAGAGATGGTTGCAGATGGCGCAAATAATCTTGGCGAGGCTTTGGAAAATATGCTATCGACGACCCGTTACGAGGGTCCAATAGGCGTAGACGCAATGCTATATAAGAAAAATGACGGCTCAATTAGTCTGCGCCCCTGCACCGAAATAAACATGAGGTATTGCATGGGACACGTTGCGCAAAAAGTTGCAAGTCTGTTTGCTAAAGGCACGCCCATCAAGTGGCAGATGTCCCACTTTAGCACTCCAAGCAAATGGAAAGAATTCTGCGAAGAGCAGGAACGCCGCTTCCCTACCCTTTTTAATAATGCAGGTGAAATCACATCCGGCTTTTTCAGGCTGACGCCAATAGGAGGGACTACTCAATTCGGTGCTTACGGGTGGAGCGGTGATAGTGGGGTTCTAAAGGAGTGATATTTAGCAATAAGCAGAAAGCACAAATAGAAGAAAGCCCCATGGCGCCAATCGGTGCCATGGGGGCTAAATTTATATAGACTTTAGTCTATAATCGGTTACTTGCCCTGCTCGAGCTGGAGGGTCTTGCTGGGCTGGTCGCATACGTCAGACGGGCCGAAGTACTGGATAGGACCGGGATAGACATAGTCAGTCTCGATAGCCCACTTCTCACGGTTAGCAGCGAAGAACTTGAATGGGCCGCCATCGAGCTTGACGAGAGCCTTCTGGATGACAGGCTTCATCTTGCCGTTGCGCTTCTCCATGTTCATCATCGCAGTGATGGGGATACCACCAGCGAGCCACTCAGATGCGGGCTTAGTGGTGTTGCGGACAGAGCTCATGTAACCAGTCTTACCAGATGCGATAAGGAGGGCGGCTACGCGGCCGAGTGAGTAGCAGTAGTCAGCATCGAAATTAGAGGGAGCTGCGCAACGACCCTCATAGCCAAAGAAGTGGTGCTGAGTTGCGAACTTGCCGACGAACTTGCCTTCCTTCTTCCACTCTGCGAGTTTCTTGCCAACCATGTCTGCGAGGAGCTGCTCGGTCTCGATGAGAGATACCTGAACATTGCCGTGGGGGTCACGCTCGAGGGCGAGCTGACGAGATACACCAGCGGGGAGGCTCTCAAAGAGAGCAGCATTGGCTGCGCTGAGGTGCTTAACCACGTAATCGATCTTCTGGTCATCAGCGACCTTGTCAAACTCAGCCTGATTTGCGGCGAGCATATCATTGAGCTCAGAGATGAGCTTCTTGATGGCGGGGATGAACTCGATAAGGCCCTCAGGTACGAGAACAGTACCGAAATTGAGACCCTTAGCTGCACGTGCTGCTACAGCCTCAGCGATGTAAGTTACGACATCGTCAAGAGTCTGCTGCTTAGCCTCAACCTCCTCACCGATGAGGGTGATGTTAGGCTGGGTCTGGAGAGCGCACTCAAGGGTGACGTGGCTTGCAGAACGGCCCATGAGCTTAATGAAGTGCCAGTACTTCTTAGCAGAGTTGGCGTCACGCTCGATGTTGCCGATAACCTCAGAGTAGACCTTGGTAGCGGTGTCGAAACCGAAAGAGGTCTCGATCATCTCATTCTTGAGGTCGCCGTCAATGGTCTTGGGGCAGCCGATAACCTGAATGCCGGTGTTCTTTGCGAGATAGTACTCAGCAAGCACACAAGCGTTGGTGTTAGAGTCGTCACCACCGATGATGATGACAGCCTTGATGCCGAGCTCCTTGCAAATTTCGAGACCCTTGTCGAACTGCTCAGTCTCCTCAAGCTTCGTACGGCCAGAGCCGATGATGTCGAAACCACCAGTGTTACGATACTCGTCAATGATGTCAGAGGTAAGCTCGATATACTTGTGGTCAACGAGGCCAGAGGGGCCGCCGAGGAAGCCATAGAGTTTGCTGTCCTTGTTGAGGGCCTTGATGCCGTCGAAAATACCAGAGATGACATTGTGTCCACCAGGAGCCTGGCCACCAGAGAGGATTACGCCGACATTGAACGGCTCGCACTTTGCAGCAGCCTCACCCTTCTCGAAAGTTACGATGGGCATGCCATAAGTGTTGGGGAAGAGTTTCTTGATGTCCTCCTGATCGGCAACCGAGGTGGTTGCTTTGCCCTCAGCGAGGCGTGTGGCACCGGCTATTGCGGCCGGCATCTTCGGAGCGTATTTGCTACGCTCAATCTGAAGTGCACTCTTGCTCATTATTCTGTTTGTTATGTAAGTTGTTTTTTCAGATGTGCAAATATACAAAAAATAGGACAATACGCCTTACATGCCAAGGAACTCACGCAATGCGAGTCGCAAGTAGAGAGCATCAGCCGTTCCACCGGTTTCGCGGCTCGAATGCATGCCGAGCATCGAATTTCCGACATCAACGCCGCGGAGAGGCAAATGACTTGTCATTATATTGCCCAAAGTTGAGCCGCCAGCCATGTCACTGCGGTTTACAAATGTCTGGCAAGGCACCCCGGCTTGTTCACAGACAGCACGGAACACTGCAGCGCCATCGGCATCTGTCATATATTTTTGGTTAGCATTGTACTTGATGACGGGGCCACCATTCAGCTTCGGGGCATTCAGCGGGTCGGAGAGCTCAGGATGGTTAGGGTGGACAGCATGCGCCATGTCGGCCGACACAAGGAATGAGTTATAAACAGTCCTCTGAAAAGCCTCCTCATCCATTCCCAATTTATTGCAAACCCTACGGAATACATCGACAGGGAACTGAGAGTCAGCACCCTGTTTAGTGCCACTGCCAACCTCCTCATTATCAAGAATGAGAACCATCTTGGCAGAATCACTCTCGGCTGCGTCAAGTAAGGCCATTATGCTCTCATAGGCCATTGTCAGATTGTCCTGCTTTGGGCAAAGCACTAAGCTCTCGTCAATGCCGACCAAACAACCTGGGGTAGTGTCATAGGCATAGAGATCATAATCTAAAACACACTCCTCCTCGACGTCGAGCAGCTTGGCAATCTCCTCCGTGAGGCAGTCTTGAGACAATCCTTCATTGCCAGAGCTTGCCAACATCTGCATGTCAATCTGCTTATTGAAAGAGACGCCCTCGTTCACCCCGCGATTAAAATGAATGGCCACACTCGGAATAACGCCGACTGGCCTCTCAAAATCAACTAATCGTTGCTCGGGTCGCAAAGCATCGCCACTTTTAAGCAGCACACGGCCTGCAAGTCCCAACGGACGGTCGAGCCATGAATATAAAATAGTTCCGCCATAGGTCTCAGTGCTAAGACGAAGACCGGCAGTTATATTCGCACCGTTTGGTTTAATACGGAATGTTGGAGAGTCTGAATGGGAGGCAATCATTCTGAAACCATCTCTGATGACAGCCTCAGCTCCATCTGAAGGAATAGAGAACGCAATTATCGCAGTCCCGTTGTAACGGACAAAATATTTGCCATCAGGCTCAACATTCCAAACATCATTCATGTGGAGTTCCTGATAATCACCCGCGATCAGCAGCTTGGCGACATTATCCACAGCATGAAATGAAGAAGGGCTCTGTGATATGAAATCTACAACAGACTGTGCTTCATCAATATGTTCTTGCGAAATCATTTCTACTCCTTATTTGTTTGTTGATTGTCTGATGTGCCGCAAACATCCGCATCGTTTTTGCGCGGTTCACCATTTGTCGACGACTTTCTTCTCCTTTTCTTACGCACAGGCTCTTCCTCTATTCCATTGGGGAATAGTTTATTCCAAAGGTCGGGGCGCAGAGTCCTCGTTCTCTCAAGGGCCTGCTCCTCGCGCCACTTTTCAATGTTAGCCTCATGACCGCTCAAAAGGACATCGGGTACTTTCCAACCATTGAATTCGGCAGGACGGGTATAAATAGGTGCAGCGAGCAAACCATCCTGAAATGTGTCAGAGAGGGCTGACTCCTCATCGGATATAGCACCAGGCAAAAGCCTGACAATAGAGTCAACTACTACGCAAGCGGCCAACTCGCCACCCGTCAAAACATAATCGCCTATAGAGATCTCGTCTGTTATGTAATGGTCGCGAATGCGCTGATCTATACCCTTATAATGTCCACAAAGCAGAATTATGTTGCCACTCAGCGAAAGCGTATTTGCCATCTGCTGATTGAGGGTCTTGCCATCGGGCGACATGTATATGACGTGGTCATACTCACGCTCCGACTTAAGGTGTTCAATGGCATCGACAATAGGTTGCAGCGCCATTACCATGCCAGCACCACCGCCAAACTGGTAGTCGTCGACTCTTCCGTGTTTGTCGGTTGAGAACTTTCTGATGTCATGAGTGTATATCTCGACTTTTCCGGAATCTTGAGCCCGCTTGATTATAGATTCAGAGAGCGGCCCCTCGAACATTCCTGGGAAAAGAGTGAGTATGTCAAAACGCATAAGTTGTCGTTGTAAGTTTTGTTGCAATTATACTGTATCCCCTTTAATTGTAGAGCACAGAGGAGTCAATTGATTTGGTGGTACGGAAATACATCTTGAGCTTATCAATAATGGCCTTCACACCACCATCGACGTCAGACTCAATATTCAAGGGCATCACTGGGCTGTGAAGTGAGAGTCGCAAGATAAACCAGCCATGCTCATCATCTCCATTACATACAACCCTGAGTCCCTCATGGTTTTTATTCACCTCCTCCCAGCCGGATATCTGGCTTACATATTGGCGCAAACCGGCAATGATATCAGCAGCTGCTCTTGCAAAATCGGGGGTCAAGATGGACAGACGGAATTCACGGGACTCAGTAGGCACGGGCAACTTCTCAATAAGGGAGAAAAGCTTCTTCCCCTCTTTTTTCAGTTGCGCCAATTTGATGACAATTTTAGTGGCGAAATAAGCCCCGTCATCGCAAAAGTCATTCTCACGGAACGCGGCATGGCCACTCGTCTCAACGGCTAGCCAGGTTGGAGAACCGACCTCATTCTTGTGCCGAGCCTCGTTAATCACATTGCGATAGCCGCGTTGATAACGGCACTGATGTACACCCAAAATATCCTGCACAAAAGTTGTCAGACCTGTGCTGGTGATTGAGTCGGTCACAATGGCTGTGCCAGGATGCTCCTCGACGGTTATAGCGGCCGCCATGGCCACAAACTCGTTTCGATTTATGGCTCGCCCTGCCTCATCAACAATTGCGACACGGTCGACATCGGCATCAAAGATCACACCGAGATCAGCATTAGCGAGCAGAACCGCTGTAGACAGGGAGCGCATGGCTTCATAGTCCTCAGGATCGGGTGTGTGATTCGGGAAACGACCATCGGGAGACAGGAATTGGCTGGCTGATACATCTGCCCCGAGTGGCTGAAGAACCCGCGAGGCGAAAAAGCCTCCAGCTCCATTGCCAGCGTCAACCACAATCTTTAATCCAGAGAGTGGCTTGTCGGGGTCTTGGGCTATGGGTCTGAGGTCGTCACATATCTTTTTACGCAAATGCTTGCTATAAACCGCAAGCACGTTGCATATGTGCACGGCTCCCTTTTCAACGTTTGGCTTCTTGAAGTCCGATGCGGCGATAATGATTTCAGTCAGCTGACCTTTTTCAATCTCATTACCATCCGTAAAGAACTTCATGCCATTCATATTGAACGACATATGGCTACCGGTCAACATGATGGCACCATCAGCACCTATGCACTCATCGCCATCGTTAGTGACCTTTTTGGTACTGTAAAGCATCGACGGGGTCGAGGCCAAACCGCAAAACAACACATCCGCCCCTGCAGAACGGACGCTCTCTTGCGCAGCCTGAGCCAAGCTTGGACCAGTCAGACGTGCATCCATTCCGATGGCGACCCTTATCTTGTGAGAAGCCTTATCATCGGCTGATAAATGCGACCTTAGCCACTCGACAAAACCAGCGCACAGGCGAGAGACCATATCATTGGTCAGCGTCACGCTCTGCCCGATGATGCCGTCTGATGCCACTCCGCGTATGTCTGACCCATTTTGGAGAGAGAGCAAAGATTGATCAACCATAGCCTATCAGATTAAATTTATTTCGCGCCTACCTCGTCTTGAGCCTGTTGACGCGATTTATTGCCAAGATATCCGCCATGATGTCGCTTGGCGTAATCCTGACTTGTAAAACCAATTTTCTTCATGAGAGTCACAACAAGTATATCGCCGATGACGGTCATGACTGTAGTGGATGTTGTAGGCGTAAGTCCAAGCATGCAGACCTCCGCTGGATTGCCAGTTGCCAAAACTACATCAGCCACATCCGCCAATGGGCTATTGGGGTTACCCGTTATGACAATGATCGGGAGGCCATCATACAACCCCTTAGCAAGAGACACGAGTTCAACGATCTCGCGAGTCTTACCTGAGTTTGAGATGAGGATTAAGACGTCATTAGGTTGGATGACACCGAGGTCACCATGTTGTGCCTCAGCCGGGTGAAGAAATACAGATGGTGAGCCTGTTGAGCAAAAAGTCGTTGCCATGTTTACGGCAATCTGGCCAGCCTTGCCCATTCCGCTCATGATAATCTTGCCATGACGGTTATGGACATGCTCAAAGAGAATGTCAACGGTCTTCTCAAAACCGTCAGTTACAGGAATATTCGCAATGGCCTCAGCCTCACGACGCAATATTTCTTTAATAAGTTCTGTTTCCACCTTGTGTATATTCTGTTATCGATAGTGTGCAATTCTAATAGTCGAAATACCTGCTCTTCAGGCTCCAGCGCAGCGAGACGTAGAAATTCTTGGACTCCTCGTCGGTCATATCACTCTTTCGGCTTCTCAACCGGACGCCCGCAGTCAGATTCATCATGTTCCTCGGGTTAATGATAAAGGAAGCCTGAGCGTCAAAATATTTGACATCGGTTCGCAAGCCTTGCAGCATATTCACGCCATAATTCGCATTTCGCGTTGTCGAAGCGACTTCGGGATTATGACCATAATGGACCGAGTCGTTGGGGAAGTCATCACCATAGGCTATCAAGTTGGCCTGCATCCTCGCCGCGAAACGTCCCTTGCGATACTTAACAATGGCTACACCCTCTTGCAAGTTGGCACCAAGTGGATGACCTACACTCTGTCTGTGGTGTGTGTAAGAGCCAAGGGCATCATATTGGGAGTAGACGAACGGTCGTATATGGTTATACTCCAATTGGAAGTCAAGTCCTTTAACCTTGAAAATATCGTAGGACTTCAATCCGAGTTGGAATGCGTACTTATTACCCCAATAGCCATTATGCGCAAGGAGTTCTTTGAGGCGGAACTCATTGAACATGAGCTGACCATAGATGGTAAGGTAATCCGTGCAGATGAATTTGCAATTGAGTCCGATAATCATCTTGTCGGGTGAACCCGCATTATACTCACCGGGGCGGAAGATGACAAATGGGCAAAGATATTCCCAATCAACGCCACGGTGCGTCCCGTCCTTTCGCCAAGAAGCCTGAGTCACATTCTCAAAAAGGCCAAAGGTGAAACGGCGGCCCATGTTCCAATCAAGATAATGGGTGAAACTGTATTTGGTTTTCTCCCCATTGTTTGACAATTTATTTCCTGAGGCTCTTAACTGCGTCATCATGAAAGTGTACCGAGCTTTCAAAATATGCAAATTCATCTTGAAAGTCGGCATGGCGAGAGCGCAATCGGAGAGGAGCAGAGACCGATAGCCGTCGCCATAGAATGACTTTGTCTTGCCTATGAGGAAATCGACGTATTTGCCGACCTTGAATGCAATATAACCAGTCGAAGTCGAATAGTCATTCTGAGCTCGGGCGCCACCCGTGTAGTCAAAATTCGAGAGTCCCGGCACGACACGCAACGAATCTCTCAGATTGGTATAATAGAGAGGATATTCCGCCTGATTCTCAGTAAAATCGCAATAGAACCAGAAGTTCTTGCCCAAATTTCCGTTCAGGTATACGCCGCGTGAATTAATCCACGTCCTCTTATTCTCGGTCTCGTTGACGTCGGTTCCTACACCAAAATCACACATCGGATTGATGGCGACATAGACAGAGGAATCTTTTGAACGCCAAGCGAGGAAATCATCATTGAAGAAAGTGTTAAAGTACTTCCACTTGGTGTTGACAAGTCGGCGCACACCGCTATATAGGACTGAATCCGGGTCAAAATAACCTCTTAGCTCATCCATGTTGTAGGCTCGGCTTGCTGTATGTGGCCTCTCCTTGCCGACGAAATATAACTTTCGCTGGTAAGGATCGAAATGGGAGTCCTCATAGATGCTGGTTCCCTGAGCGGAAGCCACGCAACATGAGGCAGCAAAGGCCCAAATGGCAATAGTCAGTCTACAAAGGTGCCGCATATCAGAAGCATTTAGTGGAAGAGTCAAGGTGATAACCTTGCAGAAGAGCCTGCACTGGCATTTTATTCTTACCGCTCAACTGAAGTTCCTCTATGCGGACAGAGCCATCTGACGTACCAATCAGAAGATTTTTTTTGCCGTCAGTCGAAATCTGCCCAGGCCCTAATTTCTCTTCTGACCTACTTGCCTTGAAAATCTTCACGGTGGACTGCACACCCTTCTCATCCGTAAAAGTGGTCCAAGCTGCTGGATAAGGTGCCAAACCTCTAATAAGGTTTATAACGTCCTTAGTGCTTGCGTTCCAATTTATACGCATGTCCTCCTTGAAAATCTTAGGAGCAGGCTTAAGAGTCGCAGGATCTATGTCATCCTGCTTGTGGAAAACAGCAGTCCCATTCCCTATGGCGTCAACCGTCTTTACGGCGAGTTTTGCGCCAAGGACCATGAGTTTGTCATGGACAGAGCCTGCATTATCTTCGGGCTCAATATCAATTGACTCCTGGAAGATGATGTCACCAGTATCTATATCATGCTTAAGGAGAAAGGTTGAGACACCAGTCTTAGCATCACCATTTATAATGGCCCAATTTATCGGGGCTGCGCCACGATAGCTGGGCAGAAGCGAGGCATGGACATTAATTGTGCCCAAACGGGGCATGGACCACACTACCTCGGGCAACATTCGGAAAGCGACAACAACTTGAATGTCTGCATTCAAATCACGGAGCTCGCTCACAAAAGCCTCATCCTTTAATTTCTCAGGCTGAAGGATTTTAAGGCCCTTACTTTGCGCATATACTTTTACTGCAGAGGGCTTCAATTGCCTGCCACGTCCGGCAGGCTTGTCGGGCATGGTTACAACTGCGGCAATATCGTGACCTGCGTCAATGAGAGCCTCAAGTGTCGCCACGGCGAAGTCGGGCGTGCCCATGTATACAATCCTCATCTGTTTTATTCCTTTGCTTTTAGTGCAAATATATGAAAAATATGCCGACTGCGCACTTGCGCAAAAAAAGGGGCGCCAAAGTCATAGACTAAGGCGCCACACAATGATTTACTTGCTACGGCAGAACTCTTGGAGTTCTGGATTAACGCTCTGTGGTAGACTCGTCAGCGACATCAATGTCATCGAAGTTGTCGACGGGTTTCTCAACCTCATCCGGCTCCTCCTCCTCCTCGACGTCTTCAGCACCGCTGAGATCGAGGTCACCATCGCCACCTGCGGCGTCATCGTCTTGAATATCGCTAATACTCTCAGTCTCAGCCTTAAACTTAATTATGTAGATGGCATCTTCGGTCTCAAGGGTAACACCGGTCATAAAACCGCCACCGACAGCGTCAAAAGTCTTGATTTGGTCAGCGAAACCATTGGGATAAGCTTCCTTAAGGGCCTCCCTCAGTTTGTCATCGATCTTCTCGTAACTCTTTATAAATTTACGTTTAGGCTCAGCCATGTCTCTCTTAGATTTTCTATAATCTTGTTATATGTCTTATTGTTAACAGCCCATCGTGGGATGAGCGGGGCAAATTTAGGAACTTATTTTCGTGTTAAGCAAATAGTGTGACTGAAATATTGTGAAAATATACGTCTTTGCAGTTGGGCAATAATATTACCGAGTAAATATGACCAAAAGAGGCGTAAATAGCACAATTTTCCCCAGATTTTGAGCTACACTTATCGCTCATCTGTAAAATTGGTAGGAAACTATGTAGTATCGCAACCGCCCACTATGTTTCTATAAATTATATTTGCGGCATAGGCGATTAAAGTAATAGATATGGAAGATTTAATCATTCTGCTTCATAACGGAGATCATTCATTAGTCATCTCAAACAATGGCATTAAGACGTATGATGGACACGGCATTAGCGACCTTTTGCGCCTCCATGATGAGGAGCCGGAAATCTTAGATGGTGCTACATTGGCAGACAAAGTTATTGGCAAAGGAGCGGCAGCCATCATGGTGCTTGGTAAGGTGAAAAACGTCTATGCCGACGTCATCAGCCAGCCGGCCATCAATCTTTTGACTGAGAATGGAATAAGTGTGACTTATGGTCAATGCGTCCCACAAATAATTAACAGATCCGGGACTGGTTTTTGTCCAATCGAGACTCGCTGTATCCCATGCAATACAGCAGAGGAGTGCCTCAAACAGATAAAAGAGTTTATAAGAGCGACAAAGAAATAGTTTATAGGAAGTGAAGAGAATACCCATTTATTTGATTGCAGCCTTAGGCATGTCCAACACACTTGCGTGTTATGGGCAGGGCTTAGGCAATGACACTATCGAAGGCAAAAGCCATAACATTGAGGAGGTTATAGTAACTGGGACGAGGAGCGCAACTGACATTAGGCATCTTTCTCAAACAGTATCCGTCATTAGCCGACAAAAGATTGAGGAGAGCATACAGCCTTCTCTCCTTCCCATCATGACGGAGCAAATCCCAGGTCTTTTCACCACGGCACGCGGAGTAATGGGCTATGGCGTGTCTGGCGGAGCTGCCGGTTCCATCTCTCTGCGAGGCTTGTCGGGCGGTAGCGCACGCGTAATGGTTCTTATTGACGGGCATCCTCAATACGCCGGAATATTTGGACACCCGATTGCAGATGCCTACCAGTCGCTAATAGCCGAAAAAGTAGAGGTCATAAAAGGACCCGCATCCGTTTTATATGGCTCAAACGCAATGGGCGGAGTCATTAACATCGTAACCCGCAAAATGGAGACAGAGGGCGTTAAGACCCATGCGCATGCTGGTTACGGCTCATATAACACACTCGAAACAGAGGTCACAAACAGCGTAAAAAAGGGGCGTTTTGAGAGTGCAGTCGGAGCATCTTACAACCGCACAGATGGCCACAGGGCCAACATGGAGTTTGAGCAAATTAGCGGATATGGCAAATTGGGCTACCATTTAAGTGAAATGTGGCGAGTACAAGCCAATGTCAACGTCACACATTTCAACGCATCGTGTCCTGGTCCGACGTCGGCGCCCTTGGAAGAGGGAGACCAACGTATCACCCGCGGAACGACCTCACTTGCCATAGACAATCACTACAACAAAACATCCGGCTCGCTGATCTTCTTCTATAATTGGGGTGTACATTTCATCAATGACGGATATACGCCAAGCAATGGGGAAACACCTCAAGATGGCAGGTTCAACTCAAAAGACAACATGATGGGCGTATCGGCCTATCAAAGTACTTCTTTTTTCAGAGGGAACAGGGTAACTGTGGGTGTTGACTGGTTCAGATATGGCGGCAAGGCGTGGACAAAATATGTGAAGGGAGAAAAAGAGGGAAGCAAGGATTATCTTGTTGACAAACATGAAGATGAATTTGCCGGATATGCCGATTTTCGTCAAGATTTGTCAACTTGGCTGACTGCGAACGTCGGCCTCCGCATAGACCATCATTCGCGTGTCGGCACAGAGACCGTACCTCAATCGGGACTTGCTTTTCACCTCCCGAAGGAAATTGAGATAAAACTCTCAGCCGCCAAAGGTTTCCGTTACCCAATCTTGCGAGAGATGTATATGTTTCCGCCACAAAACCCTGATTTGAAACCAGAGTTGATGTGGAACTACGAGTTTTCATTTGCTCAACGTCTCATTAATGGGAAACTGCATTAAGGGGTAAATATATTTTTTATAGACGGGAAAAACTTAATAGTCACATTGCCCAATCCAAGTGGAAGCGGAAGACTAAATCAGAACTCAGGCGAGATAAAGAATTGCGGCTTTGAGGTTCAGGCCTCCTACAAAATAAATAAATTAGTAGATGTCGAGGCTAATTACAGTTTTCTCAACATGAAGAACCCTGTGATTGCGGCCCCAGAGCATAAACTTTACGCTGGTGCCACTTTCAGACACAGCAGGTTGAATATCTCGACCGGAATTATGCGCATTGCCGATCTTTACACTTCAGTCAATCCTGACGAGAAAGAGGACTTCACTTTGTGGAATATACGAGCGTCAGTCCACATCACACGAAATATTTCTGTGTGGGCAAGGGGTGAGAACCTTTTAGCTCAGAGATATGAGATAAATGCCGGCTATCCCATGCCTCGCATGACGGCGATGGGAGGAGTGAATATAAATTTGTAAGTACGGATATATGAAAATTGTCATAGCCACAGACTCATTCAAAGGGTGTATGTCCTCACAAGAAATAGGGGATACATTATCGAACTCTTTGAACAAGAGAGGGCATTCCTCAATAGTTTTGCCACTTTCTGATGGCGGAGATGGAATGCTTGACGCTTTCACGAAAGCTTTGGACGGACACAAAGAGCATGTCCGCATACACGATCCGTTAATGCGTCTCGTAGATGCTGAGTATGGCATGACTGATGATGGAACTGCAATCATTGAGACAGCTCAAGCGTGCGGATTGACCCTTTTATCTTCTGAAGAGCGCAATCCCATACGCGCCACTACATTTGGAGTGGGTGAATTAGTCGCTCATGCCATACTGAATGGTTGTAAAAAGTTCATTATTGGTCTGGGCGGAAGCGGAACAAGCGATGCCGGCATTGGCATGATAAGGGGATTGACAGAACGGTTAGGGCGCGGAAAGATGTTTGATGATATTTACAATGCTAAAATCAGCGGATGCCAATTCATACTTGCGTGCGATGTGACAAACCCGCTTTGCGGAGCTAATGGAGCCGCCACTATTTATGGCCCACAAAAAGGAGCGACACCCGATATGATTGGCGTTTTAGAAACTCGTGCAAGACGTTTTGCCGAAGCATCCGCACACCATTTCGGCTATGATAAATCAGAAGAGCCAGGTGCAGGAGCCGCAGGAGGTTTAGGCTACGCTTTCATGCAATATCTAAAGGCGGAAACGCAACCAGGGGCGGAACTTTTGCTCAATCTGATTGACTTCAATGAGAAAATCAAAGATTGTGACCTTATCATAACAGGGGAAGGCAAGGCTGACAAACAAACACTGATGGGCAAGCTCCCTATGCGCGTTTTACATTCTGCCATGCAACAAGACAAACCCGTTTGGCTCATCGCCGGACGAATAGAGGATAAAGAGCTGCTTCAAAAAACCGACTTTGCCAAGGTTATTCAAATATCGCCAGAGGGAATGGGCGCCGACGTTGCTATGCAAAAAGAGGTAACTACGGAGAATTTGAACCATTTTGTAGATTGCAATTTCCCTACACTTGCGAAATAATCACAAAGGCTTCCCACTGAGTTTCAAACACCACACTCAGACTATCGATACAAGTTTCTTACTAAAAGCAGATATAACTCACACAAAACGAAATAAGCCTCATAACCACAATTGGCTATGAGGCTTATTTTTAATGTTAAAGAGCAATCTAATTGAAAGGACTTTATCTCCCTCGATTAAACTGTGACAAACTATGCGATGGACGCTTACTTACAATCTTACGTTTGTTTGCCGCCCTATTGCGATTTGAAGTATATCGGCTAACGTTATCCTTGTTGAAATAGTACCCTACCCCAGCTCGCAAAGAAAAGCTTGAATACAGGTTGCCTAAGTCAAATGATATATTACCATTAATCTTTAAGCCGTTTCCAAGATCATAGACGCCACCAATCTTTGTATAGACCTCAAGTTTACCCTTGTCAAAAAAGTAATTGTCAAACTTGGTTCCTGAGGAGTAAGCAGAAGAATCAGGGGCGACATACTGCTCGTTATAGTTGCCGTAGTTCTTTGATATTGTCGTACGGAAGACATAATCGAGTCTTCGCGGGATAATATTGCCCTTAGCGCCTATGTTAAAAGCGACAACACGGGTATTAGGGAAGGCGGACAAATATTGCATTGAGCCGTCAGAGGCATAAGCCTTTACTGTGCGTGCCGTATGCATAAGAGAATTGCCCATTGACAATCCGCGCCTTGTCCATCCTTGCTTATAGTAATAGTCGTCAAGGTATTGCACACGTCCTCCAAAGTCATTGCCACCATTATACGTCTCACGGATAAAGGCTTTTAAGTCGTCCGCATTCGATATTTCACCATGTTCTGACTCCCAAGCCTTAAAATCATCGACAACAAGGATTTTAGCCCTGAGATTGGCAATATCATCAGCAGTCATCTGGTCAAAATATACATAAGTATACTCGCCATCTCGATTGGGTACGCAAGGCACATTCATACCTTCACCACCCTGCCATTTAGTTGACATAAACTCGAGAGTCACCTCTTCCAATGCTGGCAAATTATCGACCTTGAAATTAAGACCAAGGGTGAAATCTTTGCCAAACATCTTACGTTTCTGCCCATCGGCATGGGGCCTTTGATAGAACAGATGACCAATACCGTAAGGTGTCTCAAAGTCAATACCTAAATCCCAAAATCCTTGGTTACCGCCAGCTGGAGTAACGGTCTCAGAGTGATATGACGGATCAGAGAACTTTTCCGTACTTCCGTTATGGCCAAAGAAAGTAGCTCCGAAATCTCGTGGGGTCTTAGACGCGTCAGGCATCACACCACCAAGCATCGCACTGTGGTATGCTCCGATGTAGGGTTTGATGAACCATTGACTAACACGGAAATAGAAAAATTTCTCATGAAACATGATATCATCCGTGACAGTCTCATCCATGTCATCGTCTAATCGGCCCAAAGAGAGACCGAAACGCAGGTCAAACGCATACTCCGCCTGAAAACCTCGTGACCCAATAAGAGTCAACGGGGCCCAATAGTCAAGAACACCAAGCCAGGCACGAGGCACCGCATGAGCATTGTTACTCATGACGTATGAGCCTATATTAATGTCACTATTGGTCTCAATCGGGGTATACTGCTCAAGACCTATCTTCAATTCCGCCATCCAAAGATCAAAGTCAATGAACGCCTCGTTGAACATTGTCCTCTTGTTGTCAGTAGAGACCTGACCAGCCACAGAAGCTACAAAGCCAAAACGCTTATCTGGGAAACGATGCGTATAAGTCGCCTTGCCTGCGAGGCCGAACTCACCCATTTTGTATTGGGTATACCGCCCCCACTCGTTACTGTAACTGAGCAAAGGCCTGAGCTCCTTGTTTGAGCCTACAGACGCCCAAGTTTCAGCCTGATATGAGAAAGCCTCATTAGATGTCAGATTTTGGCCAATACCATAATCAAGGCCATCGACCTGACTTCGCGACTTATATCTGTTATTTCGCCCCCTTGAGCTCGGAAACCTTTGAGCATAGGTTTCCGAGCCAATAAGAGCAGCAACTATGACGAGAAAGCAAATCTTCAAGTTCATAATCTGAATTTGCGTACTTTGACTTTGATTTAAGGGACAAGTATTCTTTCAGCGTGTCGTCCAATCAGGCATACATAGAGACCGGACTCAGGAACCTTAACCTGCTTACCCTTTCCAATAATTCGACCCTCAATGTTATAGACAATCATCTCCTTTTCTGAGACAATTTCATCATCAATCACATGAGGTGGCTTGACGTCATCCTTCTTGTCCTTGGTAATCTTCATAGAGACGTAGAGAGGATCGTCAACGACAAGCTCATAATTATTAGCCTTAGCTCCAGTGAGGATAAGGTCAAGGGCTACAGTTCGGTCACCTGCAGTAGCAGAATCGAGCCTTGCAGAGATAATTGAGAGTATGACATCATCAACATCCATGTCAAGGACACCATCCAGGCCTGGCAAGTGAATGAGGTTGTCAGACACATCAAGAGTGCCATCCTCCTTGCGGCTGTCAATCAAGACTGGACCATCAAGTGTTACCTTAAGTTTGGTCACATTCATTGTCGTCTGGAGGACATTGTCGTCAAGTTTATAGAAACTTGCCTTCGGTCCCTCGATTCGGACAGTAACAACCGCGATACGTTCACCTGCATCGGGCACGTCAATATATGCCGTATCAATTACGAGATAGACAGAGCCCTCGTCAGCAGGATCAAGCCCGATGATATTAGGCAGCGTGATGAGCGTATCAGCCAGATTTGTAGTTCCGTCATAAGGACGATCCTTTACAAAGAAATTATCGTCTACGCTAATCACCTTGCGTGAGTCAAAGATCTCAGTCTCAACCAATACGTAGTCTGGGTCGAGCTTATAGTTGTAAGCCTTGTCACCAGAGAGCGCCAAATAGATCGTTGCGGTCCTTGCACCAATCTGCGAATCATCAAGAGTGCCGCTGACAAACTCTAACTGCACATCATCAATGTCCACATCATAGACTGTGCCAAATGTAGGCAAAGTGACGGACTCCGCATATACATTGTCAGTACCATCGTAATCGCGACCAGCTACAATAGCATCAGCGTTGGGGCTTACAATGCAAGGAGTAACCTCGGTCTCAACAACTTGCGTTTCAGTCTCAGCGTCAAGTTGGTATTTAGCCGCATCGGCACCAGCGAGACGGAACACAAGGGTTGTATGACGAACTCCGACATTAGGATCATCAAGAGTTGCAGTCACAAGTTCAACATAGACATCATCACCTGCGATAACACCAGCTGAGACATCAGGGAGGTTTGCATCATCGAAGTCGTCAGAGTCGTCCGTCGTTGAGTCGTAGACGTGGGTCGGCAACTTAGACTTGTCAGCACCAGTCAAAGTCTTCGCAATGATATTTGTGTTGACCACAATGACTGTATCACTCTCAGTCAGACCGTAGTTCCTGCCGTCGGCACCATTAAGAGTGTAGACAATAGTCACCTTGCGATCTGCGCCAGGAGCAGGATTGTCGACTTCGGCAGAGACTACCTCAAACTCGGCATCCGCATCACAAGCAGCGAGACCAGAAATGATAACGGGCTTTTCACCTGTCGCCTTAACCTGTTCTGTCACATCAGTAGAGCCAGTGTAAGGCAATGACTCTATTGTGATGTCAGAGTTGACAATGAGTTTAGCAGGCTGGACCTCAGTGTTTATTGTAAAGATAAGGTCATCTTCTGTCAAACCGTAATCACTCAAATCCGCGCCTCTGAGCTCAAACTTCAAGGTTGTATGAGTGAGACCGACATTGGGATTGCCAATTGTCGCAGATACAAGCTCAAAGTATGCATCTTCATGGCAGGCTGTGAAACCAGTTGCCGTCAAGACATTCGTCTTATCAACGAAATCAGCGAGGACATCAGTACCGCAGTCATAGACGTGAGTATCGAGTCGTACGTTGCTGAGATCAAGAGTCAGCTCGGCAGGTGTCACAGTAACATTAGCAGACCAAGTGTCGGCAGTAAGACGGTAGTTATCCTTATCCGCACCGAGAAGCTCAACAGAATAGGTAGCTGTACGAACTCCGACATTGGCATCATCAAGATCACTTTCCGTTGAAGAGAGGTAGACATCGTCGAGTACACCAGCGTCATCGGTCATAACATTATCGACCACAGGCTCTGAAACCATGTCTACATGAGTCAGGCAATCGTACTTCTTCTCCTCAGGGAATACAGGCTCTGACGGGTTGAGAACGACATCAAGTTTGTCAACATCGATAGTCATGTTCTCGTCGACACCTGAAGTTGAAGCATCGTCACCGATAGTGTAATTATCAGAACTCAATTCGTACTTGATAATAACTTTCTTCGCCTCACCTGCATTCTTATCAGCAAGGTTAGCTTCAGTGACAACGATATGGACATCATCGGGATTAACCAAAGTGCCATCAGCATAGTAGAGCTCAGGAACTGAAATCTGAGAGATGTCAAGACCTGTCTTGCCATTATATACACGAGTCTCGGTAGTCGAGAATTGTCCAACAATGGTAAGTTTCTGAGGTGTTACATCTACATTCAAGTCGGACCATTCGTCAGGCTCGAGGTAGTAGTTCTTGGCATCATCGCCACCAATTCCAAGAGCGATAGTTGCAGTGTGAGCGCCTACATTAAAGTCAGTTCCGTTAATGTGGGACCTCTCACCGATGAAAGTCAAATAGAGATTATCCTCAACACCCTCATCATCAACTTGGATGTTGGTGATATTCGGCATTGTAACTTGACTTTCAAGAATGGCAGAAGTACCATCATAACTCTTAGAAGAGAGCTGTGGAGCAGCATCAAGGGTTATGAGAAGCTTTGATACCTCAATACCACCAACTGTAATATCAGCCGTAGTGCCAGAATTTTCAAATATGAAGTTGTTGGCAAAGTCATCCATCAACTGGAAGCTGATTGTTGCCTGCTTATCTGATCCTACGTTCTTATCATCGAGAGTAGCAGAAATCATGGCAATCGCCTCACTTGGCAGGCTGACCACATTGTTGTCTGCATCTACAACGTTGATAGTCGGCAGTTTTACAAGAGCTGCATCAAGCTCACGACTACCATTGTAGACTCTGTCTGAAACTTCAGCATCTGCTACTATAGTCGCGACTGCAGGCTCAACAACAGTTGTAGTCTGGCAGCTCATAGACTCAGGCAAAGTGAAGTAAGAGCGTTCAACCTCAGTCAAACCAGAGAGCGAGAAGTAAACTGTCGTCTCACGAGAAGAACCAACAGCAAATCCACTCTCGTCAGTTATCTCAGCACGGCTGAACACATACTTAACGTCTCCTACATTCTTGCCACACACATCAATATCAACCTCAGATGCACCCGAGTAATCTGCGGTCACATCGCCAGAGAAATTATATGTATGTGCATTTACTGTCAGATTAGACGGGCAGACAGGAGTTACCGCATCAGGAACTACAGCCGCAGAGGTCGTGCGAGTGAAGCTTACAGGCAGGCTATAGAGGTCAGCCTCGTCTTGAGTCATATTGCGAAGGACGTAAGTCGCAGTTGTCTCATAAGCATCCTCTGAGGGTACGTAAACACCATCAGCAGAGTACATCTCAACACTTACGAGTTCATAGTAGACATCACTTCCGTCCATTGCGCACATGCCAGTCACACGGACTTTCTCAGTGCCACCATTTGCCACGAATTCCGTCTTCACATCATTAGAGCAATCATAGACATGCTCAATGTAAGCAGGAATAACGGGTTCGCTAAAGGTAATAGTGCTTGCCTTAACCTCAGTGGTTGCTGAACATACTTTCTCAGCATCAAGTGAGTAGTATGTCATAACCTCGTCGTCAAGACCCTCAAGCCTATAAACAAGGGTTGTTGACTTGCCAGAGCCGAGAGTATTAGACTCGGTATCATCGATGGTGGCAGATGCAAGTACATACCTTACACCTGTAGTTCCACAAACGAGTGAAGGGTCAATATCAATGTGACCTGCAACGAGATTTGCATCAGCATATACGTCATTTGAGCAGTCGAACGTATGCTCAATATTGACGTCAGCAACACAATCAACATTGACTACGACCTTCTCAATTGAAGTCTCTATGTTCTTCGTGTCATCAGCGAAACGATAATTCTTGACAATCTCAGAATCACCATCAAGCTTGTAAATGGCAGTGAGAACAGCAGGTCCACAATTAGCAGTATTCAGTTCAGCAGAGACAAGAGCGAGAGAGACAGCCTCATCACAAGATATGTTATTGAGGCTCGGGGTTGTCAACTCACCATTGAATGTCGTGCTGCAATCGTAGCTATGGAGCTTTGTGACGACTGCATCATCAGCAATAGTAAGGACTCGTTGGACTATCTCTATTGAAGAAGTGTTGATTTCAATCTCGTTAGTGCCAGTAGACTCGATAACGTAATTTGAAAGTCCGTCAAGAGTCAAGGTAGCATTTACCAGATGATTACCAACATTCTTGTCAGTTGAGGTTGCGACATTGAGAGTCAAGAATACTTTCTCACCGTCAAGAGTCTCAACATAGGGAAGTTCGGCCACATCAGACTTCACATCAGTAGAGCAATCATAGATATGCTCATTGAAAGTGAGGTCGCCCTTAACTACAAGCGTAGCTACACATACACTTGCATCGTTCAATGTGTAAACGCCACCATCATTAAGGATGTAGTTGCCGCTGTCTGAGCCAACCAACTCATAAGATACGGAAATCGTCTTGCCGTTGCCGACATTTTCGTCTCCACCGATGATGGTAGCTGAAGCAATCTTTACATCAACATCATCACCCTCTACCTTATTCGTTACAACATTAGAGATGTGGGCATAATCTGCAGATGAAATCTCAGTGCTGCCATTGTAAGTGAAGCAGCCGTCGATGCTTGCAGTGACCGTCAGCTCACGAGGCTCAATTCTTGCGCTGATTTCCTTAGTGAAGAACTCATCGTCAAGTCCATAGTTCATCTTGACTACGGAATCGAAGCCATTGAGTTTATATGTCAACATAGCAACTGTTCCATCAACATTAGCGTTGACCTCAGAAAGGGTCACAGACTCAAGAGTGTAAGTCAGATTCTCGCATTTGCCAAGTGGGTTGGGAACAGCGACAAATGACCTTGCAATGCCCAAGGCATCAATCTCGTCATCAGTCAACACATTCTTACCATCGTAGACATGTACAATCTCCGTTGGCCACTCTGGCAATACGTTATCAAGGCTTGCGCTCTTGACGTTAACGACAACATCGAGGATATACTGCTCGTTGACGTTGTAGAGAGAGAGGAACTCCTCAATATTGGTACCCTTGAGGACATACTCAACTGAACCATCATGGTTGCCAACATTATAGTCAGAGCCACTAATTTGAGCAGAAGCAAGCTCATAATGGATATCAGCGAACCTGTCACAAATGCCATTGAAATTGAGAGCGACTGGTCCTGCGTAATCATCGATCACATCGCCACTGCAATCAAAGACATGCTCAACAGTCGTGACTTCTGGCTTGTCAAACTCAGCCTCGGCCTTGCCAACTGTTATGTCCTTCTCAATGGGGTTAGGATCGAGAATATAGTTTCCTGCATCGCTGCCTGAGATAGCCAACAGAACAGAAGCCGTCCAATTATCACCGCTCTTAGCGAATGAAGAAGAGATGATATCGAGATCTATATCATCGGGATTACCATTCTCGTCAGAAAGTGTATTGTACTCTGCATTTGCAGGCAAAGTAACCTCACTTGCATCGAGAGTTCCATTGCAGTTGAATACCGTATTTGACGCGATGACAACCTTGTCATAAACATCAATTACATAAGGTTCAACATCAACAGTTGTCGCAACAGAGTCGGTGTGGCAATCTGCAAGCTTGTAGTTATTCGCGTCGGCACCAGCCAACTCATAATAGACGTTTACAGGCTTGTCTGTACCGACATTCTTGCTGTCCATCTTAGCACCTGTAACAACAAGGTTGATCTCGTCATCACCGATAACAAAGTCACTTATGTTACTTGTGAAGTGAACATCGCCAGCTGCAATTGTCTTCTTAGCGTTGTAAATGCGAGAATCGACAGACGCCGTAACAGAAGGATCTATGGTAACAGGGACAATTTGTACACCATTGATTGTAAATGTGTACTCACCATCGTCTGAGAGACCAGCTACCGTATAGTTAGAGAGGAATGGACAATCGAACTTAACAACCACAGTTGCTACGCAATGTCCAACAGTTGAATTACCACAAGGTGTAGTAACATCAATCTGAGAAAGCTTAGCAGAGACAAGGGTCGGAGCGCAAATCTCACCTTCGTTCACACCAGCCACATAGACATTAGAAATATCTACATCTGCAGAGGCGTCGTCCGATCCATCATATACATGATCGATAACCGTTGGCATTCCACTGACGAAGAGGTCAGCCGCGCAAACCTCGGCCGTGATGGTGTACTTGCCGTCGTTAGCCAGGGTGTAGTTGC
>CAVETY010000020.1:0-66536 GCA_963618945.1 Bacteroidaceae bacterium
TGCCGAACTGGTCGCAGAGGTAGTCGAGGGTGTTGCAACCGAAGTCGTAGTTGTGGCGGGCGGCGCGGAGGGAGCAGTAGTAGTCCACTTCGGGCTTGCCGAGACCGTAGAGTTCCAGTGACTTGCGGATACACGAAATGTCGAAGGTTGCGTTGTGTGCTACCAACACGGGCGTTTCGTCAAGATACTCCATTATCTCTGCCCACACCTCGGGAAACTCGGGCGCATGGACGGTGTCCTTGGGCTGGATGCCGTGTACCTGTATGTTCCAATAGGAATATGCATTGTAGTTCTGTCTCGGGATGCTAGTCTCTCTGTTGCGTCGTCGCGCAAGTAGCCCTTTGCTCTCAAGTGATTTGAGGGTGGGCACATATTCTATCATAACCAGGGAAGATCATTCGAATATACAAATAATATTGATGCTATACTTCTTCAAAAACCGAACGTACGTGTGTTGACTCCTTCATGTAGGTGCGTTGCCCACATCGGGCATTACATATGCATGCGTTTTTCAAAATGGCGTTTGACAGGTGGTCATA
Source organism: Bacteroidaceae bacterium (assembly GCA_963618945.1). Lineage (GTDB taxonomy): Bacteria > Bacteroidota > Bacteroidia > Bacteroidales > Marinilabiliaceae > W3P20-009. The sequence continues at coordinate 540 of CAVETY010000020.1, forward strand.
GGCTTTGAACAAAGCCATATGAAGCAAAAAGTTATTCCCGAAAAATGCCATTTGTGACACTTTTCGGGAATACATCTAAAGATATTAAATTCCTTATTTTGCCAAGTACGAGAACAATTGCCCCATGCTATTCTCGATACTATCGACTGTCGGTATCTCTTTGTAAGCAAGGTCCGGCAACTCGCGTGAATATACATTGCTCAATGTTGACCATACGCTATGCAAGTTGTTGATGAGGGGAGAATCTACAATGTCCTTGTTCTTCCAGCCTTCAGGTTTGTCAAACCTTTCCTGGTCTTGTGCGAACAAGTTGGCGAAGTCGGACTTGAAGGCGTCACTCTGTAAATAGAAGCGAGTCTCTTCATCGTTCAACAGAAAGTGCAAGTCATAGAAATGACGTATCTTGGCAGTCAACTCCGGAATGTAGTTGTCTGCCAAGGAACAACGTAGCAGTGACACCAACTTTTCCGTCAACGTTCTGCGTCTGTCGAGAACATTAACCTCAAATGGTTGCATGTCGTATTCCTCTATCAAGTTCTCATTGCCTGTCTTCTGCAAAAACTCTGTCAAGAAACTTTGCAACTTGCATTTCTGGAATGGGTATGGATTGGCAAAGGAATTGATTTCAACAAGCAGTTGACCTGCCTTGATAGCTCCGATTTGCAAAGTGTCAATGGCTCTTGGATATGAATAGTATGCCTTGTGATAGTGCGAGCCTTTGCTCGTAAAACCAGGCATGTCCATTTCCTGCAATCCTTCAGTCATGCTTTTGGCAGTTCTCTTGATGAGCATCTTCAGTTGGTTACCGCTTAGAGTCCACGCTTCAGAGATAGCCATGTCTATATCCTCTGAGAATCTGCTACCGATGCCGTATGCTTTTGTTAGACTCGTTCCTCCTTTGAATATGGCACGGTTGTCCTTGTCGTTCACAGCCATCAAAGCCAACGAACGACAAATCCAATAGTCCTTCTCTATAAAAATGCTCTTGATGCCAAGACCTCCATCCTCTTTGGACTGGGATGCAGCCTGCAAGGCATCAGAGAACAAGGCCCAATTTACATGTAACCTCATATGATGTTCCAGTTCCTTTTGTTCGACAATACGTTATCGGAGATTGGCAACTTATAAGTGGTTACTCCATTCAATGTTTCGCTGATAACTTTTGTCTCAAGCCCCATGTTCTCGTAGATGGCTCCCAGCAAAGCCCTTACATATGGTGTGTATGCCAATGACAGTTTTGCCAGTTCCTCTTTCGGTTTGTCGGAAAGAGCGTTTATTGCCTTACAGACGTTTGCTACACATTCATCAGGCGATGTGGCTGGAATTTCCTTGACAAGTCGCAGTGCATCCAATATTCTAAGCAGTGGAATGTTGTTGGGGGTAATCGTGTTCTCTTGTAACAGAAAAGAGACTTTCACTCCATTTCTTGTTAGTGGTCTGCGATACTTGTTTGTGCCAATAAGTATGGATGAACTAATTTGAGTCGTCAGTCCCATTGATGCAAACGCTGTAGTTCCCGTTATATAACCGACAACTTTTCCCTTTTGCTCTAAAAAGTCCTTTACAAGTTCTGAGTCTGCTGGCTTCAACTTTCCGAAAATGGTTTTCTTCGGGATATAGTATTTCCCTTTTGCTATCTTTTGAAGTTCGCCTTGAAGCACAAGACGGCTGAGGGCTTTGGCGAGTGCCGGCTGGTACCGCATCTCCACGCCAAAGTCTCTTGTTGTCAGCACAACCCCAGCCGGAGTTGACGACAATTTATCCTTTATCAGATTTGCTATAACCATATTCATCTCCTCATTTCGACTGCAAAGTTAGTTAAAAGTCTTGTTTTTTACGTTATAAACTTGACATTTGTGTATCTCTTTAGCTATTTAACACCCTCAGTTTAATCGATTTGCGATGTAGACACCCAATAAATGGAATACCCCAAGCTGCCTACGCATTATAAATTATTATTGCTGTCTGCTAAAATTCCAAAGAGCGCAAATAACCAGCCCGGAACCCTTTAAAACAGGGCTTTGGGTCTGCTTTCCCCAAAAGTAAGCCCCCCCTTAGTCAAAAAGGCTCGGTTCAGGAGGTGTCTTCTTGGCCTCCTAAACCATTTTGCTCAGTCTTTTTTCCGGCTTTTCAAGGAATGTGTAGCAGTTCACATGAGCATTATCCTAACCATCAAGGCCGGCCATGAGAAGCTCCATTGGCGCCTGATGCGCCATGAAGAAAAACAGCCAGTAGCCAATCATTGCGCCAGAGAGCCAATAGAAGTAGTCCAAAAGTGATAGTCAAAGTTGACGAGCCGCGGAACCTCCCTGCGAGAAGTTGATGGCGAAATGGCCATGGGGACCCACATGGCGTAACCCATCTGGGCCGCTAAGACCCCATAGGCTATGCCGAGAACAGGTAGGCCCCCAACGCTGGCAGCGAGAGCCAGAGCGCCTGCTTTAAGTCTGTCGATATCATTCGCCTTAATCCGCATTGGGCCGCGAATTTAGCTCTTTTAAGCCCCTCGTTTACCTATTTGTTATAATTTTGCCGCGGTTCCACAATGACAGATAGAATGTTAAAAGCGGCTTTTTTCGATATTGATGGCACATTGGTCAGCTTCAAGACCCATTGTGTGCCAGAGAGTACAAGACGTGCCATTGCGACACTCAGAGCCAATGGGGTTAAGTGTTTCGTCTCTTCCGGCCGTCACTTGGCCAATATAGACAATTTGGGCGATTTGGAGTTTGACGGCTATGTCACCGTCAATGGTGGCATGACATATTATAATGGTGAGCTTATCGACTCCAATCCGATTTGTCGGGAGGATGTGGACAAGGCGTTGGACATGATTTATCCCTCCTCTACACCCCGCTTCCCGGACATTGAGCCTTTCGCCGTCAGTTTTGTTCTGAAGGAGGGGCTCGTGTTGAACCACGAGAATGAAAAGACGCGTGAGGTGTTCGCAAACCTCGGGTTCAACATGGATCTCTTGACAATCATGGATCTCCGTGAGGTGGCCGATAGGGATATATTCCAAATGATTTCGTTTTTCGATACTGAAGCGGAAAAGGTCATCATGAGGGAGTTGAGCCATTGCGAGAGTCAACGCTGGAGCCCGCTTTTCACAGATGCCGTGCCAATGGGGCAGAGCAAGGTGAGGGGCATAAAGAGGGTGTGCGACATAATTGGCGCAACGCCTGCGGATATTGCAGCCTTTGGCGACGGAGGCAACGATGTGGCCATGCTGCGTTACGCTGGCTTGGGCGTGGCGATGGGCAATGCCGTGGATTCAGTTAAGGCCTGCGCCGACGTGGTGGCCCCGAGCGTGGATGAGGACGCCATTGAGTGGGTCGTGAAAAATGTATTATCTTTGCGCTGAATCTTCCTCTTGTTTTCTATGGCACATGTAAGTAGGGCTGCCCTTATCTCTTTTTTTCTCGCCGCATGGACTTTTTGCGCCTCGGCTCAGACCGTTGTGGAGAACGGCCGGACATATCAGCTTCACACCGTGGTCAAGGGCGAGGGCCTTTATCGCCTGAGCGTCAAGTATGGTGTGGCGCAAGAGGATATAATATCGGCAAACCCTAATCTCTCCAAGACGGGGCTGGTTGAGGGTATTGTCGTGAAAATCCCGGTCAAGGCTCAGTCTAAAACTGTGTCCGATTATGTCGTAAAGGATTCAGATACAGCCTACAGCATAGCCAAGGCGCATGGAATGTCTCTTGTGCGTTTCTATGAGCTTAACCCCTCCGCAACTTCTGGTTTGCGCAAGGGCCAGTCTGTCAAGGTCGAGGCTGTGGCCACTGCTTCTACCCAGCAGAAAACTCAGGTCAAGCAGACTGCCAAGTATACAGTTCAAAAAGGGGACACTTCTTACAGTATATCAACGAGGCATGGCCTCTCTTTAGCGGAGTTTTTCGCCCTCAATCCGTCGGCCGTGTCGGGCATTCATGAGGGTGACGTGGTGTCAGTTCCCGCGAGCTCTGTCGGTGGCTTCGTAATCCATATTGTGGCAGAGGGCGAGACTCTCTATTCCATCGGTGTCAAGTACGGCGTCAAGGCGCAGCAGATAATTGAGGCCAACGAGGCGTTGGACCCGTCGTCTCTCTCTGTCGGCGCGGCGTTGCGAATTCCTCAGTCGGCCATCCCTGCCGAAGATGGTGCATTCTACTATCACCGTATGGCAAAGGGTGAGACACTCTATCAGCTCTGTATGCGCTACAACGTTTTGCAGGATCGCATTCAGGCTGTCAACCCCGGCGTGGACTGGAACTCTCTCCGTGTCGGTCAGGTTGTGGCTGTGCCAAAAGCTAAACAAAAGAGGACCGAGTATACTGATTATGAGGTGGGGCGCAGGGAGACGCTCTTCAGCATATCACAGTCTCAAGGCGTATCTGTCGATGACATCATCGCTGCCAACCCTGGCCTCTCCTCTGACAATTTGCAGAAGGGCATGACCATCAGAATTCCGCATGTCGTTGAGGTGGCCGATGCCAAGCCCGCCACGTCTGACCCCAATTATGTTGGCGACTCGAATGAGTCTGTGTCTTGGGGAGATGGTTACAGCTATGCGGCCGAGGACCGCCCAACTCTCAATGTGTTCCTTATGCTTCCGTTCAACGCTTATGGCGAGTTGAAGGAACTCAGGGCGAGTGGCGTCAATCTTAGCCGTGACTCATACAATTTCAAGAGCCGCCGCTACGTCGAGTTCTATGAGGGTGTGCGTTTGGCTCTTGACAGCCTTTGTGAGGCTGGGGCTAATGTCAATCTCAATGTGTTTGACACCAACAACAGGCTTGAGGCCATCAACCAGCTCAACAAGTCGGCAGTCAAGCCCGACCTTATCATCGGCCCAGCCCACAAGGACGAGATGGCCGATGTCATGACCTACGCCATGAATAATAAGGTGCCCATGGTTCTGCCTTTCGCACAAAGTGACAGCTCCATTTTGGACAATCCTTATGTCTTCCAGGCGAGCGTCATAGACACCATTACAGGCAAGGAGATTTATCAGGAGATGGCAAAACGTCTGCACGGCCATAATGTCATTCTCATATCAGCCAAGACCAAGTCGGCTCAGGATAAACGTCGTGCCGCGCAAATATCCGCCCTGCTCGCCAAGAACGGGATTAAGTGTGTGGATTTCGACTATAAGACCTCAGCCCCGACAGCCATCCTGCCTCATCTGAGTGAGACACAGACAAATGTCGTGATCATCCCCACTAACAACGAGGCAAGGGTCAGCAGCGTGCTGACGTCTTTGGCAAGTGTCATAAATCAGAAGAAAACAGCTAAGGTTGAATTGTGGGCCACAAGCGATTGGCTTGGTTTTCAGACAATCGATGTCGATGTGTTCCACAAACTCGACACCAAGGTGTTCACCACTTTCGCGGTCGATGAGTCTGATGCTCGTGTTGAGCATGTCATAAACAAATACCGCCGTCAGTATGAGACGGAGCCCATCGCCTTTATGCCCTATTTCCAGAGGCTTAGGCCGATGTCAGGCTTCTCGGAGTATGGACTTTGGGGCTACGATATAGCTTTCCATTTTGTCAGTGCCCGCTTGGCCCTGGGCCCGAGTTTCATCAGGCAGATATCTTCGCATCGCTCGATGCTTTTGCAGTCTAATTTCCGGTTCCGCCATCTGACCAACTGGGGCGGCTCTGTGAATGTCGGTCTCAAACTGCTCTCTTTCTCTCCTGACGGGACCGTCTCTGTCAAGTCCCTCGACTAAGATTGGGCAATAGCGACTCCGTTTGGTCGCACGTCTTTGATTTTGAACAATATACAACAATAATAGAAATTGATCGCTCTTAATAACCTCTCAGTCGCTTTTGGCGGTTTTAAACTCTTTGACGGAATAACGTTTAACGTCGGCGACAAGGATCGCATAGGCCTTACCGGAAAGAATGGCGCTGGCAAGTCGACCATGCTCAAAGTGATTTGTGGCATCCAACCTCCAACTGAGGGGTCGGTCACTATTCCTAAGGATTACACCATTGGCTATCTGCCTCAGCACATGACCTATGGTGACGACAAGACCGTCTTTGCCGAGGCCGAGACCGCGCTCAAGGAGCTCAAGGAACTTCAAGCCCGTGTGGATGAGATGAATGCCGAGCTGGCTGTCCGTACCGACTACGAGACGGATGACTACATGAAGTTCCTCACTGAGCTTAGCGAGAAGACTGAGCGGCTCTCCATGATGGGCGGCGACAACTATAAAGCGGAGATTGAGACGACACTCAAAGGCCTCGGTTTTGAGCGAAAGGATTTTGAGCGTCCTACAAAGGAGTTCTCTGGCGGTTGGCGTATGCGCATCGAGCTTGCCAAAATACTTTTGTCACACCCTGATATAATCCTCCTCGACGAGCCTACCAACCACTTGGACATCGAGTCTATCCAGTGGCTTGAGGATTTCCTTAAAGATTATGCAGGTGCTGTTGTCGTAATCTCCCACGACCGCGCTTTCCTCGACAATGTCACCACCAGGACCATTGAGATTGTCCTCGGAAAGATATATGACTACAAGGCCAACTACTCCAAATATCTCATCTTGCGCCAAGAGCGTTTCGAGCAGCAGATGAACGCCTACCGCAATCAGCAGAAGATGATTGAGGACACGGAGAAGTTTATTGAGAGGTTCCGGTATAAGGCCACTAAGTCTGTCCAGGTGCAGAGCCGCATCAAGCAGCTGGAGAAGATTGAGCGAATTCAGGTCGATGATTTTGACAAGAGCGCGCTCAACATCAAGTTCCCGCCCGCTCCTCACTCAGGCGTAGTGACAGTCCGTGGTAAGCATGTCGGCAAGGCTTTTGGCGATCATGTCGTCATCAACGATGTTGACTTTGAGATTGAGCGCGGTGAGAAGGTGGCCTTTGTCGGCCGAAATGGTGAGGGTAAGACCACCATGGCGCGAATGATTATGCGTGAGTTGACCCACGAGGGCGAGATTATACTCGGCCATGGTGTCAAGATTGGCTATTTTGCGCAAAATCAGGCGGATATGCTTAATCCCGAGGATACTGTGTTTGACACAATTGACCGTGTCGCGGTGGGTGACATCCGTCTCAAGATACGTGATATGCTCGGTGCGTTCATGTTCAGCGGCGAGGACATCGACAAGAAGGTTGGAGTCCTGTCCGGTGGTGAGCGCACCCGTTTGGCCATGATTAGGCTCTTGCTTGAGCCTGTCAACTTCCTCATCCTCGATGAGCCTACCAACCATTTGGACATAAGGTCAAAGGAGATTCTCAAGCAGGCCATTAAGGATTTTGACGGCACGGCGCTCATTGTCAGCCACGACCGTGAGTTCCTTGACGGGCTTGTCTCTAAGACGTATGAGTTCAGAGGAGGCAAGATGAAACTCCATCTTGGTGGCATCTATGACTTCTTGCGCGACCGCAAGATAGAGAGCCTCCGCGAGCTCGAGCAGCAGAAGGCGCAGACGCAACAGGCTGCCCAAACTGCCAAACCAGCTGCTGTGGTCAAGGAGAAGCAGGCTCCCAAAGAGCCGGAGAAGCAAGCAGCTCCAGCCAAGCCGCAAATGACCTACGAGCAGAAAAAGGAGTATGACCGCAAGGTCAATAAACTGACAAAGGGCGTCAAGCAGGCTGAGGCTGACATAGCCAAGGCTGAGGCCGAGATAGCCGACCTTGAGAAGCAAATGGAGAGTTGCACCAGCAACCAGCAGGCGACTGACCTTGCCGCACGCCATACTGAAGTCTCTGCCAAGTTGGAGAGTCTTATGACTCAGTGGACTGACTTGCAGGCCGAACTGGAGGAGCTGACAAAGTAATCAGATTGCCCCTTCTCCTGAGAGGTACAGAATATAAAAGAAGGAGTCCCGATGGCTATTGCCGCGCATTGGGACTCCTTCTTTTTTGTGTTACTATCCGCTAAGACCTTTTTCTTCACTCATAAGTTTAGCGACCTATCGATTAGGCTGCCTAAATATCCACTGTAAAGAATTGGCCTTTTGTGAAGAGTGTCAGACTACAGCCCTTTGGCAATCTTCGTTTTGAACAAAAATAGAATGTAGCTATGAACAGAAGTACACATTTAAGCGGACAGCTATAGGCTATTTCAGACCTCTTCACGGGAAATATTCATTGCGGTGAACTCTTGGTTGACTTCATGCCCTCGTCCTGTTTTCTCGCGGAACATAAAAAAGAAAAGACGGTTTCAAACTTTCATTTGAAACCGTCTTTGTTTTCAGCACGGGTGGAGCGACTCGAACGCCCGACACTCGGTTTTGGAGACCGATGCTCTACCAACTGAACTACACCCGTGTGTTGTCCTTTTTCTAAGACGATGCAAAAGTAGGGCCTTTTTTTTAGTTTCGCAACAGTTGGCGCGTTTTTTTTGAAGCAAACTCCTCTTTTACTCATAAAGTGAATGGCCACAAGCCTTTGGGTTGAAAAAAAAACTAATTTTGCGTTTTGCCGGCATGTTGCGTTTGGGCGCTATCTGTGGCGGCACTTGAAATATGAGGGGTCAGAACCCTAATTGTCAGATTAGCAGATTATAATGTCAGATAAAAAAGTTACCACGGCCACTTTCGCCAAGATGAAGAGCGAAGGTGAGAAGATTTCAATGCTCACGGCGTATGACTACACCATGGCTAAACTTCTCGACGAGGCCGGGGTCGATTCTATTCTTGTCGGAGACTCGGCGTCGAATGTTGTGGCGGGGTGGCCAACAACGCTCCCCATCACTGTTGACCAGATGATATACCATGGCGCTGCTGTCGTCCGTGCGGTTAAGCATGCGCTTGTCGTTGTCGATATGCCTTTCGGCTCTTATCAGTCGAGTGTTCGTGACGGTGTGGCCAACGCCTCCCGCATGATGAAGGAGACTTTGGCTGACGCCCTCAAGATTGAGGGTGGGGTGGAGATGGCACCAACCATCAAGGCCATTGTTGACGCTGGCATCCCTGTCATCGGCCACCTTGGGCTTACTCCTCAAAGTGTCAATAAGTTCGGCGGTTACGGCCTGCGTGCCAAGGAGGATGCCGAGGCGGAGAAGCTCGTAGCCGATGCTAAGGTCCTCGAAGAGGCTGGTTGCTTCGCCATTGTGCTTGAGAAGATTCCATCCGCTCTTGCAACTCGTGTGGCAAGCAGCTCGTCCGTGCCCATCATAGGCATTGGCGCAGGAAACGAGGTTGATGGCCAAGTGCTTGTGGGGCAGGATATGCTCGGCATGGGCTCCATGTTCAAACCCAAGTTTGTCCGTCAGTATCTCAATCTCCATGATGAGATAATATCGGCAGTCCGTCAATATTCAGCAGATGTCAAGAGCTCGGCTTTCCCTAATGCCGACGAGCAGTATTAATAGCAATCCCAATTAAAACAACATTCACTGTGGAAATTCTATACGAGGATAACCATATAATCGCCGTCAACAAGCAAGTCGGCGAGATTGTTCAGGCCGATAAGACCGGAGATCATACTTTGCTCGACGACGTTAAGGCTTATATCAAGGAGAAGTATAACAAGCCTGGCGATGTTTTCCTGGGTGTTGTTCACCGCATCGACCGTCCAGTCAGCGGAGTCGTTCTCTTCGCCAGGACGAGCAAGGCTCTGTCTCGCCTCAACCAGATGTTTGCGGACAAGACGGTCCGTAAGGTCTATTGGGCCATAACGCAAAACCGTCCTGAGCAACTCTCTGCTGAGCTTCGCCATTACATTGGCAAGAATGAGGAGAAGAACCGCGCTCATGTCTCCGTCAGCCCTCGCACGGGCTACAAGGAGGCCATCCTCTCTTATCAGCTTATCTCAAGCACTGACAGGCTCAATCTTCTCGAGGTTGAGCTGAAGACGGGTCGCCATCACCAGATTCGTGCGCAGCTTGCCCGCATCGGCTGCCCCATTCGTGGCGACTTGAAGTATGGAGCCAAGCGCAGCAATGATGGTGGCGGCATTAACCTCCATTCGCGTAAGGTGGAGTTTGAGCATCCCGTGAGCCATCAGCACATTTCGATAGTGGCGCCTGTCCCGACGAGGGACAACGCTTGGCGCGCTTTCATGAATGTCCAAGATGACTTGAAAGTCGACTGACCAATTATAAAACCCCAATCATAACAGAATCAATCTGCCGCGCAAAGCGACCCTGGCAGACTAATGACAATATTTACCAATGTTTGAGAACCTAACCGAACGGCTCGAGAAGTCGTTCAAGATGCTCAAAGGCGAGGGCCAGATTACTGAGCTCAATGTCGCCGAAACTCTTAAGGATATTCGTAAGGCTCTGCTTGATGCCGATGTCAACTACAAGGTAGCCAAGCAGTTCACTGATAATGTAAAGCAGAAGGCGCTCGGCCAGGAGGTCCTCAAGTCTGTCAAGCCTGGGCAGATGATGGTCTCCATTGTCTATGATGAGCTGACCAAGACCATGGGCGGTGATGTAGTGGATGTCAACCTCAAGGGCAATCCCGCCGTCGTCCTCATGTCGGGTCTCCAAGGCTCAGGTAAGACTACTTTCGCCTGCAAGCTCGCCAACCAGTTCAAGTCTCAGCGCGGCAAGAAGCCTCTTCTCGTGGCTGGCGACGTCTACCGCCCTGCCGCAATCAACCAGTTGCAGGTGCTTGGTGAGCAAATCGGTGTCCCCGTCTTCACCGAGGAGGGCAACACCAACCCTGTCGACTTGGCAAAGAAAGGTATAGCCAAGGCTAAGCAAGATGGTTGCGATGTCGTGATTGTCGATACCGCAGGCCGCCTCGCCATCGACGAGGAGATGATGAAAGAGATTGAGTCCATCAAGAAGGCCATAAACCCGACTGAGACCCTCTTCGTTGTCGACTCCATGACTGGTCAGGATGCTGTCAACACGGCGCGCGAATTCAATGAGCGTCTCGATTTTGACGGTGTCGTCCTCACCAAGCTCGATGGTGATACGCGTGGCGGTGCCGCTCTCTCCATCCGTCAGGTGGTCAACAAGCCTATCAAGTTTGTCGGCACAGGCGAGAAGATGGAGGCTATTGACGCTTTCTACCCCTCGCGCATGGCGGACCGTATCCTCGGCATGGGTGATATCCGCTCTCTCGTGGAGCGCGCCAAGGCTCAGATTGACGAGGAGGAGGCCAAGAAACTTCAAAAGAAGATCGCTACTAACAAGTTCGACTTCGATGATTTTCTTGCCCAAATCCAGCAAATCAAGAAGATGGGCAACCTCAAGGATCTCGCGTCTATGATCCCTGGTGTTGGCAAAATGATTAAGAATGTGGATATTGATGACAATGCCTTCAAGGGCATCGAGGCCATTATCCGCTCCATGACTCCACTTGAGCGCAAGAACCCGCAAATCATCAACGGCAGCCGCCGTAAGCGCATAGCCGATGGCAGCGGCACCTCTATTCAGGAGGTGAATCGTCTTCTCAAGCAGTTTGAGGAGACCCGTAAGATGATGAAGCTGATGAACTCGGGCGCAGGCCGCAACCTGGCGCGTATGTTGAGCAGCAAAATGGGTCAACGATAGGTCTTTATCTCGCCTAACCCAAACCTAAATTAAGTAATATGACTATTATTGATGGCAAGGAGACGGCTCGCCAAATCCGTCAGGAGATTGCGGCCGAGGTCGAGGCCATGGTGGCCGCGGGACAACGCCGCCCCCATTTGGCTGCCGTTCTGGTAGGCCATGATGGAGGAAGCGAGACCTATGTCGCCAACAAGATCAAGGCGTGCGAGGAGTGTGGCTTCGTCTCCTCTCTCAAGCGTTTTGAGGCTGATATGACGGAGGATCAGCTGCTCGCAGTCGTAAAGGAGCTCAATGAGGATCCTACTGTTGATGGTTTCATTGTCCAGCTTCCTTTGCCTGCGCATATCTCAGAGGAGAAGGTGACTGAGGCCATCGACCCGCGTAAGGACGTTGACGGCTTCCACCCGCAGAACGTAGGGCGCATGACTATTGGCTCGCCTGCTTTCATCTCTGCTACACCTCAGGGCATTGTTGAGCTCATTCGCCGCTATGGCGTCGAGACCAAGGGCAAGAAGGCTGTAGTCATTGGCCGCAGCAACATTGTGGGCCGCCCGATGAGCATCCTGCTTTCTCAAAAAGGAATTGATTGCACGGTGACGCTTTGCCACAGCAGAACCCCGAATATCGCCGAGGTATGCCGTGACGCTGACATCCTTATCGCCGCAATCGGAAAGCCGGGCTTCGTGACTGCGGACATGGTCAAGGAGGGGGCTACGGTCATTGATGTAGGCACAACCCGCGTCACCGACCCGACTGCCAAGCGCGGCTGGAGGCTCAAGGGCGATGTAGATTATGACAATGTTGCGCCCAAGTGCTCGTTCATCACGCCTGTGCCTGGTGGTGTCGGTCCCATGACCATCTGCTCGCTCATGCAGAATACCCTGTTGGCGGCAAAAAAGGCCATCTATAAGTAAATAAGCCAAAGAAATCGGCGTCGCCCTCCATGTGTCTGTCAAAAGCGCATAGCAAGGGGCGACGCCTTTTTTTCAATAAATCAACATCATCAAAATTATTGCCATGAAAACATCGCACGCCCTCTTGTCTTTTGCGGCACTCACGTTGTCGCTCTCTTCCGCAGCGCAGACTGATGTCTCACTTTTCATGAAGTCGGACCACGTCCAGCGCGAAGTCATTGACACCATAGCCGACAACCTTTACAAGCCCATTGGTCATCATGGCCCGGCCATAGAAAACCAGTATATGGCTTTGCGCCTCTATTTCAAGGCGGGCTGCGCTGTGGATGTCTACAACAAGAACAAACCCTCGCTTGAACTGAAAAAGTTCGGCTGGTATCCTAAGAAAGAGGATATCGCCGCTGGTTCTGGTTGCGATGAGTATCGAGTTGGCAAGACCACAGGTCTGGGCGGCTTCAGCCTTTGGGATGGCGAGAAGCTGGTTCTCCTTGAGGGTACTGAGGGTCGTCGTGTCGAGGTGCATAAAGTCAAGGGTGGGGCCGAGATGTCCATGCTGGTGCGTGGTGTGGCATATAAGGGCGAAAAGATTGACGTCAAGCTCACTGTCCGAATGTGGGATGACAGCAGACTCGCTGAGATTGAGGCTGAGTGTGTGAGCGGACAGAAGGTTGTCTTCATGTCAGGCGTTAATTATCATACTGGTCAGCAGCTGCGCATTTTGCCTGGTCGTGTGGCGGCTTGGGGTGTCCATCCCGCTGATGTCGTTGAAAACCCTCTCCCAATCGGTGGGGCGGTCTTGTTCAAGGATAAGGTATGGGGCGACGAACTCGATGTTGACAATACGCTCGGTTTCGTGGCCATCAAGACTCGCAAGGCTGTCAGCAAGGCGAGCGTCAAAGTGGTTGCCGCCTGCTCTCGTGAGGATGCGCTTGACACGCCCGAGAAGTTTTTCGACTTCGTCTCATCGGTTAAGTTCTGATGACCTGACCGCAATTTTTAGATAGAAAACAATTCGGCTCGTTTTTCTCTCCATTCGTAGATGGCGAGGGAGACGGGCCGATATAAAATATCAAGGAAGTGCCGTTTGATTTTATTTGGTTCTTAAACTGCGCATTGCAGGTTTTTGCGGCTGTAATGGCCATTAAGCTCACAAAGCTTACCAAGATGAATATCTCGTGGATTCTCATCTGCGCAGGTCTCGTCATCATGTCTTTCCGCAGTGTGATCCAGATAATAAACGTCTTTTTGCCGGGCTTCGGTTTTGACTCTCATGAACCTTACACCATAGGCAGTGTCGTAGTCTCCGCTTGTCTCGCGTCTGGTGTTTTTATGATTCGCAAGATGTTCGTTCTTCTCAATCAAGCTGAGGCCAAACAGCGTGAGTATGAGAAGATGCTACTCAACACCACCATAATGACCGAGGAGAACGAGCGCCGGCGTTTCGCTACCGATTTGCATGACGGCCTCGGACCTATATTGTCTTCCATCAAGATGAGCTTTTCCGTAGTCGCTGACGATATAACGGACAAGGATGTGCGTAAAAATCTTGAGCTTGCGATAAATGAGGCTATCTCCACTGTCCGAGAGGTCAGTAACAACATGAGTCCCCACATCCTCAGCAACCTGGGCCTTCGCAAGGCGATAACTAATTTCATCGGCAAGATATCCTTCCCTAAGGATTTGCACGTCAGCTATAACATCCTGATTGGCGACAAGCGTTATCCTACGACAAACGAGATTGTGATGTACCGCGTATTCTGCGAGCTTCTCAATAACACAATGCGCCATTCAGGGGCGACGGCCATCAACTTCCGACTTGAGGAGGAGGCTGACGAGCTTAAGCTGACATATAAAGATAATGGCAACGGCTTTGACCCTGCCCTTGTTGATGACAATGAGCAACGAAAGGGCATGGGCCTCTATAACATAGTATCGCGTGTCACATCCATCAAGGGCCGCTATCATTTCCGTTGCGGTGGAGAGGGGCTGGATCCTGAGAATCCGCAAGACAATCATGGCATGGTGGTGACGATTTGGGTGCCTGTCTTTGAGAAATAATTGCTAACTTAGTCTTATAAATTTACCTCCTGACCATGAATATCTGGCTTGTTGACGACCATCAGCTTTTCCGTGCTGGCTTCCGTACCCTTTTGTGCCGGCTTCGTGACGCCAATGTCACCTTTGAGGCAAGCAATGGCCAGGAGTTCCTCGACCATTTGGTCTCCGCTACTCCGGATGTCGTGTTCATGGATATCGCCATGCCGCAGATGGATGGCGTGAAGGCCACTGAGTTGGCTCTCGCTAAAAATCCCGATATCAAGATTATCATCCTCTCAATGTATGGTGAGAGGGAGTACTATACACGCCTTGTCGATTTAGGCGTTAGCGGCTTCTTGCTCAAGAGCTGTGACTTTAAGGAGGTCGAGATGGCTCTGACAGCTGTCAAGAATGGTGAGTACTATTTTTCGCAAGAACTCCTGCAGCAGATGATTTTCCAGTCGTCAAGCCAACAGATTGATGAGGAACTCTCCGCAAGGGAGAAGGATGTGCTTACCGAGATTTGCAATGGTGAGAGTAATCAGGAAATAGCCGAAAAACTTTTTATCAGTAAGCGCACTGTCGAGAAACACAGGGCGAATATCATGATGAAGACTGGGTGTGGAAATACGGCCTCGCTTGTGGTCTTCGCTGTGAAAAACGGACTTTATAAAATAAAATAGGGTAGGGGTGTTTGTCTCTCTGCACTTTTTGCTATCTTTGAGTGTTCTAACTGTAATTAACAAACTTAAACTAAGGCAGCCTATGAAGCATTGATACTCATTTTTTATAAAACCTCTGTTCATGAGTATCTTGCCTTCTTCATCCTCAAAGAGTTCTGATTTCAGGTCAGACTCTGAGGCCCCTGTATCTTCTTCTGCCAAGGCTGCCTGCCCTCCGTTCAATCTTCTTTCAGATTCTGAGCTCGTGGATTTATTCATGGGCGGCAATTGTTTTGCTTTTGAGTCGCTTGTTCTGCGTTATCAGGCTCCTGTTTTCCGTAGTCTTTTGGCAAAAACGCAGGATTATGATGTGGCTGTTGATGTTTGGCAGGAGGCTCTAATAAGTATCGCGTCAGCTATGAGCAGGGGGCTTTACTCTGAGGATGGGCGTTTTGGTGTCTATTTGCGAGGCGTGGTGTTCAATAAACTTCGTGACTCATTTCGCCGAAAGAAAGCTAAGAGGGAGGATTTATATGAGGCGGTATCTCCTGTTTTTTCTGATCTGTCTGTCGTCCCGCTTGAAGATGTCATAGAGCGTGAGAACAGGCTGAGTTTTGTTGAGAGCCAGATATCCGAGCTGCCCCCTCGTCTTCGCGAGGTGGTTATTCGTCGTTATCATGGGCAGACTTTTGCCCAGATTTCAGAGGAGTTGAATCTAAACATCAATACTGCGCTCAGTCAATTCCAGTCTGGTTTGCGCCGTTTGCGCAAGGCGGCTGAGTTTTGCCGTTTGTAGCCATATTGGGCCATAATCAATTACGTTAAGCACAAAGTGAAACCCCGCATACTGCAAGCCTGACTTGCAGTATGTGGGGTTCTCTTTTAGGTGTTATCAACAGGCTTTGTGCCTCTTGACAATCGCTTTTTAGTTTGCGGGGCTCTCGACAAGTTCGCCGTTGATGTAGAGATCCTTGAAGTTGATCTTGATGGCGGCGTTGATCTTATTGCCATTCTCTACACCGTTGAAGTGGCAGTTCTCTACATTGACACCCTCAACATTGGTCGGGGCTGATGGCAGACCATCAATGAAGACGCCATACTTGCTGCTTGAAGAGGTGACATTGAAGAGGTTGACATTGCGTACGATGGGAGGATAGCTGTGCTCGCAATTCTCCTCAGGCTCGTAGAGAAGGTTGATTTTGAGCACGCTCTCGTAGCAGTTGCCTACGACGACGTCGCGAACCCATACGTTCTCAATGACGCCGCCTCGGCAGTCGCTGGTCTTGATGCGGATGACGCGGTCCAGCTCGGGGCTGTCCATGTTGCAGTTCTCAACCCAGAGGTTCTTGAATCCGCCTGAGATTTCGCTGCCTAAGACGACACCGCCGTGGCCATTGGCCATGGTGCAGTTGCGCACGTAGACATTCTCAGTTGCACGGCCGGCGCGGCGGCCATCATTGTTACGTCCGCTCTTGATGGCGATGCAGTCATCGCCAGTGTTGAAGTAGCAGCTGTCAATGAGGACGTTTTTGCAGGCCTCGGGGTCGCAACCATCGCCATTGGGGCCGAAGTTGTCAAACCTCACGCCGCGTACGGTCAGGTCGGTGACGTTGAGCGGGTGGAGAGTCCAGAAAGGTGAATCCTTGAGAGTGACGCCCTCAATGAGGACGTTCTGGCT
The DNA here is from genome assembly GCA_963618945.1 of Bacteroidaceae bacterium. GTDB lineage: Bacteria > Bacteroidota > Bacteroidia > Bacteroidales > Marinilabiliaceae > W3P20-009. Next base: position 17,288 of record CAVETY010000020.1, read on the forward strand.
GTTGCAGATGTTGACGAGCTGTGGGCGGAGCGCATCCTCGACGCCAAACACTTTGCGCTCAGCGAGAGGGGTCTTGTCGCGGTCGTAAGCGAGGAGCATGTCGCGGGCTGGCTTCTGGTTAAGTTTGCCCTCCTCGAAACCATACTTTGCTTTGCCCTTCATGAACCACCAGTGCTCATTGCTGCCCTGGCCGTCAAGAACGCCTTTGCCGGTGATGGCCACATTGACGCAGCTATCCGCGAAGACAAGGGGGTGGAGGTTTTGGCAGTCGAGACCCTCCCAACGGGTGACAACGGTCTCCGCATAATCCTCATAGTTGGTTGAGAAGAGGAGGTTTGCGCCCTCTGAGACGTGCAGGTTCACATTGCTCTTGAGGGTCAATGGGCCTGTGAGCCAGTTGCCTGCGGGGACGAGAACCACGCCACCACCTGTGAGGTTGCAGGAGTCAATGGCGGCGCAGATCGCATTCTTATTTGTGATGGCGTCAGCCTCGGTTGAGGCTCCGAATGCCGTGATGTTGAAAGTGTCGGTGCAGAATGTCGGCACGACAATGGCGTCGGCCATGGCTCGCGCATCGGCAAATGCTTGTTCCATGGCTGCGTTCTTCTGGGGCTGCTGACAAGCCGTCAGGGCTGCCGCACCCGCCGCAATCAGGGTGAGTCGGTTCGCTTTCATTTTGATATTTGTGGTATTGTTTTGGTTTATAATGGCAAACATAAGTAAAAAAGACGGAATATACGCTTATCGGAGCCTTTTTGTGCTTTATAAACTTACTCCACTATGTTAATATTCGTCACATCTTTCTCTTTCGCCAAGGCGTTCACTATCTCCGCTTGACTTATTCGGCTGCTTAGCGTAAGGCGGAATGTCACCGTCGATTGGCCTGTCATGACGTCGGCTGACATTGAAGACTCTTTCAGCTTGCCGCCTGCGCACTCTATCACGCCCTCGATGTGGTGTACGTTTGGTGTGGCGGTGTTCATGTTGATTGTAAGCATCAGGTTTTCAGCGTCGATGCGTAGCAACCGCTCAAAACGCTCCATGGTCACAAGAACAAAAAGTGTCATGACGGTCATGACTACCGCTCCCAAGTATAGCCCCGCTCCTGCGGCCATGCCAACTATTGATGTCTGCCAAATGCATGCCGCCGATGTCAGGCCCTGCACTCCGCCTTTGCTTTTCACTATGGCACCCGCGCCAATGAAACCGACACCTGCCAAGACCTGAGCGGCTATTCGCCCAGGGTCTCCGTTGAGCATGTCGGGGTGCGTCTGCGGAAGCCATATCGATATGATGACGGCGCACGTCGAGCCGAGGCATATGAGTGTGAATGTCCGGAGTCCCGCATCATGGCGGCGAATCTGCCGCTCCGCGCCTATGCTCAGTCCCAGGATAAGACTAAGTGTCAGACGAATAGCTGTATTTAGAGGTGTTATGTGTTCCTCGCTCAGTAATGTTGTCAGAAAGTCGCTCATCTTGTGTCGTTCGTTCGTCTCCTCGCTAAAGGAATCTGATGTCTCTTATCACGTCTTGCCCGATGGCCTTGTTTATTGCGCCTATTATTCGTCCCTTCAGACGGAACAACTCGCTGCGCACCACGCTGCTGCTCAGCCCGACATACATCACGCCGTCTGACACGCGCACCGAAGTGGTCACCTTGTTAACCGTTGGGCCCATGACTGTGTGCCACAGGGTCTGCGCGCGTCTCTCAAGCATCAGGCGGCTCGTGCCATCCTCCTTAAGGACGTCTATCAGGATTTGCGACAGTTTTTTTGATGTGTCAAGTGGCATCTTATTGTCATTCCTTTGGGGCTGAGGCTTCTGCTTCCGTGGCTTTGCCCGCCTCTATGTTGAAAATCTTATATCCTTTCCCCATTTTGCGTAGCACCCCGTGCAGCCGCTCCATGTTCGTGTCGGTGATGAATGTCTGCCCGAACTCCTCCGACGCCATCATCTCTATCAACTTGTCTCCGCGTTTGGAGTCCAACTTGTCAAAGACATCGTCAAGAAGTAGGATAGGGGACACCCCTTTTTGTGAGGCGAGGTGGTGATATTGAGCCAATTTTAGGGCTATGACGAACGACTTGCGTTGCCCTTGGGAGCCTACGCGCTTAATCTGATACCCGCCCATCGATATGTTTATGTCGTCCTTATGGATGCCGCGGGATGTGTAGCCCAAGACTATGTCGCGCTGGCGTGTCTCCACAAGACCGCGATACAGGTCATATCTGTCAAGGCAAGTCACATACTCCATGTCGACCTCCTCATTCCCTTCAGCTATGAGGTTGTAGTACTTGGTCGCCATCGGCTTAATCTGCTCAATGAATGCGCGGCGCTTGGCGCTAATGCCTGTTCCGAGACGTGCCATCTGCTGGTCTATGACGTCCATTAGGCTGAAGTCAGGACGGTCTGTGTCCGACATGGTTTTTAGCAATGCGTTGCGCTGTGCCAATAGGCGGTTATACGCCATCAGCGAGTCCATGTAGGCCTTGTCGCACTGCGAGATGACGCTGTCCGCATACCGCCTCCTGACTTCGGGAGTCTCGGATATGAGGGATTCGTCAGCGGGCGAAATGACAACCAAAGGCAACAAACCTATGTGGTCCGCCAATCGCTGGTACTCCTTCTTATTGCGCTTGAACTGCTTTTTCTGTCCGCGCTTGAAGCCACAATATATCTCCTCTCGGCCGTTCTGCGTCTCATAACTGCCGGTGACAACGAAAAAAGGCTCATCGTGCCGGACGTTCATCGAGTCCGACAGGCCGGAGAGGCTCTTGCAGAACGACAGGCAGTATATGCTGTCCAATATGTTTGTCTTTCCAGCCCCATTAGGCCCTACAAAACAGTTAACCCCTGGCGACATTGTCATGTCGGCCGCACCTATGTTTCTGTAGTTCACTATGTTCAGCCGTTCAAGTCTCATGTTGCCCGAGTTTCGTCTGTTCTGTCAGTTTATGACATGGCAAAGATAGCCATTTCAGCGCAATATTGACTCTTTTGCCCGAATTGGCGGCCGCTTGGCTCTCTGTGTCGTTATTTCTGATTATCTTCGCATTGTCCTATCTTGGGCATATTATTTCCAGAAACTTAAACCTCAAAATAAATAATCCCCGAAATGCTGAGCAAAGAGCAAGCGCAAGAGATCCGCCACGAGTTTTGGCATAAACTGGAGAGCAAGTCGCGCAGAATACCAGGCCAGAACGGCAAACCCATCAGGTGGATGGGTGACCACACGGGCGTCAAAGGCCTCGATCTCCGTTTCGACTTGACCAACGGCAGGGTTATTGTGGCCATTGAGATCAACACTCACTCCGAGGCAAAGGATAACGCCTTGTGGGAGAGGCTTTGCCAATGCCGACCGCTCATCGAGAAGCATTTTGAGGCTCAACTTATTTGGGACAAGGAGTTTGTCCGCGAGGCAGGCAATGTCGTGAGGCGTCTCTATGTCATGACAGAGGGAAACATCTACGACAAGGAGCAATGGCCTGCCATGATACACTTCATGATTGACAATATGCTTCGTCTTGAGGAGGCCTATCGCGAGATTGAGGACTTCATGGCCCACTTTAAATAATTAGATGCTGACGGCGGACGACATCAAGGAGAAACTGCACGCATGGCAATACAAGGCCCTGCTCTTGGTGCAGCAGTTTGGCAGTAAGGCCGACTATGTGGTGAACACACTGTCGGTCATCATCGCCATCATCGCCATCGGTGACGTCATTTGGCAGATCGGTTTTAGCCTCTCGGCCGAGGCCGCGGGGACCATTTTGATGGTCAACAAGGTCCTCATTGTCATCTTCGCCCTCATTCAAGTATACCGTCTCGGAGCATCAATTATCCAGACGCGCAGAGCCACTACTTGGCAGGTGGCGTTCCTTGTCATATTGTGGACGTATATCTGCTACGATGTCTCAGATACGGAGTTTAAGTGGCTGAGCTACAGATATGTAGTCGACGCTATTTTAGTGGCGGTGGCGGTCTATGACTTGTCCACGTTCTGCGTCTCTTTCCTGACGCGCCGTTCAAGCCCGACGATGCTCTTCGCCGGTAGTTTCATTATCTTCATCATGGTCGGGACCGGGCTTCTCCTTCTGCCCCGTTGCCATTATGACCAGATGACTTTTCTCCAGGCTCTCTTCACTTCTACGTCGGCCCTGTGTGTCAACGGTCTCTCGGTGTTGGACATCCCGACGTCGTTTACTCAGTTTGGGCAGGCTATAATCATCGCGCTTGTGCAGGTGGGAGGTCTCGGTGTCATGACGTTCACCTGCTTTTTCGCCTTGTCGCTCAGTAGCAAGGGGTCGCTTCATGGCAGCATGGTCATAAAGGATATTGTCTCAGCTGATAATATCTCGGATATTTTCCAGACGCTCAAGCACATCATGTACGTCACCTTCATCATTGAGGGTGTCTCAGCCTGGGTTCTCTACTACTATTTTCGCGAGGCTTTCCCTGGCGCATCTGAGAATTTTGTCATCTTCACGGCCATCTTCCACAGCATCTCGGCTTTTTGCAATGCTGGCATATCTAACATTGAGGGCGGCTTGGCAAACCCGTCTATCATTCACGGCAATTTGCTTCACGTCACCATAGCCGTCACGGTCGTCTTCGGCGGCGCTGGTTTTCCTCTTCAGTCTGCGGCAATCAACTGGGTCAAGATGAGGTTTGTGCACCTCTTCCGCCGTATTGTCGGGCGCGAACACGGATTTGGCGATGCGCACCTGCGTCTCATTAATGCGAGCAATCGTCTCACGTTCCATGCTCACGCCCTGCTCCTGCTCTTCGGCACTCTCTTTTTCATTATCTCCGAGGCCGGATATAGCCACTCTGGGCTATGTTTCACTGACAGGGTTATCAATGCCTTCTTCACGTCGGCTTGCGCACGAACCGCTGGTTTCGCCTACTCGGACATACTCTCGTCCTCTGGGCCCTCTGTCATTGTGTTCATTCTTCTCATGTGGATAGGTTGCGCCCCTATGTCCACAGGCGGCGGCATCAAGGTGACTACTTTCGCCATCGGTATTCTCAATCTGCGCAGCGTCCTCCTTGGCAAGGATTGCATAGAGATTTTCGGAAGACGTGTCTCTCCCGCCTCCGTGCAAAAGGCTTTTGCGGCAATGGCACTCTCGCTTATGGCTGTGGCTCTTAGCACTATCCTGCTGAAGATCGCCATGCCCGGGGTTGAGACTTCGCGGCTTTGCTTTGAGGCCTTTTCGGCTCTCTCCACTGTCGGAATGACGCTCGACCTGACGCCCGACCTCAATGCTGTGGCTCAGCTCATTATCATTGTCGATATGTTCATCGGGCGTATCGGCATAATGTCTTTCCTGCTCATTTTCATCACTCCAGGCACCCCACAGCGGTATAAGTACCCGCTTGAAAATATAATGATATAAGGTACAATGAAATATATCATCATCGGACTCGGCAATTTTGGCACGAACCTTGGTCTGCGTCTTCGCGATTTGGACCATGAGGTCATCGGCATCGACTCGCGCGAGTCTATTGTCGAGGAATATAAGGATAAGCTCACCGGCACCGTCTGCATGAACTCTGTCGATGAGGCCAATCTCAGGAGCCAGTCAGTTCTTGAGGTTGACGCCGTCATCGTGGCCATTGGTGAGGACTGGGCCGCGTCCATTCAGACCACCGCATTGCTTAAGACAATGGGTGTCAAGCGAATAATCGGCCGCTCGCTCTCTAAACTTCACGAGATTGTGTTGCGCGGTCTCGGCATAACGGAGATCATCAACCCTGAGCATACGGCGGCGCTGGAGATCGCCTATTCCATTGTCTCACGAAATGTAATACACACCTATAATGTAACGTCACGCATCGCCATCAATGAGGTGACTGTCCCCAAATATTTTGCGGGACAGACGGTTCAGGATGTCGATATAGAGAAGAATTTCGGCGTGGCGCTTGTCGCTATCAAATATCAGCCGACCTCGGGCAAGTCATTCACTGCCAATAAAGGCTCATGGCAAGTCACGCGGTTTTTCACGGACTTCAAGTTTGGCGAGGGAGACAGAATCATTGTGTATGGTGACACGGAGCAGATGAAGAAGATGCTCGAGGTGTTCAATAAATAGTTCTGGCATGATTATCATCATTCACCCGGAAAACCCGGAGGAGCGTAAAATAGACCAAGTCGTGGCCTGTCTTCGCAAGGGCGGTGTGGTGGTCTATCCCACCGACACTGTCTATGGTATTGGCTGTGATATAACCAATTCGGCCGCCGTGCAGAAGGTGCTCCGTTTCAAGGATGTCAACCTCAAGAAGACGAGCCTCTCTTTCATCTGTCATGACTTGAGCCATGCCGCGCAATATCTCAAGCCTATAGACAGTCGTACGTTCAAACTCCTCAAGAAGAACACGCCCGGGCCTTTCACCTTCATCCTTGAGGCAAACAGCAATGTGCCTAAGCTCTTCAAGGCCAATAAGAAGACTGTGGGCATCCGCGTCCCCGACAATGACATTGTCCGTGCGATTGTGGAGAGGCTCGGCAATCCGATTCTTTCCGCTTCCGTCAAAAACTCCAATGAGGAGATTGATGACGAGTATATAACCGACCCGTCTCTCATTCAGGAGAATTTGCGTCACGTGGCCGATATTGTGATTGACGGCGGCATAGGCGGCATTGACGGCTCCACAGTGGTCGACTGCACCACCGACGAATGGGAGATTATCCGTCAAGGCAAAGGCGAACTGGACGTTAATATCTAAGAGTATATACATAAGAACAGATGTCACAAAGACAAGTTATCGTGTCGCCCTCGGCTTTGGCGGCTGACTTCTTACATTTGGACCGCGAGCTGGCCATGATTGAGCGCAGCGAGGCCGACTGGCTGCACGTGGATGTCATGGACGGCGTGTTCGTTCCAAACATATCAATGGGCTCGCCTGTTATCAAGGCCATGAAAAGGGGCTTGTCAAAACCTCTTGATGTTCATCTTATGATTGTCGACCCGGGTCGTTATGTGGGCCTTTTCCATGAGCTGGGCGCATCGGTTCTCAATGTGCACTATGAGGCTTGCACCCACCTGCACCGCGTCATTCAGCAAATCCGCGATGCTGGCATGAGCCCTGCGGTGACGCTCAACCCCTCGTCGCCCGTCTCTTTGCTTGAGGACATATTGCCCGATGTTGACATGGTGCTTCTTATGTCGGTCAACCCTGGTTTCGGTGGACAAAAGTTCATCCCTGGGACCATTGATAAAATAAAACGCTTGCGCAAGATGATTGATGAGCGCGGTCTCAACACTCACATTGAGATTGATGGCGGCGTCAATGCTGTGACAGGTGCGCAATGTGTCGAGGCAGGAGCCGATGTCCTTGTGGCAGGAAGCTATGTCTTCGCCAATGAGAACCCCGAGGAGGCGATAAGAGGACTTAAAGCTCTCGGCAAGTAATAGCCTCATTCTGCTGATTTTGAATGAAATTATTGGGTAGCCAATCTGGCGGTGTGCGACCCGCTGGATTGGCTACTCTTTTTCTCGCGGCACATGCTTTTCACAGTCTAACCAATCTTTGCCTATAAGGTTGTCTATCGCATGATGTCTGTAAGGGGAAAACTATTTCGGTGTTGACTAAAAACATAATCATATGCCCAAAGCCATAATAATGGGTGCCACCTCGGGCATCGGCAGGAGAGTGGCAGAACTGCTTATCGCTGATGGTTGGAGACTCGTTGTCTGCGGACGAAACGAGTCTGCGCTTGATGAACTTTGCTCGCTCAGGCTGGATGGCTCTGTCTCAAAATGCGTGGTCGATGTGACTGCGGACGGGGCCGAGGAGGTTTTGTCTCAATCCATAGCTGATATTGAGTCAGATGGTGAGAACCTTGACCTCTATTTCCACATATCAGGTGTCGGCAGTCAAAACAAAAGCCTTGAACCCGGGATAGAGGAGCGTACTGTAATGACCAACTCTCTTGGCTGGACTCGCATGATTGGCGTGGCATATCGCCACTTTGCCTCTGTGGGGCGCGGCCACATAGCTGTCATCAGCTCAATTGCTGGAACTCGCGGACTCGGCGCGGCTCCGAGCTATTCCGCCACAAAGGCCTTTCAAAATACTTATATTGAGGCTTTGGCCCAACAAGCCAAGTTGAGGGGGCTCAACATCTGTTTCACTGACATAAGGCCAGGCTTCGTGCGCACGCCTTTGCTGGGTTCGTCACCAAAATATCCCATGTTGATGGAGGTTGAGCCTGTGGCAAAAGCAATAGTTGAGGCAGTCAGGAAGAAAAAGGAGGTCGTCATCATTGATTGGAAATGGCGCCTCGTGACCGCCTTCTGGCGACTCATCCCGCATTTTGTCTGGAGGCGAATAAAGGTGGGTTGAGTGCCAAGCTTATGCTGCTACGTGTGACGCCGGCGCACGACAGGTGTCGCCGCATAGCCGCCCAACTTTGCTTCTGTCTCTAAAAACGACTATTTTTGCCCGTTTTAAAATCAACAACGCCCAATGGAGCAGGAGATAAAGAAGATGATTGAGGAGGCTTTGCCTCTTGTGGACGCCGACTCGCAGTTCCTTTTCGGAGAGCTTGATTCTCTCGGCATTGCTGAGATAATGATGATGCTCGGCGAGAAGTACGGTGTCTCGCTTGATTATAGTGACGTGACTCCCAAGAATTTCAAGTCTGCTAAAAGTCTTGCGGAGCTCGTAGAGAGCAAACGCGCCAAAGCTTGATGACGAAATCTGACCCTTGCTAACCGCCAATGCTGTTAATTGAGACTTACATAGAGAGGCACGCCGAGTCCACGCCTCATAAACCTGCCCTGGTTTGCGGTGCGGACTCAATCACTTACTCAGAGCTTTGGTGTGCCGTGACTGCCAAGGCAAAAGGGTTGGCTGGTTTCAAGGGTAGGGTGGTGTCATTTCGTGCGACAGCCTCAATAGAAACAGTAGTGACCTATTTCGCCATTCACATGGCGGGGGCTGCCGCTGCCCCGTTGGATAAGTCGCTCCCTGACTCGCCAATGGCTGAACTCTCTGAGAGGCTCGCTTCTGCGTCTGTCCCTGATGGCGTGGCTGATGTCCTTTTTACGACAGGCACCACGGGAATGCCCAAAGGTGTCATGATAAGCCACAAGGCCCTGCTCGCGAACTCTGAGAATCTTGTGGAGGCGCAAGGATTCTGTCCGAGTACTTGTTTCGTGGTGTGTGGCCCACTGAACCATATCGGCAGTTTGTCAAAAATCCACCCCACGTTGCTGATGGGTGGCACGGTTTATATTTTAGACGGACTGCGCGACCTCAATGCTTTCTTCTCTCTCATTGATATGATTGAGGGCAATCATGTAGCCTCGTTTCTTGTGCCGGCCAACATCAGGATGCTCCTCTCTTTTGGACGTGACAGGTTGGCAAGCCTCGCCGACAAGATTGAGTTTATTGAGACCGGTGCAGCCCCCATGGCGCAGGCCGATATGGAGGCTCTGTGTGCAACATTGCCGCGCACGAGGCTTTTCAATACATATGCGTCGACCGAGACCGGCATTGTCTGCACTTTCAATTATAATTCAGAGGAATGTGTTGCCGGTTGCCTTGGCCGCCCCATGCGCCACTCGCATGTCAGGATAACAGAGGATGGTTGTGTGGCATGTTCCGGAGACACCATCATGTCTGGCTACATTGGTTATGCGAATGGCCAGTGTGATGCGGAAAGAAGAGATGAGATTGTCACCAACGATTTGGGCGAGATTGACAATCTTGGAAGGCTTTGGCTGCGTGGACGCCGCGATGACGTCATAAACATAGGCGGTTTTAAGGTGGCCCCGCATGAGGTGGAGGCCGCGGCCATGGATATAGACTGGGTGAGAGACTGTGTCTGCGTCGAGTCTAACCATAGGATTATGGGGAAGACCCTTAAGCTATTAGTCGTGACGTCAGGCTGTGAAGTTGACGCTCGTGCCATTGCAAAACACTTGAGAGACAGGCTTGAACCGCACAAGATACCCACTGCCTATGAACGTGTAGACTCCATTGCGAGGACTTTTAACGGCAAGGTCGACCGTAAGGCATATAGGGCAAGTTAAAAAGACCTAATCAAGGAGCAATTTTTTCTGACACCCCCCAAAAAAGGGTGTCCATACGCCGCATATTCAATTCTTTTGCCTATTTTCGTTGCTTGTTAAGGTGTAACCTCGTATCAACGAATTAATAAATCAGCGGACGACGGGCGGCACGTGATGTGTACTGGCCCTGGGACGCATAGCATTTAGCACAGCAACAAACTGATAATAAGTAAGATGGTAGTATTTTTCAAAGGCGAAAACATCCTCGCGGTAGAGACTCTCCATGCAATCTCTGAGGACGACGCTAAGAAACTGACCTGGCTCTTCAGCGGTGCTGAGCGCCTAAGCGAGCAAAATCTCACCGGCTTCTTTGTCGGAACAAGGCGCGAGACCATTACGCCGTGGAGCACCAACGCCGTAGAGATCACCCAGAACATGGGCTTGACTGGCATCAGCCGAATCGAGGAGTTCTTCGCGGTAAGCGATGAGAAGGCCAAGTTCGACCCTATGCTCCAAAACCTCTATAAAGGTTTGGACCAGAATGTATTCACCATCGACAAGGAGCCTGACCCTATTGTCCACATCACGGACTTCAAGGCTTATAACGAGAAAGAGGGTCTCGCTCTTAGCGGCCCCGAGATTGAGTATCTTGAGGGACTTAGCAAGCGTCTCGGCCGCCCATTGACCGACTCCGAGGTGTTCGGCTTCTCGCAGGTCAACTCTGAGCATTGCCGTCACAAGATTTTCAATGGCACTTTCATTATTGACGGTGTCGAGAAAGAGTTGTCTCTCTTCAAACTTATCAAGAAGACTTCTCAAGAGAACCCTGGCTACCTTGTCTCCGCTTATAAAGATAATGTAGCTTTCATTGAGGGTCCCAAGATGACGCAGTTCGCCCCTGAGCGCGCTGACGTCCCCTCTGAGTTTGAGGCCAAGGAGATTGATTCCGTCCTCTCACTTAAGGCTGAGACCCATAACTTCCCCACAACCGTCGAGCCTTTCAATGGCGCTGCCACTGGTTCAGGTGGTGAGATTCGCGACCGTATGGGTGGCGGCACTGGCTCTCTCCCCATCGCGGGTACTGCGGTCTACATGACCTCTTACTCACGTCTTTCTGAGGATCGTCCTTGGGAGAAGGGTGTCTCTGTCCGCGATTGGCTCTATCAGACCCCGGCCCAGATCCTCATCAAGGCCTCTAATGGCGCGAGCGACTTCGGCAATAAGTTCGGCCAGCCTATGATCTGCGGCTCTTTGCTCACCTATGAGCATGAGGAGGATGGTCGCACCTTAGCATACGACAAGGTCATCATGATGGCCGGTGGTGTCGGTTTCGCCAAGAAGTCGGACGCCCTCAAGAAGACCCCGGAAAAGGGTCAGGATGTTGTCCTCCTTGGCGGAGACAACTACCGCATCGGCATGGGCGGCGGCGCCGTATCTTCTGTAAACACTGGCGAGTATGGCAACAGCATTGAGCTCAACGCCGTGCAGCGTTCAAACCCCGAGATGCAGAAGCGTGTCCTCAATGCCATCCGTGGCCTTGTGGAGAGCGACAACAACCCCATCGTGTCTATCCACGACCATGGTGCAGGTGGTCACCTCAACTGTCTCTCTGAGCTTGTTGAGGAGACTGGTGGCAACATCGACATGGACGCTCTGCCTGTTGGCGACAAGACGTTGTCTGACCGCGAGATCGTAGGCAACGAGAGTCAGGAGCGCATGGGCCTCGTGATGGACAAGAGCGCGGTTGACGGCCTTCGTAAGATTGCCGATCGTGAGCGCGCCCCTATGTACGTGGTAGGCGAGACCACTGGCGACATGAACTTTACTTTCAGCCACAAGAATGGTGTCAAGCCTATTGACTGGAAGCTCTCCGACATGTTTGGCAACCCGCCCAAGACTGTCATGAAGGATTCCACCGTCCAGCGTACCTACGCCAAGGTGGACTACGATACCAATAAGATCGCTGATTACGTGCGCGACGTTCTCAAACTCGAGAGCGTTGGCTGTAAGGATTGGTTGACGAACAAGGTCGACCGCTCTGTCACTGGCAAGGTGGCTAAGCAGCAATGCGCTGGCGAAATCCAGCTCCCTCTCAATGACCTCGGTGCTGTGGCCCTTGACTACTCGGGCACCAAGGGTATGGCCACTTCGGTAGGTCACGCTCCCGCAGTTGGTCTTATCGACCCTGCCGCAGGCTCTGTTATGTCGGCTGCTGAGGCTCTTACCAATATTGTTTTCGCTCCGATGGAGAAGGGCCTCAAGGGCATCTCTCTGTCCGCCAACTGGATGTGGCCCTGCCGCCAGCCCGGTGAGGATGCTCGCCTCTATTCTGCCGTTCAGGCAATGAGCGATTTCATTTGTAAGCTTGGCATCAACATCCCCACGGGTAAGGACTCTCTCTCCATGACCCAGAAGTATCATGACGGCCGCACGGTTCTCAGCCCCGGCACTGTCATAATCTCTGCGATGGGCGAGGTGTCTGACGTCCGCAAGATTGTTGAGCCTGTCATGGTTTGCGATCCTGAGACCTCTTTCATCTGCATTGACATGAGTGGCTGCGAGCCCGCTCTCGGCGGCTCTGCCCTCGCTCAGATACTCAACCGAGTTGGTGACAAGGCTCCCACGGTGGCCGACGCTAACACGTTTGGCGTGATTTTTGAGGCTATTCAGAAGCTCATCAAGAGCGGCCTCGTCTTGGCGGGTCATGACATCTCGGCCGGTGGTCTCGTAACCACCCTCCTTGAGATGACTTTCGCAAATACCGGCTGGGGTATCAATGCCGACGTTCCAACCGATGGCGAGGATGCTGTCGTAAGCCTCTTTGCAGAGAACCCCGGTGTTGTCCTTCAGGTTAAGGATCTTGACGCTGTCAAGGCAGTTCTCGACAAGGAAGGTGTCGCATTCTCTTACCTCGGTCGTCCGCAGGAGCAGCGTAAGCTTACTCTCAGCTCAGGTGAGCATCACATGGATATTGATATCGATGAGATGCGCGACGTTTGGTTCAGCACCTCGGCTCACCTCGATGCCCTCCAGAGCAAGAATGGTAAGGCTGAGGAGCGCGCTGCCAACTATAAGAAGCAGCCTTTGGCTCTCCGTTTGCCCCAGGGTTGGGATGGCTCATTCAAGAGCCTTGGCCTATCTCTGACGCACGGAAAGAGCGGAGTCAAAGCCGCAATCATTCGTGAGAAAGGTGTGAATGGTGATCGCGAGATGGCCTATTCTCTCTATCTTGCCGGCTTCGATGTCAAGGATGTCCACATGACCGACCTCGTAAGCGGACGTGAGACTCTTGAGGATGTCAACATGATCGTCTTCTGCGGTGGCTTCTCTAACTCCGATGTCTTAGGCTCTGCTAAGGGCTGGGCTGGCGCATTCCTCTACAATGAGCGCGCTCGCAAGGCTTTGGATAATTTCTATTCTCGCCCCGACACTCTCAGCCTTGGCGTCTGCAATGGTTGCCAGCTTGTCATCGAGCTCGGCCTCTTGCACCGCGCTAACCCTGAGTTGCGCCCCAAGATGCTCCACAATGACAGCCACAAGTTCGAGAGTGAGTTCATCTCTGTTGAGATTCCACAGAACGACACTGTGATGTTCAAGGGCTTGAGTGGCAGCCGTCTCGGTGTCTGGGTTGCCCATGGTGAGGGTAAGTTCAGCATCCCGGCTGCGGCTGACAAGTATAATGTCATCGCGCGCTATGGCTATGAGGGCTATCCTGGCAACCCCAATGGTAGCGCCGACAATATCGCCGGCATGGCTTCGGCCGATGGTCGCCATGTCGCCATCATGCCTCACCCCGAGCGTGCAATCTTCCCGTGGCAGTGTGCGGCTTACCCCGCTGACCACAAGTCTGATGATGTAACCCCATGGATTGCGGCTTTCGTAGCTGCCCGCAAGTGGGTTGAGCAGAACAAGAAATAAGCTAAATTTCCCAAATAGTCAGCTGTCTCGAAGACAGCTGACTTTACAAGTATACTTTTATAAATTATTTTTTTAGATGGAAAACGAAGAAAGGAACGGTTTCTCTCGCACCGAGGGTGATGAGAACCGCAACGAACAGTCCAACCGCCGTGACGGCGAGGGACGTGGCTATTACGGCAGCCGTGAGGCTGACGGTGAGCGCCGACCCTACCGTCCGCGCTTCAACAATGACAATTATGGCAATGGCGAGCAGCGTCCTTATCGCCCCCGCTACAACAACAACGACGAGCAGGGCGAGCGTCGCCCATTCCGCCCCCGCTACAACAATGACGAGCAGGGCGAGCGTCGTCCATTCCGCCCCCGCTACAACAATGATGGCGACGGTGAGCAGCGTTCATTCCGCCCCCGCTACAACAATAACGACGAGCAGGGCGAGCGTCGTCCGTTCCGCCCTCGCTACAACAACGACGAGCAGGGCGAGCAGCGTTCATTCCGCCCCCGCTACAACAACAATGACGAGCAGGGCGAGCGTCGTCCGTTCCGTCCCCGTTACAACAATGACGGCGACGGTGAGCAGCGTCCGTTCCGCCCCCGCTACAACAATAACGACGAGCAGGGCGAGCGTCGTCCGTTCCGTCCCCGTTACAACAATGACGGTGAAGGTGAGCAGCGTCCGTTCCGTCCCCGCTACAACAACAATGACGAGCAGGGCGAGCGTCGTCCGTTCCGTCCCCGCTACAACAATGACGAGCAGGGCGAGCGTCGTCCGTTCCGTCCCCGCTACAACAATGACGAGCAGGGCGAGCGTCGTCCATTCCGTCCCCGCTACAACAATGGCGGCGATGGTGAGCGTCGCTCTTTCGGTCCCCGTAACAACAATGGTGGCCGTAAGCCCTTTGGCCAGCGTCCAGGCGCTCCACGTCAGCAGTGGAAGATGGCGGAGGATGTCAAGAACGGACATCGTTACCGTGTAGATCGTCGTCTCTTCGACAATGAGGTTGAGGAAGAGGTTAACGGCACTAATCCTGATATGCAGGAGATGCCGGAGATGCTCAGGCTCAATCGCTTCGTAGCTATGGCTGGCATCACCAGCCGTCGTGAGGCTGATGATCTCATCAAGGCTGGCAAAATCAAAGTCAATGGTGAGGTTATTACCCAAATGGGTGTCTCTGTCTCTCGTGACGCTGTCGTCGAGTACGAGGGCCGCATCATCAAGCCCGAGAAGAAGGTCTATGTCCTCCTCAACAAGCCTAAGGACACCGTGACCACGACTGACGATCCTGAGGGTCGCCGTACCGTCATGGACATTGTCGCAGGCGCAAGCCAGGAGCGCATCTACCCTGTCGGCCGTCTTGACCGCAACACCACTGGTGTCCTGCTCCTTACCAACGATGGCGACATGGCCGAGAAGCTTATGCACCCCAAATATGAGGTTCGTAAGATCTACCATGTCTATGCTGACAAGAATGTCTCAGAGGAGGATCTTGAGCAGCTCATCAAGGGCTTTGAGCTTGAGGATGGCCCAATCAATGCCGACGAGGTCAGCTTTGTCGATGGCCGCGACCACAGGCAGGTTGGCGTAGTTATCCACTCTGGCCGCAACCGTATCGTCCGCCGTATGTTTGAGCACCTCGGCTACAATGTCGAGAAGCTCGACCGCGTATACTATGGTGGTCTTACCAAGCTCAACGTTCCCCGCGGACATTGGCGTTACCTTACCGATGAGGAGATTAACAAGCTCAAGGCTGGTTTCACCAAGTAAGCAGTCGCGTTAAACTTTTTTTGCGCGTTAGCGTAAACCAATAGGGAGGGGTCTCATGACTTCTCCCTATTTTTGTTCATAATACCAATTGCAGGATATAATGTCTTTTTCAGTCCGATTTTTGTTAAGCCGTTTTTGCGCTTTCGCCACACTACTTTCCCCTCTGTTTTTATCTTCCATTTCTTATGCCCAATCATCTGACGGAGTGGCTGAGTCAAAGCCGGTTCGCTGCGTGAAGGTTTATAAGTTGTTTGATGCGCGGTATGAGATGTCAGCTTCTGACACCACTGTGCGTGACGGCCTCTACACCCTGACTTATAAAGACATGGTTATAGAAAAGGGTCAATTCAAGGATGGTAAGAAGATTGGCGAGTGGGAGTATCGTGATTTGCATGACCTTGTCGAACTGAAATATGATTTTGACAAGCGTAAGCCTACTTATCTTCTGCCGCATGAGGGGAAAAAATACGACCGTTTCAATTATCCATGCACATTCCTCGGGTCTTCGCTTGTCCCCTTTTATCTTGTCCACACGCGAGTTGATTATCCCAAAGAGGAGTATGACAATCAATCGGGTGGTTTTGTGTTGTTGCGTTTTGTCGTCAATCCCGACGGCACTCTCAAAAATTGGAAAATTCAGCAAGCGTCATCCCCCTATTTTGCCCAGGCTGTGCGCGACGTCGTGTCCTCTCTGCCTGTCAAGTCATGGCGTTGGGTGCCTGAGCTGCGTGATGGCCGAAAGGTTGAGGGCTTTTACCATATGACCATTCTTTTTGACAATGAGCAGAAGTGAGCATTACGCCTAATCGGCTTGTGTTAGCTTGTTTAGTTTTGCTTAGTCCTTAAGTTGTGGGACTCTTCTAATTTGGACTTTTTTTAGTTATCTTTGTTATTGGTGGGTTAGAGCGCAATGAGCATACGGCTTTTGCGCCCCGCAAGTAATACTTACAATAACAAAAATAACAATGGCACAAACAAGTCAGTACGTTGAACGGACCAAGATATCCCTAAAACTCAAAGACATAAAAAAAGATTACAAGCGATGGTATTATGTGGTTGAGTATAATGGTCAGGATTATGAGTTGAAGATGTTCGATTTCCAAAAGATGGAAAGTCGACCTGATACAATAGAATGTCTGATTGAACGCAAGATTAACGGACGCCCGGAGGTAAAGCAAGACTTGGCTCCACTTATTGCGAGACGCTATCCGGTAGGCAAAACCGCAAAATTCACGTTAAGAAGAGATTTCGCCCGCGGTGGGCAATATGACGCTATTTCAGAGGAAGGTTTTAAATTTTATCTGTCAAATCAAAAGAATAAATACTACGCAAACAATTCAGAGGTAAAGTGCAAAGTCCTGTTGGTTGATGAGGTCAAAGTGCTCGTCGCGGAGGCTGAAGTCTCAAAAAATGAGAAAGATGATTTGACGAAATTCATCGCTCCGCAAGGTATTCTTGATATTGCGAATGGCATAAACATAAATCCCGCTGTCCTCCGCTGGGCAGTTAATATATTTGGGCATAACGTTGATTTCGCCGAGACGAGAATGCTGTTGGAGGAGAACTCCCCTTATTGGATTGTCAAGGCTATAGATGTCATCTTATCCCATATGCCCGAGTGGCTTAATGGATTAAGGTGCTCCAAACAGAAGAAAGATGTTCTGCATGAACTTCGCCGCGTGTGCATCGCCACACTTGAGCAGAGCGGTTTGGTTTCTGGAGCCGACAAGATTGCAGAGATTTTGCGCCAAAAGTTAGCTGAGTGCGTCACTTCAACCGATGAGTTTAATGCGGCCATTGAAAAATTAGATGATGGCACAATATGTCAGTATGTTCAGGGCATAATCAACAGCCTTTCGCAGACTGCCTATATTTATGACTCAGGCAGGCGGCTCGATGTCCTGATGGCCGCTTTCGCACTTGATAGCGACCTCATGGGGGAATTCTTCCCTCAATTGTTGGAGACATTGGCAAAACGTGGCATCGCCGACTGGAAGCAGGAGCCGATCCGCAGCTCGCTCCTTCATATGCTCTGCGAATATATTGAGGTCAATACGCCCAAAGTCAACAAGATTATAGATAAAGAGCTGAGTGACAATAAGAGGAAGGCGGACGACATGATGAAGGCCTTACTCGCCGTCCTTCTGCTCTCCGACGGAAATGACGATATAAACCGCCGTCTGCTCTTTGCTCGCCTTTGTCGCTACTCGACTCTCTACGAGCCTAATGCAGAAAAACGTCAGTCCCTAAATGACAAGGCTTATGGCTTCCTTCTGACGCATGTCCCGTCTCAACTGCTTTTCGGATGGAATGACATGAAGTTCTATGCCGGAACTCTTGGCGTCAAGGTCGGGGCAGCTCAACTTCTTTTGGGGCCGAGCAAGGTCGTTTGCTATGAGGGACGGCAGACCATTGTTAAGATTCATGAGGGCAATGTGACCATAATGCCTAACAGTGGTGACAAGTTGCGCGAGGTGCTTCCCGCGGGATTGTGCGGATGGAAAAACTTCCAGATATTCTTAGGCAATAAGAATTTCAATAAGACGGTAAAGGCGGACACGGATGACATAACGGACCTCAGAAAGTTTTGGCGTGAGGTCGAGGATTGCCTTTTCTGTGTCAACAATGAGAGCAGCCTGACTGCCGAGTCCCCAGCAGCGCTCAAGATGGCGGCCGAGGAGGGCGATGAGGTCTTTATCCGTATTTCTGGCGTAGAGCCAGGCGGCAACTCTCTTTTCCATGCCATTATTGTTGATGAACGCATAGAGGGCGAGGGCGTAATTTCCACTCGTGACATTGTCCACTATAACGTGAAGAACGCAAAGGTGACCGACTTTATGTCGGAGAACGGATGTCCGTTATTATTGTCTGCGACGGTTACTAAGGTTGACTCAAAAGGCTTTTGCGAGTTTTCGATGACTAAGCAAGTCGAGGATTTCGTTAGCCGGTATGCCCAGGAGGGTGACGAGGTGTTGTGCCGCATGACCATAAAAACTTCCGACGGGGGTAATCTTCTTATCAGTGAGAAAGGTTATTCCCTTAAGGTCGATTATGACGAGGATTTTCAACCTGCTAATGGCGACTTGGTTCGGGTCGAAATCATCACGGTTTATGATGATGGACGCGTTGACGGTGCTTTCATCGGGACGCCGGACAGCTATGTCGATATGCCGGACAGCAAATGTTTTCGCAATCTCCTGCGTGAATATTCCGAATATGAGTATGTGGAAGAAAACGAGGAGGGTGATGCGCAATCGGAAGAGGATGCCGATTTTGTGCAAGACGGCGGCGATGTCGACAGCGATGAGCTCCGCGAGCTGATGAGCATAATAGAGAGGCAGAGTACTCTCGTCACAAGCCGTGCGCAATCTTTCAATCTGTTAGCCATGGCGCGTATCATCGCGCTTGCCATGGATGACCTCCACAAGGCCAATGAGTACCATGACCGGATGATATTCATCCACCTCTTGCAGCAATACGCCGTCAATCAGTGGATTGATGCCGATGAGTTCGAGAGCCATTACGACAATAGTAAAGATCTGTTGGAGGACTATCCTGACATGATGGATCAAGTCCTTAGGCTTTTCTGTATATCACGGATGGATAAGGCCAACTCTGAGGCCGAGCTTGTCGATGTAATTGAAAGACGCCGCGGCTCGCTCACTGCCGATGTCGCAAGTCTCGTCATTGCCTACAATGCGCTGAAGCCGCATAACCTTGAGGCTGAACGTCGAGGCATTAAGAACAAGATAAATGAGCTCCTCCATGTCGAGACGAGGGATGTGTCCGACCTTGTTTTCATTGGTGATGAGGGACCGCAGCTTGAGCTTAAGTCAAGCCTTGTTTTCCCGCCCGATAATAACATGCGCCCTGACAGGGAGAAACAGTGCCATAAGCTCCTCACTGTCGTGTGTGGAATGATGAACAATTCGCTGAGTGCGAGCCTGAAGGTCGGCGTAAATGACTCTGGTTTGGCTGCGGGCCTCGATAATGATTTCCGTGAGCTCGCAGGGAGCAGCAATTACGATGAGCGGAAATGCCGCGACATGATGGACACTTTCTTCTCAAACATGATGCAGAAGCATATGACCAAAGGTGCCAGCACTTTTGTGAAAACACATTTCGAGGATCACAATGGGAGGACGGTATACGTGGTCGATGTCGAACCAGCCTCGTTTGTCGTGAGGGTCGATGATAAATGCTATCGGCGTGTCGGCTCCACAACTCGTTTAATCAACGATGAGGAGGTTCGCATGATTGAAGAGATAAAGAAGGATAAAAGAGCGTAGTGCCAAATGGACAGGACTGTGCTTCTTGATATCGTAAGGACTCCCATGCCGTACGGACGCTACAAAGGTTTGCCTCTTTATAAGTTGCCCGAGCCTTACCTCAGCTGGTATAAGTCGCAGGGCTTCCCTAAGGGCCGTCTTGGCATGTTGCTTGAGACTCTCTATGAGATCAAGTTAAATGGACTCGAATATCTATTGAAACCATTGGTCGGCACTGTCTGAGGCGGCCTTGGCAAGATAGATTCTATAAGACAGATAAACCCTATTCTCCGCAAAATGTCATGTCATAATTGGCTTTTTGTGGAGGATGGGGTTTGTGGTCACTGCTTAATGCCCTCTTTAATGCTGCGGCGGTGATTGTTAAACGGAAATTTCTGTATCTTTACAATACGACTGCATTAGTAATGAGAATTGCGCGAGGAGTCATCGATCAGGCCAAGCCGGTCCTGGTCGCCATAAGTGGCGGGGCCGACAGTGTGGCCTTGCTGCACGTCCTTGTGCGCTCTGGTTATGACTGCGTGGCTGCGCATTGCAATTTTCACCTCCGCGGCAGTGAGTCAGACTCCGATGAGGCCTTTGTGAGGAAGTTTTGCGAATCGCTTTCCGTCCCGCTCCATGTTGCCCAGTTTGACACTAAGGAGTTCGCGTCGCAAAAGCACGTCTCAATTGAGATGGCTGCGCGCGATTTGCGATATGACTGGTTCTTCTCTCTGCTTGACGAGCTTAATATCCCTGTTGTGGCAGTTGCACATCACGCAGATGACGCTGCCGAGACCTTTTTCCTCAATCTGACGAGGGGTACAGGTGTTCGCGGGCTTGCAGGCATGAAGACGTTGCAGGGTAGGGTGGTCCGCCCTCTGCTCTCTGTCAGCCGTCATGAGATTGAGCTCTATTGCAAGGCCAATGGACTTGACTACGTGACTGATTGCACAAACAATTCCGATGACTATGCGCGGAACAGGATCCGTCATCATGTCATTCCTGAGCTAAAAAAACTCAATCCCTCTTTCCTGACCACCATGGGCAACAACATGAACCATGTGGCCCAAATCCTTGCCATTTTTGAAGAACAAGTGGCGATGTTCAGGAAAAGATATGTCTCAGAGACCCAGTCAGGACTTTTTGTGGACATTGCGGGATTTGAGAATCTACAGAACCCGGAGCCGTTCATCTACGAGGTCCTTCAGCCTTATGGGTTGTCGCCCAAGATGATTCATTCAGTCGCTCGCAGTGTGGCGGAGGCAAATTGGGGACGTGTCTTTTTCTCGTCCTCACATCGTATTGTCGTTGACAGAAGTGGCATCATTGTCCAAAGTAAGGACACCATTAGCGATTCTGAGGATCGCGTCTTGGTTGACTCACTCCCTGCCGACCTGCCGCAGCCAATATCTGCCAGTTTGAAGATTTTTGACAAGCCAGAAGGATTCGTTCCGTCTCGTGACCCGATGATAATGCATCTTGACGCTGACAAAGTAACAATGCCTCTCGTCCTCCGTCATTGGCAAAAGGGCGACACGTTTCGTCCTCTCGGATTGCGCGGGCAAAAGAAGTTGAGTGACTTTTTCACAGACGCCAAGATGAGCCAGATTGAAAAGGAGTCTGCTTGGATTGTGGAATCAAATGGCGTCATTGTCTGCGTTTTAGGAAGGCGGATGGATGACAGGTTCAAACTGACGCCCTCGTCGTCACGAATAATGGAGATATCCGTACATAAACAATAAAAATCACACGTCTATGATAAACAAGAGAATGCGAAACGCCATCATTTCTAAGGTCTCCGAAAAGTCAAAGGTAGGCAATGCCGTCACTAAAAATCTTAATGACGGTTTTGATACTTTATGCGGCGTCTTGGAACAAATGGCGGCTGAATATTCGGCAGAGCTTGGTCCCGACGTCGTAGTCAAATATGAGCGTCAGGCTAAGCATGTGGCCATCTTCACGCTTGACGCTGACGTGCTTGTCTTTGTGCAGCTGACTGACGTCTTCTATTTTGATCGTGATAACGCAGCGCTCCAGACTCAATACGTCAAGCAAGACTCGTCCCGCGCGGCGGTGGGAATCGTCAATGTGTATAACTTCATGTCCGACTCCTTCAAATATGATCGTGACGAGGATCTTGGTTATCTTGTAGCGCGTATCTTTGTCAACTCGTGCAACGCTTTCTTTGTCGAGGGCAAACGTCAGCGCGGCGTGGGTGTGGACCATTTTGGCGAGAAGCAGATTGATGAGGATGGTTGGAGGCGTTTTGCCGAGACTGCCCTCAAGTATGCGGTGGAGAGCGATGCCCTTGTGCCACCATACGAGCTCATCATCCAGTCAGACATGGCCACGCTCAAGCAGTACATATTGCAGTCTAAGACCAAGACAGCCAAGCGTCTCGGATTTGGTTTCCGAGCCGATGACGTCCGCTGATGCCGATGACGTAAATGTCAATTGGTTAACATTATACCATCGAAAAATTTAACTTACCATACTTTGGATATTCTTGATCGTTTTCTGACCTACGCCAAGGTCAATACTCAGAGCGATGAGACCACAGGCCTCACGCCTTCCACTCTTTCCCAGCTCGATTTCGCTCAGCGTTTGGCTGCTGATCTTAAGGCGATTGGCATGCAGGAGGTTGCTGTAAGCCAGTACGGCTATGTCACCGCCACTTTGCCGTCTAACACGGACAAGGCAGATGTCCCAACCGTCGGCTTCATTGCTCACATGGACACAAGTCCCGATTTCTCGGCAAAGAATGTCAAGCCCCGTATCGTGTCAGCGTATGACGGCAAAGACATAATTCTCAATGAGGAGCTTGGCATTGTCCTTTCGCCCGTCGAGTTCCCCGAGCTTCTCAATTACGTTGGGCAGGATATTGTCGTCACCGACGGCACAACGCTTCTCGGCGCTGATGATAAGGCTGGCGTGGCAGCCATCTTTGCCGCCATGGAGGATCTCATGGCTCACCCTGAGCGCAAGCATGGTAAGATCCGCGTCTGCTTCACTCCCGATGAGGAGATTGGCGAGGGCGCTGATCATTTCGACGTTCCCGGCTTTGGTGCTGAGTTCGCCTATACCATTGATGGTGGCGCCATTGGCGAGTTGGAGTATGAGACGTTCAACGCAGCCGAGGCTACTATTGTCTTCACGGGCCGAAATGTACACCCAGGCTCGGCTTACCACAAGATGCGTAACTCAATGCGCATGGCGAGCCAATTCGTATGCAACCTGCCAAGTTTCCAGACTCCGGAACACACCCAAGGATATGATGGTTTCTTCCATCTGACTCACATGGACGGGTCTGTAGAGAAGTCCACCCTCAAGTATATCATCCGCGATTTCCGCCGTGACCGTTTTGAGGATCGTAAGAAGGAGCTTGCCCATTTGGTCAATAAGTTCAATGCGCAATATGGCGAGGGTTCTGTCGCACTGACTGTACGTGACCAATACTATAACATGCGCGAGAAGATTGAGCCGGTCATGCACGTGGTCGATTTCGCACGTCAGGCAATGGCAGACTGCGGTGTCGAGTGCAAGGTCTCTCCTGTCCGTGGTGGCACTGATGGCAGCCGCCTCTCTTTCATGGGCTTGCCGACTCCTAACATCTTTGCCGGCGGTGAGAATTTCCATGGCAAGTATGAGTTCTTGCCCGTGCCGAGTCTCCGTAAGGCAGGCGAGGTGATTGCCCGATTGGCCGAAGTCGTAGCTCTCTAACATTTTTTAAGTCAACTTTTTGCCCACAAGGTCGCGTGGTGTCGGGTGCAAGCCCGGCAGCGTGATTTTGTGGGCAAAAAATATATATCTTTGCGGCATGATTAAGAACTCAGAGCAGGGTGGTGTCCGTGTGGGACACTACAATAATCTTGAGGTTGTCAAGATTGTCGATTTCGGTTGCTACCTCGATGGCGGATCCGATGGCGAGATTCTCATGCCGGGCAAGTACATGCCCGAGGGTGTCGCCGTGGGTGATGAGGTTCGCGTCTTTGTCTATTTCGACTCCGAGGATCGTCTTGTGGCCACCACGGAGACCCCGTTGGCCGAGGTCGGGCAAGTTGCTTACCTCACAGTAAAGCAGGTGGCTGGCCCTGGCGCTTTCCTTGATTGGGGTTTGCTGAAGGATCTTCTCGTTCCGCGAGGAGAGCAGAGGGATATGATGGTTGCCGGCCGCAGCTATGTGGTCTATATCTTTCAGGACCCTGCATCGGGACGTATTGCCGCAACGCAGAAGTTCGCCCGTTTCCTTGACAATGTCATGCCACGCTACAACGAGGGTGACGAGGCTCAGGCGATTGTGTCAGACCTGACTCCGCTCGGCTATAAAGTGGTAGTCGACAATCTTTTCACTGGCCTGATTTATGAGAGTGACGTTTTCAAGCCTCTCGCTGTCGGTGACAGTCTGAAAGTTTACATCAAGAAGGTTCGCGAGGACGACAAATTGGATGTCACACCCAACCCCATAGGTTTTGCCAAGTCTTTTGACGTGGCCGACCGCGTGGTTGAGATGTTGCGCAACAGCGGCGGCGAGTTGGCCGTTGGCGACAAGTCGAATCCGGAACTGATTAAAAATCTCTTCGAGTGCAGTAAGAAGAGTTTCAAGATGGCCATAGGCAGCCTTTATAAGAAAGGTGTAATTGACATAACGCCGCGTGGCATCAAATTGCTTACCAAGTAAATGAGCAAATCTCCGCTTTTTGGCCTTAATCTGGCCGAATTGCAAGCCGTGGCCGCCAAGGTCGGGCTTCCTAAATTCGCGGCCAAGCAGATGGCCGACTGGCTTTACAAAAAGAACATATCGGACGTGGCGCAGATGACCAACATCTCCGTCAAAGGCCGCGAGGCTCTGTCCGAGAGTTATGAGGTGGGACGCGTGGCGCCGATAACGACACTCACGTCGAGTGATGGCACCCGCAAGATGCTTTTCGACTATAACGGCAAGAGCATCGAGACCGCCTATATACCTGACGGCCATGATGATCGCAATACGCTTTGCGTCTCTTCGCAAGTGGGCTGCAAAATGGCTTGCAAGTTCTGCATGACTGGTCGCCAAGGTTTCTCTGGCAACCTCACTGCTGGTGAGATCCTAAACCAGATGGCGTCAACCGAAGGTTGGGAGGAACTCTCCAACATGGTCTTCATGGGCATGGGCGAGCCTATGGACAACATTGACGAGGTTCTCAAGTCGCTTGAGATTCTCACTTCGCCGTGGGGCTACGCATGGAGTCCCCGCCGCATAACTGTCTCATCCATCGGCATCCCGACCAATTTGCGTCGCCTTTTGGATGAGAGCGAGGTGCATGTGGCTATCAGTCTCCACTCGCCCAACTTCAACCGACGTGCTGAGCTTATGCCGGCCCAGAAGGGCTTCCCTATTGCTGACACAATTGAGCTGCTGTCCAAATATGATTGGACGGGCCAGCGCCGACTGACTTTTGAGTATACGCTCTTTGAGGGTGTCAATGACTCGGCCGCCGATGTCTCCGCCCTCGTCAAGCTTCTCGCCCCCCTCCGTTGGTGCCGTGTCAATCTCATCGCCTTTAATGCCATTCCTGATTCGGAACTGCGAGGCTGCAACCGAAAGCGAATGGAATGGTTCCGCGATGCCCTTAATGACAAAGGCCTCACTGCTACCATACGCCAGTCAAAAGGACAGGATATTGACGCGGCGTGCGGTCTGCTAAGCACAAAGAGAAATTTACAATAGTCCACGATGTTTCAAATCTCAGCAACCCGACGACCAACATCGCTAAGTAACCTCCATTCTGTTGTCGCTGCTCCGCT
Organism: Bacteroidaceae bacterium; assembly: GCA_963618945.1. Taxonomy (GTDB): domain Bacteria; phylum Bacteroidota; class Bacteroidia; order Bacteroidales; family Marinilabiliaceae; genus W3P20-009. The sequence continues at coordinate 43,042 of CAVETY010000020.1, forward strand.
CTTAGCCCTTTCTGTGGCTTCTTGCGCTCCAAGCCGTCAGCAGCAGGCGGAGAATATCTACTCTCAAGCCGCGTCTGCTTTCTCCGCCCGAAAAATAGGGACGGCCAAGGTTCTGCTTGACAGCCTCCATACTTATTACATGGATGTGCCGTCGGTCTATCGCGAAGCGCGTGATTTGTCTCATGCCGTAGGACGATATGAGAATGAGCGCACCATGTCTTTCTTGGACAGCACTCTTTCCGCTCGTGATGCGGAGCAAAAGGAGTTGATGAAGGTAATGGTGGTTGAGGACCCTGACAACCCGTCGCCTCGTTATATAGCACGCACTCAGCAGGCTTATAACTCTTTCGGACGCTGTCTGCTCAGGGCTGCTACTGACGCGAATGGTGTTTTCTCATTAAGCAGCGTATTCACGGGGCCCAAGGCCATACATCATGACCATTGCATTCTGCGTTCAGGCGATCTGTTCGTTGAACTGAGCCCTGTGTATGATGCCTCATATAATCACTCGTTCTCTGATGGTGAGAACATTTGGGAGACTGTCATCTACTCGTCTGACGAGGCTGCGGCGGTTGCCAAATTCATTGAAAGTAATCAGTCGGAGCGTATTGCGGTTGAGTATCTTGGCCCAAGTGCGCACTACATCTCCTATATGACGGATGTCGACAAGGAGGCCGTTGCCCAAGTATGGTCACTCTCTTGCTCCTTGCGTGAGTCGCGCAAAGTGAAGAGCCTAATCAGAACCACGAGGCTCGAAATGACTAAGAAAGGTTATTAGGAAGCCAAGACAGTCGTATATATGACGTGCTGCCTGTCTATGTGTAGCGCTTCAATCTGAAAAACAAACCCCGTCGCTAAACTGTTAGCGGCGGGGTTTTGCTTTTTGTCTATATCCCTTTAATATGCGATTTTGACCATTACGGGCAGGTGGTCTGAATATCCGTCATTGTAAGTCCTGCCGAGGTATGTGCGTTTTGGCTTGCCATTTGTGCCAGGGTTCCTGTCATCTGGCTCAATCATATAGTCGAACTTGACGACTGAGAACTGTGGGCGGCCTTTGGCGCATGTGCCTGGAGTGACTATAATGTGGTCAATCGTGTTCCACCGACCGTGATACTTGTAGCTGAAGTCGTTGGTGTCGGCTGACAGGTTGCGAAGGAGGCACGTGTCGCATTTTGTCTGAGCACCGAGATATTTCTCCAAAGAGGGCTCATTTGCCTCGTCGTTGAAGTCGCCTATCATGACGATTTTCGCCTCCGGGTCGGTAGCGAGGATTGAGTCGCACAGGGCCCTTGCGCGCTCGGCAACATAGCGGCGCTTGGGAATTGTGGCGGTTACGCCGCCAAACTTAGATGGCCAATGGTTGACCATGATATGGAAGACCGTGCCGCCAACGAGTGTGCGCATCTTGGCGTAGAGAATGTCGCGGGTCAGCAACTCAAGACTGTCGCAAGAGACGTTGATGGGCTTTATCTCAATGGGCTCCATCGTGTTGGCGTTATAAAGCATGGCTGTGGCTATGCCTCGCATGTCGGGCGTCGGGAAGCAGACGGCTTTATAGTTGAGGATTGGCGTATCTAATCCGCCATCTTTCACCAAGTAGTCAGCGGCCGATAGTCCTGACTGGTCTGGCCCCTCCACTTCACACAGTCCAACCACGTCTGGCACATGCCAGCTGTTGGCCGATGTTATCACGCGTGCCAGTTTTGCGGCTTTGTCTTTCATCCTGGTCACAGTCCAATGGTATGAGCCATCGGGCGTGAAGTCGTCATCGTTTTTCTCTGGATTATCCTCGGGGTCGAAGAAGTTCTCGATGTTGTAGCTCATCACGACGAGGGTGTCCGCTCCGCCTGCTGCTGCAGCATTGGGACGGGTGACGTTCTTTTGCCCTCCGCATGATGTTAACATCGCCACGGCAAATGCGCAAGCGGTGTAAGATAGATTTTTTGTCACTTTGTTTCTATTTCTTTTGTTGTCTTAATCAGTTGTCTGTCACGCTTTGCATCGCTCCGGCGTTGCTTGCCTCGTCCGTGGGGCGCAAAACGCCCTCCATGTCGGTTGGCAGGTCTGCCGCGGCGGATGGGTTCGCAATTCCTATAGCCTTAGATTTCGGCGTGAGGTGGTAATCCGCATTGCTTCTGTCCGCAAAGTGAGCGTCTGTCTCCGTCACGCAGTTGGTGAAGATGTCAGTCGCAGCCTCCACGTGTTTCTTCGTGGCTCGGATAAGTGACGAGCTTATGGCAGTGTGGCCTTTGGGCAGCGAATCCACAACAACCTCGTCAGTCTTATTTCCTATCACTATTGAATTGATGACCTCCAGTTTGGCCTCGTCATCGTCATTGACAAGGGTGAACCTCAGTGCCGCGTTGTCTCTGTAAGCCCATGAGAAATAATCTGCTATGGTGACGTGTCTCAGACGTGTGTTTCCGCTCTTTATGCAAACGCCGCCCCCTCCGCAGTCAGATATAATAGAGTTGTCAATCCTGACGTCGGCTTTGCGTGCGGACAGTCCGACGTGCGATATGTCACGTAGCCGCATTCCGCAGGTCGAAAGCGTGGAGGCCGAGTCGCAGCTTATGCCATCTGAAGAGCATGAAACGTCTGTGTAGTCAAACATGGCTTCCGCTCCCGTCCTGATGTTTATTCCGCCCCATTGACCGGGAATGGTCTCATAATACCCGTCAATGCGCACGGGCCTTATTTCGCATCGGCTGTTTACTTCGCCAGCAGCGATCAGTCTGCCTTGTACATCAATAGCCGACCCCTTGTCCATCAAGACGGTAACTTTAGGATTAATGAGGAGGGTCGCGCCGCTCTCTATGGTCAGCGTGTCCTCCACCCAATACGGGATGGTGTCATACGCCCATTGAGTGTCTACATTTATCGTGCCACTCACTCTGCGGACATTGCGCACAACGGCGTGCAGTGTGGCGTGCCAACTGTTGACTCCGCTCTCCACCACAATCTGATCCGTTATTTGACCGAATGCGTACTCGCTCAAGACTTTAGGCTCGCGAACGTTGACGAAGACAAACAGGCTGTCTCCATGCCCGAGCCTAACGTCGGATGCACTTGTTGCGCTTGTCCCGTTTATGTTCACGCCGAAAGCTGAATTTTCGGCTCCTGCCATATATATGCGGTCAAGGGTGACGTCTTCGCCGCCGACGTTGCGGATGGTCAAGTGGGCTGTCGGTGTCGTCACACCCGAATAAATGGTGTCAAAGGTGAGCGTGTCAACTGAGAATACTATATCATCAGACTTAGGCGTTGCCGAAAAATCACGTTCGCACCCTGCGAGGGTGAGGACGGAGGCCAAGCATGCCATAAGCCACAATATGCTTTTTGGGGAAAAATTCATTTCGCTGCGAAAGTCGTCTCTATCTTACTTTGGCCAAAAGTAGTCATTCCATCCCTAACACTCGCATTTCGTGGCCACAATAAGCATTATTGACCATCATTTTTTTAGTGTGTGACTCTTTTGGGGCCAGGCCGACATCACTCTTTTTGCAAAGCACGGTTAGCACTCCTCTCTCGCTTTTGCAACACGGTGTGAGCGAAATCTCGGGCAAGGCGTTTTGAAACGCGATGGTAGCATTAATTAAACAAAACAAGGGAGTTTGTGATTTGGATAAAAGCGTGAAAAATTCTATTTTCGCTCTTCGGAATAAGGGAGTGAAAGCGGAAAATCGAGGCTTCGGTCTTCATTCTCCACGTGGCTTGCCGAAAGGCTTCAAACTCCGCTGAACCGATACAAACATTAAGATAAATACCAACTTAATAAGTCAAGTAAAATGATCATTGAAAAAATCTGGGCTCGCGAGATCCTCGATTCTCGTGGCAATCCTACCGTTGAGGTAGACGTAACTCTCGACAATGGCGTAGTCGGCCGCGCAGCAGTTCCGTCTGGCGCGTCAACCGGTGAGAACGAGGCTCTCGAGCTTCGCGACGGTGACAAGGGCCGCTACCTCGGCAAGGGTGTCCAGAAGGCAGTGAACAACGTCAACACTGTCATCGCTCCCGCACTCAAGGGCTACAACGTCCTCGGCCAGCGCGAGATCGACAACAAGATGCTCGCTCTCGATGGCACCGCCACCAAGAGCAACCTCGGCGCTAACGCCATCCTCGGCGTCTCTCTCGCCGTCGCTCAGGCTGCTGCCAAGGCTCTCAACATCCCCTTGTACCGCTACATCGGCGGCTGCAACGCATACACCCTTCCCGTTCCTATGATGAACATCATCAACGGTGGTGCTCACTCTGACGCTCCTATCGCTTTCCAGGAGTTCATGATCCGTCCCGTCGGCGCAACCTCTGAGAAAGAGGCTATCCGCATGGGCGCCGAGGTTTTCCACAACCTCGCTAAGCTCCTCAAGGAGCGCGGCCTCAGCACTGCAGTAGGTGACGAGGGTGGTTTCGCTCCCGCTCTCGACGGCATCGAGGATGCTCTCAGCATCATCGTCAAGGCTATCGAGAAGGCTGGCTACAAGCCCGGCGAGCAGGTTCGCATCGCTATGGACTGCGCAGCTTCTGAGTTCGCTATCCAGGAGAACGGCGAGTGGTTCTATGACTACAAGCAGCTCAAGAACGGCAAGCAGAAGGATCCCAACGGCAAGAAGCTCAGCGCTAAGGAGCAGATCGACTTCCTCGAGCACCTCATCGACACCTATCCTATCGACTCTATCGAGGATGGTCTCGACGAGAACGACTGGGAGAACTGGGTTAAGCTCACCGAGCGTGTCGGCAAGAAGTGCCAGCTCGTAGGTGACGACCTCTTCGTTACCAACGTCAAGTTCCTCCAGAAGGGTATCCAGATGGGTGCTGCTAACTCTATCCTCATCAAGGTTAACCAGATCGGTTCTCTCACCGAGACTCTCGACGCTATCGAGATGGCTCACCGTCATGGTTACACCACTGTCACCTCTCACCGTTCAGGCGAGACCGAGGACACCACCATCGCTGACATCGCTGTCGCTACCAACTCTGGCCAGATCAAGACCGGCTCACTCAGCCGCACCGATCGTATGGCTAAGTACAACCAGCTCATCCGCATCGAGGAAGAGCTCGGCGCTAACAGCAAGTACGGCTACACCAAGCTGAAATAAGCTTAGGCTTTAAAGCCCTCAGTCCCCATCCTGCTATTCGCGGGGTGGGGATTTTTCGTTATATTCGCGTAGAGCCAATGTGACAAACAGATGATACGAGCCGTTTTTTTTGATATGGATGGCGTGCTATATGACAGTATGCCTAATCACGAATACTCATGGTGTAAGGCTTTTGAGGCCGAGGGGGTTGTCTTTCATCCTGAGGAGGCCTATGCCAATGAGGGACGCACTGCAAAGGGAACTATAAACCTCGTCTTCAACCGAGAGCTTGGCCACGGGGCTACTGATGAGGACGTTGAGCGCATTTATAAGCGTAAGACCGAGTTGATGCACAGCCGTCCGCAACCTCCTATGCTCCCTAAGATGCAAGAGTTGCTGACTACCCTCCCAACGCTCGGTGTGAAGGTCTATGTCGTGACAGGTTCGCGTCAACCCTCGTTGGTGGGCAAACTGTCTCAGGCATTTGGAATTGAGAAGGAGACTCTTGTCTGTGGTGCTGATGTGGTAAAGGGGAAGCCCGATCCTGAGCCTTATCTCATGGCATTGTCTCGCAGCGGCTTTTCTGCCGAAGAGTGTATGGTCGTTGAGAATGCTCCGCTCGGTGTCATCTCTGGCAAGGCTGCCGGATTGACAGTATGGGCTGTAAACACAGGTAAATTAGCCGATCAGGTGCTTCTTGACGCAGGTGCTGACCGCCTATTTCATACCACGTCGGAGTTGGCGGATGAATTATTGAGCAGGGTTTTAGTGACTTATATTTCTCATACCTCATTTATTGGTGCATGAGGTGAAGTAATAGAAGAGATAAAATAACAGAAAGCCGTCAGACGCGGATACGTCTGACGGCTTTCTATATACTCTGAGTTTATACTCTCTGGGTTGCTGAATTACTTCAGGATCTCATCGAGTTTGTTGATGAGATCGTCACCATAAAGATTCTTTGCGACGATTACGCCGTCCTTGATAATGACAGTGCTTGGGATGCTGGCAATGGCGTAAAGCTTGACACCCTCATTGTCCCAACCCTTGAGGGCTGACATCTGCGGCCATGTGATGCCGAGATTCTTGATGCCGTTAGCCCAAGCCTCTGCAGTGTAGTCCTGTGACACGCCTACAATCTCAAGGCCTTTGCCCTTATAGAGCTCATATGCGCGGACAATGGTAGGCATCTCGCGGCGGCAGGGGCCGCACCAGCTTGCCCAGAAGTCGATGAGTACGACCTTGTTAGCCTTGACGATGTCGCCAAGGTTGACAATCTCTCCTTCAGGGGAGGGGAGTGAGAAGTCGGTGAATGGTTGACCTACAGCAACGGCCTTCATGCGGACTACGCGGTCTGAAAGCTTTGTGTATGCGCCATCATTGCGATAGGATGCGGGAACTTGCTGGAGCAATGAGTCGAGTTCGTTAACCTCAAGGGCGTAGGCGATCTGGTTGAGGATTCTGATGCCTGCCGCATTGCCAATGTTCTCGGCTGCTGATTTCTTGAAGAATGACACGTATGAGTTGTCGTACAGTGAGTCGGCAGCGGCTGAAAGAGCCTTGCGGTCGTCCTCGGCCAAAGTGGTGTCCCTGGCCTGCTCCTCAAGAGCGGAAATCTCACTGATTATGCTATTGACTGAATCGGTGAATGCCGCGCTGATGTCGTTGGTGGGAGTACCTTTAGCGCGGCTCTCTGAGCTCTTCTTTGCGAGTGTGACGTCAATGTCGCCATTCTCAAGGAAAAGGCTTCCTGCGCATGAGCTGCTGTCCGCTGCAATGTTGCAACGGATTATGGCGTATTTGGTGGTGTCGGCGTTGTAATTGAAGGTGAAGTGGCCACCGCTGATTACTGTGCTGTCAATGTTGAGCTTCGAGTTGCCGTCAATGAGGAATACGCTGTCACCCTCGGCTGCGCCCTCGGCTGTTCCGCTAATGTGGCAATTGCTTCCACCTGCGCATGACGCTAAGAGAGCCGCAGATGAGACAACCGCCAGCATCTTTACTGCTGTGGTTTTGAGATTTGTTTCTGTACTCATGTTTTTTATGATGTTTAAAGGGTTAGTTTTCTTGCGTCTTTTCTATCTACGACAAAGCTAAGGTAATTCAACTAATCTTTGCTTTGCTCTTTTTCTTATAGAAAAGTTTGATCGGCCTGCCTAAAAGTAAATATCCCCCAACCCGGTGTGGGTCAGGGGACATGTTTGGCTTTCTAAATCCTCGGCAAGAATTACTTCTTAGCGTCAGCTGCTGCAGCTGCAGCTGCTGAGACTGCTGCGCGGGTAGACTTGACGCCAGCTACGACAGCGCTCTTTGCGTTGAGGATCTCGAGGTTGTCATAGTGGAGGTCAGAGACCTTGATGACATGACCGAGACCGAGGCTGGTGATGTCGACCTCGAGTACGTCGGGGAGGTTTGCGGGAAGACCCTTGACATTGAGCTTGCGCATCTCAATCTGGAGCTTACCACCGGCCTTAACGCCCTCTGAGTTACCGACAATCTTGAGGGGCACGCCAATGGTGACGGGCTTCTCGTTGAAGATCTGGAGGAAGTCGACATGGAGGATCGCACCTGAGATGGGGTGGAACTGGATGTCCTTGAGGATGGCCTGCATAGCCTCACCGTCAACGGTCAAGTTGACAATGTATACGTTAGGGGTGTAAACGAGACCACGGAAGTCATTCTCGGGTACTGAGAATGCAATCTCCTTCTCGCCACCGTAAACGATGCAGGGAATCAAACCATCACGACGGAGCTGCTTAGCGGCCTTCTTGCCACCGCACTCGCGCTTTGAACCTTTGACGTCAAAAGTTTTCATTGTTGTAAAATAAATCTGTGTTACTCAAGAAAAAGACTTGGTGCACCTTTTTGCACGTGAGTTGGTAAAGCTAATTCTCCCATCACACTTTGCATCTAAATGCGGCGCAAAATTAGTCATTTCTTTCGGTAATTCAAAAGCCGCCATGCTATTCTTGCTACAATCTTGGCAATTATAGCGTTTGCCAGCCTTTTTATTGCCTTAAAGCCCTCATCGCGTTCAGAACGGCAATGACGGTTACGCCCACATCGGCAAAGACGGCCATCCACATGTTGGCGAAGCCCAATGCGGCAAGGATAAGGACTGCCACTTTGATGCCTATGGCGAAAATGACGTTTTGGCGCGCAATAGTCAATACCCTTTGGGCTATGGCTATGGCCTCGGCTACTCTGCTTGGTCTGTCGTCCATCAAGACAACATCCGCCGCCTCAATGGCTGCGTCTGAACCCAATGCGCCCATGGCAATGCCGACATCCGCCCTTGCTAAAACGGGGGCGTCGTTGATTCCGTCACCGACAAATGCTAAGGTCTTGTCTGCGGCTTTTTCTGTCATGAGTCTCTCCACATGGTCTACTTTGTCGGCAGGCAGAAGTCCTGAGTGCCATTCGTCCAAGCCCAGCTCTTTGGCCACGGATGCGGCGACTTGCTCTCTGTCGCCCGTCAGCATGACTGTCTTTATGCCATTTGTTTTTCGCAATGACGTTATGGAATCCTCAGCATCTTCTTTTACCACGTCGCTCACTACGACATGACCTGCATATTGGCCATCTATCGCAACGTGAATAACCGTGCCTATGTGGTCATGCTCATCGACTTTTGAGCCTTCCGCCTCCATCAGTTTCTCATTGCCCACGGCTATGTGCCGACCATTGATGTTGGCTGTCAATCCCTTGCCTGCAACCTCTGTGACGTCAGTGACACTGCATTCATGGCAGCCGGCAGGGTTGTGGCGGGAATATGCCTCAACCAAGCTGAGCGCGATTGGGTGGGTGGACAGACTCTCCACGTGGGCTGCCAAATGAAGCAGGTCAATCTCGCTAATCTCATTGGGGCACACGGATGTGACGCTAAAATGCCCCTCGGTCAGAGTGCCGGTCTTGTCAAAAACTACAGTCCCTATTTTGGCCAATGAGTCAATGAATGTCGAACCTTTGATTAGTATGCCTTTTTTGCTGGCTCCGCCAATGCCGCCAAAGAATGTGAGCGGCACTGAGATGACAAGCGCGCAAGGACATGAGACGACAAGGAATGTCAATGCCCTGCCAAGCCATGTGGTGAAGTTGGCCAAATATTCACCATCTACGAATAAAGGCGGGATGAAGGCCACAATGAGAGCCGCGATAACAACTATCGGAGTGTACACCCTCGCAAAGCGTGAGATGAACGTCTCGCTCTTGGACTTCTTTTCCCCGCTCTCCTCAACGAGTTTCAAGACTTTGGCGGCCGTACTGTCGTTGTATGCCTTGTCCACTCGCATGGTCAGCACACCTTGGCGGTTGACAAAGCCCGAAAGAACCTGGTCGCCAACGCTGACATCTCTCGGTGCGCTCTCGCCAGTCAACGCGACGGTGTTCATGCTGCTCGAGCCGCTCGTTATTGTCCCGTCCACTGGTACTTTCTCGCCTGGCCTGACCGTTATGATGTCACCGACAATCAACTCCTCGGGTTTGACGGTCAGCTCTTTGCCTTCGCGCATCACGTGGGCTTCTTCGGGCTTAAGGTCCATAAGGTGGCCAATGGATTCGCGGCTGCGTCCCTCGGCGTAGGTCTCGAATGCCTCGCCAATAAGGAAGAAGAGCATCACGAAGACGGCTTCGGCAAATTGGGGCTCGCCGCCTGGTAGGAAGCCTATGGCCAATGCGCCAATGGTGGCTATCGACATAAGTAAGTTCTCGTTGAATATGTCGCCGTCGCATATTCCCTCGGCCGCCTCGCGCAGGACGCCGAAGCCCGCCGTAAGGTATGGAACAAGATAGACAAGCAGCAGAGCCCATAGTGGCAATGTGACTGTGTGCTGGATAATGACGGCGATTACCAGTAGGATAGCCGCCGCGCATATTCGGATAATCAGGCTGCGCAAACTCTCCTCCTGCTCGCCTTCGCTTTCATGTGAATGTCCGCAGAGGCAGTCATCTCCTTCGCAGTGGCATGTGTGGCCGTGTTGCTGGTCGTCATCGCAATGCGAATGTTTGTGCTCATGACATTTGCAGTGTCCCATATCTTTATTGTTTTGTATTTCCTTTTTCTTGCAGGCAAAGTTATTGTCGACCGTCCGCAACCGAGTTGCAAATTTGGAAATAAAAAAAATACACACTAAATTCAACTTGTGTTAACAAATAAAACGCTCGCCATGACCAAGAACACTAACCTCGCGGAGCTTGAGGCCGATGTACGCTATCTGCGCCTTTTGGCCGAGAAGTTTCCAAGCATATCGTCTGCCGCAACTGAGATTGTCAACCTGCAGGCCATTCTGAGCCTACCCAAGGGTACGGAGCATTTCCTTTCTGACCTTCACGGCGAGAGCAACGCTTTTTGCCATGTCATAAAAAACGCGTCTGGCGTCATACGCCGAAAGGTTGATGACCTTTTTGGAATGACCATGCGCCAACAGGACCGCGACACGCTTTGCTCACTAATTTATTATCCCAAAGAGAAACTTGACCAGATCCGTGGCTCGATTGATGACATCGAGGACTGGTATAGGACCACGCTTTTCCATGTAGTAGCCGTGGCGAGGGTCATGGCCGCCAAATATACGCACTCCAAGGTGCGTAAATCTCTGCCGGCCGAATTCGCCTATGTCATTGAGGAACTTCTCTATGAGAGCTATACGGACGAGGATAAGCAGAGCTATTACGCCTCGTTGATCAACTCCATTGTGGATATTGGCCGAGCAGAGGAGTTTATTGTGGCCATCAGCAGGTTGATTCATCGCCTTGTTATTGACACTCTGCATGTTGTGGGTGATGTCTATGACCGCGGACCCGGTGCTTGCGACATAATGGAGGAGCTTTGCTCTTATCACGATTTTGACATTCAATGGGGCAATCATGACATATCATGGATGGGGGCGGCCATAGGCAACTTGGCGCTCATTGCCAATGTGGTGCGTATCTCCATACGTTATGCCAATGTGGAGACTCTTGAGGAGGGGTATTCTATAAATCTGCTTCCGCTTGCCACATTTGCCATTGACCACTATGGCGATGACCCTTGCGCCATTTTCCAGGCTGAGGAGTTTGAGGACAACCCTCGAATGAACCGCTCGAAGCAGCTCATGGCCAAGATGCACAAGGCCATATCCATCATTCAGTTTAAGCTTGAGGGGCAGATTTTGGAGCGCCGACCCGAGTATAAGATGGATGAGCGCCGACTTTTGCACCTTATTGATTATCAGATTGGCACCATAACTATAAATGGCCAGACGTATGAGCTCAGGGATAAGAATTTCCCGACAATCGACCCTAAGGATCCTTATAAGCTGAGTGCCGAGGAGGAGCAACTGATGAGTCAGCTCCACCACTCGTTCACTACGTCGGACAAGCTCCAAAAGCACCTGCGTTGTTTTTATAGCCACGGAAGCCTCTTCCTTGTCCGAAATAATTGCCTGATGTATCATGCCGCCATCCCGCTCAATGAAGATGGCTCATTCAAGGGCGTCGAAGTTGATGGCGAGGTCTATAAGGGCAAGGCTCTTATGGAGCGGATTGACAACATTATCCGCACCGCCTATTTCGCCCCCCGTGGGTCGCGAGAGGGCGATGTGGCCCTCGATTACATGTGGTATTTGTGGTGCGGACCCGACTCTCCCCTTTATAATAAGGACAAGATGACCACTTTTGAGCGTTATTTCATCAACACGGAGGAGGTTAACCGTGAGGTGAAAGGTGCTTATTATGAGTTGGCCAATAAGCCGGAGACCTGCGATTTCATCATGAAGGAGTTCGGACTGAACCCCGACAAGTCTCGCATTGTCAATGGTCATACGCCAGTGCGCACCACAAGGGGCGAGTCCCCGACTCGTGCCGGCGGAAAGCGACTGGTCATTGACGGCGGCTTCTCAAAACCCTATCACAAGACAACTGGTATTGCCGGTTATACGCTGATTTATAACAGCCATGGTTTGCATCTTGTTCAGCATGAGGCTTTTGAGAATATGGAAAAGGCTGTCGAGGAAGGCCGTGATATCCATAGCCGCATCATGCTCGAGGAGTTCAAATATCATCGTATGCTGGTGCGTGACACTGACCGAGGGAGGGAGCTGCAGGCGCAAGTGGATAATCTCGAGCGTCTTGTCCTCGCCTATCGCTATGGTCTGATTACTGAGAAAGTTTAATATCGGGGGGCGAAAACACCACCCCAAAAAGAATAGAATATAAAAAAGGGCGGTCCCGACATCTCCACGCTTAGAGATGTCGGGACCGCCTACTTTAACCAAACAAACCTGAAGTATCTTTTTGCTTAAGAGGGGTTATTTAACCTCTAACGGGAGCTCTTTGGCAATGTTGTCCGATGCGGTGCCTACGTAAATAGTGTAACCGCCTTTCTCAACCTCCCATGCATGTGCCTCCTCATCAAAGAATGCGAGGCTTGACACGGGGATCTTGACGCTGACTGTCTTCTGCTCACCAGCCGCCAATTCAATCTTTTGGAAGCCCTTGAGCTCTTTGACGGCGCGCTCCACGCGTGAGTCTTTCTTGCCGACGTAGATCTGAAGAACCTCTTTGCCTGAGCGGTCGCCGGTGTTCTTGATGGTGGCGCTCACCTCAATTGTGCCGTCAGCTTTAGCCTCCGCTCCGCTCTTGATGGCGGCGTCGGTGATCTCAAAGGTGGTGTAGCTGAGACCATGGCCGAAAGCGAAGAGGGGCTTAATGCCCTTGGTGTCATGCCAACGGTAGCCGACAAAGATTCCCTCGCGGTACTCCTCGCGGTAGTTGTTTTGTTCCTCACCCGGGTAGCAAACGGCCTCGCCAGTGCTGTGGGCTGCGTTGTCGGCCAGTTTGACGGGGAATGAGAATGGCAGTTTGCCAGACGGGTTGACTTTGCCTGAGAGTACTTCGCCAATGGCTTGACCAGCCTGTGAACCTAAATACCAAGCCTCGACGACTGCCGGCATGCGGTCAATCCATGGCATCTCGACCGCGTTTCCGCTCACGAGGACGCAGACCATGTTGCTGTTGATGTCAAGCAATTTCTCAATGAGGGCGTCCTGTCCAAATGGCAATTTCATGTCCAACCTGTCGCCGCCCTCCATGTCTTGCTGATAGGCTTTGACGAGGCCACCCACATATATTATCATGTCGGCTTTCTTGGCTACGTCAAGAGCTGCTTTCTCAAGGCTGTCAGCGGGGTAGGGTGATGGGGCTACGCGTCCATAAGCCTCGGGGCCGCTACCGTATCCCATTGACCACATGACCTCAGCCTTGGGGAACGCCTTTTTGATGCCCTCAAGAGGTGACACCTCAAAGAGGCCTTTCAATTCAGAAGAGCCTCCGCCAAGCATGCTGCGTGTGGCGTTCTCGCCAATGACGGCGATCTTCATGGTCGTCTCGGGGTCGATAGGCAGAATGTTCTTCTCGTTCTTGAGCAGTACGATGCCCTCCTCGGCCACTTTCAGAGCTACGTCAAAGTGCTCTTGGCTGCCTTTGCATCCGCGTGGGCGGTTCTTTGCCATTGACGTGCGGAACATCAGGCGGAGGATGTTGCGCGCCTTCTTGTCAAGGGTCGCCATGCTGACAGTGCCTTCCTTGAGAGCCTTGATATAAGGGTCGGCAAGGTAGTAGTTGTTGTAGGCGAACTTCGCGCTCTCGGTGAAGCCGTTTGTGTAGGTGCCCATTTCGAGGTCGAGACCATTCTCGGCGGCCTCCTTTGTGTTAGTCGCTCCGCCCCAGTCGGTGACCACGCAGCCGTCAAAACCCCACTCTCCGCGCAATATGTCGTTGAGCTTGGCGTTGTGGCAGCAGTGCTGGCCATCGTAGAGGTTATAACTACCCATGATTGCCCATGCGCCACCCTCTTCCACGGCCGCCTTATACGCGGGAAGGTATATCTCGCGGAGTGCGCGCTCTGAGACGTGGACGTCTACAAGTGTGCGCCACTGCTCTTGGTTGTTGAGGGCGAAATGCTTGACGCAGCATGACACAGTCTGAGACTGAAGCCCCTTGATGTATGGCACCACCATTTTTGAGGCCAAATATGGGTCCTCGCCCATATACTCAAAGTTTCGTCCGCAAAGAGGTGTCCTGTAAATCTCTACGCCAGGTCCAAGCATCATGTCTTTCCTGCGGTAGAGAGCCTCTTCGCCCAACGCTTTGCCATATATCGTGCCTAAGTCGGGATTGAAAGAGGATGCGAGAGATACGAGTGACGGGAACGCCGTGACGGAGTCATTGGTCCAACCTGCTGATCCCCAATCGTCCCAGTTAATCTCATAGCGCACACCGTGAGGGCCGTCAGAGAACCAGAACTCAGGGATGCCGAGACGGGCTACGCCTGGTGAACTGAATTTGCTCTGAGCATGGCACATGGCCACTTTCTCCTCCAAAGTCAACTGGGGCAGGATCTCATCAATCTTAGCCTCAATCTCCTCATCCGTCCACTGGTCATTTGCGGCTGTGCCGTCACCTGTCTGCGGTGAGCATGCCACCGCGGCAAGTGCTGTGAGTGATAGTAATGCGTACTTCATAGTGTAATTCCTTTTCTATCATTTGATAAAAGAACACCCGCTGCTCAGACTGCGGTCGTTCCGTGTCTTTGCGGGCGGGTGTCTCTTGTCGTGTATGTCTTGTCTGGTCAGTTTAGAGAGCCACGCTCACCTCTGAGCCGTCATAGTTGACAATCTTGCCGGCCTTGTCGGTGTCGACTGCGGCAGGTGCGTCGTCAGATACGAGTACGACGTTGAATGTGCGGGTGTTGAGCATGCCCTTGAATGAGCCGCGGCGCTGGCCGATGGTCAGTGTCTTTGTGGCATCGTCATAGTTCATGTCAATGAATGCGGCTGCGCCCTTCTCGTAGTTGTAGTTGGTGCCTTCATCCTCATAGAGGGTGAATTTGCCATTGCGTCCGGCGTAGACGTAGACCGTGATGTTGTCGGCGGGCTTCTCGTCGCTCCACTCAATCTCAGGTCCTGTGAGGATTATTGAGCCTGAGGGCACGAATACCGGGGTGCGCTCATAAGGTGCGTCGGCAGTGATGGTCTGGCCACCCTCGAGGGCCTTGCCTGTGTAGAAGTCATACCACTTGGCTCCTGCAGGCAGGTAGACCTCGCGGCTGCGGTCGCCGTAGTGGGTGACGGGGGCAACCATGATGGACGGGCCGAAGAGGAACTGGTCGCCAATGTTGTTGACCTTGGTGTCGGCGGTGAAGTCCATCACGAGCGGACGCAGGATTGTGTAGTCGTTGAAGTGGACAGCGCCTGCGAGGCTGTAGATGTACGGCATCAGACGATAGCGCAGCTTGTGGCAGTAGAGTATTGAGTTGTAGGCGGGATCACCCTCCGGGGCGATGTTCCAAATCTCACGAGTGGGATACTGGCCGTGCGTGCGGTAGAGTGGGGTGAAGACGCCCCACTGATGCCAACGCGTCTGGAGCTCACGCCAATCTTTGAGGTCCTCGGTCACCTTGCCGGTCTCGTTGTAGATGTTGAAAGCCTTCTCATGTCGCTTCTCTACGCAGAAGCCGCCAATGTCCTGACCCCACATTGGCACACCAGCCACTGAGTAGTTGAGGCCTGCGGTTATCTGGGCGCGCATATCTTCCCAACGGCTGGCAATGTCACCGCTCCAAGAGGCTGTGCTGTAACGCTGTAGGCCTGCGAAGCCCGAGCGTGTGAGCAGGAATACGCGTGAGGTGTCGTTGACAGAACGCTGACCATTATAGATGGCGTCGGCATTGACAATCGAGTAGGCGTTGAAATACTTGGCGGAGGTGCCAAGCTCGGTGGGGCCGCAGAGGTCTTTCCTGTACTGGGTGGGGGTGCAGTCGCGCACGTTAGGCTCCGATGCGTCCATCCACCATGAGTCGATGCCAAACTTGTAGAGGTGCTCGTTCATCTGCTTCCAGAAGAGGTCGCGGGCTCCTGCCGAGTAAGCGTCGTAGAAAGAGTAGGTGTAGCCGGGGCCAACCCAGTCGCGGAGTGAGTCAGTCACAGCGCGCTGATAGATCCAGCCCTTTGCGTCAAACTCTTTGAAGTGGTCGGTGTTGGTGTAGAACTTGGGCCATACGGAGATCATGAAACGCGCATGCATGGCGTGGACCGAGTCGAGCATGGCCTGCGGGTCTGCATAGCGAGAGGCCTCGAAGTCATGAGAACCCCACTGGTCGTCAGCCCAATAGTTCCAGTCCTGCACGATGTTGTCCATCGGGATGTGGTGGTCGCGGAAATATTTGACCGTGGAGAGGATGTCGTCTTGTGTGCGATAACGCTCGCGGCTCTGCCAGAAGCCCATGACCCACTTGGCCATGACTTGGCTCTTGCCCGTGAGGGTACGATATCCGCTGATGACGTCATCCATGTTCTCACCCTTGATGAAATAGTAGTCCTCTTGGCTGCCAATCTCGCTCCACAGGGCAAGTTTGTTCTGCTCCTCGTCAGGCACAGGCGTCAATGCGCGCAGTGCGCAATAGCTCTCGCCTCCGTCCGGCTTCCAGTCGATGTGGAGCTTAATCTTCTTACCCTTCTCGAGGTTGAGTTGGAACTTGCGGCTGTTAGGGTTCCAAGCCGTGCGCCAAATCTCAGGGAAGAGCTCCTGGTCGTCCACGAAGACTCGGGTGTAGCCGGCGTAGTAGATGAGGAAACGGTAAGTACCCGTCTCCTGAGGCTCCAAATAACCGTCAAAGTCGACGTCAGCGCCCATCAGAGGGAAGCCCTTGGGCAGGTACTCCCTGTTGGCCATGAGGTCGGCGAAATAGAGGATAGGCTCGGTGCGGTCAATAGCCTTGGCTCCCGAATTAGCGTCGGGTGTCCAATGACTTGAGAGTCCGCCCTCTTTGCCATCCTTGTCATAGACTTTGAAAGCCTCGTTGAGCTGAGCGTATTCGCGCTGGTCGCCCCAACGGGTCAGCGAGTTGTTGTCCCACAAGACGCCGTAGCCCTTGTTAGAGATGAAAAACGGGATGGAGACCTTAGTGTTGTACTGATACAGGTCTTCGTTTTTGCCACGGTAATTGAACTCTTCGGCCTGATGCTGGCCAAGTCCGTAGATGGCGTCATCGGCTCCGGGGACCCATTTCTGGCGGAACACTAAACCAACGTCGGTCTTGGTGTTCTTGGCGTCCGACTGGGTGATGGTTGTGTCTCGCAGCACGCGGCCGTCCTCAGTCAATATGGGCGTGCCGTCGAGGTCGAGGAAAGCGACGCGTCCGCTCGCCTTGCAGATGACAGCCTTGACCTCTTTGGTCGTGATGGTTATTGTCGAGTCGGTCTCTGCGGTCTCGTAGCCCGTGAATGCGGCTTGCGGGACCATCATGAGGCTCTTGTCTTTGTCAAAGACACCATCCAGCGTGGCCGAGACGCGGATAATCTTGTCGTTGATGACCTGGAGGCGCACCTGTTGCCCGTCGGCCGTCTTTACGACAATTCCATTTTGCGTGGACAGGCTTCCCGAGCAGCTTGGCAAAATAGCCATGGCCGTGAGGGTGAGCGCAGATCCCAAAATAGTCTTTATTGTCATATAGGGATGCTTTGAAATTTGCACTTGGTTAATAAATTTCGGTTCTGTTAACTGTTATGCAAATTTATAAACATTGCCCCCCGTGGCAAATAATCATTGTTAAATGTCGGGTGCGGTTTTGTTAACACCCATAGGCTTTTTGTTTCTGTCGTGGTGCGGTTTTGTAATACTGAGCGAATACCCCGTTCAGAAAGGGGATTTTATAGTGTTCAAAATGGGATGTTGCCTATGCAGTCGGAAAAGAATTTTTATGAATGTGTACAGGGCGGACGGGCCGGCAATAATTGCTAAAATCTTCTTCACGCGGGTTCGCGTTTTGGCTAATTTATGTAAATTTGAAATCAGGGCGTTTGTTGTACGAAACAGGCTTGCACAACATAAGCACGTCTTGGTCTTGATGATGTCTGACAAGACAGGATATCACGACAAGGAGCAACAAATAATCACCGTATAGTTTAATTATATGTGCGCATACACGCGCTATGCGTGACGCGGAAAAAATGGCGTAAGGGCATGACACCAGAAGAAAAAGCGAGAGTCAGGATTGACCAATGGTTGACCGATGCAGGGTGGAAAGTTGTCAACCGGGATGAGTATGAACCTAATGTAACCGCCGTGGCCATTCGCGAGGGATTGCTAAAAGGTAATCTCGAAGCCGACTATTTCTTGTTCATCAACGGGAAAGCCGTTGGAGTGCTTGAGGCCAAGCGTGAGGAGGTGGACATCTCCTCAGACGGGGTCAGTGAGCAAGTCATGACTTACGCCAAGAGTGTGCCCAATTGTTATCAGGCGTGGCTCCGTCCGCTGCCTTTCCTCTATAAATCTAACGGCAAGGAGGTTGATTTTCTAGATTTCCGTGATCCCGACTTATCACAATGGGAGACCATCAACCGCATCCACACGCCCAAGGAGTTCGTCAAGATGCTGGGAATCGACGACCCTTTCGCTGGTCTCCCCACTCTGAGCAGACGTGGACTGCGCGACTGTCAATATGAGGCAGTGTCCGAGTTGGAGAGGAGTCTCCGCTCGGGGCAGAAGCGCGCCTTGATTGTGTTGGCTACGGGCGCAGGTAAGACATACACCGCTTGCCTCGCGGCCTACCGCTTGCTCAACTATACCCCCATGCGCCGCATTCTCTTCCTTGTCGACCGCAACAACCTTGGGCGTCAAGCTGAAAGCGAATTTGGCACTTTTCGCCTGACCGAATCTGGTGACGCTTTCAACACCATTTTCGCGGTCAACAGGCTTAAGTCTTCCGAGGTACCGTCAGACAGCAATGTGGTAATCAGTACCATCCAGAGGCTTTTCTCTCTCTTGAGTGGCAAGACGATAACCGACACGGACGATGATGACATTGACACTGCCGAGGCCGAGGTCCCTCTGCCGGACAATCCTAAGTTGCCGCATGATTTCTTCGACCTCATTGTGATAGATGAGTGTCACCGCAGCATCTATGGCAACTGGCACAAGGTGCTTGAATATTTCGACACGGCGCGCCTTGTCGGTCTCACTGCCACGCCAGTCCCTGAGACCATGGCGTTCTTCAACAATAACCGTGTGGTTAACTATACGCTCACTGAGTCCATTGTGGACGGTGTCAATGTCGACTGCCGAATCTATCGCATAAAGACACAGGAATCGGAGAACGGCGGCGTCATTAAGAAAGATGAGAAAACCAGGAAGAAGAGTAAATACACAGGCGACGAGAAGATTGTAACAGCGGAGGTGGATAAGTATTACAGTAAGAAAGATCTAAACCGAAGCGTAGTCAACCTTTCGCAAATTAAGCTCATCCTCTCCACCTACTGCAGTACGGTCTACACCGAGATGTTCAATGATCCGCAGCGTGAGCCAAACTTTGCATATCTGCCCAAGACGCTTATTTTCGCCCTCAACGAGAACCATGCGAAAAATATCGTGAAAATGGCACGGGAAGTCTTTGCCCCTGTCTGCCCCAATGTGGACATGAGTCGTTTTGTGCAAAGTATTACCTATTCGGCAGGCGACAGCAATGAACTAATCCGACAGTTCCGCGTGGATAAGGATTTCCGCATTGCGGTGACATGCACTCTCGTCGCCACGGGTACTGACGTCAAGCCTCTTGAGGTGTTGATTTTCATGCGCGATGTATCTTCCGCCTCCCTCTACACTCAGATGAGGGGCCGAGGCGTGCGTACCATTGGTGATGAGCAGTTGCGCAATGTCACACCCAATGCCTTCAGTAAGGATTTTTTCATTCTTGTGGACGCTGTGGGTGTCACTGAGCATGAGCATACAAACGAGAAGGTGGAGTGGCCTGAACAGATCTCATTGCGGGAACTTCTTGAGCGCATCGCCCATGGCAACCTGCCGGACGAATATCTTTACAGGCTCGCAAGCGTCCTGTCTTGTCTTTTCAAAAAAGCGGACTGTAGTCAGCGTGCCGAGTTCAAAAGACTCGCCCATGAGGACATGCAGAGGCTCGCCAAACGAATTTACGATGCCTTAGACCCCGACACGAAGCCCGCTTTGCCCCCTTATGTTGACATAGAAGCACCAAACACAGAGCGTAAGGCTCTTGTGGCTCCCATTGCCAATCATGCCGACGCTCGCAAGTATATCCTGATCCTTCACGCGGGCTTTGTTGACACTCTGCTGCCTGGCAGTGATGTCCTCATCTCCGCAGGTTTCTCTCATGAGGAGGCGCAAAGCACCACGGAGGCTTTTGAGCAATATTGCCAAGATCATCGTGACGAGATTGAGGCGTTGCGCATCATCTATAACAAGGAGGATGTCCCCATCAACTATCGAATGCTCAAGGATTTGGAAAATAAACTGAAGATGGCCAATAACCGTTTCTCCTCCCAAACCCTGTGGAACTCCTACGCCATAGTCTATTCCGACAAAGTGCGCCGAACCACAAAAAAAGAGGAGGCCGAGGCCCTCACCAATATCATTCAGTTGGTGAGATTCGCTTTCCATCAGACAGAGAGGCTTGAGAGTATATACCCCAAAGCCATGCAGCTATTCAACCTCTGGGCGGGTCAGAAACAGCTGAGAATCACGCATGAGCAAAGGGCGATCGTCAGCAAGATTGTGGACTACATTGCCGCCAACGGGGCCTGCACCCTGAGCGACCTGAGGACGACTAAGATGACGGAGGCCGCCAGACTAATGGATGTTTTCGGAAATGCGCAGAATGCCAATGATGCCTTGAAATCTGTGTATAACTTTGTAGTGTTTAGAAAAACAGCATAGCAAATTAATCAATGGCAACCAAGATATCAACCGAGCAGACGCTCACCAAGAAAGTTTGGAACCTCGCCACGACGCTCGCCGGACAGGGCGTCGGCTTCACCGACTACATCACCCAGCTCACCTACCTCCTCTTCCTCAAGATGGACGACGAGTATGTAAATGTTTTTGACGACGTGGTGTCTAAAATCCCTGTCGGCTACCGATGGGAGGACCTGACCAAGTTGGATGGCGAGGATCTCCTTAAGCAATATGAGGAGACGCTCAAGAAGCTCAGCGGCTTGGACAATCTCATCGGAACCATCTTCACCAAGGCGCAGAACAAGATTGACAAGCCCGTCTACCTGAAAAAAGTCATCTCAATGATTGACGAGGAGAAGTGGCTCATCATGGATGGCGATGTCAAGGGAGCTATCTACGAGAGTATTCTCGAGAAAAACGGGCAAGACAAGAAGAGCGGAGCCGGGCAATATTTCACGCCGCGCCCACTCATCCAGGCCATGGTGGACTGCATCAAGCCCCAGATTGGCGAGACTGTTTTCGACCCTGCTTGTGGCACGGGCGGCTTCCTCCTTGCAGCCCACGAATACATGAGGGATCAGAGCCAAGACCCGGAAAAGTTGACGTTCCTCAACAACAACGCGCTCCACGGCAACGACATCACGCCCCTTGTCGTGACGCTCGCCTCCATGAACCTCTATCTCCATGGCATTGGCATAGACCGCAGCCCCATCAAGTGCGAGGATTCGCTTGAGAGGCCTCAAGGTGTTGACACACGCGTCGATGTCATCCTCGCCAACCCGCCATTCGGCTCACGCCCCGCTGGCTCTGTGGCCATTTGCCGTGAGGACTTCTACGTGTCCACCACCAACAACCAGCTCAACTTCCTTCAGCACATGATGCTGATGCTCCGTCTTGGTGGCCGCGCGGCGGTCGTACTGCCGGACAATGTCCTCTTTGAGGGCAACGCTGGTGAGGTCATCCGCAAGAGGCTGCTCGCCGATTTCAATCTACACACCATTCTCCGCCTCCCCACCGGCATCTTCTATGCCAATGGCGTCAAGGCCAATGTGCTCTTCTTCGTCAAAGGTCAGCCCACCAAGGCGATCTGGTTCTATGACTACCGCACGGGCGTGAAGCATACTCTCGCTACAAAGAAACTGGAGCGCAGCCATCTGGACGATTTCGTCAGCTGCTATAATGCAGGCAATATTGATGGCCGCCACGAGACCTACGATGCCGTCAAGAATCCGCAGGGCCGTTGGCGCAAGTTCGGCATAGATGAGATCATGGCGCGAGACAAGACTTCGCTCGACATCACGTGGATTAAGCAGACGGATGGCGACGGCGTGACTCTCGGCCAAATAATGCAGGACATCAAGGAGCAGAGCCTGAGTATAAGCTCGGCCGTCGAAGAGCTGGAGAAATTGTTGGACGGGATAAATGAAGAATGAGAATAAGGGAGATATAGCAAAGCAAGACTATCAGGTTTACTGCAATTTGACAAACGCGGTATGCCAAATTGACAATTAAAGTCATCCACAGTGTAATCACAAATATGGAAGAGTATACGCCACACTTTGCAAGTTCTAATCATGTGAGCATGGATGCCGACTATATGTCGTGGTTGGAAGAGCTAAAAGGCAGATTTCGTAAATCGCAGATTAAGGCTGCGGTAAAGGTCAATTCAGAACAATTGCTCTTCAATTGGCAATTAGGTCGTGACCTCGTGACTCGTCGTGCTGAAGAACATTGGGGGAATGGCATAGTGGAGCAAGTTAGCCTTGATCTAAAATCGGCTTTTCCGAAGGCGAAGGGATTCAGTGCCAGAAACCTTTGGAACATGAAGAAATGGTACGAATTCTATTCATCAAATGCAGCAACAGAAAAACTGCAACAACTTGTTGCAGAATTGCAATATGCTGATAATAACGTGGATACAAAACTGCACCAACTTGGTGCAGAAATTCGGGAGCAGGATATGGATTCTGAATTCGGTCTTACTTTCCCTCTTATGTTTTCATTTGTCCCTTGGGGGCATCATGTGGAAATTATCACCAAGTGCAAGGACATCGACGAAGCCTTGTTCTATATCCGCCAAACCATCAGCGAGGGATGGAGCCGCAGTACGCTTCTTAATTGCCTTCACGCCAAATTGTATCAGAGCCAAGGCGGCGCCATATCCAATTTCTCCGATTACCTAACGCCTGAGCAAAGCCGATTGGCGCAAGAGATTACCAAGGATACATATGACTTCGGCTTCATCGAACTGCCGAAACAATATAAGGAAGATGAATTGGAAGATGAGCTGGAGAAGAACATCACACGGTTCTTGCTGGAACTTGGCACTGGGTTCGCTTTCATAGGGAGGCAGAAAGAAATCATCGTGGCTGGCAAAACTCGCCGCGTAGACATGCTCTTCTATCATATCCACCTGCGTTCGTATGTGGTGTGCGAACTGAAAGCCAAGCCATTTGAGCCGGAATTTGCCGGCAAGCTGAACTTCTATGTGAATGCCGTGGACGAGTTGCTAAAAACCGATAGCGACAACCCAACCATTGGCTTGCTCATCTGCCAGAGCAAGAGCCAAACCGAGGTGAAATGGGCGTTCAAAGGCATCTCCACCCCAATGGGCGTGGCTTCTTACGACAATGTGCGCATAAAGCAAATACGCGACGCATTGCCTTCGGAAGAAGC
>CAVETY010000021.1:0-59615 GCA_963618945.1 Bacteroidaceae bacterium
TGTGTTGCGCCTGGATGATTGGCGTGTCTGACGAGTTGACCGCAAAGTACTTGTTGGATGCTGACGAAAGCAGAAGCCCGTTTGAGTAATAGACGTTGTTGTACGCCTCGCCAACTGACGAGTAAGAGCATTGGGCCGTCGTCGTGCAACTCTTGCTTAGGCTGCTCCAACTGCCCGACCCGCTCAGTGACACCTCGCACTTAAGCCCGATAACATCTCCTTGGTTAAAAGATATCTCTGTCGTCTTCGTTGTCGTGAATGAGGCGTCAATGGATGCCGTAAGGGACAGTTTTTCGTTAGTAGTTTCCATCGCTTGGCAAACTAATAGTGCGGCACCCTGTGTGCTGCCCGATGTTTTTTGTGGAATACTGCCTCTTTTTACTGATATAACTTGCGCTTTTTTCTTTCTATCTCACTCCTGACTTATTTATTCTGTTTATTGCGTGAAACGTTGCGCTAACTGCCCGGATAAACATTTTTTTATTACCTTTGCATGATAAAGAAATTGCTGACATCATGACAAAGGTCGCTAAAATATTCTTGGCTGAGGGGTTTGAGGAGTCCGAAGCCCTCGTTCCGTTTGATGTTCTCAAGCGTGGGGGCGTCGATGTTTCCCTCGTCTCAGTAAGTGGCTCTAAGGTTGTTAAAGGATCCCACGGAGTGGGCATCGAGACCTCTCAGAGCCTTAGTGACGTGACCTCTGATGTCGACCTCGTGATGTTGCCTGGCGGTATGCCCGGAACGCTTAATCTTGGAGCGTGTGAGCCTCTGAAGGACTTAATCGCCCAATGCGCCGCTGATGGCAAAATCGTGTCCGCCATTTGCGCCGCACCCTCTGTCCTTGGTGGCATGGGTCTCTTGAATGGACGAAAGGCGACTTGTTACCCTGGTTTTGAGGGTAAACTTACAGGTGCCAATTACACAGGTGAGGATGTCGTTGTAGATGGCAATTTTATTACGGCGGTTGGACCCGGGGCAAGCTTCGCTTTTGGTCTTACTCTTCTCTCCGCATTGACATCACCGGCGGTCGCTGCTAAGGTGAAAGAACAAATGATTCTCCGATGAGGCGTCTGCAATCGTTTACACTCTTTGTCATAGCATTCGCTTCCGCATTCCTCTTTGTCTCTTGCCATCGCAGTGCCGACAAGGAGAAGTCCGATATTGCGGGAATCATTCCCTCTGACCTTGACGGTGAGCCAACTCCTGCCATCGAGGCGCGGTATACCCAATGGCCTGACCCCGACACTGTCTTGATATACATTGACGGCTTGCGATATAAGGTGGCGTCAGATGGCAACATCTTCGCCCCTGATGGCAAACGTAAGTTCAATATTAGGAACAAAGGCAGCATAGACGCCCTTTATTTCTTCCAAAAGGGGTCGAGCCTTTTCCTGTTCTATACGGATGTCACACCATCCAACGTCAGGAATTACGCACAGCGCCTGAATGTGCAGACAGGTGAGATTGTTTGGTCTTGCGACATCTCTGGCGTTGCCATGAGCCGGCCTATCATAAAAGGGCAGTTCGCCTATATAGCGGCCTCTGGTTTCATCGGTAAGCTGAAACTCAAAAACGGGCAATTTGATTGGCGGTACTCCAATCTCAATGATGGTGGCCGTTTTGAGAAGTTTCTTGACATCAGTTTCCCTACTAACACTGAAGTCTTGTTCGTGGCCCCCCACACTCTTTCCCTTGAGAGTGACTCTATCCTTGTCAAGGATATCAATGGCGAGGTGGTCCGAATGAATTAAAATACTAAAAACCTAAGTTCTATGAGCGGAAAAGTAGCTTTTATCACTGGCATAACAGGTCAGGATGGTGCCTATCTCGCTGAGTTTCTCCTTAAGAAGGGGTATATCGTCCATGGCCTTAAAAGGCGTACCTCGCTCTTCAACACGGATCGCATAGATCATATCTATCAAGATCCACACTCTGCCGATCGCCGTTTCTTCCTCCACTATGGCGATTTGACCGATTCTCCCAACCTCATCCGCATCATTCAGGAGATTCAGCCTGATGAGATATACAACCTCGCTGCCATGAGCCACGTCGGTGTCTCTTTTGACAGCCCCGAGTATACGGCTAACGCTGATGGCATCGGTGTCCTCCGCATCCTTGAGGCTATCCGACTCCTCGGCCTCACAGAGAAGACCCGTTTCTATCAGGCGTCTACTTCCGAGCTCTTCGGCAAGGTGCAGGAGATTCCACAGAAGGAGACCACTCCTTTCTATCCCCGCTCGCCCTATGCAGTGGCTAAGCTCTACGGATATTGGATCACCGTCAATTATCGTGAGGCTTACAATATGTTCGCCTGCAATGGTATCCTCTTCAACCATGAGAGCCCTATCCGCGGCGAGACTTTCGTGACTCGTAAGATTACCCGTGCTGTCGCACGCATAGCTCTCCATCTTCAGGACAAGCTTTATCTCGGCAACCTCTCCAGCAAACGCGACTGGGGTCATGCCAAGGATTACGTTCAGGCCATGTGGCACATCCTTCAGCAGGAGGAGCCCGAGGATTTCGTCATTGCTACCGGTGTGACCACAGAGGTTCGTGAGTTCGTCCGCAGGGCGTTTGCTTTTGTCGGTGTCGAGCTCGAGTTCCAGGGAACTGGTGTTGACGAGAAGGGCGTTGTCAAGAGCTGCTCTAATCCCGAGTATCAGTTGCCAGCCGGCACTGTAGTCGTTGAGGTCGATCCTAAGTATTTCCGCCCCACTGAGGTCGATTTGCTCATTGGCGATCCCGCTAAGGCTAATAAGAAGCTCAACTGGAAGCCCCAGTATGACCTCAAGGGTCTCATTGAGGACATGATGACTTCCGACATCAAGCTCATGAAGAAGGAGAAGTATCTCAAGGACGGCGGCTACCAGACGCTCAATTACTTCGAGTAGTTCTCTCTATGAAATATAGGAGTCAGGGACGAGCGCGGAAAACGTGTCTCGCCCTGTCTCTTTTTTTTACTTGATAGTTAATCGTTAAGAGGCCCCCCCTCTTTTCAACCATATTCTATTCTGCAATGGAAAAGAACGCTAAGATATATGTGGCAGGACACCGTGGCCTGGTTGGCTCGGCCATTGTCCGTAATCTCAAGAGTAAAGGTTATACTAATATAATAGGTCGCACCCATAAGGAGCTTGACCTTTGTGACCCGCGGGCTGTGGACGCCTTCTTTGAGGCGGAAAAGCCTGAGTATGTGTTTCTCGCCGCTGCCCATGTTGGTGGCATCATGGCAAACAACACTTATAGGGCTGACTTTATGCTCATCAACCTCCAGATCCAGAACAATGTCATTTCGGCATCGCAACGAAATGGAGTGAAGAAGCTCATGTTCCTCGGCTCCAGCTGCATATACCCCCGTCTCGCTCCACAGCCCATCAAGGAGGAGGCTCTGCTCACCGGCGAGTTGGAGTACACTAATGAGGAGTACGCCCTCGCCAAGATAAGCGGTCTGCGCCTCTGCGAGAGTATGAACCTGCAATACGGGTGCAACTATGTGGCCGTCATGCCCACTAACCTCTACGGCCCTAATGACAACTACGACCTTGTCCGGAGCCATGTCCTCCCTGCCATGATTCGCAAGATGCACCTCGGCCACGCCCTTGAGGAGGGACGTTGGGATGATATCCGTGCCGATCTTGACAAGCGCCCCGTTGGCGATATTGATGGGAAGTCATCAAAAGAGGACATTGTCGCCATGCTTGGCAAATACGGCCTCAATCAGGCAGCCGACGGCTCTGTCTCGCTCAACCTTTGGGGGTCGGGCAAGCCACTCCGCGAGTTCCTCCACTCTGACGATATGGCCGACGCTTGCGTCTATGTCATGGAGAGTGTCGATTTCGTTGATATTGTCAAGGAGCGCGGTCTGGAGAATAACGGAGCTGATGGTAAGGAGATCCGCAACTGTCACCTCAATGTGGGCAGTGGCACTGAGCTTCACATCGCCGATTTGGCCCAGATTGTCAAGAAGACTGTCGGCTTCAAGGGTGCGATCAACTGGGATCCGTCAAAGCCTGATGGCACTCCACGCAAACTCATGGATGTAAGCCGTTTGGCTCGACTCGGCTGGACTTATAAGATTAAGCTCGAGGATGGCATTGCCGGTGTCTACGCTGAGT
This sequence comes from Bacteroidaceae bacterium, assembly GCA_963618945.1. GTDB lineage: Bacteria > Bacteroidota > Bacteroidia > Bacteroidales > Marinilabiliaceae > W3P20-009. Next base: position 4,116 of record CAVETY010000021.1, read on the forward strand.
ATTGTGGCAAGTAACTAAGAACCTTGTCTCACTGCATTTTAGTGTAGTCGAAACCAATAATAGCAAAAAGCGGACGCACGTCTCTTTGGGTGGGTAATCCAACCCTTGGGATGTGCGTCCGCCTCTTTTTTGTCTCTGATTTGATGACGAATGCTGCGCCTCTATTCCCCATATTTAGCAAAGGGTGGTAAAGAGTGCTCCTTGCAGCCCTAGATGTGATACATTCAGAGTTAAAATCTTATTTTTGTCCTCGATTACCGAGTAAAACAGAAATAGGTCGCCATATGACAACTTTTTCAAAATGGGTGGCAGCGTGGGGCAACGCCACGTCTATAACGGATAGGCGCGAGGCCGTCTATGCTAAGGACATTACGCTGAGATACCCCATCCGTATTGTTTTTGATGCTGATAGGCTCAGGTTGCGTTTTTCCAACTTGACTGGCACAGAGCCCGTCACCCTCACCCGTGTATGTGTGGCTCTCCGTCAGCAAAATGGACCTCGTGTCAATTTTTCGCTTCTCTTTAATGGTGAGAGGAGCGTCTCCATTATGCCGGGTAAAGAAGTCACTTCAGACGAGCTGATCGCCAATGTCGCAGCTGGCGACACTATCGATGTGAGCATATACCTCGGCTCTGTGACTCAAATGAATGCGGGCACGCTTATAACTGGGCCTCTCTCGTCTGGCTTTTATGCCTATGGCGACTTTGCCGAAGATGAAGTCCTCCCGCCCGACCTGTCTCGCAAAACCAACTGGTTCTATTTTCTCAATACGGTGGATGTCTTCACGTCCGATTCTAATCACGCCCTTGTCTGCTATGGCGACTCCATCACGGCGCAAAGTTGGCCAGACTATTTAGCCATTCGCGCATGGGAGGGCGGAATGCGCAACGTGGCGATTATTCGCCGCGCGGTGAGCGGTACGAGAATTCTTAGGCAATACGATTGCATCACATATCAGGCTTATGGACTTAAGGGGGCGACGCGTTTCCCCATTGAGATGAATGTCGCAGGCGCGTCGGCTGTTATCATACAGCATGGCATTAATGACATCATTCACCCCGTCGGTGTCGAGTCCAACCCTTTCCGTCCGTGGAGCGATATGCCAACGGTGGCCGATCTCGTTAATGGCGTGACGGATATCTATGTCCACCATGCACGTCAGCTCGGGCTTCAGGTTTGGAGTGGCACTCTCTTACCCATTGAGGGGTGGCGCACCTACAATGAGGAGCGTGACCGCATCCGTCGCGAGTTTAATGACTGGTTGCGCACTTCGCCGTTGTTTGACGGGTGCGTGGACTTTGACATGAGTGTCCGTGACCTGGCCCATGAGGCCCGATTCGCAAACGGCTTCGACTCGGGTGATCATCTTCATCCAAGCGAAGCCGCATATAAGGTCATGGCTGATGCCGTGCCAGATTCTCTTTTGCGCTGAGTCGGCTGTCTATTCCACGCTCTGCTTACTTTTTCTTTGAGACTTTCTGCCTCTCCACGTCATAGCGCAACCAAACGGATTCCGTCCCTACTCGGGTCGCTCCCTGCAGTCGCAGCTTTGTCAGTCTCCAGTCTTCATGGCTAAGGCCGTCAAACACGGCAGTCTCGCCCTTGCGCCCGTCAATGCCGGCTCCCACTATCAGGCTGACCTCGTCAATGAGTCCCTCCTTTAGCATCGAGCCGTTTATGTTTCCACCTCCAACTACGACCAAGCGCTCCACGCCCAAGTCATTGGCCAAAATCTCCATGACGCGAGGCAGGTCGATGACCTTCTTGCCGCACGCTATCCAATTGACTCCCTTTTGGGTCAGGTTGTCAGCATAGGCGGTGGGGGCGTCTTCGCTCATGACGACAAGCAGAGGCCTGTCATCCACCATGGGGCCCGATATGTTGAGAGTTCCGTGTGTATCAACCACAACCGTATATCCATTCTGACTCTCTGTCGCATGGATTGTCTCAACTCCCACTGGGGTGCTGACCTCTGGCGTGAATAAGGTCCCGTCCGTATAGTGCGTCTGCATGGTCTGCCGCCCCATCAGCTGAGTGGGGCACATGAGGCTCGCCAATGATGCGTAGTACGCGTCATCGTCACCAAGTTGCTCCGTCATGTCGCAATCTATGCGGCCGTCTACCGATGTCATCATGTGGCAGATGGTGAATGGTCTGTTTTTCATGTCTTATGTTTGGTCTGTGGCTTTCCTGCGTTTTCTGTTTCCAAAGATAATTCCTATGTCGCAAACAAGGAGTAACGATTTTACCTTTTTGATGAACTGAATTAAAAAAGCAAAAAAGTTTCGCATCCCTATTGCCGCGTAAAGAAAAAGGACTAACTTTGCATCGCTTTCGGAAAGGAAATGAGCCTTAAGACGAAGCAAATTTGTTGGTACCGTAGCACAATTGGATAATGCCTCTGGTTACGGCCCAGAAGATTGGGGGTTCGAATCCCTCCGGTATCACAATAAAGCCATGGAAGTTTTCGCTTCTGTGGCTTCTTTTTTTTGTGTCAAGCCCTAAGTGCATCACGTAAATTTGACTTTTGACCCCTATCCTGCGGGGGTGTTCCCTCATTTTTGGTCTCTCTCCTTTGTTTTTACCTGTGTTAAAAGATTATCTTTGCGTCATTAAAACAAACGCCAAAGATGAATTTAACAGATTAAAGGATGGAGAAGACTTGGCTTGACTATTTCACCGACTGGGTGAACGCTGTTGATGACAGGGTATGGGGCACGACATTTGAGATTGCCGGGTTCCCGGTCCCCATCTTGATTCTTGTCATCCTTTTGGGAGGAATTTTTTTGACCATCCGTCTCGGTGGCATGCAATTCGTCCGTCTCCCGTTGGCACTCAAGTTTATGTTCCGCAATGAGCATGTCGAGCATGGTGCGCGTGGCGAGGTCTCCTCTTTTGGCGCTCTTTGCACTGCGCTCTCTGCTACTATCGGAACGGGTAACATTGTGGGTGTGGCGACCGCCTATGTCACTGGAGGCCCTGGCGCCATTTTTTGGATGTGGGTCGCGGCCCTCTTCGGTCTTGCCACTAAGTTTTCTGAGGGTCTGCTCGCTGTCAAATATCGCAGCTATGATCCCGAGACAGGCCATGTCCTCGGCGGCCCGTTCTATTACATTGAGCGCGGAATGGGCAAAAATTGGAAGTGGCTCGCAAGGCTTTTCGCCGTTTTTGGCGTGTGTGTTGGCCTTTTTGGCATTGGCACATTCACTCAGGTCAACTCTATCTGCGGCTCTATTACTCAGTTCTTTGACCCTAACATGGAGTGGTCGGTCGTGATTTTGGGTAATACTTATTCGTGGACGACAGTAATAGCCTCTTTTGTCCTTGCGTCACTTGTCGGACTTGTTCTCATTGGTGGCCTCAAGCGCATTACCAAGGTCAGCTCCAAGGTCATCCCGGCCATGGTACTGCTCTATGTCCTTTTCTCGATTGTCCTCATTGTTGTCAATATAACCGCCCTCCCTGCGGCTTTTGTCACCATTCTCAAGAGTGCCTTTGGTTTTGACGCCATGGCTGGTGGTGCGCTCGGTGCTATTATTTGCGCCATGCAGAAAGGTATCGCCCGTGGCATTTTCTCAAACGAGGCAGGTCTCGGCTCTGCCCCCATTGCCGCAGCAGCCGCCCAGACTAAGGAGTGCGTTCGTCAAGGCTTGGTCTCCATGACCGGCACTTTCCTTGACACTATCGTGGTTTGCTCTATGACGGGTCTCGCCCTCACGGTCACGGGTCAGCCCTACCTGACGGAGGGTGCGGCGACCGGTGCTGTTGCCACAATGAACGCTTTTGCCGTAGGCATTCCTTTCTTGCCGCGTGTGACCACAGATTTTATTCTGGTACTCTCTTTGGTTCTCTTCGGCTTCACCACTATTTTGGGATGGAACTATTATTCTGAGCGTTGTCTTGAGTATCTGTCGCATGGCCGCATGCGCGTGGTGCTCGGTTTCAGAATTCTTTATATCATCGCTGTCTTCATCGGCCCATACATGACCGTGTCTGCCGTGTGGGGTATAGCGGATATTTTCAATGGCCTGATGGCTCTGCCTAACATGATTGCGCTTTTTGCGCTTTCGGGTGTCGTCGCTGCGGAGACGAAAGATTATTTCCGTCGGCGTGCGCGTGGCGATGTCAGGGACTAATTCAACTTGGCAACTCTAAAACTTTCTATAAATACCTAAAACGAAAAGCCTGCGGCAAGCGTGACGCTACCGCAGGCTGATTTTTTTTGAAATGATGTGAGAACGCTATTTCGCTGCCGTCAATTTCATGACCACGTTGCCTTCGCCATCTGTGACAATGGCCGTGTCCCCTGAAATTTTTACGGATTGCGCAGCGTCGAGCGCGTTAAGGACTGACTGCTCGGTCTCGCGATATGGCCCTGCGCCCATCTTCGTGCTGTTTATGTCCGCAAAGGTGAGTGACGTGCCTTCGTTAGCGTAGTTGCCCATGAAGTTGTTTGCGCCGGTGCAGCCGCTGACTCCTTGCTCAGTGAACTCGATGTAGGCTGTGTCGGCCGCGCTCGCAGTACTGTTGCCATAGGCCTCGGCTATGTTCCATCGTCCTGAGAGGGAGACTGGCTCAGCCTCTGTCGTTCCGATTTCGCGCACCAGTGTCATAATGGTCTCGCCTTTGCCGTCCATCACGAGGGCCGTGTCGCCGCTCACGCTGATTGTCTTGAGGTTGTTGATGGCGCGGACCACGGCGTCCTCGATCTCAATGTTGGGACCCATCATCTGCGTCAGTCCGATGTTGGTGAGGATTAGCTCGTCACCGTCTTGCGAATAAGATCCGAAGAAGTTGTTGATTGAGGCGTTGCCGTTCATCTCGCCACCCTCGCCAAAAGATATGTAGGCGGTCTCCATTCCGTTGGCTGTGCTCGTCCCGTAGGCGTTGCTTATGTACCATTTGCCGGCTATGACCGGTGTAGTGCCCTTGCCGCCTGCGCACCCTGTGGCTATGGCTGCTGCTGCCGCCATTGTCGCAAAAATCGATTTCATCTCGTTCTTTTGTTGGGATTATTGGATTTTCTCCTCCCTTCTACGCAGAAGTCGCTTTTTGGGTGCGTTTACGTGATTTTCTGACTTTTTTTAACTCTTGTTGCGTCCTATTTTAACGCATTATACTGCTCGTCGCTGACAGGCTCAAGCCATTCGTTTGAAGTGTTCTCCCCCTCAATCTCAAAGGCCAAGTGCGCAAACCAGCTGTCTTTTTGCGCGCCATGCCAATGCTTGACTCCTGCTGGAATGTGGATTACTGTGCCTGGCAGTATCTCGACAGCGGGTTTGCCCTCCTCTTGATACCATCCGCGCCCGGCTATGCCCATCAGCATCTGCCCTCCGCCTTTGGTGGCGTGGTGGATGTGCCAATTATTTCGGCATCCCGGCTCAAATGTCACATTGGCGATTGGGACTTGGCTCGTTGAGACTCGCGACAGGTAGCTGTTGCCTGTGAAGTACTTTGCGTAGGCCGTGTTGGGCTCTCCAATCGGGAATATCATCTCGCGCTCGAACACCGCCCGTGCGCTGTCGGCAGTCTCAGTCTCGGCGTCCGCCCATACATCTTTGGCTAATCTGAATGCCGCCCACGCCTTTGGCCAGCCTGAATAAAAAGCGGCGTGGGTTATTATTTCGGCAATTTCTGTGCGTGTGATGCCGTTCTGCTTGGCATTCTGCAAGTGGTGTATGAGCGACGTGTCGGTTATCCCTTGGCTGATGAGGCATGTGACTGTCACAATGCTGCGGTCGCGGAGGCTCAGCAGGTCGTTGCGGCTCCACACTTCGCCGAAAAGGACATCGTCGTTGAGGTGGGCGAACTCAGGGGCGAATTCTCCGAGCTGTGTGCGCCCGGCTGTCTGTACTATTTTTTTCTGTGCCATGGTAGTCGTGCTAAGTGTCAGCACTGCTGACGTTATTAATATTAAACGTGTGAGCATATTGGTTTGTCTTGAATGGTTACAAGGCAAAAATACTCTCTCGGGCCGATGTCGGTCGACCCGTTTTCAACGTTTTGACTACCAATTTTACGGAATAGGGTGGGGCGGCTACTTCTGTCTCCCCTTGCCGAGTGCCCGTTTCACTATCGCCTTGGCGAACTGCGGCACTTTTGACGCTACTTTAAGCGTGAACGGAATGAAGCGGCCGAGATTGTGCTTGCGGTAGATGCTTAAGTCCTCGCTCCACTTCTTTTTCATCTGGCGGAAGCTGGTCGACGCCCCGCCCATACGCATCTTGACTACGTATTCATGCAGATAGGCCACCTTGAGGTCGGCCTCGTAGAGGCAGCGTATCAGCCAATCCGTGTCTGCCGATATTCTGTAACCCTCATTGTAATAGCCCACTTTCTCAAAAACCTCGCGTCGGACGAAGCAGGTCGTGTGAAGTGGAAGCCATCCGCGCGCCACCTTGCTTTTTGTGTATTCGCCCGAGATCCAGTCGCGCACTATGCAATCTGTGTCGGCTGCTTTCACGAAAAGACCGTCGCCGTACATCATGTCAGCCCCCGTGCGCTCCATCTCGCTGGCTATGTGGCTTATGGTTTCGGGCGAGTAGAACATGTCATCGGAGTGAAGCAGGCCTATTATGTCGCCCGTGGCTTTGCGTATTCCTTTGTTGAGACCCTCATACATGCCGTGGTCTGGCTCAGACGTGACGCTTGATATCCTGTCAGCGTACCCCCTCACTATGTCCATGGTGCCATCTGTGCTGGCGCCGTCTACGAGGACGTATTCTATGTCTGCGTAGTCTTGGCTCAGGACGCTCTCTATGCACGAGGCAATTGAGCCCGCCCTGTTAAAACTGGTAGTGACAATGGATACTTTCATGGAGGTAAAGGTTTGCTGTTTCGGTTGCTTTGGGCTCTTGGGCCTTTTCTGTCGATGCCTAAATCATGCAAAAATAGGCTTTAATCTTTCGTATGTGTACTTGACGGCCATATTTTTATCTAAAAATGTACTTATGTGATGTTTTTGCCCCCTTACGGCACTGTCTATTGTGGTGAAATCCTGTCATTAAATCTTAATTTGCGCATCTTTCGTTTTTAACAGAAGTCGGTACACTTGAGTACAAAAGATAACACTTTAGTCCAAAATACAGAATTGTCCACCTTTTGACGGCGGTTTTTTTCTGACTTGACGACACAATTAAACTATATTTGCATTAACAAAAATGCAGGGCAGGATGCGCAAAACGCAATAGCTGCGCGCTTCTCCCCGGCTCTATTCTTAAATACCATAACCACCAGAGATACAAAATGAACTGGACAACTCACGAATTCATCTGGCTCGACTGGGCCATTCTCGGTGTCGGCCTTATCGCCGTCATCTTCGCGGTCTGGCGCGCCATTGTGAAAGATAAGAAGGCGTCGGCTGGCGAGAGCTCTTCCGACTACCTTTTTGGCAAAGGCGAGCCTTGGTACGTCATCGGTATGGCAATCTTCGCTGCGAATATCGGTTCTGAGCACCTTGTAGGCCTCGCAGGCACAGGCGCTAAGGACGGTGTCGGCATGGCGCACTGGGAGATGCAGGGCTGGATGATCCTCATCCTCGGCTGGCTCTTCGTGCCTTTCTATCAGCTTCTCATCAACAAGATGGGCAAGATCATCACCATGCCGGACTTCCTCAAGTTCCGCTACACTCAGCGCACCGGCTCTTGGCTCTCCATCATCACCCTTGTCGCCTATATTCTTACTAAGGTCTCTGTGACCGCGTTCACGGGCGGCATCTTCTTCGAGTTCCTCCTCGGCCTCAATTTCTGGGTGGGCGCCATCGGCCTCATCGCCGTGACTGCCATCTTCACTGTCTTCGGTGGAATGAAGGGCGTCATGACTCTCTCTACCATCCAGACTCCTATCCTCATCATCGGCTCTTTCCTCGTCCTCTTCCTCGGCCTCAACTACCTTGGTGATGGCAGCATCGCCGCCGGTTGGACCGCTATGATGGACAACGCAAGCTCAATGCATGATGGCTTCGGCATCAACCATATGTTCCATTGGGATCCGGAAGACCCAATGTATCATGAGTACCCTGGCTTTGTCGTCTTCATCGGTGCTTCTATCATCGGTTTCTGGTACTGGTGCACCGACCAGCACATCGTTCAGCGTGTCCTTGGTCAGACCAAGGGTGAGACCAACGCGCAGGTCATTGCCCGCGCTCGCCGCGGTACCATTGCCGCCGGTTTCTTCAAGGTCCTCCCTTGCTTCATGTTCCTCATCCCTGGCATGATTTGCGTTGCTTTGGCTAACAAGGGCGCTTTGGAGCTTAACAATACCGATGCCGCCTATGCAGTCATGGTTAAGAACGTCCTCCCTGCCGGTATCAAGGGCATTGTCACCATTGGCTTCGTTTGTGCGCTTGTCGCTTCTCTCGCTGCCTTCTTCAACAGCTGCGCTACTCTCTTCACTGAGGATTTCTACAAGCCCCTCAAGAAAGGCAAGAGCGAGGCCCACTATGTCTTCGTTGGCCGTGTCGCCACTGTCGTAGTCGTCCTCCTCGGCTTGGCTTGGATGCCTGTCATGATGAGCATGGATACTCTCTACACCTATCTCCAGGGCATCCAGTCTCTCCTCGCTCCCGCAATGGTGGCCGTCTTTACCCTCGGCATCTTCTCCAAGAAGATTACTCCTAAGGCAGGTGAATGGGGCCTCATCGGCGGCTTTGTCGTCGGCATGCTCCGCCTTGTAACCAATGTCGTCACCGAGTCCGGTAATGCAGAGATGACTGGCGCATTCTGGGATTGCACCTCTTGGTTCTGGCAGACCAACTGGCTCGTCTTCGAGATTTGGCTGCTCGTCTTCATCATCGCCCTCATGGTCGTTGTCTCATTCTTCACTCCCGCACCCTCAAAGGAGCAGGTTGACGCCATCACTTTCACAAGTGATTTCCGCAAGTCTATCCGCGAGAGCTGGGGCGTATGGGATGTCATCGGCACGCTTGTCGTCATCGGCCTCTGCGGCACTTTCTACTGGTATTTCTTCTAAAAACATATTTGATGCGTGTGGTGGAACTTGCCGCCACACGCATTAAATTGGCAATATAGCTTAGGAAAACTGCAAAATATAACCGAAATGCTCAAAGAACTCAAAAAGAAGGTCCTTAAGGCTAACCTTGATCTCGTCAAGCAGGGCCTTGTGATTTTCACGTGGGGAAATGTCTCAGGCATTGACCGTGAGAAGGGTCTCATCGTCATCAAGCCCTCGGGCGTCTCTTATGACGATATGGAGGCTGACGACATGGTTGTCGTTGATCTCGCCACTGGCAAGGTTGTCGAGGGTGACCTCAACCCATCTTCTGACACCCCGACCCATCTCGCGCTCTATCGCGCATTCCCAAACATCGCTGGCGTAGTCCACACTCACTCGACCTACGCTACGGCGTGGGCGCAGGCAGGCAAGAGCATTCCCAACATCGGCACCACTCACGCCGACTATTTCTACAAGGATATCCCTTGCACTCGCGATATGACTGAGGCCGAGGTCAAAGGCGACTATGAGCTCGAAACCGGCAATGTCATTGTCGAGACTTTCAAGGACATCAACCCGGATCACACTCCCGGCGTCCTTGTCAAGAATCACGGCCCGTTCTCATGGGGCACCTCTCCCGACAACGCTGTCTACAACGCCAAAGTCATGGAGCAGTGCGCCAAGATGGCTTTCGTCTCGTTCGCTGTCAACCCCGAGACCACGATGAACCCTCTGCTCGTCGAGAAGCACTACATGCGCAAGCATGGCCCCAACGCTTACTACGGCCAAAAGAAAAAGTAACAATTCCTACTCAACAATAACACAAAAATAATGCGGTGACAGGTGCGGCCTACTCATTCACTGTAGGCTCGCAGTCCCAAACCGCAAAATAAAGAATAAGCAATATGACAAAGGCATTTGATAATTTCGAGATCTGGTGGATCACCGGTGCACAGCTTCTTTATGGTGGCGACGCAGTTGTCGCTGTAGACGGTCACTCAAAGGAGATGGTCGACGGCCTCAACAAGAGCGGCAACATCCCCGTCAAGATTGTCTACAAGGGCACCGCAAACTCCTCTAAGGAGGTCGAGACCCTCATGAAGGCAGCCAACAATGACGAGAAGTGCGTCGGCATCATCACTTGGATGCACACCTTCTCTCCTGCCAAGATGTGGATCAAGGGCCTTCAGGCTCTCGAGAAGCCTCTCCTCCATTTCCACACCCAGTACAACGCTGAGATACCCTGGGACACCATGGACATGGACTTCATGAACCTCAACCAGAGCGCGCATGGCGACATCGAGTTCGGTCACATCTGCACCCGTATGCGCGTCGCTCGCAAGGTTGTCGTTGGCTATTGGAAGAATGAGGAGGCTCAGAAGAAGATCGCTGTCTGGGCACGTGTAGCAGCTGGTGTCGCTGACGCTCACAATGTACGTTGCCTCATGTTCGGCATGAACATGAACAATGTCGCCGTAACCGATGGCGACCGTGTCGAGTTCGAGCAGCGCCTTGGCTACCATGTCGACTACTATCCTGTATCTTCTCTCATGGAGTACTTCAAGAAGGTCACCGACGCAGAGGCTGACGCTCTTGTTGAGGAGTACAAGAAGGAGTACACCATCAAGATTGACGAGTCTGGCGAGGAGGTTTACTGGGAGAAGGTCAAGAATGCCGCTAAGGCTGAGATCGCTCTCCGTCGTGTCCTCAAAGATGAGAACGCAACCGCCTTCACCACCAATTTCGATGACCTCGGCGACGCCGACATCAACGATCCTAATTTCGTAGGCTTCGACCAGATCCCTGGCCTCGCTTCACAGCGTCTCATGGCAGAGGGTATCGGCTTCGGCGCCGAGGGCGACTGGAAGACCGCTTGCCTCTACCGCACTCTCTGGGTCATCCAGCAGGGCATGCCCACCGGCTGCTCTTTCCTTGAGGACTACACCCTCAACTTCGCTGGCGACCGCAGCTCTTGCCTCCAGAGCCACATGCTCGAGGTCTGCCCTCTCATCGCTACCGACAAGCCAAAGCTCGAGGTTCACTTCCTCGGCATCGGCATCCGCAAGCAGCAGACCGCGCGCCTCGTCTTCACCTCTAAGACCGGTGCAGGCATCAAGGCTACTGTTGTCGATCTCGGCAACCGCTTCCGCCTCATCTCTCAGGAGGTTGAGTGCATCGAGCCTAAGCCAATGCCTAACCTCCCCGTCGCTTCAGCTCTCTGGGTTCCTCAGCCCACTTTCGAGGTCGGCGCGGCAGCGTGGATCCTCGCTGGCGGCACTCACCACAGCGCTTTCTCTTATGACATCAACGAGGAGTACTGGGAGGATTTCGCTGAGATTCTCGGCATCGAGCATGTCAAGATCAACAAGCAGACCAACCTCTCTGAGTTCAAGCAGCAGCTTCGCAACAACGAGGTCTACTTCATGCTCAACAAGTCGCTTAAGTAAAGCGGCGCTATAAGCCAAGAGCCAAGACGACCCGTCACGTGCAGGTCTCTTGGCTCTTTCTTTTCATTAAACACATCATTTTCTATCATAAAAATGACTGCAAAAGAGACTATTAAGCAGGGTAAGGCCATCCTCGGCATCGAGTTCGGCTCAACCCGCATCAAGGCCGTCCTCATCGACGAGAATAACAACCCTATCGCACAGGGCAGCCACGCTTGGGAGAACCAGCTGGTCAACGGACTTTGGACCTATAGCATCGAGGCCATCTGGTATGGTCTTCAGGATTGCTATGCCGACCTCCGCAAGAATGTCCTCAAGGAGTATGACGTTGAGATCGAGAATCTCGCCGCCATCGGCATCTCGGCCATGATGCACGGCTACATGGCTTTCAATGACAAGGATGAGATCCTCGTGCCTTTCCGCACTTGGCGCAACACGAACACGGGCAAGGCTGCTGCCGAGCTCTCTAAGCTCTTTGTCTACAACATCCCCCTCCGTTGGAGCATCTCGCATCTCTACCAGTGCATCCTCGACAATGATGAGCACGTCAAGGACATTAAGTTCCAGACCACCTTGGCCGGCTATGTGCATTGGCAGCTGACCGGCGAGAAGGTTATCGGCGTAGGTGACGCGTCTGGTATGATTCCTGTCGATCCTGAGACTAAGACCTACAACGCCACCATGGTCCAGAAGTTCGACAAGCTCGTTGAGCCTTACCACTTCGGCTGGAAACTGCTTGACATTTTCCCGAAAGTCCTCGTGGCTGGCGAGAACGCTGGCACCTTGACTGCAGAGGGCGCAAAGCGTCTCGATGTCTCTGGTCACCTGAAGCCCGGTTGCCCCCTCTGTCCTCCCGAGGGCGACGCCGGCACCGGCATGGCTGCAACCAATGCTGTCAAGCAGCGCACTGGCAATGTGTCAGCCGGCACCTCTTCTTTCTCCATGATTGTCCTGGAGAAGGATCTCTCTAAGCCCTACGAGGCAATCGACATGGTCACCACGCCAGACGGCTCTCTCGTGGCAATGGTTCACTGCAACAACTGCACTTCAGACCTCAACGCTTGGGTCGGCCTCTTCCGCGAGGCTCTTGAGCTCATGGGTCAGAAGGTTGACATGGACGAGCTCTATGGCAAACTCTATAACAACGCTCTCACCGGCAATGCCGACTGCGGTGGCCTCCTCTCTTACAACTATGTATCAGGTGAGCCTGTGACCGGTCTTGCTGACGGCCGTCCTATGTTTGTCCGCTCTGCTAATGACAAGTTCACGCTTGCCAACTTCATCCGCGTCCACCTCTATGGCGCAATCGGTGTCCTCAAGATTGGCAATGACATCCTGCTCAAGGAGGAGAAGATTAAGATTGACCGCATCACGGGTCATGGTGGCCTCTTCCGCACCAAGGGTGTAGGTCAGCGCGTCCTGGCGGCTGCTCTCAACTCTCCCATCTCCGTCATGGAGACTGCCGGCGAGGGTGGCGCTTGGGGCATCGCGCTCTTGGCTGCCTATGTCGTCAACAACGCAGAGAAGCTCAACCTCGCTGATTTCCTCGATAAGAAAGTCTTCGCTGGCAACACGGGCACTGAGATTGCTCCAACCGCCGAGGACGTCGAGGGCTTCAATGCTTACATTGAGACCTATAAGGCTGGCCTCGAAATCGAGAAGGCAGCTGTTGCAGCCAAGAAGTAATCCCCCAATTATAAAAGCATTAGCAATGAAAAATCAAATTTTAGCTCTCGCCTCGGTCGCCTCGCTCATGGTGGCTTGTCAGCCCTCACAGAAGGCTGAGTGCAACAAGCCGGTAGGCCTCTGCCCCGAGAAGTTCGGCACGGCTGTCGTCGATAGCCAGGAGGTGAAGCTCTTCACCCTCAAGAACGCGAATGGTTGCGTGGCTCAATTCACCAACCTCGGCGCCAAGATGGTGACTCTCTGTGTCCCCGATGCCGATGGCAACATTGGTGACGTGGTCTTCGGCTACGCCACCGCTGCCGAGTATGCCGAGTGCGACAACGCCTCTGGCAAGGGTGAGCCTTTCTTCGGCGCCACCATCGGCCGATATGGCAACCGCATCGCTGGCGGCAAGTTCTCTATTGACGGCACTGAGTATCAGCTCTGCCAGAATGAGAACGGCAACTGCCTGCATGGCGGCAACCGTGGTTTCTACAGCCAGGTGTTCAATGCTGAGCAGAAGGGCGACAGCGCCATCACTTTCAGCCGCGTCTCTCCCGATGGCGAGATGGGTTTCCCTGGCAATCTTGATGTCAAGGTGACCTACACCCTCACCTCTTGCAATGCTGTCAAGATTGAGTATGAGGCTACTACCGACAAGCCAACTATTGTCAACCTCACCAACCACAGCTTCTTCAACCTCGCCGGCGAGGCCGACACCACCATCAACGACGAGACCATCCAGATCTTCGCTGATGCCATCACTCCTGTCGACGGCTCTCTCATCCCCACTGGCGAGCTTATGCCTGTCGAGGGCACTCCGTTTGACTTCCGCTCAGGCCGTGTCATTGGTGACAGCCTCGCAAGCGAGCATCCGCAAATCAAGCTTGGCAACGGCTATGACCACAACTTCGTGCTCAACAGCGAGGTCTTGCCCTGCTGCGGTCTCCGCAAGGCTGCCATCGTCACCGACCCGCAGAGTGGCCGCGTCATGACTGTTCTCACCTCCGAGCCTGGTGTGCAGTTCTATGCTGGCAATTTCATCAACTCAACCCAGACTGGCAAGTGCGGACATAAATATCCTTTCCGCTCAGCCCTCTGCCTTGAGACCCAGCACTTCCCCAACTCTCCCAACGTCGAGAGCTTCCCGTCTACGCGCCTCAACCCTGGCGAGACTTACAAGCACACTTGTGTCTACGCCTTCTCTACTGTCGCTAAATAATTCAGCGACAAAGAGGTAACGCGATAATAAAGAGCCGCCCCGCCAAAGAATATTTTGGCGGGGCGGCTCTCTTTTCTTGGTTCAGCGCCTTAGCGCATTTCGCTACCAGTCTTGGCTGCTCTTCTCGTTTATCTTGTCTCCTTTCGTCATCACATTCCGCACAATGGCGGCGTAGGCGTTAAGGCGTGCCTCCTCGGTCGGTGGCAGTTCCTCAGCAGGCGTGCCAACGGGGTAGACCACGTAATTCTTCAGACCTGTGTTCACAGGGCGGCCGACATGGAAAATGGTGTACCAAGCCTCCTCGGCCGTTGAGTTATATGAATATGTGTCAAGTGTCAGTCCGACCATGATGCCGCCATCTGTGCCGCGCTTAGACATGTTGGATATGACGTTGCCGAGCGAGTAGACAATCAGGTGTTTGCGACCGTCGGCCGTGGTGTATATGTCTATTGGCTGCACCACATGCGGATGACCGCCTATCACGTGGTCCACGCCATGGTCTATCAGCCATCGGCCCAATTGCCTCTGCTCCTGATTCTCCTCCATCTCATACTCTATTCCCCAGTGTATGGTGGCAATGATGTAGTCTGGATTCATGCGCATGGCGGCTGCTATGTCTTTGAGCATCTGAGGCTTGTCTATGTAATTGACCACGTTGCCGCCTTTGGAAGTCAGGCCATTGGTGCCATATGTGTAGTTGAGAAGGGCTATGCGGAGTCCGTTAGACTCAACCACGACGGGGTATCTCTGCGCCCTGTCAGCCGAATCAGTGTATGTGCCGAGTTGCGTGACCTCCCGTTTCGCCAATTCGCTGATGGTTCGCTCCACGCCTTTCTGTCCGCGGTCCAAGCAATGGTTGTTGGCCGTGAGGAAGACGTCGAAGCCGAGGCTCTTTATCTCGTCAGCGTACTCGTCGGGTGCGCTGAAAGCGGGATAGCCCTTATAAGGCTTGCCTCCCATGGTCACTTCGTAATTGCAGACGCTTATGTCAGCTCGCTCAACTACCGGTTTGATGTGGGTGAAGCAATCCGAGTAGTCATAGCTGCCGCTCGTTGTGTCATATGCGGCTTTTATTTGACCATCGTGCTGCATCATGTCGCCGATAAAAAGCATTGATGCCTGTCTGCGTACCTCTTGCGCATCAAGACCTTGCGCCATAAAAATGGCGAGGCCCAATGCCATCAATCTTATTCTCATTTTGTGTGTTATGTTTTTTTGACGTGACGTCCTGATTAATGCCGAATGGAATTACAGCCCTCACTAACCCTCACCTGTTTTCCAAATGACGATGTGGGAGTGTATGTTACGTACTGTTACCACAAGGCGACTTTTCCTGCGATACCCAAATCAACAGTAGCTGTCATTACGCCAAGTGCACGAAACACTTTTCGCATAGTAGGAATGGTGATGCTGTAGCCTCTCTCTAAGCGTGAGATTTGAGCACGTTTCACCCCTATGCGTTCGCCAAGCTCCTCCTGGGTCAGATGCTGTTCGATACGCGCCTTTTTAATGGCTTCGCCCAAATGGTAGGCGTGTAACGCTTCATCCACGTCACTTTCAAACGCATCGCGCTTGGCTGTGCCAACCTTTCCGAAATGCTTGTCAAGCACATCGTCAATCGGAGTAAGATTCATCTGTGCCATAGTCTTATTTGTTTTTGAAATATTCTTTTCTTATTGCTTCTGCCTTTGCTATTTCTTTGCTCGGGGTCTTCTGGGTTTTCTTGATGATTCCGTGGGTGGCAATCACCAAAGTCTCTTTGTCATTGTCCCAAAAGGCAAAAAGGCGATAGGCGGTCTTGCTGTATAGTGTGCGAAACTCCCATATCTCAGTGTTTTCCAACTTCTTGAAGAGTTCCTTGTTCCGTTCTCCGCCAGCGACGCGCCTTATATTGTAAAATATTTTGTAAGATACAGCTTCGGGCAAACCTTCGATGAAGTCCCGTGCCTCGTCCGTCAAGACTAATTTGAAAACAGTTTGCGCCATAAGCCTAATCTATACAGAACAAAGATACGAACAATGTTTCGTAAATAAGAAACAATAGCCGTGAAAGTTTCTGTTTGCCAATGTTTTAATATTATCGTGTCATGATATATACAGCAAGTTTGCTTGTTATGTGTCAATGTTTAGGTAACGTATGTTTCAGCTTAGCTCTCCTCCGTCAGCCCCCCTGCCTGACAAAGATGTTGATAATGGCAATTATCCCTAACTTTGCCGTCACTAATAACACTTTCGGGTAAAGATGCTCCAGACCTCTATGCTCGACACCCCGTGTGGCGTTTTGTGCATCGCCACATACGACGGCCGGCTTGTGTTGTGCGATTGGGCTAAAGAGGCCTGCTCGCGCAAGATGGCTCGTATCACTAAGTCGCTTGGCTGTGAGGCGCAGGTGGGAGCATCGCCGTTGGCTGCAGAGGTAGCAAGGCAGCTCGGTGAGTATTTCGCGGCGAAAAGGCGTGAGTTCGAGTTGCCTCTCTTTTTTGTAGGCACTGATTTTCAAGTCTCTGTGTGGCAGTCTCTTCTTGACATCCCTTACGGACGGACCATAACATATGCCGAGCAGAGTCGCCGCATTGGCCGTCCCGATGCCGTACGGGCAGTGGCTGCGGCCGACGGGGCCAACCCCATCTCTGTCATCGCCCCGTGCCACCGTGTCATAGGCTCCAATGGCCGTCTGACTGGCTATGCCGGAGGCCTCGACATTAAACTTAAATTGCTCAGCCTTGAGCAAAATCTATTGTTCGGTAACCTGTCATGACTGAGATTTTTCACCCTTTGACCATTCCCCAAGAGGCGGAGCTGCGCCATTTCACAAATCCTTTCGCCTACATCCCGACGGCTGAGTGTGTGACCGCGGCAGCGGCTGTTCGCGCCTATGTGTCGTCCGCTCATCCTGAATGGGCTGACGAACTCTCTCTTGGCAAGATGTTTGGCGTGCTTGTCTGCAAATCGCCCAATGGCGAGACCGGTTTTCTTGCGGCTTTTAGCGGAACTGTGGCAGGGAGGCTGACACATGAGTGGTTTGTCCCCCCGGTGCTTGATTTTGAACGTCCTGATGGTGTTTTCAAGACAGAGGAGGGGGCTATCTCTGAAATAAACAGGCAAATCAACCTCTTGGCGAGCGCGCCGGACTTCACAGAGGCAAAGGGTAAACTATCCGAGCTTAGGGCTTTGGCCGACGCTGAAATCAGGAAAGCCAAAGATGATTACGTGCTTCATCGGCAAGAGAGGCGCGAACTGCGGTCGCAGAATCCCGACAAGGCTGACGAACTTGACAGGCAAAGCCAATTTGAGAAAGCTGAGATAAAAAGGCTCTCCAAACGTTGGGAGGAGAGGATTGCGGAGCTGCAATCTGTCGTCTCTGCTAAGGATGGTCAGATAAAAAATCTGAAAGAGGAGCGTGTCAGGCGGTCTAATGTCCTGCAACGTTGGCTCTTCAGCCGCATGAGACTCCACTGCGCCGATGGTTGTGTCGTCTCAGTCCATGATATTTTCTCGCATTTCACACATACAGTGCCGCCCTCAGGCTCGGGCGACTGCTGCGCTCCGCGTCTGCTCAATTTCGCTTTTGCCAATGGCTTCCGTCCCATCTCGATGGCTGAGTTCTGGGTCGGGCAGTCGCCGCGCGGCGAGATTCGTGTAGATGGCCAGTTTTATCCGGCATGTCAGCCTAAGTGCGCACCTCTCTTGCGGAGGATGCTCATGGGGTCTGACTTTGAACCTGACCAGTCTCAAATAGCGCCGCGCCTCGTCTCTTCGCAAAAAGATGCCGCTGATTGCGCCATCGAGGTCCTTTGGGAGGACGATTGGCTCCTGGCTGTCAATAAGCCAAGCGGACTTATCACGGTCTCGGACAACCCGGGCGTAGATTCCCTCATGCGCCGTGTCTTGGCTCTTCGTCCCGATATCACGGGGCCGGGCTATGTTCATCGCCTCGATCAGCCAACCAGCGGCATAGTGCTGATTGCCAAAGATAAGTCAACGCACCAGTTGATGCAGTCTCTTTTTGAGTCGCGTCAGGTGAAGAAACGCTATGTGGCTCTCCTCGATGGCCGCCCGAAACAATTAAGTGGTGAGGTCAGTTTGCCCCTCCTCCCAAACCCGGATGACCGCCCGCGCCAAATGGTCGATTTCATCCGTGGCAAGGCGGCTGTGACCATTTATGAGGTGAAGAAGTCGCTCTCGGACTCGCATGGCCAAATGCGGACTCTCATCTTTTTCTATCCGCAGACGGGACGGACGCACCAATTGCGTGTCCATGCGGCATCTCCATTAGGCCTCGGGTGCCCCATTGTTGGTGATAATCTCTATGGCCGTTTGGCCGAACGCCTGATGCTTCATGCTGATAGGGTAGAGTTTACGCACCCTCGCACGAGCTGCGAAGTAGTTGTCTCATGTCCGGCCCCTGAGTGTTTTAATATAACGTGATATCTAAAATATTAACGAAATTAAAAATTTGCATAAAACAAAATTCTGCTACCTTTGCGGCTGTGCAAGTGGGCTTTTTTTCGCAATAATTGGTTCACTCGTCACCATAACACTCTAATTATGTTTAAACTATACAGAACCGCAACCCTGTGTGCCGTGGCATCGGTAGTCTCTTGCTGCCTCACGAGTTGCTTTAAAGAAGAGCCTCTCAACTCCGAGTGCGACATCGAGTCTGTCTATGTCTCGCTCTCCGACCCCAACAGTCTCTTTGTCAGAAGCAAGGATACGCTCATCACGCTGACGTCCATTGACAAGAGCGCCCGTTTCAATGTCCGCCCGACGGCCGACATCACTTCAGTCAGTCCCCTTTTCGTTCTGACGCCTGGTGCCACCATCAGCCCTGCCAACGGCTCAGCTCAGGACTTCACCAGCGGCCCCATTGTCTACACCGTCACCTCTGAGGATGGCAACTGGAAACGCGAGTACACCATATCGTTTGTCGCCGAGAGCAATGACGGCCCCTTTGCGTTCAACGATTTCGAGAACCCTTATCTTGAGCAGATGAGCACCGCCTCGTTCTACGCTTGGCGTGACTATGACTCTCAGGGCAATGAGGAGCTTAATTGGGCAACGGCCAATGCCGGTTTCGCCATCGCCAACTCGACCACCGCGCCCGAGGATTATCCCACCTCGCCAATCGAGGACGGATATAAGGGCAAGGGCGTCAAACTGGTGACTAAGAGCACTGGCAGCCTTGGCGACCTCTTTGGCAAGCCAATAGCCGCAGGCAATCTCTTCATTGGCAGTTTCGCTCCCGAGAATGCTCTTCAGGACGCCCTCTCGGCCACGCGTTTCGGCAAGCCCACAAGCAAAAAACCGCGTTGTTTCAGCGGTTACTATAAATATGAGCCGGGCCCTGTCTTCAAGGATGTCAACGGCAATGTCCTGTCCGACCGTGTTGACGTATGCTCCATCTATGCTGTCCTCTACCGCAACGAGGATGCTGATGGCAATTCCGTCACGCTTGACGGCAATGATGTCCTCAAGAGCAGCCTGCTTGTCGGCACAGCCCAGTTGCAGAACCCCGCCGCTGCCGCCGATTGGACTCCTTTTGAGGTCAACTTCACTTACACAGAGGATGTCGATGCCGACATTTTGGCAGCCAAGGGCTATAATGTGGCAATTGTCTTCTCGTCAAGCGCCGAGGGCGACCTCTTTAATGGCGCCATTGGTAGCACACTGTGTGTTGACGAGGTAACTCTTGAATATGAAAACGACTCCGACGGCTCAGATGAATAAGATGAATATTTTAAGGTCGCTGACCATCGGTGTGGCGGCTCTCTCCCTCTCTTGCGCCTCTTTCGCGCAAGACAACGACGCCAATTCAAACAGTGTCAAGCCCCTCCAGATTACTGCCCGAGTAGGTTACAGCGTCGGCGGCACGACTCCCATTGGCATGCCGGCCTCCATCCGCGGGCTTAACAGCTTTTCGCCCCGTTTCAATCTCCTTGTTGGCGCTGACGTCTACTATCACGTGGGTGGCAAGTGGGGCTTCGCTTTTGCGCCTCGTGTCGAGAATAAAGGCATGCGCACTGATGCCAATGTAAAGGACTACTCGATGGAGATGCGCAAGGGCACTGATTTTGTCAAAGGCCGTTTCACAGGCAGTGTTGTGACCGAGTGCGACCAGTGGATGATAACGGTGCCCCTGGTTGCGGCTTTCGATGTCCGTAAGGTCCGAGTAACCTTTGGCCCGTTTGTATCAGCCATCTTCAGCTCCAATTTCTCAGGCTACGCCTATGACGGTTATCTCCGTCAAGGTGACCCGACCGGCGCAAAGGTTATCATTGGTCATGAGGCCGACACGCGTGGTGACTATGATTTTTCCGATGACCTCCGCGACTCCCAGTTTGGCGCAATTATCGGTGCCGATTGGCACATCGGCTCTCATCTTGGAGCCTTCGCCAATTTCTCTTGGGGCTTCTCTCGCGCCTTCAGGGACAGCTTCGAGACCATTGAGCAAAACATGTACCCCCTCTATGGCACTGTTGGCGTGTTCTACGCTTTCTAAAAAGAATTCTACTCTGCTTTTTTGAGCCATGAATATTGTCTTTGTCTCTGACATTCACGGATGTCACGCCCGCCTGATCCCTGTGCTCGATTTCTTTGAGCGGATTGAGGGCGACAAGATTCTCTGCATTGGCGGCGACATCATCAACTATGGCCCGCGCAATGGTCTGCCAGCTGAAGGCCTTGAACCTCAGGCTATAGTCGAGTCGCTTAACAGGATAAGCAGCTCCATTGTGGCGGTGCGCGGCAATTGCGATTCGGAGGTGGACCAGATGCTGCTCCGTTTCCCCATCTCGTCAGACTTTGCCGTGGTGACCGACGGCTCTCGCCGCTTCTTCATCACGCATGGCCATAAGTTGCTCGATGAGGACAAATTGCCATGGCTCAGCACCGATGTCATTGTGAGTGGCCACACACACATGTGGAACCTCTCTCGTGACGCTAAGGGCGTAGTGCATCTCAACACGGGTTCCGTCACTTTCCCCAAAGGCGGCAACCCGCCCACTTTCGCTCACTATGACGGGTCCCGTCTGAATGTGTTGAATCTTTTCACCGGCGAGGTTTTGGCATCTGAGCTCCTCTAAGGCGCGGATGGTTGCCAACTCCGACATTTTGTCCTGAAATACAGCTTACGACCGCGGCGTGTCATACTTGAAGTGTGACACGCCGCGGCTTTTTTCTGCCAAAATTTCACACATGGCCGTTTGGCACGCACTTTGCCATTGTTAAGGCGTCCGTCAGAAATGACAGACAGATGACTCAATTATCCACTGAATAAAAAAAAATAAAACATACAACAATGTCTAAGATTATTGGTATCGACTTAGGAACCACGAACTCTTGCGTGGCAGTCATGGAGGGCAATGAGCCCGTAGTCATAGCTAACAGCGAGGGCAAGCGTACCACACCGTCTGTCGTAGCTTTCGTCGACGGCGGTGAGCGTAAGGTCGGCGACCCGGCCAAGCGTCAGGCCGTCACCAACCCTCATAAGACCGTCTACTCCATCAAGCGTTTCATGGGTGAGAGCTACGATCGCCTCGCAAAGGAGATCGCCCGTGTCCCCTACACCGTCAAGGCTGGTGAGAACAACACCCCGCGTGTCGACATTGATGGCCGTCTCTACTCTCCTCAGGAGATTTCCGCAATGATTCTTCAGAAGATGAAGAAGACCGCCGAGGATTATCTCGGTCAGGAGGTCACCGAGGCCGTCATCACTGTCCCTGCTTACTTCAATGACTCTCAGCGTCAGGCCACCAAGGAGGCTGGTGAGATCGCTGGCCTCAAGGTTCGCCGTATCGTCAACGAGCCTACCGCTGCCGCTCTCGCCTATGGCCTTGACAAGAAGAATAAGGATATGAAGATTGTCGTCTTCGACTGCGGTGGTGGCACGCACGATGTCTCCATCCTCGAGCTCGGCGACGGCGTCTTCGAGGTTAAGGCTACTGATGGCGATACCCACCTCGGTGGTGATGACTTCGACCATCGTATCATCGACTGGCTCGCCGATGAGTTCAAGGCCGAGGAGGGCATCGACCTCCGTCAGGATCCTATGGCTCTCCAGCGTCTTAAGGAGGCTGCCGAGAAGGCCAAGATCGAGCTCTCAAGCACCACTTCTTCTGAGATCAACCTGCCTTACATCACGGCTCAGGGCGGCGTGCCCAAGCACCTCGTCAAGACCCTCACCCGTGCTAAGTTCGAGCAGCTCATCGACGACCTCATCCAGCGCACTATCGCTCCTTGCAAGAGCGCGCTCCAGAATGCAGGTCTCTCTATCAACGATATTGACGAGGTCATCCTCGTCGGCGGCTCAACCCGTATCCCTGCCATCCAGGCAGCCGTCAAGAACTTCTTCGGCAAGGAGCCCTCTAAGGGTGTCAACCCCGATGAGGTTGTCGCAATCGGCGCAGCCATCCAGGGCGCAGTCCTCACCGGCGAGGTTAAGGACGTCCTCCTGCTTGATGTCACCCCTCTCTCTCTCGGCATTGAGACCATGGGCGGTGTCATGACCAAGCTCATCGACGCCAACACAACCATCCCGACCCGCAAGAGCCAAGTCTTCTCTACGGCATCTGACAACCAGCCCTCTGTAGACATCCATGTCCTCCAGGGTGAGCGTCCTATGGCCCGCGATAACAAGACCATCGGCCAGTTCCACCTTGACAATATCCCACCCGCACCACGTGGCGTGCCCCAGATCGAGGTCACTTTCGACATCGACGCCAACGGCATCCTCAATGTGACCGCGAAGGATAAGGCCACAGGCAAGGAGCAGAGCATCCGCATCGAGGCTTCGTCTGGTCTCTCTGACGAGGAGATCAAGCGCATGAAGGCCGAGGCCGAGGCTAACGAGGCTTCTGATAAGGCTGCCAAGGAGAGGGTCGACAAGATCAACGGCGCCGACAGCCTCATCTTCCAGACCGAGAAGAGCCTCAAGGAGTATGGCGACAAGATCCCTGCTGACAAGAAGGCTCCCATCGAGGAGGCCCTCAAGGAGCTCAAGGACGCTCACTCTAAGCAGGATATCGCAGCCATCGACGCAGCTTCTGCTAAGCTCAACTCAGCTTTCCAGGCCGCTTCTCAGGACATGTACGCAGCTGGCGCAGGTCAGCAGCAGGCTGGCCCTCAGCCTGGCGCAGGTCAGCAGAACGCCGGCAACGGAGCCAAGGGCGGCGATGACGTCACCGATGTCGACTTCGAGGAGGTGAAGTAATCTCAGGCACAGATAAATATCTGTAACGATAAATAAGCAAATCGGGGTGTAACTCATTGAGTTGCACCCCGATTTTTTATCTTATGAATTTATTTGTGGCGTTTGTTGTTTTATTTTCGCTGTCCGCCAAAATGTGTACATTTGTGCCTATGGTTGAGTAATAAATAGGGTGTTAGTATAAAGTTGGTGTAAATAGAACATGAATGTTATGAGCAAAGACGTGATACAAACAAACCAGATTAAAGATGGCGAGTACCTCCAGTTGGTCAATAGTATTTCAACTATTTGGAGTCAAGCCAAGGAGCTTGCTATCCATGCCGTAAACACTCAGTTGCTTGACACTAACTGGCAAATAGGGAAATATATAGTGGAGTATGAGCAAAGGGGAAAAGAACGGGCGGAATACGGCAAGCAACTGTTAGTAAACCTCTCCAAGGACTTGACCCTTAAAAACGGGAAAGGTTTTAACCGCTCTAATCTGACATATATGAGGAAGTTGTATTTGGCATTTCCAATTTGTGGGACGTTGTCCCACAAATTGACATGGAGACATTATTATGAGATTTTGAAATGCGAAGACCACCTTGAAATGCAGTTCTACATGAAGGAGTGCATTCTTGAAAATTGGAACGTGAGAGAACTTAAACGACAGATGAAGAGTTGCCTGTTTCAACGTCTTGCTTGTACGAGGCGTTCACTATTTTGTCTTCAAGAAAAACTGCCCCCCCGATTTTATACCAATCTTGTTATCTTGGAATTGTCTTCTGAGATGAGTTACTCTATAGGTTTCCCTCTTGAAGAGCATAGTTTGCGGAATATATTTGCGGGTTTCCACAGATTTCTGCAACAAAAGTATATATGTTCCAAACATCGGCTGTCCGTAAGATGTGTGCGTTTGTTCATAGCTCACGGCTTTATCTTTCAAAACGAATGTAGTGACGGGGCTGAATTCCGAATGCGGAATCCAGCCCTATTTTATGCCCCCCCCCGAAAAAGTTTTAGCGGACAGCGATGCAAATCCCCCCCTCTTCGTCCCCCTCTATCTCATCTTATCCGAGTTGAGAATCGTTATCGTTTTCCCCTCAATCTTAATCGCGCCATTCTCCTCGAATTCCGACAGACAACGGAGAAGCGAGAACTTCTGAATGCCAAAGATGTCCGCCATTTCCTGACGACTCACATTGAGTTTTATTGTTCGACTTTGCTGCTCGGTGGAAATCTTTATCAGATACTGAGCCACCTTCTCTTTGACCGAGGAAAGTGAGAGCATACGCAACTTATGTGTCAGGAAAACATCAATCATTGACAGCTGTTGAATGAAGTTCCAACGTATCTTGTCGTTTGCGTCAATCAGTTTCCTCAATTCCGATGGCGTCATGCGCATCAGCAACGTGGGCATGCTGGTCTCTACGCTTACTGGCATCTCATTCTTCTTGGCGAATATAAACCCGGGGGCAATAAGGGTCGACGCCGGAAGTCGGTCAATCTGCGCTTGTTTTCCTGATATTCCCGTCATGCGGGCAATCATCTCTCCTTCAATGATAAAATCGGCATACTTGCATGGCGTCCCCGCATGTGTGTAGATCTCCTTGGCAGGATACTCCACCATTTTGTGTTCTACAAACATCAATGTCTGTTTGATTTCATCGATTGTGAATCCATCGAACAATGGACATTTCTGTAATGCTGCGTATGCTGATTCTTCCATACTCAAAACTATATTATTTAGCGGATTAAAGCTTGTTCTTTTGCAAAAAATCCCCCGATAGCGGTTTTTACTATCGAGGGAAAGATGTTAGAGGATATATTTTTGTATATCGTCCTCAACTGTCGAGTTTCCTGCAAGCCCGAAGTTGTCGATTAGTACCTGAAGCACGCCTTCTGAAACAAAAGCCGGTAGGGTGGGGCCGATGTGAATATTCTTCACGCCAAGGTGGAGGAGTGCAAGCAGAACGATAACAGCCTTCTGCTCATACCATGCGATATTGAAGAAAATAGGAAGGTCATTGATGTCGTTTGCTCCGAAGATCTCTTTCAACTTCAATGCTACTACCGCCCATGAATATGAGTCGTTGCACTGACCTGCGTCCAGCACTCGAGGAATGCCATTGATGTCACCAAGATTCAGTTTGTTGTACTTATACTTAGCGCATCCGCTGGTGAGGATTACCACATCCTTCGGAAGAGCCTTGGCAAATTCCTCGTAGTAGTTACGACTCTTCATCCGCCCGTCACAACCGCTCATCACGACAAACTTGCGGATGGCGCCACTCTTCACGGCCTCTACAACCTTGTCGGCCAAAGCAAATACCTGAGCATGCGCGAAACCGCCAATGATTTCACCTGTCTCAATCTCCTTTGGTGCCTCACATGTCTTAGCCAACTTGATCACTTCCGAGAAGTCCTTATGACCATCGGCACCCACCTCAATATGCTCCCAACCCGGGAAACCTGTCGAGTTGGTTGTGAACACGCGGTTGTTGTATTCTGCTGACAAGGCCGGTGGTACGATACAGTTGGTTGTGAATACGATAGGGCCATTGAAACTGGCGAACTCCTCCCTCTGCTTCCACCATGCGTTACCATAGTTGCCAACCAGATGCTTGTATCTCTTCAGTCGGGGATAGTAGTGGGCTGGAAGCATCTCGCCGTGTGTGTAGACATCAACACCAGTGCCTTCAGTCTGCATGAGGAGGTCCTCTATATCTTTGAGGTCGTGACCGGAGATGAGGATGCCGGGATTCTTTCCCACGCCGATGTTCACCTTGGTGAGCTCAGGATTGCCATAAGCCTCGGTGTTCGCCTTGTCGAGCAATGCCATCACATCCACACCATATTTGCCGGTTTCAAGAACAATGGCAAGGAGAGTCTCCATCTCTGCCTCAGGATTGCTGATTGTGGCGAGAGCCTTACACATAAATGCTATAATTTCATTATTGGTTTCGCCCTGACGAGCCGCATGCTCATAGTAGGCTGCCATGCCCTTTAGACCAAGGATGGTGAGCTCCTTGAGTGAACGCAAATCGGCATCCTCGTTGCGAAGGATTGACTCTCGTTCGCCTTCCACACTATAGTCTGCTTTCTCGCCACCCCAGCGTACTTCTTGATAGTCTGGGAGTTTGATGCCCTTGCTGGCAGCGGTGGCAATTAGTTGTTTTTTGATGGCGATGCCTCTGTCTACCTTATTCAGTATACTCTGATCATCGAAGTTGGCGTTGGTGATTGTAGAGAATAGCGCATCAGTCAGGAAGTCTGTCACTTCCTTATCCGCCTTTTCTCCGATTGTGTGCTGGATTGTCCCTACACCGCGCACCACGCTCAACAGGAGGTCCTGCCACTTTGAGGTAGTTGCCTCTTTACCACAAACACCCTTGATGGTGCAACCTGTACCTTTCGCCGTCTCCTGACATTGGAAACAAAACATTTTATTCTCTACCATATCTATTGATGACTAATTATGTGCCGCAAAGGTATGGGGATTAAAATGGCTCGTTGGTAACAATTGTGTCCATCGGGTAAATAAGGTTTGTGGCTCTTATTATTTTATTTCCGCTATCCGCTAAAATGTGTACATTTGTCATTATCCACATTCTGTCATCCCCTTTAATTAAGTGGGATAAAAGGGAAAACGAAACACAAAGTTTATAGGAACGAGCATGGCTACATGGGCTAAGGAAAGACTTCCACGTGACAATGGGGAGCTTGTGGACATGCAAGTCCCTATCCTTGTCTCTGCGAGTCGAAGCACAGATATCCCCGCCTTCTATGCGGATTGGTTCTTTTATCGTCTCGACAAAGCGGGCTACTCAGCATGGACAAACCCGTTCAACGGGGTGAAAAGTTATGTGTCCTACAAGAACACGCGCTTCATCGTGTTTTGGTCAAAGAACCCGGAGGCGTTGTTGCGTTACTTGCCCGTGCTTGAGAGGCGTGGCATCAAGTGCTATGTCCAATACTCGCTAAACGATTATGAGAAAGAGGGTTTAGAAAAGAATGTGCCTCCTTTGACGCGACGCATAGATACTTTCAAACGGCTTGTTGACGCCCTTGGCAAGGGTCATGTCATTTGGCGTTTTGACCCTCTTATGCTAACGGACCAGATTGGCGTAGACTCCCTTTGTGAGAAGGTCGAGAATATTGGCGGTCAGTTGAATGGATATACAGAAAAACTCGTATTCAGTTTTGCGGACATCATCTCTTATCGCAAGGTCCAAGCCAATCTTCAAAAAGCGAACGTCAATTACGTCGATTGGCAAGAGGGGCAGATGCGTGAGTTCGCTCGCCGCTTATCCCTACTCAATAAGAAATGGGGATATGAGTTGGCTACCTGTGGCGAGAAAATTGACCTTACTGAATATGGCGTAATGAAGAACCATTGTGTGGACGATGAGCTCATAATCAGGTTGGCCTATGAGGATAAAACTCTAATGGACTATCTGAAAGTCAAGCTCTTCCCCATGCCTCAGCCAAGTCTGTTTGGTGACGTCGAGCCTTTGCCAGAAGGTGCGATTATCCTTCCTAATGGCATGTATGCGCTCCACGGCGATAACAGGGATAAGGGCCAACGGGAGTTCTGCGGTTGCATAAAAAGCAAGGACATAGGTGAGTATAACACCTGCGTGCATGGCTGCGAATATTGCTATGCGAACACGAGCCGACAAGTGGCGGCCATGAATTACAACAGTCACAATGCCAACCCTTTGTGTGAAACAATAACAGGAAGATGAGCTACGCGGAAGATATTCGAAACGCCAGGCAATTGACCATAGACGAGATTATTAAGATCTCTAAACTATATGTGCCTGACCGGTTTAAGTCGAAACCATGGAATTATGAAGATAGTGAGGGGCGTACTCTTGAGCATGGCACTGCTGTATTAGAGACTGATGAGCTGTGTTGCGCATATATGGCAGCCTATGGACCAATGCACTACCATAAACTTCTGCGTGCTTTGGATGAAAGCGAGTTTCCTTATTCTGGTCTAAATGACGGCATCGAAATATACGACTGGGGCTGTGGGCAGGCTATAGGTACATTGGCCGTTATCGAAAAACTTTGTCAGCTTGGCCTGATAGATAAACTCCGTAAAGTAGTTCTTGAAGAACCCTCGGATGTGGCAAGAAAGAGGGCTGTTTTGCATGTTGAGGCAGCATTGGATAGCAACGCAACTGAGGTTATTGCCGTCTCGAAATATCTGCCCTCGAATAGTGGTGATAATGGCAATTGCATTACTTCCATAAGTGTAGAGCAACCCACTGCTATCCACATATTCTCAAATATACTTGATATTGAAGCAGTGAACCTGAAGGGAGTTTCTGAGATGATAACCTCTTCTGGTCAAAAGCATATTGTACTTTGCATAGGCCCTGCAAATCTCAATGAAAGCAGAATAAATTCATTCAGTAATTATTTCGTTGAGAATAAGATTAATGTTTTTACTAATTTCCGTGATACAGACTTTGGACGCCACTCTAATGGCAAGGCATATGGTTGCTTGATTAAGAGCTTTAGTTATTGCCTTTCTTTGACTTCTAAGGTTCTGCGTGAGTACAAATATTTTGCGCCTGTCCAGTATTTTGCATCGTTTACAGATAAGATAACAAGCTCTTCTCTTGCTCTGGGGGCCTTTGAGGTTTTAGCGCCTTTTGACATGACTGCGCACAAGAACCTGTGTCCTGTCTATGCCTTAATGAGTAACCTGATTTCACGTGGCTGTCCGACATACGCAAGCAAAAAGGTCCTTGACTATGTGTCTGATTTGACCGACAGGCAAAAGGTCAAGAGTTTAAATGCGGTAGCTCGTATTCAAAAAACATTTATAGAAGCCATTATATCTGAACGACTTGATGTAAATAAACAAGTTTGGAGGCTTTTGATATTAGAAGACGATACTGCGGTCGCCAATATCGCCGTTGAAGATTTCTCGGAGGCTTACCATAACCTCATAGCCATGACGAATGACTATGATAATATGATATTGCCCCAATTATCTGTAAGCACAAGGAGCAATGCTTCTGCAGAAATTGAGTACGATGCTGTCATTGACGTTTCTATTGATAAGATATGTAATGCGAAAGATGTTACCTTTTCGCATTTCGCTGTTTTAAATGACTGTTATTTCGTTGTGCGTTCATCAGAAAAGGTATACGAGGAACGCATCCTTTATACCACTGAGCGTATTCAGTATAAGCCACTTGTTGAGAAAAACAGTCAAGGCTTGTATGAGGAGATAGAGGGAAATTGCTCAAATCTGAGATATTTCTTAAATCTCATTTTCAGGAAAGATGATTTCAGGGCGGGGCAATTACCTATACTGAGTAGAGCCCTCCAACTAAAGAGTGTGATTGGGCTCCTCCCCACAGGAGGTGGCAAGTCATTAACTTATCAACTCGCGGCTATGCTGCAGCCTGCGGTGACGCTTGTCGTGGATCCGTTGAAAGGTTTGATGAAAGACCAGTATGATGGTTTGTTAAGCAATGGAATAGACTGCATATCATATATCAATAGTGACATAACAAAGAATTTTGCGGAAGGCAGAAGACGTGAACTTGCATTGACAGGGTCACAAGTTCAAATAATATTCTTGTCGCCAGAACGTTTGAGCATTTATCGTTTTCGAGAGGTTTTGCGTTCCATGCGAGAGTCTGGCGTCTATTTCGCTTATGGTGTAATAGACGAGGTGCATTGTGTATCTGAATGGGGGCATGATTTCCGTCTCGCATACCTTCATCTCGGAAGAAACTTGTTTAATTATGTACTTCCAAAAGAGGTCGAGGGGACAGATAATCATATCTCGCTTTTTGGCCTTACGGCGACAGCCTCGTTTGATGTCCTCGCTGACGTTGAACGGGAGTTGTCTGGTGTCAAAGCGTATACATTAGAGGATGATGCAATTGTAAGGTACGAGAACACTAATCGTCTTGAGCTTCAATACTATGTTTATGAAGTTGACGCTAAATATGCAAAGAAGGCATGGGATGTTGGTGATATTAAGGAAGGAAAATTACTCGAAGTAATTAATGATGCTACTCGGAAGATTGTTGATATACAAGATGATAGCGCAGTAGGTTATATCAAAGAGCGGTTCATCGAGCGTGAGAACTTGGGGGATTTTGCCATCGTTGATAAAATACGCAATACTGACCTCGATGTTAATGTCGAAAGGGGGTGGTATAATCAGATGAATACCCAAACTGCCGGCATAGTATTTTGTCCACGAGCGTCAGAAAGGGCAAATATGAGCGTTCCAAGAGTTGAGGCTGCTCTTCGTAATCAAGGGTTATGTAGCATATCAACATATAAAGGTGGCGACGATACCATTTGCCAAGACTCGTTTCTTAAAGGCGAGACTAACGTGATGGTTGCCACAAAGGCTTTCGGAATGGGCATTGACAAGTCTAACGTCCGTATGACGTTCCACTTGAATTTCCCCGGTTCCTTGGAGTCCTTTGTTCAGGAGGCCGGCCGAGCAGGGCGTGACAAGAAAATGGCATTAGCTACAATCCTGTACTCACCGAAGAAATTTCCGGTGAAAAATGTAAAGACTGGAAAATGGCAGGACTTTTCATCTGATTACACTGGCAATAAATTCTTCTATGACAGCAACTTTCTTGGCGAGGAGTTTGAGTTGTTTGTCATGGAGCTGCTTTTGAATAATCTTAACGTGGTAATCAGCAATGAGGAGTTTCAGGGTGTGTATGAACGCAAAACATCGAATACTCAAGGCATTGTCAGGTTTATAAAACGATATGAGGTCGGGCGAATATTGACCTATTATGTGTCTTATGAAGAAGACGAACGGATCCTTGATCAATACAATATGTATCTTTTGGAAAAGGAGATGCCTGTGTTTGAGACTCGCAATGCCCAAAACTTAAAGAATGCCAGTGGATATAGCTACATTCGTGACTACGGCTCTGCTGCTTATAAAGAAGCCATACAGAAGGCTATTTATAGGATGTGTACTATTGGTCTGATAGATGACTTCACTGAAGATTACTCAAAGCGCACATTCCGCATCACGACAGTCTGTCAAGAAGAGTCTGAGTATTACGAACATCTCAGTTTGTACTATCGTAAATATTATTCTACCGAGAGAACTGAGAGTATGATGGCCGAGGTTAGGCAACTCGCCGAGACCGAAGGTGTAATCATGGCTTGTTTGAAGCATCTTACTTCTTTTATCTATAAGAGTATTGCCGATAAGCGAGCAAGAGGAATTCTTGATATGGAACAGTTCTGTAACATGGCCATCGGTTCCCAAAAGGATTGGAAGAAAACAAATGAGGAACTCAAAGACTTCATTTATTACTACTTCAACTCTAAGTACGCTCGTGAGAAATTTGTCACGTACGACTCCATCTTACAGCAAGATGCGCCTTTCTCATTGAAGGATGACACAAACCATGATATCCATTCCGAAGATGAAATCACAAGTTTTGAACTTGTGAGAAAATATATGAGGGTCGTGGATGCGGAAATTGTAAACAATGACTCACAAATGGACAACATAAAGCACCTTCAGGGTGCCGTCCGATTGATACGTCGAGCCATTGCTGAAATGAATCCCGTACTGAACCTTCTTAATGTGTTCTGCATCCTCTATTTAGGGCAGGAGAATAACGAAATGCTGGAGCATGAGCTCTATAATGACTATAAAGCCGTATTCTATCAATACTTGAGGGATGGGCAAGCTGATTTGCTGAATGAATATACTCGCCTCCTTATCCAGCATAATGCTTTGACAGACGAGGAATACATGACTAAAATCCAACTGGCAATCCAACTGGAAGAACATACAAAAACAGTCAGCAACATTAAAAACAATTACATAAAAATATGATTGACCAGAAAATCAACAATTCCTTGAAGGAGTTAGAGCAAAGTCTCAGAAGCTTAGAATCTGCTCGCAAACAAGTGGAAAGGACTGTTAGCTCGTATGATGGGCTGAGCAGTTCGACATCTGACTATGTTGCTGAAATTGGTTCTTTAACAGCAAAAGTCAAAGAGCTTGTCGCTGCCATCGGGACGGACTATGCTCAGAAATCGGCTGCCTTTGATAAAGATCGACAGGCTGTGATGGATTCTGTTAATTCAGCATCTCAAAAACTTTCTGAGGCAACTGATTCTTTCCGAAATTCTTTGAACAACATTGAGTCTAAGCTGGTTCGCAGCTTGACTATAAATGTCGTTTTGGCCATCGCATTGGGAATTGTAATAATTATCGCCACAAGATAATTACAACTGTCACAAGGCCAACCCTTTGTGTGAAACAATTACAGCACGATGATCCGCCCCCTCCCCAAAGGGCAACCAAACTACTCCCTAAATCCCCTCTTCCTCCTCCCCGAAATGTATGCTGATGATCGATGTGTTGTCCCTCCCTCCAGCGGCGAGTGCCATGTTGAGGAGATTGTCTGCGGATGACGCGTTTGAGGCTATAGCCGAATCGTCAATCATGTCAAAGAGACCATCAGAGCAGACTATGAACACGTCATCATCAACAATGGCGGATATGCCCACGTCCACCTTGGCTCCCGGCATGCCAAGGCAGTTGGTGATGACTCTGCGGTTGTCTCTCATGACCGTGTGCTCGTTAGTGAGCAGTTTGAGGTTGTCGTAGCGCAGACGGTAGGTGCGCGAGTCTCCAGCGTTCAACACGAAGACTTTGCCACCATAGACAAGCACGCCTGTGAGTGTGGAGGCCATTCCGCATCCGCCACTGCACACCATGATTTTCTCGTTTATCTCAGCGAACCCTTTTTTCAGGCATAGAATCAACTGGTCGTCATCAAGGTCGGGGGCGAGAGTCTCAAAGAGGCTTTTGAATCCTTCGCACGCCATCATGGAGGCCTCTTCGCCCCGGGCGTTCCCACCTACGCCGTCACAGACCAAGGCTGGGAAAATCATGCCGTTCTCCGGCACCTCAAAACAGAAGACGTCGGCATCGTCTCGCAAGATGACATTCCCCACAAGGATGGCGTCCTCATTGTTGTGGCGCACAAGGCCGCAGTGGCTTATCGCGTTATAACTGAGTTTCATTCTGCAACAAAATCATAGGCGTTAGCAAGTCTTATCGTATCCCCGATGCCAAAATGCAGTGGCGAGTATGCCCACTGCCCATTGACGGCAGTGCCGTTGCGCGACCCCTCGTCCGCTATGATCCACCCTTGGGCGTCGCGGCGGATGCTCGCATGACGGGCTGAGAGATATTTAAGTGGCGCAAGCACAGATGCGTATCGCCCCTCAAGACGGCCCAACACAAGCCCCTCTGACAATTCGATGGTTAGTCCCATCTCTCGGGAGACAAGCCGCGAGGCCGCTACTGCCGCTTCACTTGAGACTCCGCTTGGGGCCTTCGGTGACGACGGGGCAGCCGCGTCCACCAAAATGTTTCCGCACAGGCCGCAGCGTTTGCCCTCTCCTTTGCCTGGGATGTGACACTTGGGGCATATCCAGATCTTCTCTCCGCACTGGTCGCAAAATAGTGAGTCGTCATCAATCTCTTGTTTGCAATGATAGCACTTCATTCCATTATCATGTCTTCGCGACGCAGCCAGTAGAGCTCTTCTCGATTGTAGGAGCCCAGTTTGCGCAGGCGCGCCCCTTGGTTGATCTTTACTTTGTTGAAATATTTCACGGCCTCTGCCGCATTGCCGAAATTATCCCCCTTGTTGTAGACGAGAGCCTCAAAGTATCGACGCATCTCATTCTCGGCGGCCTCGTCGGTTTTCATGCCCTCCTTTTTGAGGATGTTCATGAATATGGTGGCTAATTCATCGGCCGAGTAATCCTCGAAAAAGACTTTGGTCTCGAAACGACGGTCAAAACCCGTATTGGTGGCCAACCACTGCGTCATCTCGCGCGGATAGCCGGCTGCTATGCACACCATGCGGCCTTTGTAGTCGTTCAGCAGCGTGAGCATCTCGGGCGTGGCGTCGCGTGTGCCAAATTGACCATCGTTAAGCCCGTAGGCCTCATCGATGAAAAGAACGCCACCCAGCCCGCGGTCTATCATCTTGCGCGTCAGTGGTGCTGTCTGGCCCACATATCCGCTTATCATGTCGGCTGGCTTAACCCCCACCAGTTTGTTGCTCGGCAGGAGACCCAAAGTGTAGAAGATGTCGCCCATGATGCGTGCGACGGTGGTTTTTCCCGTGCCAGGGTTGCCAAAGAAGAGGTAGTGGCTCATCGGGTAACGCGGCTGACGACCCTCGGCTGCGGCGCGCTCCTGCTCAATGGTTATTGTGTCTGCCAACTCGCGCACCATCTTTTTGACACTCTCAAGCCCCACAAGGGAGTCTAAGTCGCGCATGCATTGCTTGATGTCTACTCTCTTCGGCGATTCGTATGGGATGTCTGCGGCCTCGATGGTGAACATCTGATCTTCGGTCAGCTCGTCCATGCTCTCCCCCAGGCGATCTCCTTGCCGCTCTATGGTCTCTGCGTATAGTTTCACCATGGCCCCGGCGTTGCCGAAGTTCTTGTCTTTCATGGTCACCATCTCCTGCACTTTTTTCTGCAGCAGTTCCTCGGCTTCGGGGGTGAGGGTGAAGTTGTCTTTCGTCGCCAATCCTTTGTATATCTCGACAAGCACATCCGCTGAGTAGTCGTCAATGTGTATGCGGTGCGTGAATCGTCTGGCGAGTCCGGGGTTGGCGTTGGCTATGAACTCTTCAATTTCAGCTTTGTAGCCTGCTATGACGGTTATGAATTTCCCCGCGTCATTTGACATGCGCGTCATCAGGGCCTCGATGGCGGCCGTCCCATCCTTATCCTTGTCTGATGGATTGTTCATCGGGATGAGGTTATATGCCTCGTCTATGAAAAGCACGCCGCCCATGGCCTCGTCGACTGCCTTGTCCATGTTGACGCCTGCCGAGTTGGCCATCGAATCGAGCAGTGTCTTGCGCTCTCGCTCCACCACATGGCCCTTGGGCAGCACACCCATGGCTTTGAAAATTCGCCCAAGTCGTTTGGCTATCTCCGTCTTGCCTGTGCCGGGGCTGCCTGTTATGGCAATGTGGATGTTCTGCACTTTGCTCTGGCCGCGGCCTGTCTGCGCTCGGCGCCTGTTGAGTTCCACGGAGCGGGCTATGCTTCTGATTTGCGATTTCACTTGCTCCATGCCCTTCATGTCGTCAAACTCAGCCAAAATCTCATCCACCGATTTAGTCTTACCCTCTTCCCCCTCTATGTCTTTCATTGTCAGGAAATGGCCGGAGGCCGGGTCGGAGGCGAGACGGTTTTTCATGTTCTCGACCGCGCGGTTGAATACAGTCCTGACTTCGCGGGCGTTGCCAAATGTGCGCGTCCTGGTGAGATACATCTTTTTGAACACATTCCCCACCTGCTCTTCCGCCTCATTGTCAAGCTGTAGCCCCTCTTTTGATGAGGCCACGAGCCGTCGGAAGATCTCGGTCAGCTCCTCCGGCTTATAGTCGCGGAAGTTGATTATCTTGTCAAACCTGGAGCTAAGCCCGGAATTGAGTTGGACAAATTCACCCATCTCTTTTGTATATCCGGCTATGATCACCACCAGTTTGCCGCGGTTGTTCTCGGCCTGTGTGAGCAGAGTGTCTATGGCGTCCTTGCCATGGTCGTCGTTGCCAAGCTGATACGCCTCGTCTATGAACAGCACGCCGCCCATCGCCTTTTGGCAAACGGATACGACTTTAGATGTCGTGTCGCCTACATAACTCGACACGAGGTCATCTTTTGTCACCTCCACCAAATGCCCCACAGGCAAAGCCCCCAAGGCGTTGAGGACGTCGGCAAAGAGACGCGCCATGGTGGTCTTGCCTGTGCCCGGGTTGCCAAGGAATTGGTAATGATGTGTGATTTGTGGCTGCTGGCCCGACTTGACATCCTGCTCAATGTTATTGGCCACCGTGCGGACTTCGGCCTTGACCTCGTCGACTCCCACATACTTGTCGAACTCGTTCATCACCTCTTGCAATGTCTTGGGCTTGAACTCTTTCCCCTTGACATATTCGGGGCCGAGAGGTCCGGCTGGCGCGTCAAGGGCGGCCAAGTCGATGCCGTATGCTCGTGCCGCGGCGTCATGCCCCCCTGCGCCAAGTGCCTCAGATAAATTCCGTCGGTCGTACACAAAGATGCGCCTAAGTTTTTCGGCGGCTTCCTCCGTGAGTGTCCTGTGATATTTCTCTGAGAGTTGGCGTAGGGCAATCTCCATCAATCCGTCAATGGAAATCTCCTCCGTTTTGAGGAAAAAGTTAATGACGGCGGCTGAGTTGGGGTTCTCGGCAAAAAAATTAGCCAACCGTTTGCCTCCTGTGATAATCACGACGGGTTTAGTGTCGTCCTCTCGCCATTTGCGAACCATTTGCAGGACGTGGTCGAGTTTCGCCACCTCTTCTGCCTCGCCGTCTGGCACCAGCTTCTGAGCCTCCTCTACGATAAGAGCTGAGTTGGCAAGCCTCTGCGCGTGCTTGTCAATGTTTTTAACCCAGTTGTCGTAGTCCACAGGGTTGACTGTCTCTGCCACAGGACTTTTCAAGACTCCAGCCGCGGCGAGGGCTGTCGCAATGGTCTGTGCCACTGTTGTTTTCCCAGTGCCGGCTTCGCCTGTTATGACGAAGCTGAGTTGCATCCGGGCGGATATGTTGTTGCGTCGGCAAAACTCTGTTTTGGCCTTGGCCTTGTTGACGATGTCGTCGAGCCGCGACTTAATCTCGGTCTTGTCAATTAGGGCGTCAAGGGGCGCAGACTGCGCAGGTGCGCATTTGCCGACAATCGTTGTCAACGCCTCTCCGCACCATTTGCAGAAACGGGCCGATGGCCTGTTGGGTCTATCACACTTCTGGCAGTTCATTTTTTGTTCAAGGTGACTTTGCGAAGTTTGTTTTTTGAGTTGCAGTACGCGCCTTCCGCCACCATGACAGATTCTCTGGAATATGTCGTGTCAATCCGCAAATAGATTGACTGATCATCTGTCTTTGGCAGCATGACCGGGAAATTCTTTGGCATCTCTCCCTGCATATCCTGCTCAATGGCCCCGGAGCGGTATCGGATGTCCATCACGGCCTTGATGGTGCCGTCGGAAAGTCTGAGGAATGTCACACTCGCCGGTGTCCCCTCTATGTCGCCTTCATATTTGCCTGTCAAGACCTCTATGGCCTGCAGCGACTCTTCCCCTGGGTCAGAGATGCCTCGCACTGTAAACCAGCAAAGCGCGACTCCTAATAGCGTCATTCCGAGCATATAAATAGCGTTTTTGCGAACTTTGGGCAATTCGTTCATCGCCCGCTCAGAATTATCATCTATCACGCAAACAGGGTAATCACTCGGCACATTCTGAGGGAAAACCTTATCGAGGCAATCAAAGCAGATGCCGACGCAGTAACGGTCTACCGCTTCGTCCCAGTCAAGGTCCGTGTATTGGTCGTCAAAGTATCCCTTGTCCCCGAAGAATATTTTTATGCCCGTGGATATCAGGACAAAAAGCATAAGCGCTAACACGAACCACGGAGCAATCATGCCGACGAATTCAAACGCCAATTTGGTGAGTCCGAAACAGATGGCTCCTGCTCCTCCTGCCACTATGATGCCATAGTCGTCATCAAACATGTTGAGAAAGACTATGCCTCCTATGCCAATCCCGACCCAATAGCCCACCTTGCTCAGGCTGTTCGACAGGTCCAAAGCCCCCATGTTCAATGTGAGGTAGACGCCGATTACTATCATGACAAGCAAGGGTATGAACCCAAAAATAACGGCAACCCACCTCCAAATCTTCACCTTCCGCCAATTCTCCTCGTTGACTTCTATGGATGCCTGGATGTCGGCCATCCCCTCTCCTGATTGCAAGACGTAGGTGCAGTCCGGGAGATTTTCGAGCATGTTGACATATTGGGATGTCAGCTGGAAATATGACTTTTTCTTATAGTTCTCATTCGGATTCTCTTGATAGAAGAGTGAAAGCCAATCGGCTATGATGTCCTGTTCCTCGGTGCCGAAGTCGCTGAAGTCGGCTTTCTCGGTGTCGGACGGCTTGGCGAATGTGACGCCGCATACTTTTATGGGAGGGACGCTCCCTGTCAGCCCTGCCGCAATCTTCATTTGCGCCACTCGCAGGCTGTAGGGTGCGAATTTCTTCTGATTGTCAGCCGAGTTGATGTCTAAGCAAAATTTTATCCACGATATATGCTTGTCATACACTCCCTTTGATGCCATATAGGCGTGCAGACGGCTTGACGCCCATTTATTGTCAAGGCTGTTAATCAGATCGTTTGTCGCTTCACCCGCACATTCCGCCATTATCCGACGGCCGAATTGCTCTGGTGATGCTAATGCGCTGCTTTTGATGGGTTTGAAGTCATATCCTCTCTCTGGCAGAAGTGTATAAACTATGCGCCAAGCGTCTTTGGGACTCTTCATCGCTTTCCCCGCAAGGGCGGAGTCTCGAGTGGCCGCCCACATCAGAAAGGTCTCCGATGCCATTCCCGCCACATGCCTCTTGGTCAAAATCCCCTTTTCGAGCGCAGCGCCAAGTTCTTGCAGGTTTTTGATGGGGAGTTTTTTGTCCCCGCTGAAAAATGGGAATGGCATTTCGGGGTTGAGCGTCAGACAGGCCGCGTAAAGACCTGCCTGCTGGTTGCCGGGGAAACGGTTTTCCGTCAGGTCCTCCATCGCCATGGCCAATTCAGGCCTCTCGATGTCGCGGAACCATCCGGCTATCTTGTCAGAATAGAGGTATTTCTTGGCGAGTTCCTGGTTTGCCCACATCAGGTCGCTCAACTCCTTGGGATTGTGGGCTATGAGCCCCTCGGTTGCGTTGAATACGATTTTGAACTCGGCCAGCGTGTCCTCCTCTTTCTCCTGATATATGTTCTCGCCCTTTGACCAGCGTACGACATCGTCAAACCCTGCGCGGACCTCAGGATTTCTGCGTGTCAGTGCCTTTATTAGTCCGAGCGTATGGTCGCTCATCTCTCCGCGGCGAGGGTAGGGTAGGGTCTCCTCCTGCTTGTCGTGTACCAATTTTGTCTCATCGGCAAGCAGTTTCCCCTCACCAATCCAGAGGGCCATCAGTGTCATGCCCATTGAGAAGAAGTCAGCCTTTGGGCCAACGTATGTCGGAGTGCCGGGAATGTAGGTGTACATCTCGGGCGCGGCATATATTTTTGTGCGTCCGTCGTCGGTCACCGCCCTCTTGTCCTTGTCGAGTGTTTTGGCCAAACCCCAGTCTGTGAGGACGAAATGAGTCTGCGACTTGTCAGTGAAAAGGAAGTTGGCTGGTTTGACGTCGCGGTGTAGCACTCCGTTGCTGTGGGCGAAGTCAAGGGCGGCCGCCATTTGGCAAGCTAACTCTTTGAGCCGTGTCTCATTGCCTTGGATGTTGATGGTTGCGAGCGACCCTCCGTCACATCGTTGCATCACCTCATAATGATAGTCACTTCCCGTCACGTCGTCATGCCAAAGGCCATGGGCATATATGTCAACCAACAGCCCGTTGCCCCTGAGGTCCATAATGCGTTGCAGCACTTCATGGTTCGGCACAACGCCATGGCGATACAGCTTGAGCGCGTAATGCTCACCCTCATGCTCTACGTCAAAAATTATGGCCTCGCCCGACTGGTCTGAAATCACTCCGCTGACGGTGAACAGCAGCCCATCCAACTTA
Organism: Bacteroidaceae bacterium; assembly: GCA_963618945.1. Lineage (GTDB taxonomy): Bacteria > Bacteroidota > Bacteroidia > Bacteroidales > Marinilabiliaceae > W3P20-009. The sequence continues at coordinate 44,256 of CAVETY010000021.1, forward strand.
TAGAATGAGTAGACAGGGCACTCCGCCTTTCCCACCATTCTTTTTTGTGGCGCACCCGTGGTTGACTCTTGCGGCGCAGCCCCCCAACCGGGTTTATTTGCGGTTGTTGACTCTTGCGGCGCAGCCCCCCAATCGGGTTTATTTGCGGTTGTTGACTCCTGTGGCGCATCCCCCCAACCCGGTTTGTTAGCCGTTGTCGACTCCTGCGGCGTTCCTCCCCAGCCGGGTTTGCTGGCGGTCGTCGACTCCTGAGGTGCTTCGCCCCAATGTTTATTTTCTGCCATTAGCCATAGATTATTTTAGCCACAGGTGTGGGCTGTTCAACAAAGATCCATGTGCCACCGAGTCCCGGCTCAGTGCATTCGCTTGGCTGCTTATGATGGCATCCGCAGTAGTTGCACACCCACTCCTGTCGAATGGAGCGCATCTCAACCGTCATTATCTTGCGGGCGCAGAAGAAGTTGCGTTGTTCTTCAGGCGTGGCCGACGGAGTCGGGAGCATTGAGGCTATCGTCTGCTGCAACTCCTGGGCTTTGGCCTTATATTCGGCAATGGCGGCCTCAAGTATGTTCCCCGTCAGCACTTTACCATGGGAGGCAGGCTTGACTGTCTTGACGTCGGGAATTTTGATGGAGGCCACGTCGCCAAAAAGGTTGGCATAGCGGCTCGCGGCCTTGCGGGCTTCCTGATTGAGCTCTGTGCTCATTGCGGGGCGTGCGGCGCCTGCGTCTTCTATCTGTTTTTCAAGCTCGGCAAGCTCGGCGGCAAGTTGTTCGGCCCGTCTGAATGCCGGGTCTGCCTTGGCCTGTCTCAATGCCTCGTGGGCTACGTCGTTGAGCGGAGTGTTGCAGTGGCTGCAGAAACTTCGTCGGCTCAGAGCTCCACAATTAGGGCATCGGATGCCTCCGCGTGGTGAGCCGCACTCTGGGCAGAATTGCTCATCGTCTTCCACGGCAGCGCCACAGAATGAACATTTTCCTCCCTCTTCAACTTTGTCTGGGGCTGAATATTTCTGTTTTACAAGGTGTTTCTCCTTATAGTCATATTGGTTCATCTCCGCACGTGTTTAGGTTGACAATGCTATTCCCCTTACATCTTTTAAATATGCCTTTCTCCATGTCAGTCAAATAAGACACCTGGGTTCATCTCGCTCGGTGAACGCCATCTGATGCCATAGCTCGCAAGAATGTCACGCCGCTTACTCCAATAGGCAAAGCAAAAGCCCATTCCGCGTGGGACGTTTCCAAGACATTTGTCGCACTCGGCCTCAACATCTTGAATCACCTCCTCATGCCTTTCTGTGCGTTCAACGGGGTCGAACAGCAGATGTCGGTTGTACTTTTTGCAAAACTCTTTCATCGAGACTTTAGGGTTTATGTAGTCCAAGAGTTTCGCTCGTTCTGCTATATTGTCCTCGTCCGCCGGATTTAACCGCGCAATCTCGTTGCGCACTGATATGCATAGACGAGGGGTGAGGATTTCGTCCATCTGCTCAAGCATGTTGCAAAGCAGATTTCCTTTTTCCTCAGGAGTCTCAAATTCACCCGGCACTTGCTCCGGCAGTTTGCGCATCATCTCAAAGGCTTCGCGTCCCAAGCCGATATTCTTCCAAAATTCGTTAGCATTGGCGTTAGCGACCATCTGAGTGAATCTCTTCCCCAGCTCTTCTATTATCTTTTCCATGTCTCTGCCCCTTTACCAACTTTTCCGATACTCATCGCCATAGGCTATCTCGTGGGCGTAGCGACCTTTCTCTTGGCGGTCAAGCTCTGTGCTTGTGACTGAGGTCGTCTCCTCCACATGTCCGCATTTGCAGCATTCATAATATTGGCGATAATGGTCGAGACGGTAGAGGACATCATAACTGATGTATTCGTATGTCCGGTAGTCCTGTGCCTGAGTGTGCACATCCTCGCGGTGGCTATTGGTTGATGTCTGTCCGTCTCCATATTTATATGTGGTCGTGACCTGCGTCCATGCCTTCCATGAGGCTGTGCGCTCTCCAAGCATTTTTCCGCGCACCACGTCCTCGCCCCTCTTTTTCTCGGAGTACTCAAAGTCCTCGTGTTCAAACTCTATTGTGTACAGGCGTCTGCACTTGGGGCAGCGGATATGTGGGTATATGCACAACGGGCTCGACGCCAATTCGTAGCCATACCAGCCAAAGACGAGTATCAGCACGCTGAAAATGGGGAACATGCCCCAAGCCATCATCATGACGCTCCAGATGTAGACCGAGATGACTAACACGAACAGCATCAAGTATTTTAGTGCTTTGTCAGAAAGAAGGTAGAAGACAGGCGGGAACTTCATCAGCCACCCCATCAACAGCACGGGAAGCTGGACCGTGAGGAACATCCAGGTGAGATAGCAGAACACCACCAAAATCACTAAGCATATCAGCAACACCTTTATGACACCGGTGGACAAGGTGTCGCTCATGACTGTGTAGCGCGAGCCGCGAATCATCAACGACGTGATGGGCCAGTCGATAATTGTACTGGCCAATGGCAATCTTTGCAGCACCCAGGCCCCGCGGCTGGTGGGCGATGCAAGGCTGACCGCTATGGCTATGGAGTCCGTGCCGAATGTCACGTTAGGCTTGAGCATTTTGCCCGTTGACGGCTCAAACACTTTCCATGAATACTGGGCCTCCATGCCCTTGGGCGTGTTCCGCAGCAGCTCCGGGGTGCCGAATGCCTCGCTCACCTCACCAAATGTCTTTCCTAGTGTCTTGGCCTCAAATTTCCTGTTGCTGCAAACCCCGACACGACATGAACTGTTATATTGATAATCGTCCCATCCGTCAAGCACAGGAATGAAATCATCTGTGGAGTGTTTCGAGTCTTCGCCTTTGCTGTTTGTATATGAGTATTGATGAATAGAACTGCCGAGCCATACTGCGCTCACTGTGACTGTGTCACCTTTGTCTCGGCCGTCGGTCACCACCTGCCGGATTTGTGGGAGGTCGCCTGCGTCCACCCAACCGATATCCCCTTTGGCAGTCTCAACCAACCACAATTGGCCAAAGGATGAGATGTTGATGCCCAGCACCTTGAGGCTGTCCCCCGCCGCCAAGTTTGTTAGGAGTGTGTCGCGGTCGAACTTTTGGCGCATGACGGCCCTCTTTGTGAGGCATATCTTTGGCCCGTCATTCTTTAAGTCGCTGCCGCCGCCATCCCATACCGCGAAGCCTATGCAGCACGAGAGGAAAATAAGATATATAAGGCATCGGCGCGGAGAGTTTGATGTCTCTAACAGGAGGTCTTTTAATCCAAACATATGTGAAGAGATTGATTTTTATCTGAAATTAGATAAAAAAGCAACCTGTCACTTGACAACGGGTAAAAAGCAGACCTCTTGACGCTTTACTCTTCGTAAAAATCTCTTAACATTGCGTACAAATAATTGTGATACATTGCTTTAGATGGCGTGTTGAACTGATTGCCTGAAGGCTGTCGGTGAGCATCCCTTATGTTTAGAGAAGACTCTGGTGAATGCCGCATGGCTGCAAAAACCCGAGTTTCGGCCAATCTCATTGATGGGCATGTCGGTCTCGGCAAGCAGGCGGCAGGCGTGGGCCACACGGCGTGTATTCACATATTCGTAGAAGTTGGTCGACGCCCCGCGGTTAAAGTAGTTGCTCACGTATGTGCGGTTCGAGCCAACGGCTGTCGCAATGTCAGACAGTTTCAGATCGGGAGTGAGATAGATGTTCTGGACGGTGAATAATTCCTCTATTTTGGCGGCGAGCGCATTACCCTCTTCGGCCGTTCTATCTGGTTCAGGCTTCCAATCCGCCAACTCGCCAATGACCAGTTCGTGGCGGTATAGAAAATATGATACCACCATCCACAAGACCAGATTGCAGAGCAGATAGACGCACTCCATGTCAATGTGAATCACAACGCAGTCAAAAATCCAGACTCCAAGGATGACGTAGAATGTGCAGAGGATGACCTTGAGCCAACCGAGGTTGACGTTCTCGGTGTATGAGTACATCTCTTTCAAATGCTGGTTATACCGGGGGATGTTGACCATCGCCCAAATCAGCATCCCGGTGCCATAGATGGATGCAAATATCACTTCGAGATAGAAAATCCACGACAGGCCCGATGCCATATATAGAATCGGCATCACAACAAATGGCAATTCGTGCAGTATCATGGTCCGTCGTGACAGTGTTCCGGGCCTGACAAGCTCGGCCAGCACAAAGGCGTACATCGGGACGGCCACCATGTCAATAGCGGTGATGACATCCCAAACCTCCGGGGCGGCATAGATCCCCATGGCCATCAAAATAAAGTCCTTGAGGCTCTCCAAGGCGATGGTGCCGGTCAGCATTGCCACGAGTCGATGCAGCAACTCGCCGCGCCTCCAAAAGAACCATGCCATCATGCTGAAAAACATGGTTGTGAGTCCCGCTATGTAACTTATGTTTACGAATTCCATTGTCGGCTGCAGAGTTCTATTCTTGGTTCTATTGCCAAATTATAAAAGAAATCCGGCTATTGACCCAAATCTTGGTCCGCAGATCAAGATTTACATGTGATTTTCCTAAATGTTGCTTTGTTTTGTCTGTGCAGCGGGTGCAAATTCTCTCCGTCTTGTGCCAAGTTGTGGAGCAAGACCGCCCGTTCTTTGTCATTGAAAAGGAGATGCCAGGTCCGCCGCCCCCAAAAATTCCAAAGTCGGTCGCACATGGCTCGATTTATTCGCACTTCTGAAAAATAAAGTAACAGATCAATTAAATACTCTATCTTATGAGAAAAGCTCTACTCTTCATTTTGATGCTCTTGCCTCTCATGGCAAATGCGCAGTCTGTCAAGAAAGGCTACCACGGCTTTGTGGATGGTGGCATTTGCTCCTACGTCAGTAAGTTGAGCCCCAAGACAACTGAGGTCACAACGTCACACGGCTATCAGTTTAATCCCTATTTTTTCATAGGTGCCGGCATGGGCTTCGATTTCACTGGTTATTGCTCTTGGGGTGAAATTAGCGGACACCCTTATGAAAAACGTGAGGCGCGGACGGACATTCCTGTCTTCTTTAACTTTAGGGCCAATCTGACAAAAACGAGGTTCTGCCCGTTTGTGGATGCCCGCTTAGGTGCCTATGTCAACAACGAGGGCGGCATTTATGTCCACGAGGCGTTAGGTTGTCGATACGCCATCAATGAGAAACTTGGGGTCTCTTTCTCCGTTGGCTATGTGGCCCGAAAGGTGACGGCCCAATACCTTGTACTGAATTCTTATGGCACTCGGTTGTACTACTCTTATCGTGATAACCCGGACCAGACTCTTAATGGCCTTATTTTCAAAGTCGGCTTTGACTTCAGAGGCTGACGAATGCTGACAATTAAAGCGGTTTGCCGCGGCAAAGTGGCAAACCGCTTTAATTGTTTATTTGCATATTGAGTCGGACTTCTTATAACATTCTCATCGCTTCTCTTTACGTTTCTGTTAAAACTTGTCGCTGCTCTGCTCAGATGTGTTGTTTCTTTTTAAGAAAATGGCTATATTTGGCTCGCCGTTGTAAAGGTGAGGCCCCTCCCCGCTGCTCACCCCGAAAGCAACACACGGCGGTCTCTTCTCCTCACAATGAATTTTAACACCAAAGGCCATGAAAATTGAACAGACAAAGGTCGGGACGGTGGGCGACAAGGACGCGTTCCTCTTCACCCTCGCTAACGACAAAGGGATGACGGTGAAAATCACCAACATTGGCGCAACCATCACAAGCATCACGACACCCGACAAGAATGGCAACATCGGCGAGGTGGTCATGGGTTTTGACGACCCCATGAAGTACATCGACCCCGAGTACCTCAGCCATGGCTTCTTCTTCGGCGCTACAGTCGGACGATTTGCCAACCGTATCGCCGAGGGCAAGTTCACCATCGACAACAAGACTTATCAACTCGAGATAAATAACGGCCCCAACCACCTCCATGGCGGCTCCGGCTCTTTCAACACCAAGCTGTGGGACGCGTCTGTCATTGACGGCGAAAACCGAGTGGGCGTCTCAATGCAATATGTCAGCCCCAACATGGAGAATGGTTACCCTGGAACTCTCACTGTGACCGTCTTCTTCTGCCTCAATCAGGACAATGAGTTGCAGATTAACTATAAGGCCACGACTGACCGCAAGACCATCCTCAACCTCACCAACCACTCATACTTCAATCTCGCGGGCAAGGGCAACATCCTCGACACTGAGGTCTGCATGCACGCCGCCAAGTACACTCCCAAGGACGAGTTTAATATCCCGACTGGCGAGGTGGCGAGCGTCAAGGACACTATGCTCGACTTCATCCTTCCCCACAAGATTGGCGACCGCATCTACCACTCAGATGACGGCTACGACCACAACCTCGTCATCGATGGCTTGGGCGGAATTCCCCGTGACGCGGCCGAGGCTTACGATCCCCGAAGCGGTCGCACGCTCTCTTTCCGCACATCCGAGCCTGGCTTCCAGTTCTACACCGCCTATTACCTTGGCGGCGAGTATTCACGCGGCGATCTGAAATTTGACAGGTTCGGTGCTTTCTGCTTTGAGGCTCAGCACTATCCCGATTCGCCCAATAAACCCGAGTTCCCGTCTCCAATCCTTAAGCCGGGTGAGACCTACACTCAGACCACCATTTATAAGTTTGGTGTAAAGTAGGCGTTTGACGGGCATCTGACGCCTCTTCTCATAAGGCTCTCACATGAGTCTCCGCATTTGTTAATGCGCTGATGTGTCGGGCGGTTCTTGCCACAAAAGTCCACATAAAAAACACGAGGCTGCGTCGTAATCGAAACATTACGGCGCAGCCTTTTTTTTGTGCGCATTGCCAATTTGCCGCATAGCCGTATCGCGAAAACTTAGTGGACTGCTATGTCCGGCTTCTGGAAAGTATAGTTCGCTACCAGTTTGGGTGTGCACAACAAAGGCGGGGCTGCGTCAAAAAAAAGACACAGCCCCGCCTCTATTTTTCTGTGATGCTCAACCTCTTATTTCCCGAGGATTTTCTCCTGGTTAATCAGTGGGTTGGCATACGCCTGCAGCATCTGGCCAAGCACGTAGTCATGGTCGGCTCCTTCAATAGCCGCAATCTTCTGGTCGGCATAAGCCATGAAGGCGTCGCGCTGCTCCTTTGTGTAGTGGTCAGAGTGCTTCGCCTCTCCCTCTATTGCGTCCAAGGCAATGTAGTTGTCCGGATAGAGGCGGTAATTGGCATATATCTGCCTGTCAATCATCTCTGCGATAGCCGTAATCTGGTCATTCTTGGCCATGCCGGCAATCTTGGACAGCTCGTTGTTAATAGGGGTACCAAAGGCGAAGTGCACGTGGCCCTTGCGTCCGTTAAGGCCTGTGGACATGTGCGTCAGATCCTCGTTCTTGCTCTTCTTATACTCCGGGTTGTCGCGCTTCTGCTGATATTGGTAGGCCTTCAGGGCATCGCATGGGTCATACTCATATGTTATGGCCACGGGGACTATGTTCAACTCCGCGAAGTTGGATATGATGTCGCTCTTGCCGCTCAGGTTCAGCATCTTGAGCACAGCGCCTTGGGTCTTGTCATTGCCGTCTTTTGAGCGCCCCTCGCGCTGGGCTATCCATATGTTCTGATGGCCCTCAGTTATCCTGTCGCGGATATAGGCGGAGAGCGTAGCCGAAGCCTCCATCATTTGGCGCACGGGCAGGTCTCGTTTCACCACGAACGACTTGTTCAGCTTGACTAAGTCCACAATCCAGTCATAGATGAGCAGGTTGCTGCCAATGGCTATCTCGGTGGTGTTCAGCCCCGCTCCGTCCAGTTTGACGTTCATGAAGGCCGAGTCGAGAATTATGTCTCGGTGGTTGGACATGAAGATATAGCCGCCTTTGGGGTCGAGGGCCTCAAGTCCGCTGGCCGTGATGCCGTCGGTGCAATTCTTCTCCAAGCCATTGAGGTATGGTATGATGAACTCGTGCTGGAACTCACTTACCGTGCGCAGGCTTTTGAGCTTGGCCACAATGGCTTCAACAGGGACGTTGGGTATGAGGCGCCCGAGAATGTTGAGGAAGTAGGGTACCTCGCAAAGGGACTTGATGACCTCCGCGACCTCGTTGTCGCGGAACGGCCTTATTTCGTCAAATTTCTGGTTATCTGCCATTGGTGGTTTGTTTCTTTGGGTGCAAATATAACTCCTTTCATTGACTTTGGGACTCGCTTCCGCCCTTTAATGGGACTATCCATGCCTCGCCCCGCCAATCTTAACAAAATCAGACCGCCTCAAGCTGCCGAATGTTATTCGTCATTGCCTGGGGCGGTCTGAGGAAATCCTCTTATATAAGGTTTCTACTTCTTCAGTAATGGCTTTTCGCAACCTTTAGAACCAGTATCCGAGTGATATGCTGTGACTCGTCGTCTTGCAGACCGACTGGTGGTAATAGTCTTCTCCGCTGTCTATGTACTTGGTGAAATCTCTCCCTACTGCCTGCGCGCAAACGTATATGTGACCAACTCCTTCTCTTTCACTCCCGCCGCCCATGTAAAGTCAGTCTCGATTTTGCAGTTTGAGACATACCTGTATTCCCTGCTTGAAATGATGTCTGCCTTTTGGAGTGTGGCATCCGAGTTTTGCGTTGAATATGTCAACTCGCTCATGATGTTCCCCACCTCGTCATATTCTGTCGTTATCAGCAGCAAGATGTCGCCCGCTCGTTGTTCCTGCCTTGCCATTTTGCCATTTTTGTAAGTGTTTACTTCACTGCTGACTTCGTGCCAATCGCCCTCTTCCCATACCAAGAGGCGGGCTGCCGATTGTTCCCACTTTGCGCTGCCTGTCGTGCTTACCTGAATCCATTCCCACTCCTGCCGTTGCTCATTTGTCCACTCTGTGTCGCCATTTTTGCGTTGAGCGCGAGTCTCCGAACACTTGTTGCCATGACTGTCGTATGTCATGCTTATCATCACTTCGTCACCCGTGTCGGTCACTGAGTGGCTGCGCGTCATTCGCCCGGTGCTGTCGTTTGTGAATTGTGTGCTTGCATGGCGTGCACCGTCCGTGGTCTCTGTCACCATCTCTTGCCGCGTGAGGTTTCCGCGTTCGTCATACGTGTACTCTATCCTTGTGACGCCGTCGGCTGACGTGACGGCTCGGCGTGCCACTTTGCCGTTGACGCTATACTCTGACTTTGCCTCACCTCGCCTCTCGCCCGCTGTGTATGTTATGAGCGTGTCCCGTCCCTCGGCGTCATAATAATATGATTGTCGGCTTAATACATGCCCGTCGGCCGCAAGTTGAACTACGCTGTCAACCACCATGGCGCTCTCGTCCCAACGTGTCGGCTGGTCTGGACCACATGATGTCAGGATTGTGGCTACCGCTAAGAGCGTGAGGGGCAGTTTTGTTTGTGTCATCGGGCTGTTTTGTTTATGTGCGTCAATCTTGGTGTAAAAATATGAATAATATGCATTATGTTTGCTCATAATTAATGTAGCGCAATCATGTTTCATCTTCTAAGACATGCCGCCCTCGCTTCGGTGGCAATAATCTCATCTGCGGCCGCTCTCGCCAATGACGGTGGGACGCACGTGCCGCACGACTACACTTGGACCAGCCAAAGCAAAAACTCTTCCGAGTCCATGCCGGTGGGTGGTCATGACATCGGAATGAATGTCTGGGTCGAGAATGGCGACCTGCTTATCTATATGTGTCAAAGCGGATGGTTGGACGAGAACAACACTCTGCTCAAGGCGGGACGACTGCGCCTCCGTTTCTCCGACAATGTGCTCGCTGGCAAAGATTTCGTCCAGAATCTGGAGGTCTCCACTGGTCTGATGACGGTCTCTTGCGCCGATATGACCATCTATATTTGGTCCGACGCCACTTCGCCCGACATCTATATCCAAGTTGACGGGGCAAAGAAAAGGCATGCCACGGTGAGCTACGAGAGCTGGCGCACCAAGGATGAGGTCGTCCCCCCTGATGCCCGTATGCAGTGCGCGCACAAATGGCTCTCGGGCGATTGTGTTATGTATGCCGACTCGGTCTCGCCCTCTGCCCATTCTGTCACATTCAGTCACGTCAATCGTCAGCAGACCATCTTTGACCGCACAGTCGCCATTGAGGGACTCGAGCCAATCAAGGTGTCTCTCTATAATCCTTTGGCAGGGCTTGAGATGAAAGGCGTGATGACCGTCCCCGCCCTCAAATATACGGGTACGTCAAAAGGCAAATATATCGACACTGATTTCACCGCCTGGAACTATGAGGGCGATGCTAAGAAGTTTGATGTCCATGTGCGCCTGACGTCCTACTCCGACGCCCCCGCCGCTGCGCGCAAGCCGGCCGACTCGCGTCTCCGCACCGCCTATTGGTGGGCCGACTTCTGGAGCCGAAGCTACATCTATTTGCCGCGCGAGGTCTCTAACCTCTCTGAACCCGACCCTGCCGATTCGGCTGCAGTCATCCTCCGCAACTACGACCTCATGCGTTTCATGCTCGGATGCAATGCGAGCGGACGTTGGGTCACTAAGTTCAATGGCGGCCTCTTCACTTTCGACCCGTCTCTCGTCGACCCTGCTCGCAAGTTCACACCAGACTACCGCTGCTGGGGCGGCGGCACTCAGACCGCTCAGAACCAACGCCTTGTCTATTGGCCCATGGTCAAGTCGGGCGATTTGCAGATGCTCCGTGTGCAGCTTGACGCCTATAAGCGTATGCTCGGCAATGCCACTGCGCGAACCCGTTTCTATTGGGGGCACGACGGTGCTTCCTTCACAGAGCAGATGGAGTGTTTCGGCCTCCCGAACCCTGCCGAGTATGGTGAGCATGCCCCTGGTCAGGATAGGGGAGTGGAGAGCAACGCATGGCTTGAGTATCTGTGGGATACGTCGCTCGAGTTCTGCATGATGGCGCTTGAGGCCAACAAGTATCAGGGCATGGACATCTCGGCCTATGAGGATCTCATTTGGCAATGCCTGCTTTTCTTTGACGAGCATTATCAATATGAGGCCCTCAAACTCGGCAAACTGCCACTCGCCGAGGGCGACAAGCTTGTCATCTATCCCGGCGCAGGTGTCGAGACTCACAAGATGGCCTATAACCCGTGCAGCACGGTGGCTGCCCTTCGGGTGGTAGGTCAGGCCTGGGTGGACTATGCCACCAAGGTCGGCAAATCAGCCGATGTCATAGCTAAGGCCAAGACTCTTGTCAGCCATGTGCCTGAAATCCCGTTCCGCTACATTGACGGCCACAAGGTCATCGCCCCGGCTGTTGCTTGGGCGCGTATCAATAATGTGGAGACCACGCAGATGTACCCCGTCTTCCCTTGGCGCGTCTTTGGCGTCGGACGTCCCGATCTCCAAGTGGCCATTGACACTTGGACCCTCGACCCTTGGTCCATTGAGATGAAGTCCGCCCGGGGCTGGAAGCAGGATAATATTTGGGCTGCCTGCTTGGGTCTGGCCGACGAGGCCGCCAAGCTCAACTATGAGAAGATGGCCAACGGCCCCTATCGTTTCCCCGCTTTTTATGACATGGGCTTTGACTGGGCCCCCGACTTCAACCGCGGCGGCTCGGGTATGATTGGCATTCAGGAGATGGTGATGCAGCGCACTCCCGACGGTCAGGTCATTGACCTCCCCGCCTGGCCGGCTCGTTGGGGCAAGGTTGTCTATAAGCTTTACTAATAGCATGACTAACCATATCGCCGCATGGGGTGGGGGACGGCAGCGCTCTCTGCTTCAAGATTAAAAGTTCCTTTTGAAAAATAAATAAGCGGGGCCGCGAACATTGAGTTGTTCGCGGCCCTGCTTTGTCGTTATGTCACACCCTTTTGCCAATAAGCTCGGGCGTCAGTCGTTTTTTTCTTGCTTACGCCAATGAGTAGCCGGCTGGCTCGAACTCCAACTCGTCCTCATAGAACGCTTTGCGCTCGCCCAAATAGTCGTGGTACTGCTCCTCCATCTCGTTGCGCTCCTCGTCAGTGAGGTCTCCGAGGACGAGGCTCATCATGCTCATGTGCCGTTCCATCGTCATGTCCTGGTCGCGCATGCCAGTGGCGGTGAAGTTCTCCGCAAAGTCAAATACCTTTGTTCCCTCTGAATTTGCCTCGTCAAAGTCGAGCGTAATCTCTTCCGCAAAGACAATCTCTTTCCCTTTTTCGCTCTCTTCCGCTTTTTCCGTGTGTGTCACGCAATATTTAGGGCAGTCGTCAATCGCGCCATACTTCTCCAAATCTTTGTTCAGAACAACCCAGTCCCCGTTTTTAAATGTAGTAGTTTTTAATGCCATAGGCTACGCTTTTACTTTTGAGATGTGTTTCGGAAGTGGGGTAGGGCGTTGCCGTCCTTTCCCCTGCTCTAAGTGAAAAACGTATCTAAATGCGCAATATTGTGTTTTGACCGAACTATTTTTCTACTTTAACATTTGTTTGCCGCTCGTGCGCTGGGCTGCTTGACGTTCCCTAAATCTTTGGCTTCTCCGCAAGGGCTGTGCATCCGTCAAAAGCCTCTTCAAAAATAGCCTCAAGTGAGGATGGTATTGTCACTTTGGCCAACTTGACGCAGTCGTGAAACACGCCGATGCCTAAATATTTGACTCCCTCGCCAATAGTGACGCTCGTCACGTCTGCGTTTCCTGCGGCGAAGTTGTCCTCTACCATCTCTACTTTATATGTCTTGCCGTCTTTCTGCACCTCGCCGGCAATGACTACGTCCGTCACGCCATTCGCCACGTTGACCGCGCCCGCCGTGTTGTTATAGTCGTAGAGCGCATAGGTCACGTTATTCACAGTCTCGCGCACTCCTTGCGCTTTCGCCGCCCCGTATGACGTCATGCCGAGGACGGCCATGCTTATGGCTATGTAGGTCTTCATCTTTAGGTAATTTTCCACTTATTCGTATTACGGCCAGCCTCATTAATTGTTTCTTTAAGACGGCTTTATCTTTGACCATTTAGTCGCTTTCAATCTCGACTTTTTCATATCTAAGTTAATATTGGAGAAATCGTATAGTGCGATACGGGGTGACTGCTTTTTTTACTAACTTCATAAAACTAAAGAATCATTAAACCAAAACCTGTCACCTGTCACACCTTTTGTCCCTATGGCCAAAGTAAAGAAGAAGTTCAAGAAGCTTAAGTCATCGGCTCTTAGCAAAATCAAAAAGTTGAGTCGCGGCCAGATGAGCTTGCATGTCAAGATGCTCCTCCTCCTCGGAGTTTTCGCCTTAGTGCTTGGCATCGTTAATATTTTAAACATGGCTGTCGGTGGACAGCTCATTTTCAAGGATTATTTCGCCTATCAACTTGAACGTGTCACCAAGGGCATCCAGGCCGACATTATGGTCGGCGCCAACACGCTCGATGATTTCATGGCCAATATACCGGCCAACCATGCCCCCGAACTCGACTCGCTCCGCCATGGCACCTACGCCCCCATTGAGACTCTCGCTGACGAGGTGGCCGCGGCCGGCTCTTTCTACGGCTATATCCTCACTGACCCCGAGGGCGCTATAATAAGCCGCACGTCAAGGTTCAAATCACTCCAAGCCGGGCAAAAGCTCTCCAAACTCATGGCCGAGCTAAAAGATGGTTGCTATAGAGGCTATGCGGAGGTCGGCAATCTGGGCGTCTGCTCTGTCGTCACCCGCACGCTCTATGCTCACGACGGCGTCTCGCCCGTGGCGACCCTCTCTTTTGTACTCAGCCACTTGGCTGACGAGGGTTTCCTCGACGGTCTCAAGGAGCGCTATCAGGTGGATCTCGGCATTGTGGCCAACAGTGTCTTCTCGCAGACCACCATCAAGGACGAGGCCGGCAAGAAACGTCTCTCGGGCATCAAGGTTGAGGATCAGGCGGTTCGCGACTCGCTCTATGTGTCGCACGTCCCGTTCGTGGGCTCAAGCACTGTGGCCGGCCGCAGCTTCGCTGTCATCTATACGCCCGTTGAGAGCAATGACGGCACTTTGTGCGCCACGCTTTTCACCGGCATTGAGTATTCGCGCGCGCAGGTCCTTATGGGCTACCTCGGTCTCGCCATGTTTGGCGGTGGCGCGTTCTTCAGCCTCTTTGTGGTGCTTTTCTGCTATCGCTATGTGCGCCACCACATAACCAACCCAATCTGCGATGTGGCTGAGGCGGCTCGCCGTGTGGCGGAGAAAGATCTGACGCAGGAGGTCAAGATCTATAACACGGGTGACGAGATTGACATCCTCGCAGCCAGTGTCCTCGATATGCAAGAGAGTTTGCGAGAAACAATTGAGGAGGTGCAGGACACCGCCGAGTCTCTTCGCTCTCAGAGTCAGGAGATTTCACGCGCCTCGCTCGCCATATCAGATGGAGCCAACAGCCAGGCCTCCGCTCTTGAGGAAATCGCCTCTTCGGTCGAGGAGATGACCTCTATCATTCATCAGAACACGGAGAACTCTAAGAAGACGAGCAAGTTGATGGCCGACAGCGACACCGCCATAAACCATATAGCTGATATCTCGTCCGACAGCATGGCGGCGTCTAAGAAGATCGCTCTCGCCATCAGGAACATCAACGCCCTTGTCAGCCAGACTAATATCCTCTCGCTCAATGCGTCGGTCGAGGCGGCTCGTGCAGGCTCTCGCGGACGCGGTTTCGCTGTCGTGGCCCGCGAGGTGGGTAGGCTCGCCGAGCAGACTAAGGGCACGGCCGTTTCTGTCTCCGAGACTGCCGAGGCCAGCATTCAAGCCGCTGAGGAGGTTGACTCCAAACTCGATGAGGTCACGCCACAGCTCCACGAGGTGGTCGACCTGATGAGGGAGATAACTGTCTCGAGTGTTGAGCAAGGTCAGGGTGCCGAGCATATCAATGCCGCCATTGCCGACCTCAACCAAACCACGCAGCGGAACGCCGCCGGGGCCGAGGAACTGGCAGCCAGTGCCGAGGAGTTGGCATCATCTGCCGATATGCTCAACAATGTGGTCAGCCAGTTCAAGGTCAAGATCGCTGAGTCCGCTGACTCTCCCGAACCCGACTCTGCGCAAGAACCCGACGCAGCGTAAGATCCAGAATCCTGACATCTATTTATTAAGAGCCTTTGACCTTATATTCTCATTAGTGTCAAATCTCTCTTATGACCTAACTCTTTCCTCCTTACTTACGCATATCACTGACAATGCGCGGCGGATTCCAATCCCGCCGCGCATTTCTTTGTTGCGCACTAATTGTTGTTTGACAAGCAGATTAACCTATATAAATATGCCACCCTATATAATATGCCCACCAATTTTTAAATAGCAGCGATAGTTTTTGTCTCCAATGAAATAAGATTTGGACCTCAGTCCTCCTCTCCCATATTCTCACCCTCCCTCTTTAACCTCCCTTAACAACCCTCTCCAACCCCCTGACACTCACC
>CAVETY010000022.1:0-55037 GCA_963618945.1 Bacteroidaceae bacterium
GCAGACTGTAAATCTGTTGCTTCGGCTTCGTAGGTTCGAATCCTTCACCTCCCACCTCTATTAAAGAAATGGCTTTATGCTTGTCGCATGAAGCCATTTCTTTTTTATTTTTGTAGTATATAACTTTCAGCATGAGTAGTATTCCTGTTTTGCGTAGCCTCTCACTTCATGAGGTACGAACCTATATGTTTGCGGCTATATTTGTTGTCGGCAATATAATCTTTCCGCAGCTTTGCCATCTTGTGCCAGGTGGTGGGCTGGTTTGGCTTCCGATATATTTCTTTACCCTTGTTGCGGCCTATGTTTATGGACCTGTTGTAGGGCTTCTGACGGCAGTTCTGTCACCATTGGCAAACAATTTGTTCTTTGGTATGCCTCCAGCATTCATGCTGCCAATAATTATATCTAAGTCTTCGCTTTTGGCTATTGCCGCAAGTCTCATAGCCCGTAAATCAGGCAAGGTGACACTGCCGCTTATCGCATTGGCTGTCATTTGTTACCAGTTCTTTGGGGCGATTTTTGAATGGGCATACACCGGTAGTCTTACCGCGGCTCTTCAAGACGTAAGAATAGGTTTCCCGGGTTTGCTCTTGCAGATTTTGGGTGGTTATTTTGTCATTAAGTTTGTAGCTCGACTAAAAATTGACTGAGACGTCCGAGATTGATTCTGCGAAATAATCTCATAAAACAAAAGCCCGAGGCCTGTTCTAACAAGGCTTCGGGCTTCGCATTTAATACGAGTCTCCATTAATCCTGGCGGGAGCACTCTCTTGTGTATGCCTTTCTCGATACATGCCCTCGCATGTGCCTTTACAGCAGCTTTCTTGCTATGGCTGCGCAGGCATAGGCGTCAGCTAAAGCGTGATGATGCTTGGAAAGATCGTATCCGCAGTAGGCTGCAACAGTTTGCAGTTGGTAATTGGGTAGCAAGTCGCCTAACAGTGACTTTGATTTTCTGAACGTACAAAGAAACTCGTAATCAGGATAATCCATCATATAAGTTGTGAATGCCGCTTTTAGGCAACTTTTGTCGAATGCGGCATTGTGGGCTACAAATGGCAATCCCTCGATTTTGGGTTCAATGAGCTTCCAAACGTCCGGAAACAATGGTGCGTCCTTTACATCTTGGCTTTCAAGACCATGTACCGCGGTGTTGTAGAAACTGAAATAGTCGGGTTCTGGATAAACTAAACTATAAAACTCGTCAGCTATTTCCCCATTTCGGACAACAACCAAGCCAACGCTGCATATACTTGACCTTTGCGGGTTTGCTGTCTCGAAATCTATGGCCGCAAAATTATCCACCTTTCCGTTTCTAATCTACAAACTTCCATTTGCTTTCGTCTCGACTCTTTGCGTCAGGATTTTCATCGGGATATCCGACGGCAATGGCGTAAATGAGTTCAGTACCTTCTGAAAAGCCGAGCTTGTCGAGATATGGTTTACATTCAGGTGTGTTTTTCATGAAGGCTATAGGCCCACCGAGGAAACAAGTTCCGAGACCCATTCCCCATGCCGCAAGCACCATGTTTTCACCCATAATACCGCAATCGAGGTTCGCATTGTTTTGTGCGCCCACAAAGATGACGGTATATGCGTTGCGGAACATGGTCACCATGGTCGAGTCTTTGCCCATGCGGTCGTCTTTCTCGCGGCATAAGGCTGTTATGCCGTCGATGTATTCGGGGCTGTCTACGATGCGTATCTCCCATGGTTGGCGATTCATTCCATTGGGTGCGTTGATGCCGCATCTGACAATTGTCTCGACAGTGTCACGTCCAACAGGTTGTGGCTTGTATTTGCGTATGCTGCGGCGCGTCATGATGTTTTCAATCACAATAGCGCCTTTGTCAATAGTCGTCGAGCTGTCTTTTGCGCAGCATTGCGAACCGCAATCCCCCTGAGTGGAGTTTGCGCATGACGACACAAGAACCCCAATTGCCATGAATGGCGCAATAAGTCTACTGTATTTCATGTTGTAAATAATTTTTTATGTATTCACTGCCGTAAAGATACAACACAATAGCGGAAGAGGTATGAATTATCTGCTAATAGACAGTTCTGGTGATAACAATAAAAACAAACCCGCTCCCAAAGAGTTAAAATCTTTGGGAGCGGGTTGTAATAACCGTTAAGGGTCTTTATCAATCAGTTTGGTCTCTATTACATGAGAGAGACGCTGCGCTTGATAAAGTTAGTGAGGCTTTGGCCCTTGAGCATGTTGTTGGAGAGCAGAGCCAAGTCAATAAGCTGGCTTACGAGCTTCTCGTCCTTTGCGAATGACGTCAGCAGATCGGTGCGTTTCTTCCGCTCGCCCTCTATCTGCTTGTTGAGAGCCTCCATCTCGTCCTTTTCAGTCTGCGGGATCTCCTCGTCTTTTTTGCCCTCTTTGGCCTTGTTGAGCTCAGCTTTGCGAGCCTCGTATGTGTCAATCTGAGACATGATTGGCTCCATTTGAGCTTTGGTCTTGTCAGACATGGCGCTTACGATTCGAGCAACGACAGGGTGGTCTGCGTTGATTACAAGGTTGAATGTGTCTGGCATTTCGCCATAGAACGACATCGGGCCTCCTTGTACAGCGCTCATCTCCTTCATTCGGCGCATCCACTCGTTTTGGGTGACGATGACAGGCATCTCGTTTTCGCCAAGAGCCTCTACACTGACTGTGTAGTTGGTCTTCTCCTCCTTAGGAGTCTGGCTGCGGAATGCCTCCTCAAGGTCGCTCTTCTCTTGTGTGGAGAGCTTGAGCTCGTGCTGCTCATCCTTGACAATTAGTTTGTCGATGGTGTCAGCGTCCACGCGGCTGAAGCGGGTCTTCTCCCACTTCTGCTCGAGCATGTTCATGAATGGGGTGTCCAGCTGTCCGTCAAGCAAAAGGATGTTATAGCCCTTGTTCTGCGCGCTCTCGATGAAGCTGTACTGGTTTTGCTTGTTGTTAGCGTAGAGAACAATCAGGTTGCCATCTTTGTCAGTCTGGTTGTCCTTGATTAAGGTCTTGTACTCCTCGAAAGTGAAGTACTTGCCATCGACATCCTTGAGCAGGGCGAACTTGTTCCCACGCTCGGCAAACTTCTCATCGCTGAGCATGCCATACTCAATGAAGATCTTCAGGTCGTCCCACTTCTTCTCGAATGTGGCGCGGTCGCTCTTGAAAATCTCTTCGAGGCGATCGGCTACTTTCTTTGTTATGTGATTGGAAATCTTCTTGACGTTTGAGTCGCTCTGCAGGTATGAACGAGAGACATTCAAAGGAATGTCTGGCGAGTCGATGACGCCATGGAGCAGTGTGAGGAAGTCTGGCACAATGCCCTCTACTGAATCCGTGACAAATACCTGATTGCAGTAGAGCTGAATCTTGTTGCGGTTGATGTCAAGGTTGTTCTTGATCTTGGGGAAGTAGAGGATACCTGTCAATGTGAACGGGTAGTCTACATTCAAGTGTATGTAGAACAATGGGTCATCAGCCATCGGGTATAGCTGGTGGTAGAACTTGTTGTAGTCCTCCTCCTTCAGATCGGCAGGCTTCTTAACCCAGGCTGGTTTCGTGTCGTTGATGACGTTGTCCTCCTCGGTCTCCTGTTCCTTGCCATCCTTCCACTCTGTCTTCTTGCCGAAAACAATCTCAATGGGAAGGAACTTGCAGTACTTAGAGAGTAACTCTTGGATGCGGTTCTTGTCGAGGAACTCTTTCTCATCCTCTGAGACGTGCATGATTATATCAGTGCCGCGTTCTGCTCGCTCTGCCTCTTCCAATGTATATTCAGGCTCACCTGTGCAGCTCCAGCGCACAGCCTTGCTTCCCTCTTTATAGCTCTTGGTGACAATTTCCACCTTATCGCTAACCATGAATGCTGAGTAGAAGCCGAGTCCGAAGTGGCCGATGATAGTGGCTGCGTCGTTTTTGTGCTTCTCAAGGAACTCTTCCGCTCCCGAGAATGCGATTTGGTTGATGTACTTCTCGACTTCCTCCGACGTCATGCCGATGCCGTTGTCGGAGACGGTTATCGTCTTGGCGTCCTTGTCAAAGCTTACGCGGACTTTGGTGTCGCCAAGCTCGCCCTTGAACTCTCCATTAGAGGCCAACACGCGCAATTTTTGCGTCGCGTCGACTGCGTTAGAGACGATTTCGCGAAGGAAGATGTCGTGGTCTGAGTACAGGAATTTTTTGATGATAGGGAAGAGGTCTTTTGTTGAGACCCCAATCTTACCTGATGCCATATTATAGTTGTATTTTATGTTCTGATTGGATTTATGTCAATTTTTATGCCAAGACATTGTGTATGCCATAATGGCAATAATGGTGACACTGTGTCATTTGTGCTACTGAGTAAGATGTGACATTGTGTCATGCTGGCTTTCCCTGCCCCTTTCTGTTTTAGCATTTCAGGATTATTTTCTACTTTTGTTAATCTTTAATGTTTAACAAAAATGAAATTAGATCAAAAGCAGAGGGAAATTGATTTCCGAGAGCTGACTACGGTCATAAAGTTTTTTGAGAAAAGTGTTGAACGCTATGCCGACAACACATTGATTACCGAGAAGCGTCAAGGTGAGTGGAAACGATGGACTTACAGAGACATAAAGGAGGATGCGATTGCCTTTGGCGCAGGTTTGAGAATATTAGGGCTTGAGCCTGGTGATCGAATCGCGTTGCTTAGCGAGGGGCGTAAGGATTGGCTTGTCAGTGAGCTTGGAATGTTCTACGCACGTGTGGTCAATGTACCTCTCTCTGTAAAATTGGATGCCGCTACCGAGGTCTATTTCAGATTGAAACATTCTGGGGCGAAGATGGTCATCGTCTCGCAAAACCAGGCGCCCAAAATTAAGGACGCAAACTTAGCTGACACTGAAATTGAGCGAGTTATTTACCTTGATGACGACATTAGTTCCACATCAAACTCGATTAGTTTCAAGGCGGTTTGTGCCATGGGCAAGGAGTGGCTGAAGGAAGCTGGGCATATGGACGATATGGTTGATTTTGTTAGTCAACTTAAGGCAGATGACTTGGCAAATATTTCATACACGAGTGGCACGACTTCAGACCCTAAGGGCATCATGCTGACTCAGCGCAACTATGCGGCAAATGCCATGCAAAGCTGCCAGCGTGTCACATTGGATGAGGATTCCGTAACTCTTGCGATATTGCCTTGGGACCACTCTTTTGCCCACACCGTATGTCTCTACTGTTTCATGTATTACGGGGCTTCGATTGCGGCTCAGGAGACTGGTCGGACTCAGATGGAGACATTGCGCAATATTCCCAAGAACATTAAGGAGATTCGTCCAACCTTGATGATGTCTGTACCTGCTCTTTCCAAGGCATTCAAAAAGAATATAGAGAATGGGGTAAGGGCCAAGGGCAAATTTGCTTGGCGTTTGTTTAACTTCTTTGTTGATGTCGCTTATAAATACAATGGCAATTGGTTCAACAGAGGCCGTGGGTGGCGAGTGTTGCTAAAGCCTCTTATGTCTTTGGGCAATGTCTTGATATTTAATGCTGTCAAGGAGAACTTTGGTGGCAGGCTCGCACATTTCATTGGTGGCGGTGCTCTGTTGGATATTGAGTTGCAACGCTTCTTTGCGGCTGTCGGCATTCCCATAACTCAGGGTTATGGACTCTCTGAGGCCTCTCCTGTCATTTCGACCAATGCACTTCATGCAGCCAAATTCGGTTCTTCCGGACTTCCTGTCGGATTTATGGAGATAAAGATTTGTGACGCCGACGGCAATGAGTTGCCAAGGGGTGAGAAAGGTGAAATTGTCATTAAGGGTGACAATGTCATGAAGGGATATTGGCGAAATGAGTTGGCGACATCGGATACTATCAAAAATGGTTGGCTATACACTGGCGATATGGGGTATATTGATGAAGACGGTTTCCTATATGTCCTCGGTCGTTTCAAGAGTCTGCTTATCAGTTCAGATGGTGAGAAATTCTCACCAGAGGGAATTGAGGAGTCGATAGTTGATTTGTCTGATTGCATTGATCAGTGCATGGTCTATAATAACCAGAGTCCTTTTACTGTCGGCCTTATTGTGGCTAATCCCGCAGCTCTTGAGCGTCGTGTTTCCGATGCTGGATTGTCTCTTGACACGCCTGAGGGCATTGATTTTGCCCTGTCTGCCATTTCAAAACAGATAGCTTCTTTCCGTCGTGGCGGAGCAAACGCTAATCTGTTTCCCGAGCGTTGGATTCCTGCTGCTGTGGCACTCCTTCCTGAGGCCATGACTGAGGCTAATAAGATGGTAAACTCTACTATGAAGATGGTGAGAGGTCGTGTAACAGACGTTTATTCTGAGACCATTGAGAGCCTGTTTACGCCAGCCATGAAGGATTTTGTTAATGACAAGAACAGGGCTGCGCTCCGACAATTCCTGGACAAGTAAAAATTGATGTCTCTTCTGAGGCATGATATAAATGAAAAAGCCGGACAGCGATTAGCTGTCCGGCTTTTTCATTATCAGTAAGACTGACCTTATTGTTTTTCCATGTTGGAGAGGAAAAGCAAGAGGCGATTAGCTATGTTGGCCTCACTAACTCCGCCGTCAAAGTCGAGAGCAAGCATATTCAACTCGGGGTAAGCCTCTTTGAGCTTCTTCTCTATGCCACGGACGACGATATGGTTTGCGATGCAACCAAAAGGCTGCATTGAGACCACATTTGTACATCCTTGCTTGATATAGGCGATGACCTCAGCAGGCAACAACCAACCCTCACCAAACTGGGCTGAAAGGCATATAATGTCCTCTGCCAGCTTACTTTGGGTCTTTATGTCAATCTCGGGTTGGTAGAACTTGAATACCTCAGCCTCCTTGTCGAATTTCTTCTGAACCTTGACAATGAGCGAATAGGCCATGTCTATAACGATAGACGGAACCTTAAACCGTTTGACATAATTCTCCTTATTGAACTTGAAGTTCACGAAGGCGCGCAGGAAGAAGTTGTGGATGATTGGCGGAACAACTTCTACACCATGATCCATGAGCCAATCTGGCACATATCGATGTGAGTAAGGGTTGAACTTGAGGAAGATCTCACCTGCCACACCTGCTTTGGGATAAGTCCTGTCAGTGTATATATCAATGGCGTTGAACTCCTCGGCCGCCTGTCTTGTCAGCTTAAGAAGCCCACTAAGGTCTTTCTTCTCAACTATTGGGTTCGCGCGTCGCAGGAAGTCGTCGCGGAGTGCTCGTGCCGTGCCCTTGACTTTCTCGCGGACGGCAATAGCATGGTAGAAGATTGAAAGCCAGTCGCCAAAGAAGACTGAATAGAGGACTATTGGCGCGGCCTTGAACAAATTAAGCTTGAAGCCTGGCTGGTCCTCCTTGTCGGTGCCTGCAATGCCAATTACCGGGACTTGGCTAAAACCTGCGTCAACAATGGCCTTGCGTATCAGGGACGGGTAGTTAGTCGCACGGCATTGTCCAAGCTGTGTAACTGCGACAGCCGTCTTGTCAAGGTCATATTTGCCACTCTGCAGGGCCTTGATGAAATCTCCTACGATGAGGGTGGCCGGATAGCAGACCTCATTGTTCGAATACTTGAGTCCAAGGTCATTAGACTCGGCATCAGATATTGGGAGGCTGACAACGTCATAGCCCTCAGTCTTGAATGCTGCGCCAAGCAGTGGAGATATGTATTCTGTGAAGAACGGAGCAAGAATTGTCCTGCGTTTCTTGTCCTCGTTCTCAAATTTACGCGGACGTATGAACTCCTTGACCTCAGAACTTACCTCTCCGCCAAATTTCAGAGATTCAATGAGAGAACGGACTCGCAATTTCATTGAGCCGACATTGTTGATGTCGTCAATCTTGAGGAGTGTCAGACTCTTGTTGTGGCGGTTGAGGACAGAGCGCGCCTCGTCTGTGAAGAATGCGTCTGGGCCACAGCCGAATGAGGTTGTCTCAACAAAGTGGACATTCTTGCCCTGACGAGCTGCCCATTGTGCCGAGTTGAGGATTCGGTTTACAAAGGTCCACTGCTTGAGAATGAAGGTCTCCTTCTCCTTGATGCTTGTATTGCGCACAATGTCCTCGGTGACTACATCCACACCCAGCTTGGTAATCATTTCTGACACTTTGTGCTGGATGAGAGGATCCGTGTGGTATGGGCGCCCGGCGAGAAGAATTACAGTGCGATGCGCCTTTTGTGCCTCATGGAATACGTCGAGATTTTCTTGACGCAGTTTCTGTCCGAAATCAGAATACTCCTTGAGAGCGGCTGCGTGGGCAGCTTTGACAATGTTGGCGGGCACGTTGAACTGTTCCATGAAGCGCAGCAGCTGTTTCTGTAGCAGCTTTGAGTCATGGAATGAGATGACGGGAGAGTCAACAGGTTTCTTCGTCTTTATGACGGAAGATACGACCTCAGGGTAGCCAATGATGATGGGGCAGTTGTAGCTGCCGGTTACCGAGTCATCTTCGCGTTTCTCGTAGACGACTCTTGGGAAAAATATTCGGTCAACATCTGGCATCATGTCAAGTCCATAGATGTGGCTATGGACCAACTTTGCGGGGAAGCAGATGTTGTCTGACATCACTGAGTGTACGCTCTTCTCATACTCGACGAAAAGAGAAGGCTTGGAGAGGACTACTCGAATGCCACATTGGGTGAAGAACGTGTGCCAGAAGGGGAACTCCTCATACATGTTCAATGCGCGAGGAATACCAATGGTGAAGCGCGGCTGGGCAACGGTCGTCTCGGGCGTGGCAGCTCGGTCAAAGAGCGCATGATATTTTCTTACGCTCATATCGACGCCTACGTGGTCCGCAGCCTTTCCATTTGTGAATATCTTCTCGCACTTGTTGCCCGAGAAGTATATGCCGCCATTCTTGAACTTGTACTGAGTTATGCGGCATTGATTCTCGCAACCATGGCAAGAGAGTGCCTTCTCGTCAAAGTCGGCAGAAATGAGGAATTCGTTCACAGGACGTCCTTCGCGCTCAATGCCTTTAAGTTGGCTCTGAGTGTGAAGTGCGCAGCCATAGGCGCCCATGAGCTCGGGGACGTTGTTGCAATAGACTTTGCGGCCCGTAAGGTTCTCAAACGCCTTTACGATGGAGTCATTTCGCATCGTGCCGCCCTGAAGGACTATGTTCTGGCCAAGCTCATCGTAATTCTTGAGCTTCAAGACCTTAAAGAGGCAGTTCTTG
This sequence comes from Bacteroidaceae bacterium, assembly GCA_963618945.1. Taxonomy (GTDB): domain Bacteria; phylum Bacteroidota; class Bacteroidia; order Bacteroidales; family Marinilabiliaceae; genus W3P20-009. The sequence continues at coordinate 9,154 of CAVETY010000022.1, forward strand.
ACAACTGAATAAGCCAAACCAGCCGCAATGTCGGACACAGAAGCTCCCTCGCGCAGCACCTGCTTGACCTTCGAATTCATGAAGACAGTGCATCGTGTGCCAAGGTCAGAAGGGCGTTGGCTTTGGCATGCCTTTGTCACGAAGTCGGATATCTCACAGCCGAGGGTCTGCGCAAACGTCTCAATGAATGAGCCACAACCAGATGAACATGCCTCATTCAATTCCATGCGTGTCAGTGCGCCATGATCCACATATGTGGCTTTCATGTCCTGACCGCCAATGTCGAGAATGAATGACACATCCGGACACATGGCATGTGCCGCCACGTAATGAGCCATTGTCTCAACCATGCCGTAGTCGAGCGAGAACGCCGCTTTGATCAAGTCCTCACCATAGCCAGTGGAGCATCCGCCAGTTATGTTCACCTGGACATGCTCTTCTTCTGCCCTTTGTACGAGCTTACTCAATCCGTGCTTGACGGCGTCAATCGGATTGCCGCCATTGTGGGCGTAATATTTGAATACGATTTCGCCATGCTCGTTGATGACGACGATCTTTGTCGTTGTGGAGCCAGAGTCAATACCGAGGAAGTTACGTTTTGTCGCACGGCTGACGTCAACTACTGGGACGTAGTTCTTGCTCTTGTCCGCCTTCCATTCCAAATATTCCTCCTCGGACTTGAAAATAGGTGCGAGTTCCACTGTCGCCTTATTGTGGTGCGTCTGGTTCTCTGTCACCTTCTTCTCCGGAGCTGGAGCGTTTAAAAGCTCTTTGAGCTGCGGAACGGTAAAGGCCGCATGGTCATTGGGCGCAAGTGCCGTACCCCAAGCGGGAATCACATTTGCGCGCTCCTCAATAACGAAGTCTTTCTCAAGGTCGTAGCCGAAATAGTCGGCTAAGGCCTTGCGAAGAGATGGGATGAATGTGAGAGGTCCTCCGCACAACAGCACCTTGGGCTTTATGTCACATCCGTGCGAGAGCGTGCTGGCTGTCTGAACAGCTACAGCGCGGAATATAGACGCGGCAATGTCAGTTTTAGGTACATTCCTCGCAATGAGATTTTGTATGTCGGTCTTGGAGAATACACCGCAACGTGAGGCGATAGGGTAGAGTGCCGTGCTGCGCTCCGCCAAACCATTGAGGTCGGTGACCTCGACGCCAAGGCACAATGCCATTTGGTCAATGAAAGCTCCTGTGCCACCTGCGCAGTTGCCGTTCATACGCAAATCTGTCACCTTGCCGTTTTGCAAGTATACAATCTTTGCGTCCTCACCACCAATGTCGATTATTGTGGAGACCTCAGGGTGTACTGTGCGCGTGAATTCTGTGGCGGCTACAACTTCCTGTACGAATGATAGCCCATATCGCTCAGACACGCCGAGACCCACTGAACCTGTAAGGGCCAATGTGAACTGGTCTGTGTCCTTTAGTGTGTCGGTAAGTTCGGCAAGAAATGCCTCTATGGCCGCAGGAACGTTTGCCTGATGACGGCGGTATGACGAATAGACTACCTCAGCTTTGTCGTTAAGAACAACAATTTTCGCCGTGGTTGAGCCTACGTCGAGTCCGATTTTATACATTAGTAGATTGGTACAGAGGATTAATGAGATGTCCGCAATCCCAAATTTTGGTTAATGATGAAGGAATGCGGACGGAGCACACGTGCGTGCATTCCATTATACGGCAAAAGTAGTTAATTGTACGGAATTTACGAGGTCTCCTACTAATTTGTTTTGCTTCCAAGTGTTAGTCTCCCATTGGGGACGATGTCTAAATGAGAGCCATATTATTTTGATTTCCATTTAGTTCTGATTTTGTCTTTTGATGGTTAGTTGATTTTTGATAAATTGCGTTGTAATTGACCTGTTATTTTTCTCAATTCAAACTTAATCACATTGCTCACACCTGAAGAACTACGGTTGGTGGCGATCAACAGGGGGAAGGATCCTTCGTGTATCGCACTTTCGATAAAAGCAGCGGCTGATGTGCGCCCATCTGTTGTGGCGCAACAGGTTGACGCTTATAATCGGCTTGTTGGCAAGGTGCCAACTTGGGCCAAGCATGATGGACTGCAATTCCCTTTCCCTGTGGCCATTCAGCAATGTTCTTCTGAGCCGCTCGCTCGTTTTCGTCAAAAGCTCATCGAGGGCGAGTCTCTTGCCGACTTGACCGGAGGGCTTGGTGTTGACTGCTACTTTATGGGGCGGGAGATGCGTCGGGTAGTTTATGTTGATGCTAATCCTGATGCTGTTGACGCGGCTCGCCAGAACTATAGTGTCCTTGACGTTTCAAATACTGAATTTGTAAATTCAACGGCGGAGGAGTTCATAGACAAGTGTGTGGCGACTTCCGTCAAATTTGATAATATCTTTATTGATCCGTCCCGTCGTTCTTCATCAGGGGGAAGGGTCTTTAAGTTAGATGACTGCTCACCAGATGTGACAACGTTGGCAACTTCAATGCTGAGGGTCGCAGACACTGTCTATATCAAATTGTCGCCACTGCTTGACATTTCGCAAGTTCTGTCTCTGTTACCTTGTGTCTCTGATGTATATGCCATTGGTCATGCTACTGAGTGCAAAGATTTGCTTGTTGTCCTTCGGGCTGGTCTTGATGCCAATAGCGAACCTGTCATCCATGCGCAAATGCTGTCTGATGAAGGTTCACCTGTTTCACCAATCTCTTTTTGTCTGAGCCAAGAGAAGAGTTCGGTGGCGCAGATTGCAGATTGCTTGCCATCTGTGGGCGAAAAGATTTTTGTCCCATCTCCTGCCGTAATGAAAGCGGCCCCCTTCTCTCTATTGACCAACATCTTTGATGTTAAGATGCTGGGGGGCGGAACTCATATCTATTGGGGGCAGAGTGACATATCTGATTTCCCTGGTCGCCGATTTGAAATTGTCGGTGTTTTCGACTTGTCCAAGCGCAGTATCGGAGAGTTGCGAAAAGCTTTCCCGGCTGCTGCCGTGGCAGTCCGTAACTTCCCCATGTCGGCCGAAGAGTTGCGCAAGAAATTAAAGATTGGTGAGTCTTCGCACAATTTTTTGTTTGGGGTGTCTGCTCATGGAGGCCGTTCTCTTTTGATTGTCTGTCACAAATTACATTGATGTATCATGAAGTCCCTTTTGACAATATCAACTGTGGCCGCATTTGTCCTTTGGGGCTGTGCGGTGGACGAGGAGGTCAAGCCGCAGCCTGTTGACGACGATGAGGTCGCTCCCGTGACCGTGTCTGACATCACGCCGTATAGTGCCCACATTGAAGGACTGTTCGGGAGAGAAAACGATACGTCTTTGGTCGCGGGTGTCAGGTATTCGCTGCAGAACACACGTTTTGTCAGTACGGCAGGATATTTGGCTGAGGCTGAGTATGTAAGCAAGGGACACTATAAACTCGATTTGGATGGGTTGTATTCCGATACGACATATTATTTCTGCACGTATGTTTATAGGGACGGGAATTATCACAACTCAGATGTGTACTCTTTCCGTACCAATCGTCTGACAGCCGAGACCAATGATGCCGCTGACATATATTCCTACGGGGCGCAACTCGGTTTGACACTTAGCGAAGCCATTGACTCCGCCAAGTTTAAGGGTTCGTATGGCATCTATTATTCCACAAGACCTCGTGTTATCCGTGAGTCCTCGGTCCTTGTCAACGCCCCGTATGCCGTGACTGGTTTGCTCCCTGACCATGATTACTATTACGCCGCCTTTGTTTGTCAAAAAACTTCGGGCATGCGTGATGTCTATATTTGGGGTGAGACTAAAAAGTTGACGACTCCCGCTCTTTCTGTCTCAACGAATGAGCCCGATGGGATATCAACCTTTTCGGCTCGCCTGAATGGAAGTGTAAGTGTCAAATTCTGTGATACGGATGAGTTGGGCTTCCTTCTTTTTGAGAGAAATCGAAATGTCACGATTGATAGTGTTGGCGTTGACTCTGACCAGACAATTTTTAAGGTTAGTGCCGATGATTTCGATGCGGTTGGATATGGCGGCTTTGGGGCGACATATAAAAAACTAAAGTCGGGCAAAAGATATTTTTGCCGTGCGTATGCCGTGATTCATGCCAAGTCGGGTAACTTGGTGACATCAAAAGCATATTATGGTGACATCGTTGAATTTAAGACAAATAGCATAGATGTTCAAACATCAGGAAGTGCCGATCTTGGTCTTTCTGTGTTATGGGCGACGGCTAATTATGGAGCCGTCTCGCCTGATGAGTTAGGTGCATATGTAGCTTCCAATAGCACGGGTAAGACTTTCACAGACGGATGGCGTTTGCCTACACCCGAGGAGGCCAAGGAGCTTGTTGACAGTTGCCACTGGTCTTGGAAAAAATATCGTGGAGTTTATGGGGCGACTGTTACAAGTAATGAGGGAACGTCGATATTCATCCCTGCAAATATCGCAGTCGGCAATGCATATACATATGGTGTCTATATGATAGATGATGTATATGATGATAAGGGATTTACGTCGTCTTTCTCGTTTGTCCAGGATTTGGAGGATGAGATTGAGTGTCAAAAAAATGCGGAAAACCGTGTCTCTGTTGATGCTGAGATAGGCATACGACTTGTCCGGAACAGGTAGCTTTTTCTTTGCCAATGAAACTTTTACACACTTCAGACTGGCACCTCGGCCAGCAATTTTTCAATTACAGCCGAATAGAGGAGCATCGGTATTTTCTTTGCCAACTTGCTGATATCGTGGAGAGGGAGCAACCGGACATCATGGTTGTGAGTGGCGATATATATCATGTCAGTAATCCATCGGCCGAGGCGGTGCAGTTGTTTGTTGACGGTTTGCTGGATGTTACGTCTCGCAACAAGCGAATGCGCACATTCATAACGGCTGGTAACCACGACAGCGCTTTGCGACTTGAGTCTGACAAGTCTCTTTGGAAGCGGAATAATGTGACCATATCTGGCATTTTCCCTCGCAATGAGGATGCCACCCTTGCTCCTGAAAAATTTATACATAAAGTTGATGGTGTCGCCTATATAGTTGCAGTTCCTTTTGTCAATCCACGATTTGTAGACTATGCCGACTGCTTTTCAAAAATTGATGATGAGGTTGAAAAGTTAAACGAGGAAGGATTGCCTGTTGTCTATATGGCTCACGTGGGTGTCGGCGCATCTGACGCTTTACCTTCTGGCGAAATAGGGATTGGTGGGGTGGACCTTGTTCCGCTTTCATCTTTTGGGCGTCAGTATGACTATTTGGCTCTTGGGCATATCCATAAACCAATGTTCTTAGGAGGTAGTGATGGGCGTGCTCGGTATTGTGGCACACCATTGGCTGTCTCTTTTGACGAAATTCATGGACATGGCATTGACATTGTGGAGATTGAGCATGGGCAGAAACCGCAAGTCCGCACCATTGAGATTGAACAGCAGCGAAATGTTCTGACCATTCCGGCCGAACCCACTCCTTTTAATCTTGCCATAGAGGCTCTCCGAAATCTACCATCGGAGTGTACAGACTACGTGTGTCTTAACGTATTGGTTGATGAGTCTTTGGGCACAGGTGCGCAGGCCATGGCGGGAGATGCAGTCTCCGATAAAAGATGCCGATTTTGCAAACTTTTGACGACCTTCCCTAAAACGGAGCAACAAGAAAGGAGGCCCACCATGACATTGAGTGAATTTAGGGAGGTCGCCCCTATCGATATTGCGAAAAGTGAGTTCAAGCGCCTCTACAATGCTGACATGTCGACCGATGTCGCCAGTTTGCTACAATCGGTCATTGATGACGTGATGGAGGACGAAAGAAAATAACAAGGAAATGAGGATTAGGACTTTAAAGATAAAGAATCTCGCTTCTATTGAGAATGCGGAGCTTGATTTCACTTCTGGCGTACTCGAAAGACAGCCGCTTTTTCTTATAACGGGTCCCACTGGAGCTGGTAAGACTACCATTCTTGATGCTATCACGCTTGCGCTCTTTGGCACGACCGCCCGATTTAAGCAAGCGACAAATGTGTCTTTGGATGAAGAGGATGGTGCTTGCGTCGGTTTGAAGACAGGTGATTGCCGGAGGCTTGTCCGGAGGGGGGCTGATTCTTGTAGTGTTGAACTTGTTTTTGAAGGGAATGATGGTCAGGAATATAAGGCTTTGTGGGGTGTAAGAAAAAAGAGAACAGGATTTTTTGATAAAGTCGACTGGACAATTGTAACCCCGACAAGGATTTTTTCTGGAAAGACTCAAGTTGAGCCGTTTGTCACGGAGGTGACAAATCTTGATTTTGAACAGTATTGTAAGACGACAATGCTGGCGCAAGGTGATTTTACAAGGTTTCTTAAAAGCACAGATAATGAAAAATCTCTAATTCTTGAGAAGATTCTAAACGTTGACATCTTTTCTAAGATTGGTGCTAAAATATCTGAGCGATATAATGACTGTAAGCATAAGTGCGAGGGAAAGAGGAACTTGCTGGCTAATTTATCTGTAGTTTCTGATGACGAGGTTGAAAAACTTCGTCAGTCGGTCGCCGAGTTTAAGGAGCGAGCAGCCAGTCTGAATGCCTCGTCTAAAGTGGTCCGATGTAAAATTGATTGGCTAAGCCGCTATTCTGAGAATAAGGGCAAGTTGTCTAAGGCTATGGATGAGCTTACAAAAGCGGAGAGGGCTGTAGCTACACCAGAAAATATCAAGCGTAGGTCTGATATCGCGTTATGGGATAAGACTGAGCATCTTCGCTCCCTCCTGAGCGCCCAGCAAACTGATAATGCGACTTTGTCCTCGGAGAAAAAAAGGTTGAGTGGGTTTGTGGAAAAATATGCTCATAATGCTGCTCTTCTTAATGCAAGAAATAGGTCTATAACTGACGAAAATGGTGAACTTAGTAAGATTAGTGAAGAGGTATCTGCGCTCTCTTCATTGATTGGCGAAGGAGCGCCCAAAGACAAGAAAGCTGCCCAAAGCGAGAAGAGCGTGTTAGAGACGACTCTCCGTGTCGTCTTGAAGGCAGAATCCGCACTTGAAAGATTGTCAATAGTCAGCAATGATTTAAAGGTGAAAGAGGGAATTATTGCGGAGAATAAAAACAAGATTAGGCAACTCCAGGATGAAACATCCAAAGCCTTGGCTCTGAAAGAAGAAGCGGAGAAGCGAAAGAAACTCGCAGATGAGAGATTGGATGAGATAAACAAAAAGTGCGACTATGCGACTGAGGTGATTAAGATGGTGCAAGTGGGAGATGTATGTCCTGTTTGCGGCGGAAAAATTGAGCACCTTGGGTGTGTTGACGAGTTCGAGGTTGTCAAGGCCCCTTTCCGACGAGAGCAAGCAGATGCGGCAAAGGCTGCTATTGATGCGGCAAAGCAATATTCCGAGGCTAAGTTAGACCTTGGGAAACTACAGGAACAGCAAAAGTTGGAATTGGCTGTTCTTGAAAAGGTTAAGCTGAATTATAATGACGTGCGCAATGAAGTAGTCTCGCATCTGCAAAAGATAGGCGAGAAGGGGTATGATGGGCTTGACTTCATCAATATTCCCGAGTTGTCCTATTTCCTTTCCAAGAAACAAGAGGAGGGTAGGGAACGGATGGAAAGCCTGGATAAACTTTATAAATTGTTAGATGCCAAGGAGAGTCTCCAAACTAAGATTGCTTATGAGCGGGAAAAGTATGATAATGCGAAACTGTTGTATGACAAGGTACTTAATGATATTCCCACATGGAGGGAACACAAAATTAAAGATGTTCAAGATGACCAATCAGTGAATATCTTAAGTGAGTGGTCTGAGTTTACAAACGATTTGACACAGTGGATGACTACTGTGAAAAATTTGAGAAAATCGATTGAAGCTCGTGGTGTTGAAATAGAGGAAGAGAAGAGAAAAACAGATGTAGAAATCGACAATGTTAAAACGTTGATCGGTTCATATTCTCTTTCTAAAATTGCGACAGAACGACGGAGTCTTGAGTTGCTCGATGCCTCTGTTGTGAGTTCAAAGCGGAGTGTAGCAGATTTAGAAAATACATTGAAGAGTCTTGAGCTTGTCAAACCTGATTTGGCTTCAAACGACACCATTGAGAGTTTAAGCCACTCAGAAACCGAAATTCGTAAAATACTTGACGAGACCAACATAAATATCGGCTCATATGAGAACATGCTTAAGACGGATGCCGAAAATAGAAAGAGACGCAAGAATGAGGAGGAGGCTCTAAGCAAGCTTGAGTCGGAGTTTGCAAAATGGGAGTCTCTGAAGTTTATTTCAGATGGCGACGGCAAAAGATTTCGCACCATTGCGCTCAATTATATTTTCGATGAGTTATTGCATTACTCTAATTTACATCTGAAGGACTTGACAGATAGCCGTTTCACTCTTGAGAGAAATGGCACTCTGAATATATCCATTCGTGACGCTTTTCATTGCAATGCGGTTCAGACTCCTGCCAACCTCTCTGGCGGTGAGAGTTTCATGGTCTCTTTGGCTTTGTCCTTAGGTTTGGCTTCTATGTCTGGGGCTGGCGGAAATGATTCCGACATTTTGTTTATTGATGAGGGGTTTGGTACGTTGGATGATGAATACCTTGAAAAGGTGACCACACTCCTTGAAAAACTACGTGATAGGGGAGGCAAACGAGTGGGCATAATAAGCCACGTTGATATCCTGAAAGAAAAAATCCCGGCGCAGGTGCGTGTTGAGCCTGTTGACCCGTCACGAAGCCGTGTGACAGTTGTCGGCTAAAATGAAGACGCCCTGATGCTCCGAATATCTTAGTCCTCAGAAATCTGAAAGAAGCGGTAAAAAAGTGAATAAAAGATAAAGTTGTGTGTGTTAGCGAGATAAGATACAGCCCCGTCTCTGAGTCCAACTCCTTGCCGTTGAACTTCCAAGAGATCTCAAACGACGTGGCGTGTTCATCCACAAGCGCCTCGCCGTAAGGCTTGTAGCTCACGAACCGCGTGGCGTTGCCTTTTTAGTATAATATTGAGTATCAGTATGGTAACTGCTTAGCTTTTGCTATTCGGAGTCAACGGGGTAAGGAAGCCTTTTTATACACTCATTGTTGCCATTATTTAATATGTTAAAAAAATAATACTAACTGATTTTCAGTAACTTACAAAAGCTGTTAGCCATTTTGTAGCAAACACTGCCCTTCGCGGGGCGGTGTTTTTCTGTTTTTGGGGGTGGGGCAGGGTGTGCGCTGTTCTCATGTGGCGGTGGTGCGGCTGTGGCTGTCTGTCGGGTGTGTGATTGTGTGTGTGCCGAGGTTGCGGCTGTGTGTTTTGAGCGGTTTGGGGTGCGTGCGAGGTGTTTTTAGGCGCTTTGGGCGGGGCGATGGGGCTCGTCTTTCTCGTTTCGGGCTTTCTTTAGTGCGGCTGTCAGTTGTCCTATCTCGTAGTTTAGTTGGTTTATCCTGTCGTGCGCGGTGGCGAGTTCCTCCTTCAGGTATTCGATAAGTGGCTCGGCTGAGGGGGCGGGGGCTGAGGTCTGCGGGGCGGGGCGTGTCTCTTTATTTGTCTCCTCTTTGGGCGTGTCGGTCAGCTGCATTGCGCCTTTGCCTCTTAGCAGCCACTCGGCGGAAAGGTCGGGGAAGGTGGTGGCGATGGCTGCAACCCACTTTGCTTGTATGTCAGTTTTTGCTTTCACGGCTCGTGAGATGACTGCGTTACTTGCGTTTATGCACCGCTCTAATTTAGCAAAAGTTAACTCTTTCTCGTGGCAGAAAATCTCAATTCGTTCGGTAATGGTACTCATGTTTGTTGTAGATAATTTGCTATAATATTGCACTGTTGAAACACAACAACGGTGCAATCAGGCGGAGCGGCGGCGGTTAATGGTCGATGCGTCCCCAGGTAATGCTGAAGACGCGGGGCTGGTTTTTAAGTCTTCCCTTGCTTCTCCCAGCTGGCGGGTCAAGTCCTCGTTTCGCTGTCTCTCGTCCTCAAGCGCATTTTTGAGGTAATTGAGGAGCATGGTCTGGTTCGGGTCGCCTATTTGGGTGAACATTGAGCCGCGACCGCGCATGAGCCACTCGGCTGAGAGGGTGGGGAATGCTGTCAGCATGGCTTCTAATAGTCGTGCGCTTGGCTTGATGTCGCCAGTTATCGCCCTGTAGACTGAGGGTTGCGGAAGGTTAATCGCATTAGCGAAAGCCGCAACGTTGCCCTTGAACTCTTGGTTAACGAATACTTTAATTCGTTCAATCATAAGGAGTTGAAATTTAATGTTCAAATAAACATATCCTACAGAATGGGATAAAACGACTATTCGGGATAATGTTGATTTTTGATTTGTTTAGAACGGAATCTATATAAGAATATATTATATCGTTATAGCGCTCAGGTATTACAATCTTCTTTCTATAGTCGGATATATTGTAGTCTATTAGAGTGTCGTTTGCTTGTAATCTAAATCTAATAATTTCGCAATCTGATAGTTGGAGATTTTCAGTTATTCTTCCACAAAAAAGGAAATCGCCTTTAATTTGACAACCATTGATACTATCATATGTAACCAAGTTGGAATTGTATTCTATCTCAAATGGAAAAGATTCAACACCACTAAAAAATTGTCCTTGGACATTTGTAGATGCATTCATTAATAATATCAGATAAACAAAATGAAATTTTTTCATAAAACTATCAACACTACAATATAGCAAAAGGGCTGGATTCTGAAAGTGGAATCCGGCCCATTTTTTATGCCCCGAAAAGTTTTAGCGGGCAGCAATAATTTTGTTCAGGCTCTGTGGCTATATCGTTCAGACTCCTCTTGCTGCCTTGATTTTTTCATATGCATCTTGCACCTCTTTGAATTTTTCAGCCGCCTTATCTTGTTCTTCTTGGCTCTGTGTGGCATATCGGTCTGGGTGATATTTTTTCACGAGCGACCTGTATGCGTTTTTCACCTCTTCATTTGTGGCATTTTCTTTTATGCCTAATGTCGCATATGCTGCGGATAAGCTTTGTGCTGATGTGCCGGATGTCCCATAATAACTGCCTTGCTGCCCATAACCATAACCGCGGCTGTTGCCATTGACGTGCAGTCGTGAGGCGATGCGCTGTGTGTCAGCAGTAGACAGCCCCATGTAATAGGACATGTTGACGATGGTAGTAACCTCCGAGTCGGTAATGATTCCATCGGCCTCGGCAATTTGGCATAGGATATCTGCAATGCGCAAACGATCAGTATATGACACCATTGAGCCAATGTGCATGGCTGCCAATCTGATGTCAAAGTCTGTCTTTAAAATGTCTCGCAGGCGAAGTAATGCGGATTGGGCGCCTTCTTCTCCAAACTGTGCGACAAGTACGCGCTTTACTACGTTCAATTCTGGCTTTGTGACTCGCCCGTCTGCTTTCATTGCTCCGGCAAGTACTCTCAGCAGAGCATCCTCAAAATTTGAGTTCCCGTAGTTCCCGCTTGTGTATGTGCTCTTTTCTCCACTTACGCCAAATAAGATTCTAAAAAGAAACCTCATGACGAAGAATAGGATTATGGCGTGTAAAATTAGGCTCATGATTATTTTTCTGCTGCTTTGTTGAGTCTATTGTTAATATCAATTAGTTGGGGGATAATGAGATGCCTGTCATCAGGGCGGATGATAAAATCAGCTTTGGACTCAATGAGATGCATGTCCCCCTGATTTTTAATCCTGTCCTCTATTAGCTTTCTACTTGCATTATCCCTTTCCATCGCTCTCGCAATTCTTGTTTCCGCCGGAAGGCTCACAACAATTATCTTGTCCATCAATTTGTCCATTCCGCTTTCAACCATTACGGCTGCTTCGCACAGAACCCACTGACGCCCCTCACGGTTTCTATCTTCGCACCACTGCCTGAAGTCTTCAGCCACGATTGGATGCACAAGGTTGTTGACAAATTCCAGTTTGTCCTTGTCCGTGAAGATGATGTTGGCGAGGGCTTTTCTGTTGAGCGTTTTGTCAGGATTATATATATCGCTGCCAAAAGTTTTTTTCAGGTTGTCTATAATGACTTCGTTGCTATCGGTCAGCCTGCGTGCCGCGAGGTCGCAATTGTATACGCACACGCCAAGCTTGGAAAAGGCTGCGGCTATTGTGGTTTTACCAGACCCAATCCCTCCTGTTAAACCTACTTTCAACATATGTCTTTATTTGTTTTTTTCAAGAATGAATTCGGCGTAAGATGGTGAAATGCTTATGTTCTCGGCAGATTTGGGAGACTTTTGAACTGATATTCTTACACGTGACTCTTTATCTCCCGGATGTATCGAACTGAAGTCTGCTACCACACGGAATGAAGAGATGTCAGCTTTTTCGTACTTGCTAAGTCCAATGTTAAATGATATTCGCGCCTGGGGGGGGAATATTTTGCCAGTGTATCCCTTGGGAACGTGTATTGGCTCTATTGGAACTGATAATTTTTTCTCGGAGAAAGGCTCAACATCATACTCTACTGTCACAGATGTAGCGTTAGCTGTCGCCAGTTCTGGCAAAATAAGTTCCATTTGCGTTATGAGCGTGTCGTTCAGTGAGATAGGGGCTTGCTTGGTGGTGTAAACCGCGGTTAGCGTATCCATGATGTCATTGGTCGCTGTTACGACCACGCTGTCTGGTGTCACTTTTCTTTGTGAAGAGTATGTGTATTGGGGTTGTAACGACACTTCGTCTTGCACTATGACCGGCAGTTTGTGTTTCCTTACTGTTAAGAGAGGAATCATGACGGTGTCTGTGAATACATCAGTGATGCGCACGTGTTCAGGAAGGTCGTTTTTTACACCCGTTAGGCGCCTGGGAATGAAGATAGCCCACATGGAGCCTCCTGATGACAATCTGCGGAGAGGTTTTAGGCTGACTCTTATATTCCTGTGATTGGTTATGTACATTCTCAGGAGGCTGAATCCGTCACCTTCCAATCTCACTTTCACCGATTTCTCTAATCCTTTGCTTGTGATGTATCCCTCTGGGACGTCTTCACAAATGATGTTCAGCTCAGTGTCTTCGGGGTAGGTCTGTCTCAACTTCTCAATCTGCCATACGAGAATGGATATGAGCAGGAACAGCAAGAAGGTTCTAATATCCTTGCCGTTGATTGTTTTTATAAGCTTTATGAGTTTTGACCCACTCATTATTCTCTTTGCTCTTTATTGCTTTGGGCTATCTCCTTGAGCTTTAGGACGATATCATCCCATGTGGCCACGTCAAAGCCACACCCTTCTTTTGCTTTTTTGCCTTTTATGAGAAGGCTGTCCATATTTGCCGCCTTTGCTCCCTTTCCGTCCGTGTCCGCCCTGTCACCAATCACCAATGTTTGCTCAGGTGCTACGCCAACCTCTTTGGCTGCCTCAATGAAAGGCCGAGCATTGGGTTTCAAGGCCCCCATCTCTTCTGCGCTCCATTGGTGTATTCTCTCGTCCGTCAGGTTTATTGCTTTCAACCGGCGACCCGTGTTGGGGTAATCGGATAATACGCCTACTTCAACACCTGCGTCAAGCAGTTCTTCTATGGCATTCCAAGCCCCTGGGCGAGCCGTATAGTGTCTCTTTAAAATTGCCTCCATTGAGTTGAGGTATGTCGAGTACCATTTGTCGGCTGTCTCTTGCTCAATATTCATCATTGCGGAGAGACGTGTCATTTCTTCACTTCTCATTTTTGCGCCAGTCCCCATGTCGAGACCTGCAAGTTGCTTTCTCACAACACGCTCCGCTCTTGTCCTCCACAAGTGGCATACATTATACAGCATTATGTAAAAGGCGTAAAAACGCCCGTCATATAATGTCTTGTCGAAGTCGAATATTATTAGCTTATATTGCTTGCCCATCTATATAATAACAAATTTCAAATTTCTAAGATACAAAAAAATATCCAACGAGATTAGTGACTTGTGCCGTTTGGCGTTTTTTCTTGACAAAATGCATGGGGTATGCGGAAATTAGAAAGGTGTGCTGATTTTATGTTCATGGCGTAGCGTTATAGGCTTTTGGTATTGCAATAAAAAAACACCTGAAGTGCGTTAATCACGTACCCCAGGTGTTTTATTATAGCTTTACCCTTTGGTCTGACTACTCAATAACGAGCTTGTCAAACTTGGGCCAACGCTTCTGATCCTTGAGAAGGAGGAGCATCAGCTTGAACTGTCCGTCCCTCGCTCCCTCATTGATACAAGCTGCCTTGAATTTCTCGAAGGCGTTGTCCTCCAATCGGTGGGTGATTGGGTCCTTTACTCGGAATGACGCGCGCTTTGCATCATACTCGATGTTTATCTTCTTGAGTTTCGCGTCCACTACCTTGGTGAACTCCTCTGCCTGAGCCTGAGTAGTTGCCCTGTCAGCGAACTCATAGTAGAAGTGGTAGCCTGAGTACTCGGGATCGGCAAATCCGATGAAGAACTTGGCCTCCATCTTTGTCTCCTCCTCAGCCTCGTGCACAGCCTTGATGAACTGGCGCTCATGCAACTTCTCGCCGGTCAGCGTGACAATGCCATTCACCTTCTGAACGAACTGGATGGTAGGAATGGTTCCATTGAAGCCTGACACTAAGACGAGGTCGTTCATGTTGTAACGATAGAGACCTGAGCATGTGGTCACGTACATGCAATAACGCTTACCAAGCTCGAGCTTATTGAGGGGCAGGAACTCCGGGTTCGGATTGTCGATGTCCTCCTCGCGGATGAACTCGAAATAGTGCATATGCGCGAAGAGAGTGGTGTCCTCTTTGCCATTCAGCACAAGGCCCGCGCGGCACTCTGATGCGAAATAGCCGAACTCCGGCATCTTTGTGGTTGTGGGGAATGCATCGCGAATCTTGTCCATGTAAATCTTGGTGTTGCCGCAATGCCAAGTGTTGACAACCGCCATGTCTGGCCAATAATGCTTTGGAAGCACGGTGCCATACTTAGCCTTGAGCTCCCTAAGCTCCTGTGCGCGTGCGGGATTGGGCTTCATGCGGCTGCGGAGAGCTTCGCGTACGTGCTGCGGGATGTCAAGGTCCTCTTTGAGGGTGCCATTCTCAATGTCTTTAACGTAGTCCTCATAGAACTCGTTGACATTGTTCTGCATCTCGACAATGGTTGACGGGTTAGCCGTGATAAGGACAGTTGAGTTGTACTCAATGCCGAAGCGCATGATGGTATAATAGCGTGCGCGGTAGTCCTTTATCTCGAAAACCTCAGCGGGTGACGAGTATACGACCTTTACGAAATCGGGGCAGTTGGTGAATGATACGCCAGACACAGAGCCGTAGACAGTGCCATCGGGAGCATAACCCTCAATCGCCTTACCGACAATTGATACGACGCCACCAGCAAACGCATGCTTGTCGCAGCGGATGAGGCTGTCTAACCAAGTCTTGTTCATCACGCCATAGACCTCATTGAAATACTTATGGGTGATGGGGATCCACTTGGGCTCGCTCGTTGTGCCAGAGGTTGTCGCATACATCTTAGGCTTGCCAGGGAAGAGGATGTCGCTCTCGCCGTGCATGTGTCGATTGATATAAGGACGGAAATCCTCATAATCACTCATC
Organism: Bacteroidaceae bacterium; assembly: GCA_963618945.1. Lineage (GTDB taxonomy): Bacteria > Bacteroidota > Bacteroidia > Bacteroidales > Marinilabiliaceae > W3P20-009. The sequence continues at coordinate 24,619 of CAVETY010000022.1, forward strand.
TTGACTTTCTCGGCGTATGCCTTAAACAATTCCTGCGCACTCTTTGCCTTCAAAATCTCAGCAAAGCCATGCTCCTTGCCATATACTGTGTCTTTAGCGTACTCAAGAATTCCGCGGAGGGTCTTCTCTTGCGCTTTTTCAACGTTGCGGCTTGCAAGCCACAGCTTGAAACGGTAGATTTTTCCTACAAAACCGATGGCAAAGTTAATCTTGTGCCACCCTTTGATCCATTGTCCTTTCATTTGAAAAGTTTTAGCAAGGCAAAGTTAATTAGATGCATTTTGTCTTACGGTCGTAGTTTTACTAGTTTTTGCATAGGTGGACAACCGCGTGTTGGTCTGTTTGAGTGTTTTAGGCGTGCTTATGTTTACTGCAATGGTGGATGATCATTATGATTTGTGTATGTGTCTCGTTATTTGCCCTGCATGAAAAAAGGGAGTCTCACGTCATTTAGACGTAAGACTCCCCATACTGTTATCAATTATCAGATGTTAGTCACATCTGTAATCTTACTTGTAGAGTGGATCGGCGCCTATGGTACCGACAAGAGACTGAAGGTACTCGTCTGATTTCAGATGGTTCAGACGCTCCTTGAGTTTGGCAATCTTGTAGTCGATGCGCATGTCGCTTATGCAGTTTGCATTCTCTGGCTTGCTGCGGAAAGCTGTGATGTAGTCGAGCTGACGCTGGGCGAGAGCGATATCGCGCTGCTGTTTGATGACAAGACGCTCCTTATACCAGTCGCTGTTCAACACATAGTCGCGCTCAAAGAGCTTGCGAATCTCTGGGTCATCAGCTGTCTTTCCCTCGTAGTCACCATAGGCCATGATGTAGAGCAGAGCCTTGAGGGGTGGGATAGCTGAGTCTACACTGCCCTCCTCGAAATATTTGAGGGCGACTTTCTTCTGAGCCTCGACAATGTTGTTGATGCCGTCGACGTACTCATCCATGCCCTGAAGCTCAGGCTTGAGCATCTTCTCGTTGAACACAGCGTCTGGCTCATCAAAGAGTCGGTTCATGCAGCGGAACGCGAAGTTCTCGTTAATCCTGTAGCCAAGTCGGCTTGCCAAAACTTTCTGGCCGTTGTACTCAAAGTCCTCAAGCTTGTCGAAGCAGCCCTGCTTGATGAGGAAGTTAGCATCACGATCTTCGGGTACCATGCGCGCCCAAATCTCGGGGATGAGGATTGAGATGTCATGGTCAAAGCGAGAGTTGCCAATATAGCCGGCTGCCGTGCTGAAGCCTTGATATCCGGTGAGGATGAAACAAAGCAAAGCATTGTTGAGGTCGGTCGTGCAGCAGAGCATGTTGAACGGTGCCTTGGTCAATGCGCCCTCGCTGCCAGCTCCTGTAGTAGAAGGAGATTTGCCGGTCAGTGAGCAGGTGAAGTCCATGAAGAGCTCTGGCAGCTCCTGATAGTGGATCGGGTTGTAGACGCTCAACGGGCGTATGCCATTCTTCTTGTCGGCCGGGTTGTTGCGGCGGCCTGGCATTACAGCGTTGACAACGTTGACAACAGGCTCATTCGTGTTAATCTTACGATGCAGACGGACGCCAATCTCTGCGACATAGGTGTCAACATTCTCGACTGAGTTCTTGTTGAACTGCAAGTAGCGAGGATTCTTGGTCGGAAGGCCGCGAACGAGGCGCGGGTGGCTTGGAACGACAAAGTACTCATCGTCGTTATCCTCCAAGAATTCGTTGACGAGATCCTTTACGGGCTGGGTGTAGAGGTCGAAGTTGATGGCGTCATTCTTGAGGTCCTGCGCATCCTTGTGAGTCAATGGCTCGTAGTTGGTCAAGAATGTGTTGGGCTTGCACATGTCAGCCTCGGCTTCATGGTCGTAGCCGCGGTTGATAGCCTCGTCGGGACGCTGGAAAAGGCGCATCTCGCAGTTCTCGACAAGTTTGACGCTCGGATTCTTGAACTGTGGGTTGAGATTGCGGATTTGAGTTGCGGGGACGGTGACTGAGGCCGTGATGTCATCCTCAACCTGAATCTTGAGGCTTGGCACGAAGTCACTACGCAGCTTGTGAAGCAACCAGTTGCCACCAGGATTGAAGCCTATGCGGACATAGGTACCGGTGACGTGCTTGTTCTTGTACATCAACGTTGTGCCTTCACGTCCGTTTATGATCTCAACACTCATGTAGTCCTTCCAGTTGCCTTTCTCGCTCTCGTTACGATAGAGACGCTTGACGAAAAGGACGAGTGAGCGGATGTGCGCCGGGATGCTGCGCAGCCAAGCGTTATACTCGTCAGAGTACATCTCGGACGGAGTCAGCAGTTTGACTGCAGAACCCAATGCGCGCTTGTTGCTGAGGAAGGTTCGGCTGGGTTTTGCGTCGGTCTGGACGTTCTTCCACCTGTTGGTGTAGTCGTGGTTGATGATCTCATCTGCCTTGCGGAAATCCTCCTCAAGGTTGACAATGTTGAACGGTCCGTAAATGATGGCGTTCTGCATTGACTTTGAGATCTCGCTCTTGCCGCCACCTGATACAGTGCAAGGCTTGTGGCAGAGCATGCCTTCCGGTGCCGTGTTGATGATGCGCCACATCGGCTGCTGCGGATGCTTGGCAAGCTCGAACTTATTACCAGACGGGTGGATGAAAATCTTGTCCGGGCTCAGAGGAATCTTTTTCTCCTGTCCATTGTGCATCCACGAGATCTGAGTCTGCTCGATGTGGATGTCGGCTGTCTCAGGGATATAGATGACGTTGGGGTATTTCTTGTCAACGGCATAACCCTCGGGCATAATCTGAACTCGGTCGCCGAGGATATGCATCGCCTCTTCGAAAGTGTAGATGCCATCGAGCTTATTGGAGTAAAGCTCACCGATGATGTCATCTGCCATGATGGAGCGTGAGAATGCTATTGCACCACCAGAATGCTCCTCCTCAGCCAAACCGAACAGATTGGCTGAGAAGTTGATCTCGGTCTTTATCTCTTTCTTCGCATAGCCGAAGTAGTTGTCCGCAATGATGGTCACGACAACACCGCGGGCGTCGCGGGCAGTGATCTTGAATGAGCTGCCGTCGTTGTAAAGCTCGTTCTCATCGCGCCAGCACATGCCGTCAGCTCTCTGTCGGTCGGTTGCCTCATCGTAGTGCGGCAGGCCGAGGTCTTTCTTCCTGAGTTGAAGCAGCTGGGGAGCGAAGATTATGCATCCCGTGTGTCCTGTCCAACCCTCAATGTCCAAGGCTGCGTCGTTTGCGGGCATTGTTGGGTCACCTGCGTTGCCGAACACGGTCTCTACGAAATCAAGTGAGCTGACAAGGCTGCCCGGTGCGAAAAGATGTACCTCAAGGCTGCGGCGCGTCATGACGTTGGGCACCTCGGGAACGACAATAGGCCTTACGAGCAGTGAAACCATCGTGTGGGCCTTGTCCTCCTGGTTTGATGTGTAAGGAAGGACGTTAATCTCATCGCTTGGATGGAGAGCCGCATTCAAAAGGCGGGCAAAGGTGACCTTGGGTACAGCCTTCTTGTCCACGGGGATGGGGAGACCACCCTCTGCGATATGGAAGGTGCCCTTCGTCGTGCGCTTGTCATTCGCCGGGTTATTCAGGATGCCCTGCTTAACGCGGTATGTGGATACATATTTGCTGAAGAATGAGTTGCTGTCGGGCGGAAGGCTCAACTCGCGTGCAAGCCCCTTCTGACCCAAAATAAGGGTCTCTGTGGGAAGTTTGCACATATCAGGCGTCTTGACGTCCTTCAAATAGTCGTCAATGAAATCTTGTATGCGCTGGTCGACAGGGCAGAGGTGCTGACCCAAAAGGCGAGTCTTCTCTCGGTAGCTGCTGACCAAGTCTTTGGTGAGTTCCATGAACTTGGTGTCGGCGAGTTTATTCTCGCTTTCAGCGGTGTCATGGAACACGGGTTGACCGAGGGCTGCCAGTTGAAGATTGATGTACTCAATCATCTCCTGCCTGTCCTTACGGGTCTGATTCTTACTCGATTCACTTTTCATTGTCTATCGATGTGTTGTTTGCGCCAAGGCGCAATATTATTTTCTGTCCCAAATTTAATATATAATTCGGAAGTCAAGTTGTAAACAATCTTAATAATTAGCTACCTGAGCATTCCGCCCCTTACTCCATAGACTTGCCGGTGGAGTAGGGCTATAACTATGCCTGCTCCCTCTATTGTCTCATCTATTCCCTTGGCCATCAACATCATCGGTAGCGGGTTTTTCTCTTTTGAATACGCCGGCTGCATATATGGAGTCTGCCAACCGCATAGGCCAAGGCTTTCGTAAAATCTGACGCGGCGCTTAGCGTCCTCGGAGGTCTCGGGCATCTCGACCTCAAGTATAATAGGGAGTTTTGATTTGTTGGACAGGCAGTCTATTGCCGCCTTCCCGTAGCCTGCGCCTCGCAAATCCGGCTCTATGGCGAAATGCTCGACGTAGAGTATTTTCCCGAAATTCCACGTCGTTATCAAGCCGACCCTTTCGCCCTTGTCGTTTTGTATGATGTTAAAGCTAAAGAGCGGGTTGCCATCTGTCAGCGTCCTGAGGGCATCGTCATTCCGTAACTCGTCGTCTACGAAAGAGTTATGCATAAGCTTCATAGACGGCGCAAAATACTCGTCATTGGAGCGTATTCGTCTAATTACAACAGATGCACCCATGAAAATTATCTTTTATCCTATGCTGACACTGTTTCGATAATCTCAACAATAGCTGCGACTATTACTAAGCCGACAATCATTGCGCCTGCAATCCTGTTTACGTACAAAAGCCTCCTCAATGTCAACTTTTTGCGGAACAGTCCAACCATAACGGTCAACAAAAGCCACCAACATAGCGCGCCGGCCAAAACACCCAAAACCACGGCTACCCGTTCTATCCGCGTAGCGTGTACGCCCATGAGTGTGAATAGGCCCATGAACACAACCAAAGCTAAAGGATTGCTTATTGTCAGAAAGAATGTGGACGCGTAATCTTGCCAAAGGTTGCTTTGCTTACCATCTCTCTGACGTCTGATTTGACGATGCGGCTTATTGAACATCATCTTGAGCCCGAGGATAATGAGCACTATCGCGCCACACGCATATAATATTTGCCTGTGCTCCTCAACGAAGTTCGTTACCATTGACACGCTGAATCCAGCTACAACTGCGTAAAGGAAGTCGGATGTTGCTGCGCCGGCGCCGCTTGCGAAACCAGATCTGCGGCCTTTGCTGAGTGTCCTTTGAATGCAAAGGACTCCGATTGGCCCTAATGGAATGGAGGCTATGAAGCCAACCGATATACCTTCGGTTAGTGACTGTATTATGTTTACAAGCTCCATAAATTATTTCTGTAGCCTCTTTTCCTTTTTATTCAAGTGTCGCGAATTTACGATTTTTACTTTGATAGTTTGCGGACCATTCTTTTTATTTGCAACAGGTCCATCATGGTGTGCATGTCATGAAGATCTGCGATCTTCCAATCCTTATCGATTATGACAGTCCTCGTTATGCTGCCGTTAGGGGTTACAAACAGCCTGTAAATCCTCTCGTTATCATCGAAAATGTATGGGATGTCTATGTTGTTCTCTTCGCGTTGCTTGAGGAATGCAGGCCGATCCTCGGGGACGTCTTCGCATATGATGAACATGGACAAGCTCTCTCGCTGCCTGTATTTGGCCCAAATATATTTTTGGTGATCAATTAGTTGCGCTTGGCTGAATGGACACCATGAAGCTGCGAACTGTAGGACGACTACTTGTCCGCGTAAAAAATCAGTATCTAAAGTGTCTCCCTCATTTGTGACGAATTGGAAGCTTGGGGCGTCTGCGCCTATTGGTATTATAAAACGGCTTCCGCGCTCGCGTTTGATCTGCGCTGAGACCTCAGAAAACTGAAATGGGGCAATGAGGCATATTGCGCACGTGATTATCTTGATAAGTGTTTGAAAGCGCATACGACTAAACAACGTGTTGAGAGGCTGGTCTTGAATATAGTGGTTATCTCAAACCGCAATTGAATATTGCCTTATATGCAAGGCTATATGATAATCTCCCAGTCTTGATTTTCTACAATCTGGCAGAACACCTCTTTCGTAAAAGGCTTTCGTCATTTAAATGTGGTGCGGTGGGCTTTCTTTTATGAGCAAAATGGTCTATTCTGAAATCGAGACGATGAGTGGCGACTATCAGCATAGCCCCTTTTTGAAACTGTCACCGTATGTCCTGCTCAAAGGTAGTTTGACCTCTTTTTGCCCGTATTCAGCGTAAACAGAGTCCTTGTCTATTTTGACTACGAATCTTAGTCCTACAGCGTAGGATTTATGCGTACGCTTCACGATGTCTTCTGGTATAACCTCCAACATCTTTTTCATCGGCATGTGTACGAGGATCTCTTGCTTCGTCGTGTTTACCACGACATAATTCTCCCTCGCTTCTACCGATACGATGTCTGAGAACCGAACTTTATGAGACTGTCCGCAGCTGTCTTTGATAAAAGTGAAGCTGCCAGCCTCCTCTACATTCTCTTCAGATGATTCTGCTGTTACCAGGCCCTTGCGTCTGTCAATTTGCGTACGCGCACGGCTTACAGCCTTGATAAACCTCGCATACGACACGGGTTTGAGCAGATAGTCACACACGTCATATTCGTATGACTCAAGGGCATATTTACCCTGTGATGAGTAGACTATAACCTCTCTTTGTGTCATGTCAACGGCTTGCATGAACTCAATACCGTTGATTTCAGGCATCTCGATGTCAAGAAATATGAGGTTAATGCACTTACCCTCGTTGCAAGCGAGGAAGTTTATGGCGTCTATCGCATTTGTAAACGACTGCGCTAAGACGACGTCGCCTGTCTTATTGACAAAGCCTGACATCACTCTCGTTGAGAAAATGTCATCGTCTACTATTATGCAGTTAACCTGTGTCATCTAAACATCAGTGTAATATCTCTGTGTATGGTCGGATGGAACGTCTACCGCGCACTAAATCCCACCGCTTATTTTTTCGAGCGATATGGGGCATGTCAGAATGGACTGGTAGTCCTCGCCGGACTCATACATGTCCTCGTCATCCTCGTCATAGAGCCATGAAATATTTATGTCCCAACCCTTTCGGTACATGGCCTCAAGGTGTTTGAATATGTCAAGGATGCATTTTGAACTGCTCGTATTAAAGTACTCAAGCTGAAATTTGACCTTTGTCGGTTTCATGTCCTCTTGAGCGTACTCTTTCAGCCATGTGATGAGCGGGCGGTAGAACTCTACAGAATTCTCTGGTATGGAACGACCCTTTATCTCTATGGTGCCCTTCTCCGGGTCCATCATGATATATGGAGTCTTAGAACTCTCTTCAATAGTGATAGTGTCCATCATTGCTGAGTAAAATTCAGTAGTTTTAGTTGTCCTAATTGGTATAGATTATTCTTTTTGTTTCTGACGTGTCGGGAGTGGCTCTCCCAGTTTGTCAGTTTATGCATACGTCGAACGAGAAGAACATGACGTTCGGGTCCTCCTTCAGGGGGTAGAATTCGTAGTTGAGTTTGTGTCCGCTCTTGCGGGCCATGTCAATCATTCCCAAGCCAGCCCCGCCTTTCTCAGAGAATCCGTCCTTTTTAACAGTAATCCGGTACAGGTCTCTCAGCTGTTCGCTGTCCAACGAGTTGATCTTGTCAATCTGACTCTTCAACTCAGTTGATTTCTTGCGTGGAACGAAGTTGCCTGTCGTGATCCTGCATCCCTTCTCGTCCTTTGTCAGAAGTATAGCCCCAAGTTTCTTGTTCCCATAAGCTTTGTCGGCTATCGCCTCTGGCTCTATGTGGTGATAAAGATTTTGGGCACATTCAACAAAAATATGGAAGACCTTTCTCCTGACACTTTCAGGCTCTACTCGATCTTGCAACTTTTGTTCCATTGCCGGGAGCATGGCGTCAATGTATGGCAACGAAAAATCGCCGACGTGCTCAATAAGCACCTCGCCGTGTTTTTGGGCCGCTATCCATTTATCCAGATTAAACTCCATGGCTATGACTTCTGCGAAGCGAAAATATTAAATTTTATTGAAAATATTTCGCTTTACTTCTCAAAATGTACGTCAGACATCTGCACTCTTGGGTACGATTAATGCCGTCGAGATGTTTCGGAACTTTTTATTTTGCGTAGGGAAATATGTATTCCCTTGGTAGGATAAGTAATGTACAGGTAAAATTCAACTTTTAATCCATGTCAATCCGTTCTATTGACAATGGGCATTTGAGCATTGTCTCGAAGTCGAGTCCAGCCTCATACAGGTCGTTGTCATTCTTGTCGCAAATCCAATGCAGTTGCACATCGCATCCGCGCATATACATCGAATCGAGCTTTTTGAATATGTCTAAGAGGCATTTGGATGAACTCGTGTTGAAGTACTCTATTTGGAAAGTAGCGTCAGTCGTGTGGCTTATGTCTTGCTGCGAGTACTCTTTCATCCAATCCGCAATAGGCTTATAAAAGCTCATTGAGTTCTCTGGTATCGAGCGACCGATGAATTTAATCTTCCCGTTCGGGTTCAAGAGAACGTAAGGTGTATTCTGGGTTTTCCCTATTTCAAGGATTTCCATTTGCTTGTTTTGCTTGTCTAATGTTTGCATCCGCGCTGCTCTATATGCTCACCTGGTGCTACATCTTGTGTCAGCCAGACGTTGCCGCCAATGATGGCGTCATGGCCTATGGTTATGCGACCAAGAAGTGTGGCCTGGGCATATAGGACGACGCGGTCTCCGATTATCGGGTGGCGTGGCCTGTCCCTCACTTCATCGGCATCAGCGTCGGGGTGGCTTACAGCGCCGAGTGTCACCCCTTGGTATATTTTGACGTCGTCGCCTATGATTGTCGTGGCTCCGATGACAATACCTGTCCCATGGTCAATGGCGAATCTTTCACCTATCAGAGCCTCCGGGTTTATGTCAATACCTGTTTCGCTATGAGCCATTTCGGTTATGACGCGAGGAATCAGTTTGGCTCCAAGCTCATGCAGTTTATGCGCTATTCTGTAGCTGGAGACGGCTTTGACCGCAGGATAGGCGAATATGACTTCCGCGCTGCTGTGAGCCGCCGGGTCGCCTGCGAAAATAGCCTTCACATCGCCTATGAGCAGACGCCGCAGCTCTGGCAGCCATCGTATGAACTCAGCCGTCATGCTCTCAGCCTCATCATGTATGCCATTGGGGTCAAATCCGGGTTCGGAATGGCGTGACACACATAAGCCGGCGTAAATCTCCATTATCAGTTTATGGGCCATCTCCTCGATGCAAACACCTTGATAATAGCCTAAACTGGACTGGTGGACGGGCTTTGTGGCAAAGAAACCAGGGAATATGATCTCGCGACATAGGCGCACAATCTCCTTCAACCTTGCGGTTGAGGGCATGGGCAAGTCACCTAATGAGTCACCACTGACGTATTCGTACGTTTCTCCGACCGCAAGGTTACGCATTGCCTCCGTCATGGAGCTAAATATTGTCTGACTTTTTGGCATTTCCCCTAATTAAGGTAGTTTTTCAAGTATTCGCCGGTCTTCGAGTTCTCGTTTTGAGCGACTTGCTCGGGTGTTCCTTGGCAGACGACTCGTCCTCCTGCCGCTCCTCCAGCCGGACCCATGTCGATAATCCAATCGGCACTCTTAATTACATCCATGTTGTGCTCAATTATTAAGAGGCTGTGGCCCTTGGCAATGAGCGAGGCGAAGGCCTTCAGTAGTTTGGATATGTCGTGGAAATGAAGTCCTGTGGTTGGTTCGTCAAAGATGAACAGGGTGGGGGGCTGATTGGCGTCCGCAAGATATGAGGCAAGCTTGACGCGCTGATTTTCACCACCTGACAGTGTGCTGCTGCTTTGTCCCATTTTGATGTAACCTATGCCAACATCTTGCAGTGGTTTGAGGCGCTCCACGATCTTACGTTCTGTGGCGCTTGTACCCTGACTGAAGAATTCAATGGCCTGGTTCACTGTCATGTCCAGGATGTCGTAAATGTTCTTGTCTCGATATTTTACCTCCAAAACATCGTCCTTGAACCTTCTTCCGTGGCATTGGTCACACTCTATGACCACATCAGCCATGAACTGCATCTCTATCTTGATGACACCATCTCCCTGGCAAGCCTCGCATCGTCCGCCTGGCGCATTAAAGGAGAAATGGGCGGCAGTGAATCCATTCTGTTTTGACAAGGGCTGAGAACTCATCAGTTTTCTGATCTCCTCATAAGCCTTCAGATAGGTCACAGGATTTGAGCGCGTGCTTTTGCCTATGGGGTTTTGGTCGACAAACTCAACGCGTTTTATTGCTCCAAAATCTCCTGTCAGGTGCTTGTATTGCGTCGGGAGGACTCCCTCGTCGCCTGTGAGTTGGCGTAGCTCGGGGTATAAGACTTGGGTCACGAGCGTGGATTTGCCGGAACCGCTAACACCTGTCACAACCGTCATGACGTTCAGCGGAAAGTCCACTGTTACATCTTTCAGGTTGTTAAGGCTGACGTTGTTTGCGGTAATTGTGCGGTTCCAAGACCTTCGGCTCTTTGGAACCGGGATTTCCATCCGCTTTGTGAGATATTGGGCGGTGAGGCTGTTTGAGTCTGTCAGCAGCTTGTCATATTCACCTGCGAAAACGACTTCGCCGCCTAAACGTCCAGCCTCGGGACCAATGTCAATAATCTCATCCGCAGCTCTTATTATGTCCTCATCGTGCTCGACGACAACCACCGTATTGCCAAGGCGTTGGAGTTTTTTCAGTACTGAGATGAGTTTAGTCGTGTCTGACGAGTGTAGGCCGATGCTTGGCTCATCAAGAATGTATAATGAGCCCACAAGGCTGCTGCCTAATGACGTAGCAAGATTTATTCTCTGACTCTCTCCGCCAGAGAGTGTTGCGGACATACGGTCGAGCGTCAGGTAGTCAAGTCCAACTTCTACTAAGAAGTCGAGCCTCTGCCTGATTTCTGTCAATATGCGTTGCGCCACTTTCGCGTCGTGTTCGGAGAGTTGCAGTCCGTCCGCCCAGGCTTTGAGGTCAGAGATGGCCATTTGGCATAACTCTGTTATGTTATGACCTCCTACTTTCACATATCCGGCCTCCTTGCGTAGGCGTGAGCCATGGCAATCGGGGCATATAGTCTTGCCACGGAAGCGAGCCTGGATGATTCGGTATTGAATCTTGTATTGGTTCTCCTGAACAAAAGAGAAGAAGTCGTCAATGCCATATACACCCGGCGCCCCATGCCAAAGCAAGTTTCGTTCTTTCTCCGTAAGTTCCGCATAGGCTTTGTAGACGGGGAATTTGTAGGCTTGCGCTTTGCGGATGAAATCTATGTTCCACTGCCCTAATTTGGGGCCTGACCAGCAAGCCACACACCCGTTGCCCACTGACAGATTCTTGTTCGGTATGACAAGATCCTCATCGATGCCGACGACGCGTCCAAAACCTTCGCAACGTGGGCATGCTCCGATTGGGCTGTTGAATGTGAACATCATCTCGCTCGGCTCGTCAAATGTCATTCCGTCAGCCTCGAAAGCCGATGAGAATTCTTTGTCCTTGACGCTGCCGTCCTGCTCAAACACGCGGATGAGGCAATGCCCCGCCCCCTCATGCATGGCTGTTGTCGCGGATTCTGACAGACGTGTCGTCAAATCCTCGCTGTGAGTCACGCTGAGGCGATCTACTATTAGGCGATAACCCTTAGTTGTTGTTTGTTTTGACGTGTCGACCTGACTTAGCTTAACGATGGCCCCATCATGCTCTAATCGACTGAAACCTTGCTGCTTGAGGCTGCTTAGCGTAGATTCCATGTCCATTTCGCGGAGGGGTGACATGATGACAACAGTAGTCCCATCGGACAACTTGCTGATGTAGTCGACAACATCAGTCACGGTGTCATGCTTGACCTCGCAGCCGCTTATGGGTGAGTAGGTTTTACCGACTCGGGCAAAGAGCAGTTTAAGGTAGTCGTAGATTTCTGTGGATGTGCCGACTGTCGAACGCGGGTTGCGCGTATTCACCTTTTGCTCGATGGCAATGGCTGGCGGTATTCCTGTTATGCTGTCCACGTCCGGTTTCGTGTTTCTTCCAAGAAACTGTCGGGCGTATGAGTTAAGGCTCTCTACATAACGCCTTTGACCTTCCGCATAAAGAGTGTCGAACGCTAAGCTCGACTTGCCGGAACCGCTGACTCCGGTTATGACTATGAATTTATTGCGTGGGATTTTGAGACTTACGCCCTTCAGGTTGTTGACGTGGGCGTTTTTGATCTCTATATATTTGCTTGTCGCCATTTATGCCAAGAAGAGAAAGACTGTTGGTCTTTTATGCAATTCCGGGAGTTTGAGCTTTTTCCACTCTGACACTTTATGTGTCTCGATGTATTCCTCTTTGCCCATTATGTCACGGGCCACGCAAAGCCTTGTCTCTGACTTAAGGGTCGAGATGAGGGTTTGCAGCATTTTGTCGTTTCTATACGGGGCCTCTATGAAAATCTGCGTCTGATTCTCCTTCATGCTCCGCTCTTCCATTTTTCTGAGAGCTTTGGACAACTCGCCGCCAATGGGCAGGTAGCCGCTGAAAGCGAAGTTCTGTCCGTTCAAACCGGATGCCATAAGACTCATCAAGATACTTGACGGGCCAACGAGTGGTACAACACGTATACCCCTCCTGTGCGCCTCCGCTGCCAAGTTAGCACCAGGATCCGCTACGCCGGGACATCCTGCTTCGCTGATCATGGCGACATTTTCGCCAGCCTCTGCGGCTGATAGCATCTGCGGAATGTCAGCGTTCGCATTGTTGTGCTCGCTTAGCTCAGTCATTGTTATGTCGTCGATGTTTATGTTCCTGTCAACGCTTTTTAAAAAACGTCGCACAGTCCGCTCATTTTCAACGACAAAGTGACGAGTTGAACGGATTATGTCCGCATTTGCCTCGGGAAACGAGTCACGTGGCTGCGTTTCAGCCACGTAACTCGGTATCATGTATAAAATACCCTTTTGCATTTGGTGTCCCCTTGTGCTTAGAGTTCTTCTATTATGTTAAGCCACATCTCTGCCGTAGCATCGCTTGGCATTCGCCAGTCGCCGCGCGGAGATAGTGATATTGCGCCGACTTTAGGCCCGTCTGGCATGCAAGACCGTTTGAATTGCTGAGCAAAGAACCTGCGTGTGAATGTCTGAAGCCATTTTTTGATGACGGGCTTTGTGTAAATGCCATCGAACGCCTTGAGCGCCATCATCATAAGACGCTCCGGGCCGAAACCGAAGCGGAGCATATTATAGAGGAAGAAGTCATGGAGCTCATAGGGGCCAACCAAGTCCTCTGTTTTCTGGTCTATCTCGCCGTCTGCGTTGGCAGGAAGCAACTCAGGGCTGATAGGTGTGGCAAGAATATCTTTCAGATATTTCTTCGCCTCTTCGGTCATTGTCGTCTCCGCCACATATTCGACCACATAACGCACAAGTGTCTTTGGCACACCGGCATTCACTCCATACATTGACATTTGGTCGCCATTATATGTCGCCCAGCCAAGAGCGAGTTCTGAGAGGTCGCCCGTGCCGACAACAATGCCGCCCACTTTATTGGAGTAATCCATCAAGATTTGGGTGCGTTCACGCGCTTGCGCATTCTCGTAGGTGACGCTCCTGTCAGTCTCTGGGACATTGAGATCAGCCAAATGTTGTTTGCATGATTTGGTGATGTCAATCTCCTCGATTGTGACACCTAATGATTTCATTAGGCCGATGGCGTTGTCATGAGTGCGGCTTGTGGTGCCGAAACCTGGCATTGTAATGCCCACAACGTCTGTCCTTGGCCGCCCCATGAGATCCATAGTCTTGGCTGCGACGAGTATGGCGAGGGTTGAATCTAATCCTCCCGATACGCCAATGACGGCTTTTGCTGCATGGCTCGCTGCCATTCTTTGGGCCAAGCCATTTGTCTGTATGCTAAATACCTCGTTACAGTTAGCTGCCCTGTTTGCCGCATCCGAAGGTACGAACGGATGCTTGTCGAACTTGCGTGTGATGTCGTCCGTGTCGATATCTGAGCGAAGTTCGATATCAATGAGTCGGACAGGGTGGTTGACAGTATCAGGAGAGTAGAAAGTCGAGGTCTTCAGACGCAAGGCCTCAAGTTTCTCTATGTCTATGTCGGCAGTGACGTAATGAGCCGTTTGGGCGAAACGTTCGCCGCGGGCCAGCATTGTGCCGTTCTCTGCAATGTATGTCGCGCCACCAAAGACCAAATCAGTAGTGCTCTCACCTTTGCCTGAAGATGCATAGACGTAGGCGGATATAGTCTTGGCGCTCTGCATCTTGATCAGGTCTGCGCGATATGCGTCTTTGCTGACATAATCGTTGGATGCCGATATGTTTATGATTATTTGAGCGCCATTCAGGGCCAAGAAAGTTGATGGGGCGACTGGAGCCCACATGTCTTCACAAATCTCTATTCCAAACTTGACACCAGAGGTCGGGCATGAGAAGATTAGGTCGTTTCCGAATGGGACTGTCGACTTGCACAATGTGATCTCTTTGGGAGTAGCCGCATTGGGTGCGGAAAACCATCGTCCCTCGTAAAACTCACCATATGTCGGCAGGAATGTCTTGGGTACAACTCCTCTGACTTCACCCTCTGACACCACGACTGCGCAATTATACAGTCTGCCATTAAGCATGACCGGCATGCCGACGACAGCGGTTATTGGCATTGTGGCGGTCATGCTGGTGATGTTGTCAAGAGCCTGTTCCGCCTCCCTGAGCATGAACGGCTGCTGAAGCAAATCGGCTGCCGTATAGCCTGTTATGGAGAGTTCAGGCAATGCTATTATGGACACGCCATCATCGGTGGCGTGGCGCATCATGTCGATGATCTGTTCCGCGTTCCGTTGGCAGTTGGCAACGTGCGTGATTGCGGACGCGGCAGCCACCTTGATGAAACCCATGGAGTCGTTAGTCTCCTGACTGAAGTCTATACCAAACATTGTCTTTGAAGTTTAAGAGTTGAGTGTTGCGAGAAACTCCGCATTGTTGCGGGTCTTAGCCATCATGTCCACCAGTTTTGTCATAACTTCGATTGTGGTCATGTCTGCGATGCCTTTGTTGCGAAGCACCCACATGCGGTTGAGCGTCTCCCTGTCATGCAGCAAGTCGTCGCGGCGCGTGCTGGAGGCGTTGACGTCAATTGCTGGGAAGATACGTTTGTTGGCCAATTTCCTGTCAAGCTGGAGCTCCATGTTGCCGGTTCCTTTGAACTCCTCAAAAATGACATCATCCATCTTGGATCCCGTCTCAGTCAGGGCTGTCGCCACTATTGTGAGTGAACCTCCGTTTTCGATGTTTCGTGCGGCACCAAAGAAACGCTTTGGCTTTTGGAGCGCATTGGCGTCAACACCGCCTGTCAATACTTTGCCTGATGCTGGTGAGACTGTGTTGTATGCGCGGGCGAGGCGGGTAATGGAATCCAAGAGGATCACTACGTCATGACCGCACTCTACCATTCTTTTGGCCTTTTCTAGTACAATGTTAGCTACTTTGACATGGCGGTCGGCAGGCTCGTCAAATGTGGACGCTATGACCTCGGCATTTACCGAGCGTTGCATGTCGGTGACCTCCTCGGGGCGCTCGTCGATGAGCAGAATCATGAGGTAAACCTCGGGGTGATTGTCTGCAATGACGTTGGCTATGTCTTTGAGCAGGACTGTTTTACCGACTTTAGGCTGCGCCACAATGAGACCGCGCTGACCTTTGCCGATTGGAGCGAAAAGATCAACAAGCCTGGTGGATATATTTGCCTTGGAACCAGTAGAGAGTTTGAATTTCTCGTTAGGGAAAACAGGTGTGAGGTTCTCAAACAGCTGACGATCCCTAATCTGGTCAGGTCGCTTGCCGTTGACGCTCTCGACCTTGACTAATAGGAAATATTTGTCACCCTCCTTAGGTGGGCGGACGAAGCCACACACCGTGTCACCAGTGCGAAGTCCGTAGCTTCTGATGAGGTTCTGTGGCACATAGACATCGTCTGGCGAACTGAGATAGTTGTAGTCTGACGACCTGAGCAGTCCGAAGCCCTCGGGTATGAGCTCGAGTACACCTTGCGCTTTTACGATATTGTCGAAGTTGTAGTTGGGGCGTGGCTCTTTGCGCTCGTTCGGGCGGTTGTTGTAGTTCCACTGCTGTTTGTCGGTATATTCATCGGCATACCTTTCGTCAGCGTGGCGATCTCTTGCGTCTGCGGAGTAGGGCTCGTTTTCCTCTTGCTCTTGAGGCTGATGCCTGTCATCGAAATTTTGCTCATCATACCCGTGGTCTGAATAATTATTATTCATGGAGTATGGTGCTTCTGGGTAATTGCCAGATTCTGCGTTGTCTTCGTAATCATCTCGGCCGCTTAGGCCCTCAAAGACTCCACTTTGGCCGGATGACGCAAGTTTCTCCGCAAGAGACTGCATGTCCCCGTTACGTTTGGGCGTCTCGGTTTCTTGTTGTGGGTCAGCGTATTGGTCATACGTGTCATCTATGCTTCGGCGCATGCTGACGTTGCCCTTTTTGCTTTTCCAGTCCTTGGCGTTCTTTGTGGTGTATGTGGTGACTTGGATACGCTGACGCTGCTTCTTAGGCTGCGGTTCCGTTCTTTGTTCTGGCTCCTCAAACTGGGCGTCATCATCATCGTTAGTCTTGAAGCGGCTGAAAGCCTTAGCTATGAGATCCTCTTTCTCCTGTGCGCTGAGTGACGGTTGCTGTTGCGTTACTTGCTCAGTTTGAGCCTCTGCTGTTGCTTCTATATCGTTTGAGCTGCCTTGCTCAACCTCTAATATCTTCGTGGCGAGCTCTTTCTTCTTATACTGCTCAACTCTTTTAATGCCCAGATCTTTCGCAATCTCCCTCAACTTGGGAAGTAAAAACCCTGACAATTCTTCTATGCTGTGCATGCGTTACTTTTTTGCCGTGTTGATAACGGCTGTGATGTTAAACTATCTTGTTGTACGATGTTTTGACTGATAAATCAGATAAGCCCTTTGGCAGTCCGCAACCATTTTGACCCCATTCGCTGGGTCTGCACTACCTAAAATATATTTTGGGGTTGTTTTTGCACCACTATTGGAAAGGAATAAGTGGTAAGCTACGGCTACACGCCGACTGTTATGTCGCGGAATTCAGAAATCAGGACTAATGCCCTCGGACATGCGAATTTAATACCTTTTTCCTTTTTGACACTATTTTAGAATGTCTTTTTTGGATGTTTGGGACTTAAATAAGCATAGGCTCACTATCCTATGAGGAGAAATAATAGAGCAAGACTTTCTGTCCGCAAAAGAAAGATGGGGTGGGGGCTAAGAGGGGTATGCAAGCCTTGTTGACTCCGAATTCTGACGATTATGGAAAATTGGTAGTTCTATCCGTGTTTTTTGTAAGGGACATATAGGCAACCATCGTGATTTTTGCAGTAAATAATTTAAAGGATAGAACAATGAGGAAATTTTCACTTTTGGCATTGCTCTTGACCATTGTCTTGGGCGTGCAAGCACAGAATGAAAATAGGATGCTCGTAACCTATTTCTCATGGAGCGGCAGCACGAAGAATCTTGCCGAGGAAATACAACGGCAGACCAATGCTGACATCTACCGCATAGAGCCGCTTGTGCCTTACACGGATGAATATCAGGTGTTGGCGTATCAGATATCCAACAAGGAAAAGGAGGAAAATGCCCGTCCTGCTCTGAAAGATACGCTCTCCACGCTAAACGACTACGATATCATCTTTGTGGGCTGTCCCGTATGGTGGTATGATGCACCTATGATTATCCACTCATTTTTGGAGTGTAAGGATTACAACTTTGCGGGCAAGACAGTAATTCCTTTCTGCACATATGCCACGGCAGCCTATGAGACTCTCAACGACATCATCAATGCGACGCCCGACTCAAAGCATCTTGCTGGGCTTGGCACACGCGGCTCGCAGAGCAGCTATAGCCAGGTGGTGAGTGATTGGCTCGAACGCATTGGTTTGAACGACATCGTTTCGGGAATTAATGATGTGACTTTCGATAAGACAAATGACTCTAAGGCATACACTCTGAGTGGGATTGCTGTTGAGGATATAGACAACGCTGGCCGCGGTATTTATATCGTTGGTGGCAAGAAAGTAATGAAACGCTAAATCAAACAGTGCATAAGATATGACAAAGAAAACAATTGTGCTGTGCGTCGCACTCTTTGCGCTTTTCTCGGCTACAGTTTTTGCGTTGTGCAAATCTTCAAATAGTGAAAGTATGAAACAAGCAAATACGCAACAGACAGAGAAAATCCTGTTCATTAACGGCAGTCCGAACCGCGACGGCAACACGGCCGACCTCGCCAAGGTGCTGCTTGAGGGCAAGGAATACGAGACCATAGCCCTCACCGACTACCGCATCAACTTTTATGGTCAGACTCTTGATGGTGACCAATTTGATGAGGTGTACAAGAAGATGAAGGAAGCCGATATTGTAGTGATGGGTTCGCCCGTTTATTGGCACAACATCTGTGCATCCATGCGCACCTTTCTTGAGCGTTTCTACGGGCCAATAGAACCAAACTCGTTCAAGGGCAAGAAACTGTTTTTCCTTTATCAAGGAGCTGCCCCGACAAAGATGATGATTGATGACGGCGAATATACAATGAGCCGTTTTGCCGAAATGTACGGCTTCTCTTATGAGGGCATGGCGTCCAACAAGAGTCAGGCGAAGGCGCTGCGCGGTAAATTGTAAGGCGTATTCATGGCTTACACGGGCTTGACCCTGAGGTGGGTTTCCTGAAGAGAAGCGAGAAGTATTTCGTCATCACCGACAACTGTGTTGGCTGCGGAGTGTGTGCGGATGTCTGTCCGAGCGGCAACTACTCGCTAACGCCCGATGGCGTGAAGACTGATGGCGATTGTGAATTCTGTTTCGCCTGCATACAGAATTGTCCTCAGAAAGCAATCAAGTTTGCAAAGGTTGATGATGACCCGTTGCTTGCAAATGGTGAGAAGAACCCAGATGCACGCTATCGTAATGAGCATGTCTCGTTGATGGATATAAAGAGGGCAAATGGTAGGATAAGAACGACTTGATCTTACATGATTTATTCACAGGAGTTAAATTTCTAATTATTAATAGATGATTATGAAAAAGGTATTGTCATTTTTGTTGATGGCTATTACATCAATCAGTTTCACAGCTTGTTCAAGCGATGATGATGACGTCAACGACAGCAAGGAAACTGTAGCCAATCCTGAAACACCAACCGACGGCAGTAAGATACTCGTGGCTTACTTCTCGTGGGGAGGCAACACACGTACTGTTGCCACTTCTATAGCAGAACTCACGGACGGCACACTCTATGAGATTCAGCCGGCAACTCCTTATACCACCAATTACAACGAGTTAGCCTATACCGTTGCACGCAACGAACTTGATACCGACGCACGTCCAGCTTTGAAAGAGACCGATGCCGACTTCTCGCAATACGACTATGTGTTCCTCGGTTGCCCCGTATGGTGGCAGACGGCTCCTATGATTATGTCCACGTTTTGTGAGACCTACAATTTCGAGGGCAAGACCGTCATCCCGTTCTGTACCAACGTCTCAACAGGCCGTGACGCCACTTTGGAGAAACTCTGCAGCTTGACAGAGAATGCCAACCATCTTACAGGTTATGGCACGAGTGGAAGCAACACAAGCGGTGTGGAAACATGGCTGAGGACGATAAACATGATCAAGTAAGTGCTGAAAGAGAAACTCGCCCCTGGCAAACGGACGAGCATCATGCCACACCTGCGCAAGTGTCGCTTGCATGGATGATGTGCAAAAAGCCTTGGATAGTACCCATTCCTGGCACTCGCCGACTGTGTCGCTTGAAGGAAAATATTGGAGCTGCCGATATTGTGCTTTCTGCAGAAGAAGTGGAAAGGATAGACAAGGCCCTTAGCACGATGGAAATGAGTGACGTGTTTGGAGGATCAAAAATAGTCAAAGAGTAAAAGGCTTCAAAAAGACAAAGACAATGAGAATATTATTTACGACAATGATTTGCGCGTCGCTACTTGTATGCGGCACCACTAACGCCCAAAATGGAATAATGGAACAGAAACAAACAGAAATATTCACGCAAATGAATTTCAACACGATAAAGAGTCCAAACGCTAACCCTTTCGGACTGGTTTATGACAATGCCATTACGAAGAATGAGCCGGGCATGGTAAATATTCATCGCATCTACTATCATTTGAATGGACTAAAGATAGCCGCCAATGTTTATACTCCAGCCGATTACGATGTGGAGAAGAAATACCCCGCTCTTGTGGTGGCACATCCCAATGGAGGCGTTAAGGAACAAGTGGCAGGTCTCTACAGTCAGCGCATGGCCGAGAAAGGTTACATCTGCTTAGCTTTCGATGCCGCCTACCAAGGTGACAGCGAGGGGGAACCACGCAACACCGACAAACCTGCCAACCGCGTTGAGGACATTCACCGGGCGGCCGATATATTGGCGCAATATCCTGGTGTGGATGCTCAGCGCATTGGTATTCTTGGCATATGTGGAGGTGGGGGATACACGCTTAAGGCTGCACAGACCGACAAGCGTTTCAAGGCTGTAGCCACGTTGAGCATGTTCAATACGGGATTGGTGCGGCGCAATGGTTTTCTCGACTCACAGATTGGTCAAGTGCAGGAACGTCTTGCGGACGCTTGCGCTGCACGTCAGAAGGAAGCGCAAGGCGAAGCTCCTGAGTATGTGGGCGATATGAGCAGTGTTACGCCAGAACAAGCGGCCAAGTTGCCATTCGATCTCTATCGCGACGGCTACACCTATTATCTCCAGACCTATGCACACCCCAACTCTACATTCCGCTACACTAAGAGCAGTCTTGTCGATCTGATGGCGTTTGACGCAAGCGAGGGCATGTATCTCATCAACCAGCCATTGCTGATGATGGCGGGAAGCGTCGCTGACACGTTCTACATGACAGAACAATGCTATGCCAAGGCTACTGGAACGAAAGACAAGGAGCTTTATCTCATTCCTGGTGCTACACACATCAAGACATATTATGTGCCTGAATATGTGGAATTGGCAGTAGATAAATTGACTGAATTCTTTGGGAATAGATTATGAATGAAGGAGTTTTTTAGCGGATTTATAAACCTTTTGGCTTTGCTGAACGTCTGTATGTAATATTGTAGCTTTGGTTTATTCTGGATAAGCCGTTACACCGCGCTTGACATATCCCGGCTACTGCGCGACAAGGCGTTGTCGTTTGTTCAGATATCCGACATGTTTAACTTCTCGTCGCCTGCTTATTTCAGCTGTTATGTATTGCATAATCTTGGTGTTAACCCGACTGAATACAGGAATTAAAATCAAACCCTCGCATCACTGTAGAGCAGTGTGCGAGGGTTTGATTTATTAAAAGGTATCCCTTTTATGCCTGATGTACAGGTCTGAGGAGATCCATGACTGTCTTGACTGGCGTGAATGTCATGACTGGGACCTCGACAAACATGGTGAGCCATTTAGCCATGGCTCCATTCCATAGGCCGGGAAGCTCCATGCCTGTGACGTCAACGCCGTTGACACTCTTGTGCGTCTGGAAGCAAGCGTCATAATCTACAAATTTTTCAAGGTCGTAGCGTACGCCCTTCCTGTCTTTGAGGCAGCAGAACAAATCGACTGGGTTAAAGTGTGTACTGCCGCTCACAATCTTCTTGACTTCGGGGTCTTCAAGGTCCATCTGCGCGCTCTCGACAATCTGGAGTGTTTGCAGACCATCTTTGCCTTCGACCCAGAATGGGCCACCGCCAGGCTCGCCTTCGTTCTTCACCATGCCGCAAACTCTCAACGGCCTGTCTAAGAAATGGCTTACGAAAGCTTTCTTCTCCTCTTCAGTCCCATTCTTGACTTTGGCGGGTACTGAAATCTTGAAGTCGTCCTCGATGAGTGAGATGCCCGCATCCGGGGCAGAAGTGTCTCCGTTGTCAATTCGGCAAAGAATACCGTCCACTTTCTTCTTGAGGTTGAGACCAACCGCCGCAATGACTTTCTTCCAAAGGGAGGACTCGGCTAACATTCTGCCGTGTGACACGTTGTCAATGTTTTTGACAAAGACCACGTCGGCGTCAATTTTCCCAAGGTTACCGATGAGGGCGCCATGTCCGCCAGGTCTGAAAATCAAGTGGCCTTCCGCATCTCGGGCGGGCTGTCCATCAAGAGTGAGGCACGGAACGTCTGTCGCGGGCGGCTGTATGCTATATGTGACGTCGATCTTGCCACCTGTTTTTTCGAGCATGCCGGCTAAGACCTTGCGGAACTCGGGCTCCATTCCGACCGGTACGGTGTAGTGGACATGGCTGCGTCCCTTTGACATGCAATAAGCCTCGGCTTCAGCCAAGTGCTCCTCTGCGGCTGTCCTTGTCGTTCCGTCTGAGTATTTGTGGAATGTTACGAGTCCTTTGGGGTGACTACCGTATGCGAGTCCGTCCTCACTCAGTATGAGGTTTACTGTCTTGGTGTTGTTGGCGGGCTTCAGGCTTTTCAACTTTTCTGCGAAAGCGAAGTCATCAAGCCTGCTGAAGAAAGTTTTCATCGGCTCCTCGGACTCTTGTTTTGCCTTTGCCTCCTGATCTGCGGAAAGATATTGGTGCAGGGGTTTGAACATACGACTTGCAGCACCTGATGCGGGTACGAACTTTGCCACGGACAGACCCTGTGCGAGAATTTCGTCGTACTCGTTGGCGAGCTTCTTTACGTCTTCTTCGCACACCTTTATTATGCCGTCTCCTATTGTGGCAGCCCTTCTGACAGCCGCCGGGGCGAAGCCTTTCGCAATCATGGCAAACTGCCTTTCGGTCTCCTCTGCGCTCTTACCTCGCTTTGCGAGATCCAACTCGTCTTGTTTTGTTAGCATATGTCATCTCTTAAGGCCGCCTTAGCCCCTCTTAGTGGGGTTGGCGGTTTTTATCAATACTATTTTTTATAATGGAAAGTTAGCAATTCGCATGTTGTTATGCAAGCTATTTTGGAGATTTTTGTCATTTTATTGTACTTGGGCAATTGCTTTTGTCTGAAATGTTGTTAATCTCGGCATCCACCATGTTCGATATTGGGAAAAATTATTAAATTGCATAGCGAATAAGGGATGAGATCTCTCCAAAACCTCCATAAACAGAGTCGTTTTATTCTTTGTTCAAACACCTATCATTAAACCATTCATTTCATCATTAAACCATTCTCGCTTAACCGCTTTTAAGCAGAGAAAATTATTTGCGGCGAAAAACAGATTAACTATGAAAAAGTACCTATTCGTGTTTTTCATGCTGATTCTATGCAGCAATTTTACTGAGGCTCAAATGGCTAAGTTCCAGGCTCTTTACCTCTTCCAGTTTGCCAAGAATACGTCTTGGCCGCAAGAGGATGCTGGCAAGCCCCTTGTCGTCACTGTCGTTGGTGACAATGCGCTTTCGGCGGAGCTTAAGACCATTGTGAACAACAAGAGGGTTGGCGACAGGCCAATCAAGGTGGTGGACGCGGCAACGTCATCAGGGTTACCCAAGAGTGACATCGTTTTCCTTGGCGAGGCTAAAGCATCGCAGATTTCCGCTCTCGTGGCGGCTCAGGCGGGCAACAAGGTCCTCATTGTCAGTGGGTCTAAGGGGCATTGCTCCTATGGTGCGGGGATTTCGTTCGTTCCCGATGGTGGAAAACTTCAATTTGAGATTCACGAGGGGAATATCTCCAAAAATGGCCTGAAGGTCACGCCAAAGCTTGTAACTCTTGGTAGGCAAGTCTTTTAACCTCCGCTAAAAATGAACACACACAACTACTATTACTATGAAGAATTTACTAACTTTCTTTCTGACGCTTTCTGTCGCCATTGGAGCGGTGGCGCAAGACAAGTTGTCTAAGGAGCAAATTCTCTCCATGAGCACGGAACAATTGTCTGAGCTCCCGCTTGAGCAGCTGATGCAGGCTGTTGAGACCCTTGGAGTCTCTTCTGTTGATGAGCTTTTTGCGCTCATAATGAACAAAAACGTCTCCTCCGCATCAAAATCAGAGGAAAGTACATTCACATCACCACTTTCGTCTACAGTGATAACTTATGATGAGATGCGAACATGGGGCGTGAGCACTATAGAGGAGGCTCTTCGTCTTGCGCCAGGCATGATTGTGACGGAGAAAACCAATGGCGTCTACGATGTCCAAATGCGCGGCCTGAACAATATCCCTGATAATAACATGTTGCTTTACACCGAGAATTCGAACACTCTTCTGATGGTTGATTCGCGTCCCGTGCAAAGCTATGCGATGGCTGCTCTTAATTTTGAGATGTTGCCCATTGACATTGAGGATATTGACAGGATTGAAGTGGTTCGAGGAGCCTCTGGCGCCCTTTATGGTGCTAATGCCGTGACCGGAGTCATCAACATAATTACAAAAAAGGCCGATGCCTCAGATTTGTCTGTCTCTGGTAATTTGCAGGCTGGCAACATGTGCACCTACCTCGGTAATGTCGCGTTCCGCAAGTCAGTGAATGAGAAATTCGCTTTTGGCATCACGGCGAATATCCAGAAGCGTAATCGTCCCACTGGGGATCTTTACATAATCCCTCAGGCTGGAGTTTATTACGATCTTGACAACTCAGTAGCGTCGGGCAAGTCTTTTTATGGTGAAGCCGCCTTTGGCGCAAACTTGGAGGCTAATGGTGGTTCTCTGCGAGATTTCTCTCAGGGTGGCTGGATTGCGCCTTCCGAACTCTCAAATCTGCGTCAAATCTATTCACAAAATGTGGCTCAGATCAACCAAAACGTATATTCTGTCTATGATTGCCTTGAGCCTGAGTCTCCTGCCGAGTCTATGTTCCCGAATTCAAAGCTCGCAAGGAGTTCAGAGGGCTACAATGCTTATTTTTCTCTCACCCCGATGCAGGGAGTCCGTTTTGATTTGACGGGAGGTTATCAGAGGTCTTTTGTCAATACAACCCCTGTTGGTGATGACTACTTCTCTTTTAATGGTCGTGAAGCAAAGAGCGGCTATGTAGCCCTGTCTGCGGAGATTAAGGGTCTTAAGGTTTTGGCCAATTATAGTGGCGGACCCCAGGATTTTGCTGTCGGTGTGCCTGGTTTTAAGGTTCGCTCTAATGTGTTTGATGTGTCTGCTGAGTATGATATTCAAATAGGTAAGCTGGGCATCAGGCCTGGCGTGTACTACCAGAATATCTATTATCAGGATTATGTGCCAGATTTCACAGGCGATGTCTCGTCAGGCGATTATAGCTGGACTTATCATGATCCCGGTTATAAATATGATGAGAGCAAAGAGCATCTTTCCGGCTTTTTCCGTTACGACGCCCGCATAACTGCTCTCGCTCCTGCTGTACGTCTTGATTATAAGACAGATAATGTGCGCCTCATCGCAGCCTATCGCGCCGATAAGACTAACATCCCCGATAAGTGGAATCATTCATGGCAATTCTCAGCCAGCTGGTCTATCAACGAGCATAATTTCTTGCGCGCCGTCTATGGCCGTGCCAATAGGTCCGCCAACCTCGTAAATTCTAATGCCAACTTCCGTTGGACGCGTACAAACCTGCTCATGCCCTCATACCTTACTTTTGAGGCTAATGAGGATGCCGATCTTGTGTCTATTGATAATATTGAGATTGGTTACAGGCTTAAGCCGTCTGACCGTCTGCTCATCGATGCTGAGGTGTTCTATTCCATGTCACGTGACTACAGCGCCCTCATGGCAAGCGATGCCACAATATCAGTGCCTGTCGACGAGGCTAATGCGATTATGGAAAAGGTTGAGTCTATGTGTTCAAGTGGCGAGGACAATCTCACTATTCAGAGCTACATAGCCTCAAGTCTCAACAAGATTATGGCGACTGAGGCGAAAATCCGCTGTGGCGTTTTGCCTTTTGAGGTTAAGCAGATTGGTGTGAGTTTGAATGCGGATTGGATTATCTCGCCCAAACTTATTTTCAAGGCCAATGTGAATTTCCAGAAGACAATAATCGACAACTACTACCAGTATAGCCAAAGCCGCGGCATCCAGCTTCTCTTAGGACTTGCTCAGCAAAATGTTTATTCTGGTGTGGTTAGTATGATTAGCCCAGATTTCAAAGTATCTGACGTTATTGACGCCCTTGAAGGAATGAAAGAGGGCAACCGGTATAACCTGACTTCAATGTCGGCCACAAGGGCGCGTTCTATCGCCGGCAATGTCTCTGCGCTGGACGCTTATTTCAATCCCGAGACTGAGGATGGTGTTGAGAATGAGGCGACACCTAATTTCTACGGAATGATTGGTGTTATGTATAAACCTATGCCAAAGCTCAATTTTTCGGTCTTTGCTAACTACATCGGTGAGCGCACCTATAAGACAAAGTATAACTCTGATGGGCAGGACTTGTGCAAGCGATTGACAGTTAATCTGCATGCAGGGTATAAACCCGTTGAGAAGTGCGAGTTGTTTGTCAATGCGCATAACTTGTTGAATAACAAAAAGAGGGAGTTCGTTTACTCTGACGAGATTGGTGGACTTTACACTTTAGGTGTCAACTTTGAGTTTTAGTTAGGAATTTATTTTCATTCTTGTTCGCAAGATTAGCCATCCCAGCCGGTGTTATGCGGTTGGGGTGGCTTTTTTCATACAAATCGTATGCTTTTTAAAGAAAATAAATATATCTAATAACCTTTTAGGCCGCATGTCGTACAAGCAGTTGAAAATCATCGTCGATAACCCCCATTATGAAAAAGATTTTATTCGTACTTCTGCTGTTAATTGGCACCTCACTCGCTAATGCCCAAATGGCAAAGTTTCAGGCTTTGTATATATTCCAGTTCGCTAAAAATACTTCGTGGCCTCAAGAAGATGCGGGAAAGCTTCTGACTATTACAATCATAGGCGATAATGCGCTTTCTTCTGAGCTTAAATCAATTGTCAGCAACAAAAAGGTTGGCGATCGCCCTATTAAAGTAGTTGACGCTGCGTCAGCTTCCGGCCTTGCGAAGTGTGACATCATTTATCTTGGTGAGGCTAAGAGTTCACAAATTAATTCGCTTGTTGCTGCTCAGTCCGGAAACAAAGTCCTCATAGTAAGCGGAACTCAGGGGCACTGTTCACAAGGTGCGGGCATATCGTTCGCCCCTGAGGGCGGAAAGCTTCAGTTTGAAATCCATGAGGGCAACATCGCCCGGAACGGCCTAAAAGTCACCCCTAAGCTTGTCACTCTTGGCAAGCAAGTTTTCTGATAAAAAATTAAACAAATAAAACAACACTATGAAGAAGGCCTTTACTCTTTTTGCGTCGTTGTTAGTTGCCGCCGGAGTCATGGCGCAGACTAACCTGACGAAAGAGCAGATTCTTGCAATGAGTACGGACGAGTTGGCCGAGTTGCCTCTCGAAACTCTAATGCAAGCAGTTGAGACGCTTGGCGTATCTTCTGTTGATGAGTTGTTCGCCATGATAATGAACAAAAATGTATCCTCGGCCTCAAAGTCGGAGGAGAGTACATTTACGTCACCGTTGTCGTCCTCTGTGGTAACTCATGATGAGCTTCGGACTTGGGGCGTGACCACCATTGAGGAGGCTCTGCGACTGATTCCCGGCATGATTGTCACAGAGAAGACTAACGGCGTGTATGACGTTCAGTTGCGTGGCCTGAACAATATCCCGGACAACAATATGCTTCTCTATACAGAGAATTCAAACACTCTCGTGATGATTGACGGACGCCCTGTGCATAACTATGCCATGGGTGCCATCACTTTCGAGATGTTGCCTATTGATATTGATGACATTGAACGCATAGAAGTCGTGCGTGGCGCATCTGGTGCGTTATATGGGGCTAATGCCGTGACTGGTGTCATTAACATTATTACGATAAAGCCGGATCAGTCAGACATGATCGTGTCCGGCAGTGTGCAGATGGGTAATAACAATTCCTATCTCGGCAGTTTGGCTCTGCGAAAAAGCGTCGGCGATAAATTCGCATTTGGCATAACCGCCAACTTCCAGCGTCGTAATCGCCCGACGAGCGACTTGTACGTCATTCCTGCAGCTGGCTTGTATTATGCTTTGTCTGACGACGCTCCCACGGCGGGATCTACTTTTGAGCAGTCTGTTTTTGCCACCAAGCTTGAGGCCTATGGCGGATCTTTGAGAGACTTCTCTAACGGAGGTTGGGTGGCACCTGAAAATCTGCAAAATCTACGTCAGGCGTACTCTCAGTCTGATGGCGGCAGTACATACATCACCCTCTATGATTGCCTTGAGCCGGAAAGCCCAGCATCTGACATGTTTCCCAATTCAAATATTGCGCGCAAATCTGAGGGATATAATGGTTATCTCGCCTTTTACCCTGCAAAGGATGTGCGTTTTGATTTGACTGGAGGTTACCAACGCTCTTTTATTAACTCTACTCCTGTCGGTGATGATTATTTCTCTTTCAATGGAAGAGAGATTAAGGGTGGTTATGTCGCCCTGTCTGCTGACATAAAAGGCCTCAAAGTACTTGCTAATTACAGCGGTGGCCCACAAAACTATGCAGTCGGCGTTCCTGGTTTCAAGGTCTACTCTAATCTGTTCTTTGCTTCTGCTGAATATGATATAAATGTAGGCAATCTGATGATTCGCCCAGGCGTTTTCTTCCAAGATATTTACTATAAGGATTATGTGCCCGATTTTACGGGGGACATAACTTCGGGCGACTACTCTTGGACATATCATGACCCGGGTTACGAATATGATGAGACGAAAGAGCATCTGTCCGGCTTTTTCAACTATGATGCTAAGATGACTTCTATAGCTCCAGCAGTTCGTCTCGACTATAAAGTGGGAGACTTGAGGCTCATTGCCGCATACCGGACGGACAAGACTAATGTCCCCGATAAGTGGAATCATTCCGCCCAATTTTCGGCAAGTTACTCAATAAACCCGGAAAACTTCGTGCGTGTGGTATATGGTCATTCAAACCGTGCGGCCGTACTTGTCAATTCTAACGCGAATTTCCGTTGGACACGTACCAATCTTTTGTTGCCGTCTTATCTTTCGTTTAAGGCCAATAAAGATGCTAACCTCGTGTCTATCGACAACGCCGAGCTCGGCTACCGTCTGAAGCCTAACGCTAAACTGCTTATTGATGCCGAGGCGTTCTATTCCGTGTCAAGAGATTACAGTGCGCTTATGGCAAATGACGCGTCAATATCCGTTCCCAAGGCTAGTGCCGACGCAATATTGGAAAAGGTGCAGAGCATGATGGAGTCTGGGGCCACAATGCCTCAGATTGGCGCCTATGTGTCACCTGCTCTTAAGTCTATAATGATTACTGAGGCCAAAATCAGTTGTGGCGTGCTTCCTTTCACTGTCAAGCAGTTTGGTGTTAGTTTGAATGTGGATTGGATTATATCCCCAAAACTTATTGCGAAAGCTAACTTGAATTTCCAGAAGACGCTGATTGACAATTATTACCAATACAGCCAAAGCAGGGGTATACAACTTCTTCTTAGTCAGGCCTCTACTCAATTGTCTAATGCAGTCATGGCTGCGTTGAGGAGTGGAATGATTGGCGGCTTCGATGCTGACGCCATAAAAAGGACGCTCACTGAGGAAGGTGGCTATTACAAACTGACATCGATGCGTGCCGATGCCCTTAAGGATAAGATGGACGGCGGTGAGATTACTGACGAGGATTCTTTTAATGCGCTCAACAAGTATTTTAATCCCGATACTGAGGATGGCGTAGAGAACAAGGCGACGCCTAATTTCTATGGAATGATTGGTGTCATGTACAAACCCATTGATCAGCTTAACATATCAGCCTTCGCCAACTATATTGGTGAGCGCTCTTATAAGACGAAGTACAATGCGGCAGGTGAGGATTTGTCAAAGAGGCTGACAATCAATATGCATTTGGGGTACAAGCCGGTTGATAATTGCGAGATTTTCATCAATGCGCATAACCTGCTTAACAACAAGAAGCGTGAGTTTGTTTACTGTGATGAGATTGGCGGATTGTATACCATTGGCGTAAACTTCGGCTTCTAAGAGATAGGGTGGGGCGCATTGTGGTGGTTAAAGCAGGTAACGTGCTGAATGTTAGTTAGTTCTGCGCTTGCTGCCTTTGGCTTTTATCTATTGCTGTCCACTAAAACTCAAAAGAGCACAAATAACCGACCCGGAGTCCTTTAAAACAGGGCTTCGGGTCTGCTTTTTCAAAAAAGTAGTCCCTATTAGTCGAAAAGGCCATGTGGCCCCCAGGAGAAGCTCCACGGGCGTCTGATGCGCCTTAGAAAGACCAGCCAATCATCCAGGCGCAACACACGAACGCCATCTTAAAGTTCACCGCCAACGGCTTGCTGCAATCACTCAACGGAAGCACTTTCTACAGGGTCAACCCGTTGGTGGCTATCATTAAGCTCGCGTATAACT
>CAVETY010000023.1:0-49937 GCA_963618945.1 Bacteroidaceae bacterium
GCTATCAGCCTGTGGACACGAGTAAAATGGCAAACTATACGTTCATTGATACAACCTTTGATGAATTATTTAATTACATAAAGTTAGACCGTATATAAAATGAGATTAAAGACTATAACAATACAAAATTTTAGATGCTACAAAGATAGTATTTCTGTAGCATTTGATGATTTAACGACTTTTGTTGGTAAAAACGATATAGGCAAATCGACTATTCTTGATGCATTGGAGATTTTTTTCAATAATGACATCGTAAAAATAGACAACAAGGATCCGAATATTCACAGTGAAAGCTGTATAGTTACAATAATATGTGATTTTACAGAATTGCCCTCTAAGATAATATTAGACTCAGGTGAGGAAACGACACTGGCTGCGGAGCATCTTACTATAGACGATGATACTCTTCGCATAAAAAAAGTTTTTGATTGTAGTAAGGCCAAGCCTTCAGAAGATGTTTTTGTCGTTGCAAATCATCCTACAAACAAAGGTTTTGAAGATTTATTGTCTTTAAAGGAAAAAGAATTACAAAAAAGAATTAAAGATAATAATATCAACAGCCCCTTAAAAGGCAATCCGCAAATGCGTGCTGCATTATGGAATTCTGTCAAGACACTTATTCTTCAAGTAACAGAATTACCAGTTTCTAAGTCTAAAGAGGATATGAAATCAATTTGGAATAAAATTGATTCTCATCTACCAACCTTTGCACTTTTCCAAAGTGACAGAAGTAGTAATGACTCAGATGGTGAGGTGCAAAACCCTATGAAAATAGCCGTACAAGAAGCGATAAAAGATGTGCAACAAGATATTGATGCTATACAAAATAAAGTTCGTGAAAAAGCAATGGAAATTGCCAATAGAACGCAAGTTGCTTTACAGGAAATCAATAAAGAATTAGCAAATCAACTCTCACCTACATTTGCATCACCAACTGCATCAAAATGGGCAAATCTCTTTTCTGTAGGAATGGATACAGACGAAGGGATAGCCTTAAACAAACGAGGAAGTGGTGTTAGACGTCTTATATTAGTAGGCTTCTTTAAAGCAGAAGCTGAGCGTAAAGCAAAGCTTTCAAATAAGAAAGACATTATATATGCAATTGAAGAACCTGAGACAGCCCAGCATCCCGACAATCAAAGAAAATTGGTAAAGGCATTTAACGAATTGTCGCAAGCAGAAAATTGTCAAATTATACTTACAACCCATAGTCCCGAGTTGGCAAAAGAACTACCTATTGAAGGAATACGATTTGTGACGAGAGAGAATGAAGTTCCCTGTGTTAAATCTGGTGATGACAATATCTACCAAGATGTCGTTAAGGAACTGGGATTGTTAGCTGATTACAAACAAATGAACAATGTTAAATTGCTGATTTGTGTAGAAGGCCCAACTGATGTTATTGCCTTAAAATCCTTTAGTCGTTGTTTGAGGGAGAAAATACCAAATGTTATTGATCTTAATTCAGACCCTCGTGTTGTAATTATTCCATTAGGTGGCAGCATTTTGAAATATTGGGTTCAACGTGATTATCTAAAAAAATTACATTGCAAAGAGATTCATATTTATGATAATGATGTGAAATCTTACCAACAAGTTGTTGAAGACGTAAATGCTCGAAATAATGGTTCTTTCGCTTGTCTAACTCAAAAATATGAAATAGAAAATTACTTGAATAGCAAAGCTATAAATGACATTTATGGTATTGAGATAGACACAGACGAAAAGGGAGTACCCCAGTTGTTTGGAAAGGCATATAGTCAAAAACAACAGTTTGATGGAAAAATGAAAGACAATACTTCAAAACGTTATCTAAGTAAAGTATTCGAGTCGGGAATGAATTATGAATACTTAATGGAACGAGATACAAACAATGAGATTTTAGGGTGGTTCACCAAGATAAAAAGCACAATAGAGTCTGTGTAATAATATTCAAAGAATGATAATTAATTGATATAGCAATAATATTATCGAATTATGGCAAAGAAATTTGAAATACGAAACAGTACGGCGGAGTTCCTGACTTTTGTGGCGGAAGGCAAGGAGCAAGGCGTTCAAGTGTTATATAAAGACGAGACTGTATGGGCTACCCAAAAGGCTATGGCACAACTTTTTGACTGTTCAACAGATAACATCGGACTGCATCTAAAGAACATTTTCAAAAGCGGAGAACTTGTTGAAGCTTCAGTTACCGAGAAAAACTCGGCAACTGCAGCTGACGGGAAGAGCTATCTCACGAAATTCTACAACCTCGATGCCATCATTTCCGTTGGCTACCGAGTCAACTAATAGAGCCACCAAATCGGTCTCAGCCATATAATGCTTCATGAAGTGCGGTGATTTTCCCATTAGCGTATTTGTAAGCTAAACGTATATATACAAAAAAAGCCCCACGCATTTGAGCATCGTTGAGAGGCTTGGTGGGAACTGACAATGCAAACTTACGAATAATCGTTGATAATCATAGCCCCAAGCAAAAACTTTTGGATACAAAAAACCGGCCCAAAGTCCATCATAATGGACTTCGGGCCGGTTTTTGTGTTCTTTTGAGTTTTTACGGATAGTGGTATTATCCAAATCCTCACCCCCTACTCCTCACCACATCCACCACATGACTCCCCGCGCCCATCAAGTCCGCACGCTCTGATACGCTCTTCTGATACTCGATGAAACGGGCGAACGTCTCGTCACTCATCTGGTTGAGGCGTGTGCGCATATAGTCGGACGGGCCATCGGGAGAGAAGATTGTGACGCGCTCCAACCCTGCCTCGCGGTTGAGGTTGTCTATGTCCTCAAGGCGCACATAATCATATAGCTCATCTGGACTGGCCTGAATGTGGAAATCCTTATCCACTGCGCCGCGCTCCATCAGTCCCCCAATGCGCTCCTCGTCAAAGCAATAGGAGAGTATGCTGTACTCGTTCATCAGGTAAGCCACGAAGATTACCCCTCCTGGCTTGGTCACGCGTTTAGCCTCGGTCAAGGCTCTTATTTTCTCATCGTTGCCGATAAGGTGATAGAGCGGACCGAGCAGCAGAGTGACATCAGCCATCGCTGTCGGCAGAAAAGGCATGTCCCGTGCGTCGCCCTTCTTCACGTCTGCGGTAGGCTCCCGTTTCAAGAACACGTCAATGTTACGTTGCACCAGTTCAATGGCCTTTACGTCATATCCCTCTGCCATAAGGGCTGAAGTGTAACGCCCTGTGCCTGCGCCAATGTCGAGAATCTGATAGCCGGGGCGCAAAAAACGGCGCAGATGATGCATTGTCGTCTCGAACTCTACAATCCCGTGACGGCGCTGCAAACGCAGGTCCTCGGGGTGTTTGTTATAGTGCTTTTCTATGTTGGATAAAGCCATGATTGCGTATCGGTTGCATGGTTTATGTGGGGAATGTGTGATGTAGCCCCTCTCGAATTCTAATGCGCGAAATTACTGTAACTTTCTATAACGACCCGTCCCAATCTTTTTGAGTGGCGATTTTTTGTGCCGTGTCGTTCCCTGAAAACAAATAGCCTTGGCTATCTCTCCTAAGAGAAACAGCCAAGGCTATTCAATTTATATCAGCTGCAAGTCTTGTTTGCCGACTTGCCGCCTCGTCTTGTTTAGACGTTTTTACTCGTTGTCGTTGCGACGTGGAGCGCGGTCGCCATCACGGCGTGGGCCATGACCGCCCTCGCGGCGTGGACCCCTGTCGCCACCCTCGCGGCGTGGACGCTCAGGGCGCTCAACGTAGCCCTCTGGCTTCGGAACGAGGTCGCGACGGCTTAGGCGCATCTTGCCGGTCTTGGGATCAATCTCCTTGAGGAGGACCTCAATCTCGTCACCCTCCTTGCAGAAGTCGTTCGGATCCTCAATGCGCTTCCAATCCATCTCAGAGACGTGGAGGAGGCCATCCTTGCCTGGCAGAATCTCAACGAATGCGCCGAAGGTGGTGATGGTCTTAACCTTACCCTTGTAGGTCTGGCCAACCTCGGGAACAGCCACAATCTGCTTGATGCGGGCGAGCGCGGCGTCAATGTTAGCCTTGTTGGCGGCTGCGATGCTTACAATGCCTCGCTTGTCGTCCTCCTCGATGTTGATGGTGGTGCCAGTGGTAGCCTGGATATCCTGGATAATCTTGCCGCCCGGGCCAATGACAGCGCCAATCATATCCTTCGGGATGTCGATGGCGATGATTCGTGGTGCGTGAGGCTTGTAATCCTCGCGAGGCTGTGGCAGCTCCTCGAGCATGCAGTTGAGGATGTGGAGGCGACCAGCCTTGGCCTGTGCGAGAGCCTTGGCGAGAACCTCATACTTGAGGCCGTCAACCTTGATATCCATCTGGGTGGCGGTGATGCCGTCCTTGGTGCCGGTGACCTTGAAGTCCATATCGCCAAGGTGATCCTCGTCACCAAGAATGTCAGAGAGGACGCAGTACTTGTCGCTCTCGGTGTCGGTGATGAGACCCATTGCGATGCCGGCGACAGGCTTCTTAATCTGGACACCCGCATCCATAAGTGCGAGGCAGCCAGCACATACGGTAGCCATTGACGACGAGCCGTTAGACTCGAGGATGTCACTCACTACGCGTACGGTATATGGGATGTCCTCAGGAATCATGTTCTTGAGGGCGCGCATTGCCAAGTGGCCGTGGCCAATCTCGCGACGGCCTACGCCGCGGGGAGCCTTGGGATCGTTGGTTGAGAATGGGGGGAAGTTGTAGTGGAGAAGGAACTTCTCTGTGCCGCGGACGGTAGCCTCGTCAATCAACTTCTCGTCAAGCTTGGTGCCGAGGGTGACGGTCGAGAGGCTCTGGGTCTCACCACGGGTGAAGATTGCTGAGCCATGAGGGCCAGGCAGGTAACCGACCTCGCACCAGATGGGGCGGATCTCGTCGGTCTTGCGGCCGTCCAAGCGGATCTGCTCGTCGAGCAGCACGCGGCGGACTGCGTCGCGCTCCACGTCATGGTAGTAACGGCTGATGAGGGCGGTAGGAATCTCACCCTCATATCCCTCGGGATAGTTGTTTGCGATGAACTCCTCCTTGATGGCGTCGAACTGGCGTCCGCGCTCTGCCTTGTTGGCAATGCGGCTGCGAGCCACGTTCTTGGCCTTCTCGTAGCACTGCTCGCGTACTTTAGCGCGGAGCTCCTCGTCGTTCTCCTCGTGGCAGTACTCGCGCTTGGGCTTGCCAATCATCTCGCGGAGCTCAAGCTGAGCCTGGCACTGCTTCTTGATGGCCTCGTGAGCGAACTTGAGGGCCTCGAGCATGTCATCCTCAGAGACCTCTTTCATCTCGCCCTCGACCATGTTGATGTCGTTCATTGAGGCTGCGACCATGATGTCCAGGTCGGCGCGCTCCAAATCCTTTGATGAAGGGTTGATGCAGAGCTTGCCGTCGATGCGGGCCACGCGGACCTCAGAGATAGGTCCGTTCCATGGAATGTCAGAGATGACCATGGCTGCCGATGCGGCAAGGCCGGCAAGGCTGTCGGGCATGACGTTCTCGTCGGCAGAGAAAAGGGTTATGTTGACAAAGGTGTCAGCGTGGTAGTTGTCGGGGAAGAGTGGGCGGAGCGCGCGGTCAACAAGGCGGGCTATGAGGATCTCATAGTCTGATGCGCGACCCTCGCGGCGGGTAAAACCGCCAGGGAAACGGCCTGCGGAGGCGAATTTCTCCTTGTACTCAACAGTGAGGGGCATGAAGTCGGTGTCCGGCTTAGCCTCCGTGGCGCTCGTCACTGCGGCGAGCAGATAAGTGCCGCCACACTTGACCATCACTGAGCCGTCAGCCTGCTTGGCAAGCTTGTTGGTCTCGATGGTTATTGTCCGGCCGTCGCCAAGGTCAATGACCTTCTCTACTGGCGTTGGTTTTTCCATAAATCTATATCTTGTATTATACCTATTTAATCGCATGCAAAGATATTTCCAATTGACGAGAAAAGAAAATTTTTTAACAGGGCCGTCACAACTCTATGATGTTGTTCCTTATGCCGAAGCGGATTATGTCCACCGTGGTCTTGAGGTTCAATTTCTGCATGATGTGGTTCTTATGGCTCTCCACAGTGCGGACGCTCAGGAACAGCTTGTCGGCTATGTCCTTATTGCTCATGTTGCTGCCCCACAGCTTGAGTATCTCAATCTGGCGCGAGCTGAGCATGTCAATGTCCGGCTCGGTCTTGCCCTTGGCCGTGTCGCTGGCCACGACGCCGTCCACATACTTGTCCACCAAGACGTCGGTTATCTGCTTGCTGAAGTACTCGAACCCGTTGCGGACAGTCAGTATCGCCTGAATCAGCTCCTGCTTGTCCGCGCTCGGGGCGAGGACACCCTTGGCCCCGTTCTTGATGGCCTGGGTCACGCTTTGCGCCGTCGGATCCATCAGCATGACGATGCAGCGCAGACGCTCAAACCTCTGAGTCAGCTGTTTAACGAACTCTATAGGCGCCTCCTCGCCATGGTGCGAGCAAACAAGGACTATGTTGACCCCGTCGGTCTTAATGTTTCCCACGGCTACGGCCACGTCTATGTTCACCTCTTCGGACTCGAACTCTTCGTAAGCCTCACCTATAAGCCGCGTCAAGCCGGTGCGCAAGAGCGGGTGACTGTCATACACTCCTATCTTTATCATCTCTACTGTTCTGTATGGTCTGG
This sequence comes from Bacteroidaceae bacterium, assembly GCA_963618945.1. GTDB lineage: Bacteria > Bacteroidota > Bacteroidia > Bacteroidales > Marinilabiliaceae > W3P20-009. The sequence goes on from CAVETY010000023.1 coordinate 6,635, forward strand.
TTTACTGCGGCAATCTTTCGTCTCTTGGCGATTAATTTCCGCGCCAAATATAGTGAAAAATTCGCCCTCTGCTCTGTTTCCTAATTCGCGAACTGACAATATCGGCTTTTTTCTCGTATTTACGATGTCTCTTTTGTCTGCGAATATGTAATTCATGTCGCCAATTCCCCGTCTTTGGCAAAAGTGAAAGCAGTTATTCACGCCCTGTCTGGTCTCCTTGGAGCAATGAAAGATTTACGCGCGTTTCTAAACCAATAAAAATAGTTCTCATTTGCATTCTATCGTTTGCGGTGGCGGTTATTTGTTTATATTTGCGACTGAATTTGTAACTTGAGTGATATAATATGCAGGAGAAAATAGTCATCTTAGACTTCGGCTCCCAGTACACGCAGCTCATCGGCCGCCGTGTCCGCGAGCAGAATGTCTATTGCGAGATACACCCCTACAACAAGTGTCCGGAGATTGACTCCAGCGTTCGCGGCGTCATCTTGTCCGGCAGCCCCGCCTCTGTCCGTCAGGCCGACGCTCCCACCATCGACCTCAGCGGCATCCGCGGCAAGGTCCCCGTCCTCGGCGTATGCTATGGCGCGCAATATCTCGTCCACTCAAACGGCGGCGAGGTTGAGCCCAGCACAACCCGCGAGTATGGCCGCGCCATCATGACGGTCGGCGCACCCGGCTCGCCACTCTTCATCGGCGTCTCTGCTCAGAGCCAGGTCTGGATGTCACACGGCGACACCATCGTCAAGATGCCCGCCAACTTCCGACTTCTCGCCTCTACTGAGACCGTCCCCAACGCCGCTTTCAAGATTGACGGCGAGGAGACCTACGGCATACAATTCCACCCCGAGGTGTTCCACTCCACTGAGGGCCCTAAGATCCTCCACAACTTTGTTGTCGGCATCTGCGGCTGCTCACAGAACTGGACTCCTGTCTCATTCATTGAGTCAACAATAACCGAGATCCGCCGCAAGGTTGGTCAGGATCGTGTAATCCTTGGCCTCTCTGGCGGTGTCGACTCCACCGTGGCCGCTGTCCTTCTGCATCGCGCCATCGGCAAGAACCTCACCTGCATCTTCGTCAACAACGGCTTGCTCCGCAAGAATGAGTTCGACGGTGTCCTCGCCCAATATAAGGGCATGGATCTCAATGTCATCGGTGTTGACGCGACCGACAGGTTCATGACGGACTTGGCTGGCGTGACCGAGCCTGAGAAGAAGCGCAAGATTATTGGCGCCGATTTCATCGAGGTCTTCAACGCCGAGGCCATGAAGATTCAGGATGCGCGTTGGCTCGGCCAAGGCACCATCTACCCCGACGTCATCGAGTCGACTTCGGTCAATGGCCCCTCTGCCACCATCAAGAGCCACCACAATGTGGGCGGACTCCCCGAAAAGATGAATCTCAAGCTCGTCGAGCCGCTCCGTCTCCTCTTCAAGGATGAGGTGCGCCGCGTTGGTGCTGCCCTTGAGATCGCTCCCGAGCTCCTCGGCCGTCACCCGTTCCCTGGCCCAGGCCTTGGCATCCGCATCCTTGGCGCTGTCACCCCAGAGAAGGTCCGCGTCCTTCAGGAGGCCGATGATATCTTCATCTCCGCGCTTCGCTCTGAGGGTCTCTATGACAAGGTATGGCAGGCTGGCGTCATGCTCCTGCCCGTCCAGTCTGTCGGCGTCATGGGCGATGAGAGGACTTATGAGAACGCTGTCGCCCTCCGCGCTGTCACTTCAACCGATGGCATGACGGCTGACTGGGTTCACCTCCCTTACGATTTCTTGGCCCGCGTCTCTAACGACATCATCAACAAGGTGCGTGGCGTTAACCGCGTAGTCTATGACATCAGCTCTAAGCCACCCGCAACTATCGAGTGGGAGTAAGCTCTAAGACCTTTGATATTTAAAGCCTTCCGGCTATCCTCATTTTCTTCTTGGGGATTCCGGAAGGCTTTTCGTTTTCCTGTTTGCCCCGATTTGCTAATGTATTTCCTGTTAGGCTGCGGGGTGACATTGGACACGGGCAACCTTTTGTTCTCGTAAATCTACATTCCTCGTTTCTGTTGAATGATTTTAAGAATAAATCCAATGTAACTTCACCTATTTAGACTAACTTTGCGCAACGACATTAGCAACTGATGAAACACACTTATCGACTAATCTCACTGCTTCTGCTCCTCGTCTGCTGCCTTTGTGCCAATGCACAGCGCAAAGTTAAATTCACGGTTCTGGAGGACGGGACGGAGCAACCCATCATCTCGGCGGCCATCGCCACGTCGGTATCTGCCGACATGAAAAATCCAACAGGTTCCGCCACTGACATCAATGGCGTGGCATCCGTCAGCATCCCGCGCGGTGTAAAGGTCTATTATCAGGTCACTTCTCTTGGCTTTGTGACGCTTCGTGGCGAAATAGGACCTAAGGACACTGAGGTATCCCTCTTCATGAAGGAGGATGTCATGAAGGTGAACGAGGTGGTCGTCACTGGCAGCCGAGCCGCTCGCCCCATCAAGCTCAGCCCTGTCTCCACTCAGGTCATAGGCGGCAAGGAGCTTGTCGATGCCGGCTATGGTAACCTCCAGCAGGCCCTTCAGCAGGAGACCCCGGGCCTCAATATCCAGAAAGTAGGCTTCGGCAACGAGATTTCTATGCAAGGCCTCGACGCTCGCCACGTCCTTTTTCTTCTCGATGGTGAGCGCATGACTGGCGATATGGCCGGCAATCTTGATTATGAACGCTTTAATCTTCACGCCATTGACCGCATCGAGGTGGTTAAGGGTGCAAGCTCCACGCTCTATGGCAGCCGCGCGTCGGGCGCCGTCATCAACCTCATTACCAAGAAAACGGTAAAGCCTCTTGATATTCAAGTAGGTGCGCGTTGGGGGCAGATGAATGAGAAGAATTACTCCGACCCTCAGCCCAAGGATTTCCTCTATATGTTTGAGAAGAACTCCGACCGCCCCAACCTTCAAGGCTGGATTTCGGCAGGTTTCAAGGCTGGCAAGCGCGTCACTTCGCAAACCGACGTATGGTACAGCTCCTCGGACGCTTTCTATATGTATCAGGCGGACAATGACAAGAAGGTCTATACGGCCCAAGCCAATGATTTCTTGTCGGCCGACACCACTGTCATCAGCACGGCCGCCCGCTCGCCCATGGGCATTGAGGGCACTGAGCATATCTCGGCTCAGCAGAAACTTTTCATTGACCCTTGCGAAGGCCTATCCATCCTCGCCTATGGCAATTATTTCTTCATGAACACCTATGACCTGGTGCAGGATATGACTTTCAGCCAGGCCGAGGATTGGACTGTCGGCGGCAAGATCTATTGGACTTTCAAGGATTGGTTCAAGGTCACGGCCAGCATGCACGCCGATTTCTATGACAGGTATAAGCGCCATGAGCGCATAGACTATCGCATGAAGGTCTACGACAGTAAGATTCTCCAGCCGCGACTGACCATCTCAAGCAAATATTTCACAGGCCACGACCTCGTCTTCGGCGTCGAGCATATCAGTGACGACCTCACGTCCGACCGCTTCAATGGCGACGCCTCGCACACCATGCGAAACCGTGCGCTCAAGGAGACTGAGTATTTCCTTCAGGATGAGTGGACCATCAATAAGCAATGGATGGTCTCCGTCGGTGTGCGCACTAATTTCAGCCACGCTTTCGGACTTATGGCCATGCCCAAGGTTGCCGCCAAGTGGAACGCCAACGACAATTGGGCCATCCGCGCCAACTATTCCATGGGCTACCGCTCCCCCTCAATCAAGGAGCTCTTCTTCAATTGGGATCATCTCGGCATGTTCATGATTAAAGGCAATGAGGATCTCCAGCCCGAGAAGAATAACTACGTGAGCTTCGGCGCCGAGTTCTCAACCGACAATTTCTTTATCTCGGCCAACGCCTATGGCAATTTCTTCCATGACAAGATTGAGGGCGTTTGGCGAATTTATGACATGCAATATAATTTCGAGTACACGAACCTCTCAAGCCAGAGGCTCCTTGGCGTCGAGTCCATTCTCAAGTGGCATTTCCTTGACCACTTCACGCTCAACGGCACCTACTCGTTTGTCAATGTCTCTAAACTCGACGGCGTGCAGGTCAACACCACGTCGCCCCATGCCGCAACCGGCAGCCTCGACTATAAGCTCAACAGGCGGAACTACCGCCTCGGCGCCACATTCTCAGCATCCTACATGGGAACGAAGAAGTTCGATGTCCAGGACCGCCTGACGGTCAATGGTGACAGCCACGACGCCTATTTCCGTTGCGAGCTGCCCGCCTACGTCCTCTGCAACGTGTCGGTCAACCATACTTTTTTCAATAAGGCCAAGCTTACTCTCGGCGTGGATAATGTTTTCAATTATGTCCCCAAGACTCTCGGCTCAGGCATCACCATCTTCAATGTCCCTGCCACCCCGGGCGCGCGTTTCCACGTGCAGCTTGAGCTCCTGGTCGACGAGATTGTCAAGGCTTTCAAAAAAGATTAATCATGAGGAAGAATATATTATCCTGTGCGCTGACCCTTTCTCTCGCGTTCTTCATCACAAGCTGTGTGGAGTATGACGCCGAGCCGTTCACTGGGCATAAGTTGCCGCGCGTGACAGGCTATAAGAGTGGTGTCACTAATGACTGGCTCTATTATAATCTCAACACTGGTACGCGCTACAATGCCATTGCGCCCAACCGCGACATCAAGGAGGGCGAGCAGATAACCAATGAGGAGGTAGCTATGGATTGGGACATTGCCTTTTGCGGTTTCCGTCTGCGGACTAACAGCGGAACGAGCGGCATTGGCAATGGCGGGGCCGTTGACCTCGGATATGGCGACTATGACAAATGGACATCTAAGGAGCAGATTATGAACCTTGAGTTCACTCCCGACAATGACACGACTGTCTATGTGGTCTACTCCACCAGCGACTGGTCCGCCTATCTCGTCCAGCGCGCCCTCAATGGCGAGATTAAATATGAGGATTTTGACAAATACCCTTGGTTCGACCCCAACCGCGGCCCCCAGCAGATGCTAACCAGCGCAAACCCTGTCCTTGCCAATGCCATGAGTTTCTCCGGCCCGCCTCCCGTCTACTCCGCCTCTTTCCACACCTACGGGATTAGGTCTGCCGATGGCGAGCGTTACTATAAGTTCCAACTCATCTCGTGGTACGACGCCAATGTTCAGATTGGTGACGAGGGTGGTGAGCTTAGCTTCTATCTTGACGAGCTGCCCTGATGCCGATCTTCTTGTTACAAAAAAGCGGCCGCGCCGAGACTCCCATGTCCCGACGCGGCCGCACAAACTTATATATGGAAAAGGAATTCTAAGAAGCCGACGTCGATCTATTGCTGCAGGTCGATGGCGAAGTAGCGCACGCGGCCGTCAGGATAAAGGCCTGCAATGAACAGTCCGTCAGATGCTGATGCCACAATCTGCTGGAAGTCACGTACCGATGTCAAAGGCATACGGTTGGCCTTGGTGATGATGAAGCCCTCGCGGACTCCTGCGTCCTTAAGTTTGCCGTCTGACAGACTCTCTACTTTCAGTCCGTAGCGCAAACCGAGGCTGTTGTACTCTTTCTCTGAGACAGGTGTCAGTTTGGCTCCGAGCAGCGACTCGTCAGCTCCCTTCACCACGCCTGTTGTGCCGCGTACGTTGCGCAGCGTGGCCGCGCACTCCACTGTCTTGCCATTGCGGAAAATGGTCAGTTTGATTGAGTCACCAGGCCTGTGTTGTGCCACGCGGCTCTGCAATTCAGCCACTGAGTTGACTACCTCGTCGTCAATCTTGGTTATGACGTCTTTCTCTTTCACGCCAGCCCCTTTGGCTGCGCCGCCGTCTGAGACTGCCGCCACAAGCACACCCTCGGGCTTCTTCATGCCAAGCGACTCGGCGGTCTTGGCGTCAATCTCGCTAATGGAGACTCCGAGCAGTGCTCGCTGAACCTCTCCGTAGGTCATCAAGTCTTGAGCTACTTTTTGGGCGATGTTAGACGGCACTGCGAATGAGTAGCCGGAGAAAGAGCCTGTGGGTGAGGCAATAGCTGTGTTGATGCCTATCACTTCGCCTCGCGTGTTGACCAGCGCTCCGCCACTATTGCCTGGGTTGACTGCCGCATCCGTCTGGATGAACGACTCGATGGCCATGTTGGACGTGTTGATGCCCATATGGCGGCCCTTGGCTGAGACAATGCCGGCCGTTACGGTGCTCGTCAGGTTGAACGGATTGCCCACTGCCAGAACCCACTCGCCAATCTTCACGCCGTCCGAGTTTCCGAAGCTGAGCGGGGTCAGCCCGTCGGCGTCAATCTTGATGAGGGCTATGTCGGTTGTCGGGTCCGTGCCTACAAGCGTGGCCTTGAAGTCGCGCTTGTCGTTCAGAACAACCTCTATGTTGTCGGCATTCTCAATCACGTGGTTGTTGGTGACGATATATCCGTCCGCGCTTATGATTACGCCCGAGCCGGCTCCCTGTATTGGCTCCGACCTCTGCTGCTGACGCCCAAAGCCCGGACCGAAGAAGAAGTCGAAGATGTCGCTTCCTCCATAGCTCTGCTGCTGGCTCTGCTGGGTCACTTTGACGTGTACCACTCCGTTGACAGTCTGCTCGGCGGCAGTGGTGAAGTCGGTCGGGGTGGCTGAGGCGAATGACACGTTGTGGACCGGAGCCGTCTGCTGAGTGAGGGCGATTTGAGGCTGAGCGGCCACGTAACGTGAGTAAAGATAGGCGCCAAAGGCCGTGCTGGCCATGCATACGCCTGTAATCATCAGATATTTCTTGATTTCCATGATAGAAACTCTTTTTTTTCGTTTTTCTTGTCGCAAAGATGGCATCACTTGCGACTCGCGCAAAAAATATTCAACATTCAGACCATTCAACTCATTCTGCGCCGTCTCTGTCAAAATGTCACGTTTGTTGATGCCGAGGGGCTTGTTCGTCTCCGCTCTTTGCTTTCGTTTTGGTTATGGCGACTTTCGCTCGCCAAACGCCGCCCGTCGTTGACTAATGGAGGTCTGTCACATGGAAATCTTGAGCGGATGGATTATCTTTGCCGCAAGTTCAAATCAAGGCAATTTTTATCATGAAGCTACTTATATTAGGTCTCGGTGGTCAGGAGATTCTGCTCATCGCAATCCTCGCGCTCCTCTTCTTCGGTGGCAAAAAAATCCCTGAACTGATGGGTGGTCTCGGCAAAGGCGTGAAGACTTTCCGTGACGCCATGGATGGCAAGCTCCCTGAAAAGCCAGAAGGCAAGGACGAGACCAAGGAGGAGACCAAGTCTGACAATAAAGACGACGCTAAGGCGTGACGGGTAGCGAGGACAAGACTTTTTGGGAACATCTGGATGACCTGCGCACGCTCATTGTCAGGATTCTCTGCGTGGTGGGCGTGGCTGTCGTCGCCTGTTTCTGTTTCAAGGAGACGCTTTTCGGCGTTGTGCTCGCACCTTCCCATGAGGATTTCTTCCTCTATCAGCTTCTGAGCGGGATTGCGCAGCCCAGCCTGCCGTCCGGCCTCATCAACACAGGGTTGGCGGGGCAGCTCATGACGCATTTCAAGGTGGCCGCGGGAGCCGGTATTGTTGTCAGTGCCCCCATCGTGGTCTATATGGTTGCGCGCTATGTGGCGCCTGCCCTCTACCCTGGCGAGAGGCGCGCCTTGCGCTTTGCTTTCGGCTGGGGAACGATGCTTTTTCTTTTGGGCATGTTTGTGGCCTACTCGCTTGTGTTCCCGTTGGCGTTCCAGTTCTTGGCGAACTATGAGGTCGCTGACGAGGTGACCAACATGTTCACGCTCGACTCATACATCGACAATCTTCTGCTGCTTTGCCTGCTCATGGGTGTGCTGTTTGAACTGCCCATCGTGGCCATAATCCTCAGCAAGTTGGGTCTCGTGACGTCCGCGCTTATGAAAAAATATCGTCGCCACGCCATCTTGGCCATCGTGACCGTGGCGGCCATCATCACTCCCACAACCGACATTTTCACGCTCACGCTGGTCTCTTTGCCAGTCTATCTGCTCTACGAGGTGAGCGTCCATTTGGTCAAGTGAGCCAAATAAGCTAACTTCGCGCCAACAATATAATCAATTAAGCGGCTTAAGCTCAAGGGCTCTAAAACCCCGTCGCTTAGGAAACCGCGCCGCCGCTACCGGCTGTGAAGCAGGAGGGCACGGCGAACAAACCTAATCATTAAGATCGATCAAGTAAAGAAAAATGGGAAACTTAGTGGCTATCGTGGGCCGGCCCAATGTCGGCAAGTCCACTCTCTTCAACCGCCTCACAGGCACCCGCTCTGCCATCGTGGATGAGACTGCCGGCGTAACCCGCGACCGTCAGTACGGCAAGGTGTTCTGGAATGGCAAAGAGTTCTCCATCATTGACACGGGCGGCTATTCCGCCAATTCTGACGACGTCTTCGAGGGCGAAATCCGCAAGCAGGTCAAACTCGCCATTGACGAGGCCGCTGTTATCATCTTCGTCGTCGATGTCCTTACCGGCATCACTGACTATGACGACATGGTCGCCGATATGCTCCGTCGCTGCCGTAAACCGGTGGTCGTCGTGGCCAATAAGGTCGACACTGGCGACAAGCTCGCCGACATGCACGAGTTTTACTCTTTCGGACTCGGCGAAATCTACCCCATAAGTTCAGCTTCTGGTAGCGGCACGGGCGACTTGCTCGACCGCCTCCTCGAACTTCTTCCTGCCGATGTGACTTCGGACATTGACGACTCTCTGCCCAAGTTCACTGTTGTCGGCCGACCCAACGCAGGCAAGAGCTCCATCATCAACGCTTTTATTGGCGAGGAACGTAACATTGTCACCGATGTTGCTGGTACCACTCGCGACTCCATCTTCACGCGCTACAATAAGTTCGGCAAGGATTTCTATCTCGTCGACACTGCCGGCCTCCGCAAGAGGAACAAGGAGAAGGACGATGTCGAGTTCTACTCAACCATGCGCAGCGTGCGCGCCATCGAGAGCGCGGATGTCTGCATCCTCATGATTGACGCAACCCGAGGCCTCGAAAGCCAGGACAAGAAAATCTTCGGACTCGTTGAGCGTAACAAGAAGGGCATTGTCGTGGTAGTCAACAAGTGGGACCTTATCGAGAAGAGCAACAACACAATGAAGGAGTGGGAGGATAATATCCGCCGCGAGTTCGCACCCTATACCGATATACCCATCGTGTTCACTTCAGTCCCCTCCAAGCAGCGCATCCATCAGGTTGTCGAGCAGGCTTGCCGCGTCTATGACAACATGAAGAGGAAGGTCGGAACGTCGCAGCTCAATGAGCTCATGCTCCCGCTCATCGAGAGCTTCCCACCCCCAATGTACAAGGGTAAGGTCGTCAAGATCAAGTATGTGACGCAAATCCCGACCCCGACCCCCACCTTCGCTTTCTTCTGCAACCTCCCTCAGTATGTCCGCGAGCCCTACATGAGGCGTTTGGAGAACATCATTCGCAAGCAGTGGGATTTCTCTGGCGTGCCTGTCGGCATTGTCATGAGAAAGAAATAAGCCCTGTTTTATTTCACTTTAGTGTATAATGAAATTAGCTGATGCCTTGGCTGGCTTCGTGGACGGAGCTCGTAATGTTTTAGTCTCCGTCATAACCAAGCCGCGCGTTTTTCGCGAGGCGGCTTTCGCAGTCGATGTAGCCATCAGCTTGACGCTGGCCATCTTCCCGGGTATGTTCGGGTGGGTGGCCTGCGTTTGTTATTTTCTTTTGCGGGATGTGCTCACCGCAAGCCGCCAAAGTCTTGGCAAAGGCCTCTACGGACTCGTCGTGGTCCGTGATTCTGACGGGCGGCAAATCTCTTGGCAAATGTCCATTGTGCGCAGCCTGCTCATGCTTGCGCCTCCTGTCAACTTGGTGGACATCTTCTATTTCATCCGCGACGGACGGAGGCTGACCGACCAATGGCTTGGTTTTGACGTGGTTTATGATAAAGTGGATGATAAATCGCAAAATGAAGATGATGGTGATAATCCACCAAACGAGGAGTAAAGTCCACCAACGTTAAATGAACATTTACGAATTTCGTGTATCGTTAACAGACGCAGACACGAATGTCGTATAAGATTACATCATATTGCCAAAATACAGCGTTACTCTCTTTCCTTGTGGCCATATTGGCCTCTTGTGGTAACGCCCCTCAACAGTCACCTGCAGCCCCCGAAACAAATGATTCGGCAGCTTGCGACTCGGCGAATGTTGAGCATTCCGATCCGTTGCAGCGCCCCGAGCCTCCAAAGGGAGACCCTTTGCGCCCTGTGGTTCACGACCCCGTGATTGCCACGCAAGGTGACACCATATATGCCTTCTCAACAGGCTACGGCGTCATGCAGCTCCATTCTGTCGATCTCAAGGAGTGGACAGTCGACGGCCCTTGTATCGAAGTTCTTCCCGATTGGGTCAAGCAGCACAACCCCGAGGCCACTATGCATCTCTGGGCTCCCGACATCATCTATGCCAACGGACTTTGGCACCTCTTCTATTGCAGCTCAGTTTTCGCCAAGAATATTTCCGTCATTGGCCATCTCACCAATAAGACGCTCAACCGCTCAAGCAAGGACTATAAGTGGGAGGACAAAGGTCTTATTATTGAGTCAATTCCTCACAGGGATTTCTGGAATGCCATAGACCCTAATATTGTCCTTTGTGGTGACGGCTCCGCATGGATGACCTTCGGCTCTTTCTGGGGCGGCATCAAGCTTGTCAGGCTCGAATCTGATCTTAGCGCTTTGGCCGAGCCTCAGCAATGGTTCACATTGTCTTCGCGCCCTCGCACTCAGACGCTTACTGCTGATGATCCTGGTGACGGTGCTGTCGAGGCTCCTTTCATTTTCAAGAGGGGCGGTTGGTTCTATCTCTTTGTCTCTTTTGACTATTGTTGCCGTGGCGAGGCCAGCACATATCATGTCGTTTGCGGTCGCAGCCGCGACATCCAAGGCCCCTATGAGGACCGCTCTGGAATGCGCATGGACATGGGCGGCGGTACTCGTGTCGACATCCCCGTGGCTGACAATGAGCGCTATGTGGCGGCAGGACACTGCGCCGTCGTCTCGCTCCGTGGTCACGACTATATGGCCCTGCACGGCTATCCGCGCAACGATGGGCCTGCTGAACTGATGCTCCGTCGCCTTGAATGGAGCGATGATGGTTGGCCGACTATGAAATGAAGTTAAGTCATGTTTTGATAATTGGTTTGTAATCAGTCCTCCCCCGTTCAGGATTTTATTCCTGGGCGGGGGTACCTGTTTTCTGACCATGTCTCTTGCATAGTGCGTCCCATTGCATCCCCATTGCTTTCGCTCCAATTTGCTGTTTTCTCCCCCTCGGTAATTCTTTCATTTCTGTCTCCGTCAGCTCCCCGCTTGTGTAACCATTTAACGTTATTGGCTGATGATGCGATTTTGCGAGATGTAGCTTTCTCCTCACCTATTGCTGTGGGTTTTTCAAAGCAAATGGAGATTATGCTTTTATATTGTGTCGGCCTAATAACCAAACCAAAATCCGCTCTTTGTGGAGTTCGCACCCTGTAAGTTTACGGCAAAGAAAAAAGCCCGCCGGCTGTGAATGTCAATGCCATTCTTTTGCCAACGAGCCTTTTTGGGGGGGCGATATTTCAGAGTGTCGTTTACTCTATTCGGATTCTGTATAGTGCTATAACAGGATTGTCGTCATGTCTGACTCCCATAATCTTCAATTTCTCTTGCTCGGGTATGACGTGACCCAGAAAACGAAAGCCTTGGCCGTCATCGGTTTGATATGTGTTGAAAAGGGCTGCATAATAGTCGCCCAATGTGGCAATGGGGTTGAAGATGGGCGGCAGTACTCTATAGTCTAATATTGGAAGTCCTCCCGCCAAGTTGCCCGTCCGCCTGTCATAAAACGCGTACACGGTCATAGCGCGGTTGTTTTGTATCTTGAAGAACACGCCGCTTGGGGTCATCTGAGCATTCCCTGCAAAGAAATATCGGTTCTCGTCACCTTGTGAACCCTTTGTCTGCTTCACGTTTATCCACTCGGGCAGACTGTGCCGCTTATAGTTCAATGCGTATTTCGCTTTCAGCCCGTCATCAGTGAGTGTGAAGATGGTGTCGCAAAAACTGCGCCCGATCACTATTCCCTCGTCAGAGTAGGGTAGGGCGATGCCCTCGCGGGGTGGGGTGTCCAGCCCCTGCTTGGCCGGAATGTAATAAGGCAAGGCCCCTTTGCGGTTCATTATCAAATATGACGTTTTCTCTTCAAGGTCGCCAATGGACTGGTTTTCGTCATTCACATCGGTCCAAATGGCCATGGTGTTGCTTGTCGGGGTCGTGGCAAACGCGGTGAACTGCAATGGGGTGGTCTCCGCGCTCAGCCTGTTGCACTCCATGTCATAGTGGCCTATGCTGCCTTGCGCTAAGACAAGAATCTCGTTGTTAGACCGGTCTAAGGTGTAGTCCGTCTCCGTCGGGTTTGGGCCAAGGGGTATCTTCCCCACATATTTTCCCGCCGTGGTGAATACCTTCACGCTGCTTTCGTCCGAGATGATAATGTGGCTGTTTGTCAATGTCAAACGGCGAACCTTGCCAATTCTGCTTTCCGGGGTTGTCTCAAGCGGAACGAGTCGAATGTCTCTTACTATGTCGGCCAGGTCAAAGCCGTTGCCATCAAAAAGCCCATCCGCGTCTATGCTTATCAGTTGAGTGGTGTCTGCCGTCAATGGCTGGGACTCGTCTGCGGCAAGTCGCTCTATTTGCTCTTGTGTGCCGCGCAGTCGGCTGCGCTTTTGCTTGTCGCAGCCGGTCATGGTCATTGTGTTTAACAGCAGAAGTGCGGCCACGAAGAAAGTTCTGCTTCTCTTGTACATTACGCCCCTAGTTTTATTTGTGAAATAATGACAAAATTATAAATGTATTTTAATAGTGCAAAATAAACATAAATGTTTTAACGTTTGTGCGGTATTCAAGTGCTCACATAATCACTCTTTCTAAGTGAATGACATGGCTCTTTTGTGGGTATTTATTCACCCAAAATGCTTAATTTTGAACTCAACTTATATCTATCGTGCGAAAGGACAAGCAACATAATTCTCGTGGAGAATCGTTCTTGACGGAGCTTCACGACAAGCTGCCGGTGGTGGTGGGTGCGATGCTGCTTACGTCGGCTTGTGCCTTCGCTATCATTGTTTTTCTCCCCTTTGTCCCTGAGGGCGAGGGCTATCATGTCATTGATCACGATAATGACAAGGCATGCCTCTCGCATTGCGATATTTCTGAGGACAGTGTGCTGACCATCCCTTCGCAAGTCGGTCATTTTTGGCACAAGTATTCTGTTCAACGGATTGAAAGTCACGCTTTCGAGGGCTGTGATACTATCGCCGAACTCATAATCCCCGAGGGGGTGACCACGATAGGCTTCAGCTCTTTCTACGGCTGCAAGAATATCAGGCGGATGACGTTGCCCGCCTCCCTTGTCGAGATTTGCGACGGAGCTTTTTATGGCTGCTCTTCACTCCGCAAGGTTGAGATACGCCCCGAGTACCAGATGGGCGAATTTGTTTTTGAGCATTGTACCAATCTTTCTGAGGTTCAGATTGACGAGGGCGTCACACGCATCGAGAGAAGCACTTTTTGCGGTTGCGTGTCGCTCACCTCAGTCCAGTTTCCGCAATCTCTCGTCTCTATAGACCCGTTGGCTTTCAAGGATTGCGAATCGCTCGCCGAGGTCGTCATCCCCGATGGTGTCCGCGATTTGGGCGGTTGCGCCTTTGAAATGTGCACCTCGCTTCGCAGTGTGGTAATCCCGCCTCACGTCCTGGGCATAGGCGTCACGGCTTTCAATGGCTGTGTCAATCTTCGCAATGTCAGTTGCCGTGCCGTCACTCCTCCACCTCTCGGCAGCTCTGTGTTCGAGGGCGTCAGCCCCGCCTGCGTCCTCCATGTGCCCATCGGTTCGGCCGAACTCTACCGCAAATCTCCATGGGCTGAGTTTTTCACGGTGATTGTTGAGGATTAGTCTCCCCGACAGTCACGTTTTCCCCTTTCCCTTCGTAATCTTTTATCTTATGTCTGACGCCCGACGCCATTTGTCGCGCAATGTCATTGAGCTCCTTGCTCCAGCCCGTGATGCTGAATGTGCCCGTGCTGCGATTGACCATGGGGCCGACGCCATATATATAGGTGCGCCACAGTTTGGTGCGCGCAAGGCCGCCGCCAATTCTCTTTCGGATATCAAGGAGATTGTAGCCTATGCGCACACTTTCGGCGTTAGGGTTCATGTCGCCCTTAACACTGTTCTCTTTGACCGTGAGGTGGCTGACGCGAGGCGACTCGCATGGGATCTTTATCATGCCGGCGTCGATGTGCTGATTATTCAAGACGCCGCGCTGCTCGATGCCGATGCCATGCCTCCCATTGAGCTCCACGCCTCAACGCAGTGCGACAACCGTTCGGCGGATAAGGTCCTCTTCTGGCAGAAGATTGGCCTCCGCCAGGTAGTCTTGGCCCGCGAATTGTCAATTGATGAGATAACCGATATAGCCAAACGTACGACAGTGAGGCTTGAGGCTTTCATTCATGGCGCCCTCTGCGTCTCATACAGCGGCCAATGTTACATGAGCTATGCGCATGGCGGCCGATCTGCCAACCGCGGCGAATGTGCGCAGCCTTGCCGCCTCCCTTACGACGTTCTTTCCAAAGACGGGCAGCCCCTCATGCGCCATGCCTATCCGCTCTGTCTCAAGGACAACAACCAGTCCGCCAATATTGAGGCCCTCATTGATGCCGGCGTCTCCTCTTTCAAAATCGAGGGCCGTCTCAAGGATGCCGGCTACGTGGCCAACGTGACTCTCCATTATCGGCAGATAATCAATCAGATCCTTGAACGTCGCCCCGATCTGCAACCTCTCTCCCGTGGTATGGTTGTGGCTGGCTTCGCCCCCGATCCCGCCAAGAGCTTCAACCGCGGCTTCACTGAGTATTTCGCTCACGGACGTAAGCCTGACATTTGGCAACCAGTCTCTCCCAAATCCTTTGGTGAGTACGTTGGCAAGGTGACCGCCGTGCGACAGCCAGATGGTATGACGATAGCAACTCAGGTCGCTTTGGCCAATGGCGACGGCCTTTGTTTTGTCGGAAGCCAATCACCCTCATTCACAGGCACAAAAGTCAACACTGTCAGGCAAAACGCCAAAACGGCAGACGTGTGTGTGCAGAGTGTCAAGGGTGTCAAGGTGGGCGACAATGTGTTCCGCAATTCAGACGTAGCGTTTGACAAGACTCTTAAGTCGGACAAGACCCGTAGGCTTGTCTCTGTCAATATAAATGTCTGTTTCTCAGATGGCAACCTTGTCGTCTCTGTTGATGACGATGACGAAGTAGTCTCGACAACCATGCGTCACATTGAGGCTTCTCTTGCGCGAGACCCGGGCGCGTCGCGTGAACAAATTATTCGAGCCTTCCAGAAGTCTGGCGGAACCGCATTCTCTGTGGGCGTCGTGACTGTTGGCGGCTCGGCCTCTCGTCTCTTCTTCGCGGCTTCCGAATTAAACGCCATCCGCCGTGAGGCTTTGGAGGCTCATGCCCAATCTCGCCAATCTTTTTTCGCCTCGCCCGATGTCGTCCGTCAACCGTGCGATGACGCTGTCTGGCCATTCGCAGAGATTGTGCGCTCTTCAAATGTCATAAACTCAGAGGCGCGTCAGTTCTATGAATCGCATGGCGCATCTTTCTCCGATTGGGGCTACGAAAGGCATGACGATGGCTGTAAAGGCCAAAGGCTAATGACGACGCGGCACTGCATAATGAATGCTCTCGGCAAATGTCTGCGCAAGCATCCCGAATGTGCAAAACTGACGCCCCTGATTTTGAGAGGCGATGATGGACGGACGTACAATGTCGTGATGAATTGCAAAGACTGTCAGATGGAAATTTCCTGACTATATCACTGGGCGACCCTGAGAAATTCAGGGTCGCCTTTTTTTATATACCTGTATTTTAGTGTTTTAAGTATGGAGTGTTCGGTTTAACCGAAAAATAACACCCCATCTCTTGTGAGATTGAAATTTATATGTAATTTTGTGGTGTACTATTAGTCTATAACACTAATATCATCTGATGCATGATACATCTTCGCGACATAAATAAGACATATAATAATGGCGCTCCGCTCCATGTCCTCAAGGGCATTAACTTGGACATTGAGAAGGGTGAGTTTGTCTCCATAATGGGCGCGTCAGGCTCAGGCAAGTCGACTTTGCTGAATATTCTTGGCATTTTGGACAATTATGACTCTGGCGAATATCGCTTGGCGGGAAACCTGGTCAAGGATCTCTCAGAGAACAAGGCCGCGGAGTTCAGAAACAGGCTTATCGGGTTCATCTTCCAGTCTTTCAATCTCATCACGTTCAAGAATGCGGTTGAGAATGTCGCTCTTCCGCTCTTCTATCAGGGCGTCAGCCGCAAGAAGCGTAACATGATGGCTATGGAATACCTTGAGCGGCTCGGACTTGCCGAATGGGCCAACCATATGCCCAACGAGATGTCTGGTGGTCAAAAGCAGAGGGTGGCTATTGCCCGCGCCCTCATTGCCCACCCTCAGATTATTTTGGCTGACGAGCCTACGGGCGCATTGGATAGTAAGACGTCTGTCGAGGTGATGGAGATCCTTAAAAATCTGCACAAGGATGAGGGGCTGACCATCGTGGTCGTCACCCATGAGAGTGGAGTAGCCAACCAAACCGACAAGATTATTCATATCAAGGACGGACTCATTGGCAGCATTGAGGAGAACTTCAATCACGACGCTTCGCCATTTGGTCAAAACGGGTATATGAAATAGCACGAGTGGAGGATTTGCCATGTTTGATTTCATTAGCGAGATTGTCTCCACCATCCGGCGCAATAAGTTGCGTACGGCGCTCACGGGGTTTGCCGTGGCGTGGGGCATTTTTATCCTTATAGTCCTTCTCGGAGCCGGAAATGGTGTAATCCATGCTTTTGAGGAGCGCAGCTCCCAAAGGGCTCTCAATAGTGTCAAGGTCTTTCCAGGCTGGGCCAGTAAACCCTTCGAGGGCCTGAAGGATGGCAGGTATGTACGCCTTGACTATGGCGATCTCGATCTGACCAAGTCTCATTTCCCTGACAATGTCGATGAGATTGGTGCCTATGTCACTCAAAGCGGTTGCACAGTCAGTTATGGTTCTGAATACATAAGTGTGGATCTTGATGGCCACTTCCCCAATGAGACTAAAATATCCGGCATCAAGATGGTCGAGGGTCGCTATATCAATGATATAGATATCCGTGATTGCCGCAAGGTTATCATCATTAATGAGACGGCAAAGTCCGTTCTCTTCGGCGACTCTGAGCCTCTTGGGCATTTTGTCAATGCTGGTGACGTAGCATATAAGGTTGTGGGCGTCTTCAAGTCCGACGGACAGAATAGCGAGGTCCACATTCCTTTCACTACGCTTCGTGTCATCTATGGCAAAGGCTCTGATCTTTATAATTATGCCTTCACCACCAAGGGCCTTGAGACTCAGGAGGCCAATGACGCTTTCGAGTCTGAACTGCGTAAGAAGCTTGGACAAAAACATCATTTTGCGTCTGATGATTATGGCGCAGTGTGGTTCTGGAATCGCATGTCGAACTATCTTCAGGCGTCACAGGCCATGAATATTCTTAGTGTTGCCATCTGGGTTATCGGAATTTTTACTCTTGTCAGTGGAATTGTCGGTGTCTCCAACATCATGCTCATAACTGTCAAGGAGCGAACTCGCGAGTTCGGCATCCGTAAGGCGCTCGGCGCTAAGTCGCGCTCAATTCTTGCTCTGGTCTTGGCTGAGAGCGTGGCCATCACCACTTTTTTCGGCTACGTCGGAATGGTGGCTGGCATAGGTGTCACCGAGTTGGCGAGTAGCCTGATTGACGGTGACGGCGATGCTGGCGGAGGAATGGTGGCTGCCGATGTGTTCACCAACCCAACTGTCGATCTCTCCATCGCAGTCGAGGCTACCCTGGCTCTTATTGTGGCGGGTACTATCGCAGGTTTTGTCCCGGCTCGCAAGGCTGTTAAAATCAGGCCGATTGAGGCCCTGAGGGCGGATTAGTGAAGATTAGAATAAGACAAAGATGAGAATTGACAAGGATACGGTTGAGGAGGTTTTATCAACCATAGTAAGCAATCGCTCGCGAAGTCTGCTCACAGCCTTCGGCGTGTTTTGGGGCATCTTTATGCTCGTCAGTCTCGTGGGAGGCGGAAACGGTTTGCAGGGTATGCTGAAGGCTAATTTCGATGGTTTTGCCACAAACTCCTGTTTTATCTTCCCCAACAAGACAAGCGAGGCCTATAAGGGTTTTCGCAAAGGGCGGCGTTGGCGACTGACGAATGATGACATCACGAGGCTCAAGAAGAATGTGGAGGGAATTGATGTCATCACGGCCACCTTGGCCGACTGGGGCAAGACCGCTGTCCATGGCGACAAGAAGTACTCTTGCTCTGTCAAGGGGCTTGAACCCGAACATAACGCCATTGAGGCTTATAAACTCATCTATGGCCGCTTCCTTAATAAGCTCGACATGCGCGACACTCGCAAGGTGTGTGTCCTCGGTGAGCGAGTCTATGAAGGCCTCTTCGATGGCGGAGTGGACCCCTGTGGCTCTTATGTAAGGATTGACGGTATCTATTATCAGGTTGTCGGCGTTGTCAAGGGTAATGAAAACATAAACATCATGGGCATGGCGTCCGAGCAAGTGATCATCCCTATCACGATATACCAGTCAGCCTATAATTATGGCAACATTATCGATGTTGTCAACATCAAGCTGAAGCCGGGTTACAAGGTGTCTGAGGTCAAGCCCAAGTTGGAGGCGGTCGTCAAGTCGGCGCATATGATTGCGCCCAATGACCCTCAGGCGGTCTCGTTTTTCGACGCCGAGGAGATGTTCTCCTTGATGGATAATCTTTTCATCGGTATCAAGGCTCTTGTCTTGCTTGTCGGCCTTGGCACTCTGTTGGCGGGCATCATTGGTGTGTCAAACATCATGATGGTCTCTGTCAAGGAGCGCACCGTCGAGATTGGCATCAGGCGCGCCATTGGTGCGCGCCCTCGCGATATCATGCAACAGATTCTGTCAGAGAGTATCGTGCTGACTTTTGTGGCTGGAATGTTTGGCATCAGTGCCGGGGTGGGACTTCTCTCTGTTTTCGAGGAAATTGGCGATACTGGTTCTGCCTATGGCTTTCAAGTCTCTTTCGGCACCGCCATCGCAATGCTCTTTGTCATTATCGCCCTCGGTCTTGTCGCTGGGCTGGCGCCTGCCTACCGCGCCATGGCCATTAAGCCCGTCGATGCCATGAGGGATGAGTAATCCATGTCTTTAATTTTCGAACATATAACTTTTATATAAAAATATCATTCTCCATGAAAAAGTACATCAAGATAGCCGTTGCTGTTGTTGTCGCCCTGCTCTTTGTCTGGACTTTCTATTTCCTCTATCAAAAGTCACTCCCAAAGACTGTTACATATGACCTGGTCTCGCCAGAACATACCGACCTTGAGGTCAGCACTATGGTCACAGGCAAGATTGAGCCGCGTGACGAGATTGACATTAAGCCGCAGATCTCTGGCATTATAGCTGAGATTTACAAGGAGGCTGGCCAGACTGTCAAGGAGGGCGAGGTCATTGCCAAGGTCAAGGTCATCCCGGAGATGAGCTCTCTCAACTCTGCGCAGAGCCGAGTCCGTTTGGCGGATATTTCGCTCAAGCAGGCGCAGACGGATTTCGACCGTATGCAGCGTCTCTTTGATGACAAGCTTGTCTCGGCCGAGGAGTTCGAAAAGTCCGAGGTGAGCCTCAAGCAGGCAAAGGAGGAGAAGGTGGCAGCCAATGATAATCTGGAGATTGTGAAGGAGGGTATATCAAAGAGCAACGCCTCGCTCAGCAGCACTTTCATCCGCTCTACCATCACAGGTCTTATCCTCGACATCCCTGTCAAGGTTGGCAACTCGGTCATCATGAGCAACACGTTCAACGATGGTACAACCATTGCCACCGTGGCGGACATGACAAACCTCATTTTCAAGGGCAAGATTGATGAGACTGAGGTTGGCCGTATTTCAGAGGGCATGCCTGTGAAGATTACTCTCGGCGCTCTGCAGGATGTCTCTATGGATGCCCGCCTTGAATATATCTCTCCCAAAGGTGTTGAGGAGAACGGAGCCAACCAGTTCGAAGTCAAGGCCGCCATCTCTGTGCCCGATTCTGTTGTCATCCGCTCTGGTTATAGCGCCAACGCGTCCATTGTCCTGAAGAGTGCCAAGGATGTCATCGCATTGCCCGAGTCCGTGCTGGAGTTCAGTGGCGACACCTCTTTTGTCTATGTGATGACGGACTCTGTCCCGGCTCAAGTTTTTGACCGCCGCGAGGTTAAACTGGGCATGAGCGACGGCATCAAGGTCGAGCTCAAGGGTGGTGTCGAGATGTCAGACAGGGTGCGCTCTTCCGCCCAGCAATAGGTCTTCCGTTTCTCTCTTGCTTTATTAATCAAGTTATTCGGGGATAATGAAACAGCATATCATAACCTTGACTGCCGCTCTTGCCTCGGCTTCGCTCTCTTTTGCGCAGCAGGCTGAGTCGCAGACTGAATGGACGCTCCGCAATTGCATCGACTATGCCGCCGAGCATAATAATACAATCCGTCAGCGTATGATCGAGCGTGACCAGTGCGAGAACACGCTCAGCACGCAGCGCGGCCAGCACCTCCCAAGCGTGTCGGCCTATGTGGGGCAGAATTTCGATTTTGGCCGAGGCCTGACGGTTAATAACACCTACGAGAACAAGAATACCCGCAACACTTCCATGGGCATTCAGGCCAATGTGACTCTCTTTGAGGGCTTTCAGACGGTCAACAATGTCAAGGTGTCGCAACTTAACCTCGATGCTGCCACCGCCAACCTCGATGCCGCTCGCGAGGATCTCGGCATCAGTGTGGCGCAGGCCTATCTGCAGGTCCTTTGCGCCAAGGAGTTAGCAGCTTCTGCTCATGAGCAGGCTAACCTCAGCCAAGTGCAGTTGGACCACAAGGAGGCTCTGCTCAAGAATGGTAAGGCCTCCGAGGCTGATGTCTACGCAGCGCGCTCTCTCGTGGCGCAGGATAATATGAATGCCGTCAAGGCTGACAATGACTATCAGTTGGCTCTGCTCGACCTTTCGCAACTCCTTGAGCTGCCGTCGCCCGATGGCATCACCGTGGCCATGCCTGATACCGCCATGAGCGCTGCCATTGTGGCAGGTCCCGAGGCCATCTATCAGGAGGCTCTGACGGCCAAGTCGTCCATCCGTGCCGCTCAGGTCAAGTCAGAGAGCGCCGAGCGTCAGATTGCCGTGGCCAAGGGTGCCTATTCGCCGACGCTCAGTCTCTCGGCCGGCGTCTCAACTGGCTATTATGCCGTCAGTGGACAAGATGGCGATTCGTTCGGCTCACAGCTCGACCAAAATCTCGATAAGAGTATCTCACTTTCTCTCTCCATCCCCATTTTCAATCGTTTCGCGTCGCGCAATAATATCCGTGCCGCCAAGATGTCCTACTCGTCGTCTCTTGTCGACCTCGATGACGCACGCAAGAGTCTCTATAAAGAGATCCAACAGGCTTACTATAATGCCGTGGCCGCACAAGCCACCTATGCCAGCAGTCAGGCCGCTGCCGAGAGTGCGGAGGCTGCTTACAGGCTTGCCGAAGGCAAATATTCTGCCGGCCTCTCTTCCGCCACCGACTACGCCGAGGCGCGTACCAACCGTCTCACTGCCATGGCGTCTATGATTCAATATAAGTATGAGATGATTTTCCGCGGCAAGATTCTCGATTTCTATCGCGGTGCGGAGCTCAACTGATATATTCCTGCGCTTCTTCCCATTGGTCGCAAAGCGGCATTCTCCGTTGATTGCTGTTTTGCATGATTACAAATCGTGAGGCGTGCGCCGTGGTGATGTTACCGCGGCGCACGCTTTGCAGTTTCCCTTATGTGACTTATCTTTGCGACTATGAACTTGACAAAGAAACACATCATCATTGCGGCGTCTCTCTTCGGCGTCGTCGTTATAGTGCTTGTCGCGCTCCTTGTGCGCAGCAATAGTCAGATGGATGAGATGAACGAGGTCTTCACCGAGGAGCGCCAGCAACTCGTCTCGGATTATGAGGATCTCTCCGTGGCCTACGAGGGCATGCATACTGAGAATGACTCCCTCGATAACCTTCTTGGCCAGCAGCGCGCACGCGTTGAGCAACTGACTGAGGAACTCAAGACGCTCAAGGCGAGCAACGCCCGCAGAATCAAGGAGCTGCAAGGTGAGTTGACCACTCTGCGTACGGTCATGCGTAGTTTCATTGTCCAGATCGACTCTCTCAATGCGACCAACAATCAGCTCCGTCAGCAGAATACCGAGATGAAGGATCGCTTGGCGGATGTCAGTCGCGAGAAGGCTAATCTCCAGGAGCAAAATGAGAGCCTGTCGCAAAAGGTGAGCGTAGCCCAGCGACTTGAGGCTGTCAATGTTGTGGCCACGCTGCTCAATGCCAAGGGTCGTAAGACATCGTCCCTCTCCAAGGCCGCCAAAATCCAAGTCTCTTTCACACTCGCCAAAAACATATCTGCCGAGGTTGGCATGAAGGATATCTATTTGCGCATCACCCGTCCCGATGGCGATGTCCTTTTCCACTCGCCTAATGACACTTTCCGCTTTGAGGATTCTGATATCAAGTTCTCTGCGAAGCGCTCCATCGAATACGGCGGCGAGGATACCCCGGCCACTATTTATTATGATGTCGAGATGGGCGATTTGATGGCTGGCCAATATGAGGCCGAGCTTTTCGCAGATGGCTCAGTCATTGGCCGAGCTAATTTCTCAGTCGATTAGTCTCTTGGTCAATAGTTGTTTGGGCCGAGATTAGTCTCTTCTGCCAAGCAACGAAGCCCCAATATAACTGAAAATAAAAGCCTCCGCCCCTCCATGAATGTGTGAGGGGCGGAGGCTTTTTATAGGTGGGCGTAACCCAGACTCACTTGCCTGTGGCCAATTATTCGGTCATGGCACTATGGAGTGCGAATATCTCTCAAATTAAGTCGCACTCTCAAATTAAGTCGCCCGAAATCGACAGCCTAAAGTGATATTACGCCCTTGATGGCGCAAACCGCCGAAGTGACACTCACCACGGCGTCAGCCGATTCCATCACCGCCACGCAAGTCACGCCTACATATTTGCCGCCCTTGCTGTCGCGGAATGTTACTTGCCCATTCGATGGAAGCAGTTCCATTATGTTGTCAAGTTTGGCGCGGTCATTGGGCAGCACGAACTTGAACATGTACTTCTGCGGCCATTTCTCTGCTTTTAGTTTCTCTCTGAGCCTCTCCATGCCGGCCTGCATGTCGGCTATCTGTTGTTGTGTGACCATGTCTCTATTTCTGTTGTGAGAGCAGCTGAAGCAGCTGGTTCGTCATCTCTTTCTGAGCCTCAAGCGACTTCTTCAGCGCGTCGATGGCCTGCTCCTGGTGAATGAGCGTCTCGTTGAGTTTAGAAACGACGCTCACCAAGTCGCCTCGGCGCAACTGGGCTCCCAATTCACCCTCATAAGCGGGCGAATCGCCTTTCTTTATGGGGCCGGTGCCGTCAACCAACCAGTCGCGGTTCACCTCGGGGCAAAATTCCAAAATGCGGTTGATGTAAAGTGCCGACAATTTGCCGTCGCGGCGGATGAGCATGCTGTAGCGTGGGGGCGGCACGTTGCACTTCAGCAGGAACGACTGAAGGCTGCGCTCACCCTTCAGGAAGACGAGCCTCTTGATGCGGCCGTCCAATGTGGTGTCGTCAAAGTTTGAATTGTTCATTTCTGTCTATCTGTTTTGCGGCGGTTAAGTATGCCTCCTCCTCCGCTTATTTATAATCTAAAAAATGCCCGACGACCCGACAGGTCTTTCTGTCGGCACGCCGGGCTGTCGTTTATAGGTGCCGTTCGGCTGTGGCGGCCTCTGTTTCCGCTTTAGTCGTCCGACCCTGACATCGTGCGGATGTCATGTCTAAAAGTAGTTGGGATCGCTCTCCTGGGCGTCCCTCTCTGCTTTCTTCGTTTGCTGAGACTCCGGCATGCAGGCGAAGTCGTTGAATGCGGGCATACTGGATGTCTCGTTGGACTCCTTGGGACTGACAAGGTTGCCAGTCGGTGTGTTGAAGGAGAAGTATCCTTCAATCGTCTTAAGATTCTTTTTCATAGTGCGGATATTTTATGAATTGTATAAGTTTTGTGCCAGTCTCTGTTGAATGATGGGGAAGAACGATAGGGTGGAGTGGGGCGAGGCTCCTGCAAGTCTGATCCTGCTGCTGCTTGTCGTCCGCTTCCCTTTTCTTCTCTGCTGACACTCTCTTATACGTAAGAGTGTAGCTAAAGTTTGAGGAAATTTAGATTTTTTTTTGTTGTAAATCCGCATGTTGTTATTTATTGCTTATTCTGTGTGCAAATACGAGCGGATTACATCGCTAAAAACTAAGAACTTTGCTCTAAAATGCGCAATCTGTAAAACTATTAAACGACTAATAGTTTTCGTAAGTGTTAAAATGAATTAATAAGATGCGTCCCTTATTCCAATTCCCACACTTCCGTTTATCTCACGACATTTTATCCAATCCGGCAATTAGCGCATCTAATTCCTGTTCCTCCTCGACTGGCCAATTTATTTCAAAGAACATCCGCAAATACGAAAAAGTGACTGCACAGCCACCCCTTTCCGCTTCAACGTGAAGCGAAAGTAATAAATTCAGATATAAAACAAAAGAAATATTCTTTACTTTTTATATTCCTCTTTCCTCTTAGGGTTCATGGGAAACCACCCTTTGCGAACCCTCTCCCGCTGCTCGAAGACCTCTAAGATTGACCAAAAACAAGAAAACGACACCACGCCCAGTACGGTGGACGCTATGTTGTCG
Organism: Bacteroidaceae bacterium; assembly: GCA_963618945.1. Classification (GTDB taxonomy): domain Bacteria; phylum Bacteroidota; class Bacteroidia; order Bacteroidales; family Marinilabiliaceae; genus W3P20-009. Next base: position 31,603 of record CAVETY010000023.1, read on the forward strand.
CTAACAAACAATGAGAGAACGCAAAACACGACTCCTGCCATGGCGAAAGCCCACCAGCACTTGACTCCAAAGTGGTACTCCGCCTTGATTACGATGGGGTGGAATAGGCCTATGACGATGAATGTTATCGCGCCGAGTATCAGACCGCCGAAGTTCAATTCCATATACTTTTTATTCCAATTGTTTGTCGCTTGTTGTCCCGCTTTACTTAATGGCTGACGTGAAGCCGGACCCACTCAAACAAGGCCACCGCAGCCGCCTGACTGACGTTCATGCTTGTGTCGGGCCCTGTCATTGGGATGTATACGCGCTGTGGGCAGAGGCTCAGGACGCTCTCCGAGACCCCGTGGACCTCACTGCCGACTACTAAGGCCACTTTGCGAGGCAGAGGTTTTGTATATATGTCCACGGAGTCTGGTGTCGTCTCCACAGCCACATATTCATAGTCCGTTGGCACTATCTTCGCCAATTCGTCAGCCGAGACCACACGCTCCAACCTGACGTAGTCCCACGCCATGCAAGCCGTCTTGCGTATCTTGCTCTCTTTCATGTCGTCCGATGCCACCAAGACCACTGTTGTGCATCCCACGTTGGCGGCGAGCCTTATCAACGACCCGACGTTCTCCGGGGTGCGAAGTCCGTCCGCTATTATTATAGGGGCATCGGCGGGAGGTGTTATGGTCCCTGGGGCGAAAAGCTCGCGCGAGTCGTTGTTTTTCATCGCTTTGTCCTATTTGACGGGCTTCAGTCCCATTTTCTCAGCCTCGGCATACATGAGTACCTTGGCCTCATGGTAGTCGTTGTGGATGACGCCATCCAATATGGCCTCTTTTATGGCCTCTTTTATGACGCCTACGGGGCGGCTCGGCGCAATGCCGAATGTGGCCATTATCTCCTCGCCCGATATGGGCGGCTGGAAGTTGCGCACATGGTCTTTCTCCTCAATCTCCTTCATCTTGCGGCGCACAATCTTGAAGTTGCGCAGATATTTCTGCACTTTCTCCTCGTTGCGGCTCGTTATGTCGCATTCGCACAGGGTCATGAGTTTCTCAATGTCGTCGCCTGCCTCAAACAGCACGCGCCGCACGGCCGAGTCGGTCACTATGTCCTCACTCAAGACTATAGGGCGCATGTGCAGGTTCACCATCTTCTCGACGAATTTGAGAGGCTCCCCAAGTGGCAACTTCATGCGTGTGAAGATCTTGGGCAACATTTTGGCGCCTATGTAGTTGTGGTTGCGGAATGTCCAACCTATGCCCTCCTCAAAACGCTTGGTGCGCGGCTTACCGATGTCGTGGAACAAGGCCGCCCAGCGCAGCCACACGTCGTCGCTCTCTGCCGCCACTCCGTCCAGCACCTGCATGGTGTGGTAGAAGACGTCTTTGTGGGCGAATTTGCCGCGCTTCTCCACTCCTTTGAGGGCGGCAAGCTCAGGCAGTATATACCTCAGCAGGCCTACTTTGTCAAGCAGTTTCCATGCCAAAGACGGGGCTGCCGATGTCTCCATCGCCTTCATCAGCTCCTCGGTTATGCGCTCTTGCGATATGATCTCTATGCGCGGGGCCATGCGTTTCATGCCCTCGAGTGTCTCGTCGCAAATGGTGAACTGCAGGCGGGTGGCGAACCGTATCCCGCGCAGCATGCGCAACGGGTCGTCAGAGAATGTGATGTCGGGGTCGAGTGGTGTGCGGATCACGCCGTTCTCCAAGTCGCTTATGCCGTCAAAGGGGTCTACAAGGTCTCCGTAGGTCTCTGGGTTTAGGCTCAGAGCCAACGCGTTGATGGTGAAGTCGCGCCTTTTCTGGTCGTCGTCTATGGTGCCGTCTTCCACAATCGGCTTGCGTGAGTCGCTCCTGTAGCTCTCTTTTCGCGCGCCGACAAACTCCACTTCGGCTGGCCCTATCTTGACCTGGGCTGTGCCGAAACTTTTGAATACTGACAGGTGCGAGCCGCGGAATTTCTCATGGACAGCCTGGGCCAACTCGATGCCGCTGCCTTGCACCACTATGTCTATGTCTTGAGAGGGTATGCCAAGTAGCAGGTCGCGCACAAATCCGCCTATCACATAGGCGGGCTGACCCGTCTCTCCTGTTATGTCGCGCACCACGCCAAACACGCGGTGGGTCAACGCCTCTTTGTAGTTCTTCTTTGTCTCCACTAAAAATTATTCTCTCCGGGTTTGCTTATCATCATCCTCGGCACATATTCTTTTAGCCACGAGATATTTGTTCCTGTCGGTGGCGTTGCGGGTGACCAGCTCGGCCGTGAATCCCGTCAGGAATAGTTGAGTACCCAATATCATGAATGTCAACGCGAAGTAGAAGTATGGGCTCGATGTTACGAGTGGAGCCGGCACGCCATTATACACGCACCACAGTTTCTTGGCTCCCAGCACTATGGCGGCAATGAAGCCGAGGAAGAACATCAGTGTGCCCAAGGCGCCAAAAAGGTGCATCGGTCGTTTGCCAAATTTGCCCATGAAGGTGACGGACAGCAGGTCGAGGAATCCCTTGACGGTCCTCTCTATGCCGAATTTGGAGTGTCCGAATTTGCGCTCGTAGTGTGTCACCACTTTCTCGCCAATCTTGCGGAAGCCGGCCTCTTTGGCCAAGAGGGGGATATATCTGTGCATCTCGCCATAAACCTCTATCGTCTTCACCACGTCAGCCTTATAGGCCTTCAGTCCGCAGTTGAAGTCGTGAAGCTTGATGCCGGATATCTTACGCACCACGCCGTTGAATACTTTGCTCGGAAGGGTCTTTGAGAGGGGGTCGTGGCGCACTTTCTTCCAGCCCGACACCATGTCATACCCGTCCTCCAATATCATTTTCATGAGGGCGGGGATCTCGTCAGGGCTGTCCTGCAGGTCGGCGTCCATGGTTATGACGACGCGTCCGGTCGCTGCTGCGAAGCCCTCGCTCAGGGCTGCGCTCTTTCCGTAGTTGCGGCGGAACTTGATGCCCAAAATGCGCGGGTCTGAGGCGTTGAGCTTCTCCACCACGTCCCAAGTGCCGTCGGTGCTGCCGTCGTCCACCACGATTATCTCGTAGGTGTATGGGGTCTCTTTCATCACGCGGGCTATCCACTCGGTCAGCTCGCCAAGGCTCTCCTCTTCGTCGAATGAGGGCACTACAATTGACAGATCAATCATCGGCAGTTTATATGTGTGGCGCGAAATTAGGCATTATTATCTTATTTAGCCGTCGCGCCCCTGTTTTTAAGAGAAATCAAATTGTCTTAGAACTCTATGCTTATCTTGGCGTTCACTCTTCTCGATGTCAGGTAGTTCGGAACGCCATATTGGTGACCGTCGGTGTCCGACACCCATAAGTGGGATATCGTGTTGGCGAAGTCGAACAGGTTGAATATCTCCAGACCTATCTTGGCCGAGCGTAGTTTATCCTTGCGCTGCCCGCCCTCTTTTGTCAAGGCGAAGTCTTTATACAGGCCAAGGTCAACTCGCTTATATCCAGGCATTCGGCTGGTCTGCTGCCATCGCTCGCTGCCTGCGGGGCCAAATGGCAGTCCCGTGCCGAAGAACATGCTCAGCATGGCCGTGACGCTTTTGTTGCCGGGCATGTAGTCTTGCACCATCATGGAGAATTGCAGCCTCTGGTCGCTCGGGCGGGGTATGTAGCCGTGGCCGTCACCCTCTATGTCTTCCTGTGTCTGCATTATGGACAGTGTGGCCCAGCTCTCAGCCCCCTTGACCAGCTCGCCATTCAGTTTGAAGTCTATGCCGGCCGCATATCCTTTGGCGCAGTTCTCCGCCTCATATCTCATCCTGACGTTGTCTATGCTGTACGGGTTGATGTCGCGCAGCCATTTGCAGTAGGCCTCCACGGAGAATTTCATGGGGCGTTCCTCGCTGCCAAAGTAAAGGTCGGCTCCGCCAATCAGTTGCCAGCTCTTCTGCGGACCTAAGTCGCGGTTCAGCGTGGCGTCGGGGCGTTTCATCTCGCGGAGGTTGGGCAGCTGGCCATATCTTCCTGCGGCAAGTCGGAATCGCCATCTCTCTGTCATGATTGTAGCACTCACGCGCGGACTCCAGATCACGCCGCCAACGTTTTGTCGTGCAATGCGCATGCCTGTCGTCAGGGTCATCATGCCGTCGCCCACGGGGATGCCCTTTGTCGTGTTGCACACGTAGGCCTCGAAGCGCGTCTGCCATAACGCGTTGTCCGCATAACGTGTCTCGTCCATTATTAACGCTCCCGATGAGGGCGAGGTCATATATCCGGCCGAGTCCGCATAGGCCCATTCGTCAGTCAGGTCTGTATAGTGCTCACGGGTCGCCTTGATCTGCGCCTTCATTGAGTTATAGGCTCCGAGGCTTATGTCCGCCCCCGCGCTCAGTGCGTACACTTCGCCAAACAGGAAGTTGCGTGCGTGCTGCATGTACCCGCCCACGCCTATGTTTTCGCTCTGGTCCACAGCGGTCTGGCTCTGCGAGTTCATGGCCTCTTGCAACCAGTATTCGCCCAATATGTCATATTTCTCCTCCTCCTCGGTCCTGAACATCGATGCCGTGAGGTTGAGTTTCAGTCTGTCGCTCGGAGTGTGGTCCACGCTCGCCGCCGCCACGCAGGTGCGGTATCTGTCCCGCTCGCCGCCTTCGAAATATATGGTCAACGTTTTGGCGTCTGACACGGTGCCGAAACTGGTCTCGCGGTCTGTCGGGCTGAATTCATAGGTGTTCTGGGCAAAGTAGGCCAACAGGCTCACTGTGGTGCGCCCGCCGCCTGGCGTAATGGTCCAAAAGGTCTGGGCGTCAAAGAAGGTCGGGCTGTAATCTCCTTTGGTGTCGAGGCTGCCGAACAGATACTGGTTTGTCTTGTATCGCACTCCTGTTATGTGTGTCAGCCGCCCATCTGCCGCAGATCCCTCTGCATGAGCTTGCGCCCCGAGCAGGCTCACTCGCCCGCCAGCGTGAAATTGCCTCGGACGCTTATATGTCACGTCTAAGACGCTTGACAGCTTGTCGCCATACGATGCGTCAAAACCTCCCGCCGAGAAGTTTAGCTCCTCCACCATGTCGGGGTTGACGAAGCTCAGTCCCTCCTGCTCGCCAGATCTGATAAGGAAGGGGCGGTAAACCTCAATGCCGTTCACGTACACCAGGTTTTCGTCAAAGCTGCCGCCGCGCACTCTGTATTGACTGCTCAATTCGTTGTTGCTCGCCACGCCCATCTGGCTCTTTATCACGGCTTCCACGCCAGCGTCGGTCGACACGGCGTTGGCTGCCACAGAGGCGTCTATCTTTTCAAACCCCGCGCTCGCCTTGTGCCCCACTACGCTCACCTCCTCACTCTCAATGTCCTCTATGTTCATCACTATCTTTATGTCGCGGCTCGCGGTGGGGATGGTCAGCGTGTCAGCTCTGTAGCCAAGGCAACGCACCGCCACGCGGGTGGGGTATTTGCCTGCGTATCTTATAGCGAACCTGCCCGTGGCGTCGGTCACTGATCCCGTCAATGTCTGCGTCTCTATTATCGTGGCTCCCTCTATCGCTTTCCCGCCCTTATCTACTATGTGACCTGCGAACCCTTGCGCCTGGGCTGCTCCTGTCATCGCTAATGCTGTAAGAGCTAATGATATATGTATGATTTTGCTTAGTGTCATCACTTGTCTTTGTGGTCTTCTTGAATCACTTCTCGCAAAGATAATATAAAAAAATCGCCCAACATCTTGCATATGTCCAAAACACAGCCTATCTTTGCACCGTCAATCAAGAAAGAGAGACAAACTTATTGGAGAGATGGCAGAGTGGTCGAATGCACCTGTCTTGAAAACAGGCGTACGGCGACGTACCCGGGGTTCGAATCCCTGTCTCTCCGCTTAACTTTAAGAGTTGCCCATGAAAATGAGCAACTCTTTTTCTTTGTGTCCGCTCATCCAGCCACCCAAAAAAATGAGGGGAAGTGCGAACCTCTGCCGCTAACTTGCCTTATTGAGTTACTTTATATTATTGCATTTTTCCCCCCCCCATTCTGATTGGGTCTGCATCCAATTGGTTTCAAACGCTCAGCGGTGGCTCCATTTGGTGTTTTTCTTCCGTCTTTTCTCAGAACGTTCTTTTCGTTTCTAAGTCGCCGCACCTCTCTGATTTTATGGCATAATCAGCCGAAAGGACAATTGCGTTTATTTCTGTGGAAGGCAAATGTGCATTTGCCATATCCGTCGCAATTGTTCTCTATGTCCGCATTCTTAATTATAAAGTTCTGCCAGTCTTTCTTAATGGCGCCGTGGCGTGCGGATACGTCACTCTTGGGCTGCCGTTCCTCCGAAAATCGTATCCATGCATCTGTTGATGGCAATCCTCACATCGTCCGCTTCTGTCTCGCCTCGGCCCTCAGCGGTGCCGACACAAATCACTTCGCTGCTATCTGCCGAAAGAAGTTGTATTGTTATTTCAATAGTATAAGATCCCCAGCCCGTATGGCGTCTGTTTGTCTCGCCATAGTTGACTACGATTGTCTCTTTGGCGAACTCGGGCTTCAGTTCGGGCAAACGGGTGTATCCCCTCTTCAAGAAGTGTCCACATATCAAATCGGCGGGATTGATGCTTCGTGATTCTTCAACGCCAATACTTCCTCCTGTCGCCAATGGAACGGAGCTTCCGATTACGGATGTCTTTTCTGCAGTCGGCGTTATATACACATATTTATACCCCTCTATACTTTTGTTCTTTGTGATGGATGGGGCCAAAAGAGGTGAGCAGCTGCTTATCACAAGTGCGATAAGGAGTGTCGCTATCGCTAAGGTCGATTTGTTGATTGCCGTTTTCATGGTGGTTCTGTTTATTCTATGTCGTTTACGGATTGACTCGCTATATCGTTACGTCTATTCTAAGCGCCAGTGTGTTGCGTGCCAGCCAACTGTCATTTTCTCTTCTGGACAAATGTCAACCTATATGTTTTTTTTTTGGGGGGGGCTAAACATCAAAGAGTAAGATCTTTTGGAAGCGGACCTCAGCCCTCCTGCAATCTCGTGTTTTGTTCAATCAAGATGTCTCTATTCTCTAAGCACCTTGTTTGAAATCTTTTGTCATTGTGTTTTTCTCTTGTTGTTTCAGATGTTTTGAGAGTAGGGAGGGGCTGGTTTATGAGTTTTGGGGTTTCTCATACCCCTCGTAGTAATAGCTCTGTTCGATTCCCTTGAATATCACCTCGCGGTTCTCTGTATCGGAAGTGAGATTTTGCGAGAGCAGAAATCGTAGTTCGAGGTCGTTGATAGGTGAGCGCTCCATGGCCGAGAGGTATTGGTCTTTGTCTACATATTGCCAGTTAACCACTTTGCTAAGTGAGCGTCTGAGCATCATGTCAAGCCAAATGCGAGTGGAACGGCCGTTCCCTTCCATGAAAGGGTGGCATACGTTCATCTCGACATATTTCGCGATGATGTGCTCGAAGGTGTCCTCGGGCATCTTTTCTACGGCTGCAAGAGCTGCTTCAAGATAGAGCGAATTGACGAAACGGAAACCGCCCTTAGCTATATTTTTGTCACGGATGACGCCAGCGAAAGGGTACAAGCCTCTAAACAGATAAAGGTGTATTTGTTGGAGACCGTCAGTAGTCCCAACTGGAATCCTGTCAATGTCGCCTGATTCATAGAGGCGGCGAGCGTTGTCTAATGACTTTTCGTCTATATCCATTGTTGTCATAATCGCTATTTTGTTTGTTCTATTGGTTTGACGATATATTGAGAAGTTCCTGCGCTTCTATCTCAACTCTGCTTTTCTTGTTATTTATGATGATCTGCAGCACTCCTTGTCAAGCACGTCGGCGGCTTATATTAATGTTTCAATGTTCGGTTGGCGGCTGTATTGATGCCACTTGCTTGCGGTAGCCGTGGCTTTCTCCTGTTTGTCCGCCAACGACTTAGTCGTCCCGTTGCTATCAGCCGATACTATATTGATGTGCGCCGTGTCTTTTCGTTTTGCTTCTTATTCTACAAAGGTAGAAAACAATCCTTATAATAAAGAATGATTAAGGAGATGCGACATTGTCGCGCTTGTGCGTCTATCCTACCACAAAATAGTACAAACTCAAGTCCTGCAAATTGTCTATATCCTGCTCGCCACCCACTGGTAAAGGCTGTTTTTTTTGGGGGGCACTGTCATAAGATGACGCAAAGAGTAGGCGTGAAACGTGTAACGTATGTGCATTTGCGGTACAAATAGGGTTTGAGCTCTCTGCCGATGTCCGACTCAATGCGGAAAGTAGGTTGGTATGGTTGAATGAAAACCGTTGATTGCCAATGTTGTGCGGGAATGTAATGAGAAAAATGAATAAAAAAATCAAGAAAAAATCATCCCGCCTCTTGCAAATCTCGCAAGCATGTCCTAATTTTGCATCGTCAATCAAGAAAGAGAGACAAACATACTGGAGAGATGGCAGAGTGGTCGAATGCACCTGTCTTGAAAACAGGCGTACGGCGACGTACCCGGGGTTCGAATCCCTGTCTCTCCGCAACTTTAGCGGTTGTTTTGCGCAAGCAAAGCAACCGCTTTCTTTTTTTTTCGCTGCAATTCCTACTAAATTTTGTTGAGATAGATACGCAGCATTTCATTAGCGATTATCTTGGCTACTTTATAATCATATCCAGTTGAGAAAGTCGGGTCTTTATCGAATTGTGCGCTGTCGGTACATAATCGCAAGTCAGCTTTTCCACGAATAAAATAATATTCATCGTACACTGTTGAGTGTGAACGATAGTATTGGTAAAAGTCTAAATTCCGATTGAAAAAGTAAGTGAGGTTATCCAATTCACTATTGATGTAACTTCTGATAACATCATTGCTTCCATTAGGACATTGTGTTTCAATCCGATAAATCTTGTAGAAAAACAATAGCCTACCAAGAATTTCCGGTTTTTGGGTTTTGAAAAATAATATTTCATCCTCTTTGGCGGAAAATACATAAGATTGTATTCTCGTTCTCAAATCATTAAGAACTGTTTGTAGCCTATGTACCATTGAAAGAGAGGTTTCGATAATATCATAGCCGTAGAGGTCGATTTCATCAATCTCCATATCAATATTGGATAATAGGTCATCTATTTCTTTTCCCATTGACTACATGAAGCTGAATTATTTAAATAAAAGGAAGTCTTACTGTAAATAAATTCTTTTCATTTATTATAGAAATCTCTTTCCCATATAAAGCGTATTGCTTTTTTAGGTTTTTCAATCCCATTCCGTTTTTAGTTACATAATTTCGTAATTGTATATTGTTACGGACAATCACTTCGCTATCACATATTGTAATCTGTACAACTAAAGGATATTTAGGTGTGCTGATATTATGTTTTATTGCGTTTTCAACAAGCATTTGCAGGCTTGCGGGAATAATAGCCTTATCATGATTCTTCTTATTATCTTCAATATGAATTTGCAGTGTATCTCCAAAACGTATTCTTTCCAAAAATAGATACGAATCAACAAATTGCATTTCTTCCTGTAACGTTACAGTTTCTCGTTCATGTGTAGTGAGTAGATAACGGTACACACTTGAAAGTTTTTTGGCGAACAAATTGGTCTTCTCTGCATCTTGATATGCAAGAGATGAAAGCACGTTTAAACAGTTAAACAAAAAATGGGGATTTATCTGATTTTTCAATGCTTCAAACTGATATATCGCTTTTTCTTTTTCTGCAATACCCAACTTAATCTCATTTTCAACTTGCCTTTTATTGTACAAGAAAATTTCAATACACAAAACGACCATACAATTTAATAGAATACTCGCCAACAAGTGCTCTAAAAAATAAAATTCTTTCAACTGTAAAAGGAAACAAATGCCAGCAACTAACGTTTCTAATATTATAATAAATACGACAGTTGTGGCAAAATCAACCAAAAGAGACACACCTATACCATAATGTTGATTTTTATTTTGCCTACATGTTATTATTGTATAATCCACATAGCCTATAAGTAAAAATATAGGTAGATTAAACATGAAATTCGACAAAATTTTTATAACATTAAAAGTTTTGTCATTTGAAAAAGTTGAGAATGTCGATATACAAAGTAACAATAGAATAGCAATCGACAATATTAGTTTTGCGACACTCTTTTTATTTCTCATAAGATAATTTTATCATTATAATAGCTAATACTTAATTCTATACCTTATCTCATTCGAGATTATCGAGCATCGTCCACCCATTTTAAAAAATCGCTAACACGGTTACGACTTACTAATACTTCATGGGGGCACTCTGGCTGAAAATAAAGTTTCAAACGACTTGCAAAGAATTTGGATATTTTCGTTATACTTTGGATATTAGCTATGCAATTTCGTGAAACCCGAAAAAAGACATCCTTATCCAACATTTTTTCTAATTGTTCCAGTGAGTAATTTATGGTATATCTTCGATTAGAAAACAGATGTAGATATGTATATTTTTCTTCGCTATAAAAAAATGCAATCTCATCGGTTTTTACATATTGAAAAGCATCCCCAAGTTGTATTAAAAAACGGTTCTTTTTGTTATTAGACAAATAAGTTTCTTCTAATTGTCTGTATGCGGGCGTTTTTGGGGTAGGGCAATTTCTGCGTTCAAACTTACACAATGCAGCATCTAATTCTTTTTCATCAATGGGCTTAAGTAGATAGTCCATGCTGTTAAGTTTAAATGCTTTTAACGCATATTCATCATATGCTGTTGTGAAAATTATTGGAATATCGACAGGATATTGCTCGAATATCTCAAAACTTAGCCCGTCCGATAAACGTATATCCACAATCATTAAATCTATATTTTCCTGTTTCAATAGCTCAACAGCTTGTTCAATGCTTACAGCCCATCCCGACATTTGATAGTCTGTTCTTAGCTTCTTTATCATACGCTTTACTTCCTCATATGCAAAGCGTTCATCTTCAATCAGTATATATTTTATCATCGTTCTTTAATCCTTTTATTTCAAATATACAATATTCTATGTTTGGAATATCGTATAATTATTCTCATTTGCATAATTTAATAAACTCTCGAATATTCTCTTGAAATTCTTGTCTTGGCTTTCCAACATACAACATATGCCCGGACTGATATTTCTTATGTGTAATTCTGTTCATATCTACATTTGAAGTCCGAAGACATTGGTCTACTGCTGTTGCTGGGGTAACTAAGTCGTAGTACCCGGAAGCAATGAATACTCTCATTTTCTGATTTTGATGCATTGCATTAGCCAAGTCATCAACAAATCGGTGGCTTATAGGTAAATACTTTCTGCTCCAATTCCATTTTTCTAAAAGACCATTCCATTGTATCGCTTTATAAGTTTCATCAATACTAATGTTGAGTTCCTTGTTAATATAGCTGTTGAAGTTTGCTATAAACATAGGAGTGTACTGTGCCATGGCCGGGTCGTCTGCCACAGGGTCAGAAGCCGTAGGGTTTATAGACTTTAGAGTATATCGACTATCATACAAACCCACAACAAGATTACTGTCTGCCAATAGTTTTTTTGTAAAATCATTGACTTTTAATTCAATATCATCATTTAATTGCTCTTTGGACAGTCCCGTATAATATGATAACTGTGTTGTGATTTTTTTCGTATCTAAATTACTATTTTCGCTTGTTTGTTTTAGAAACTTATAATATTCGTGCTGGGCAAATTTAGAAGCTTCTTCTACAAATACAGATAGTTCTTTCCCTTTCCCTGCCATGCCATAATACCAAGCTGTTGCAGCCATACTGGGTAGCAGATTTGATAGTTCCGATGCTTCTTCTTTTTCCATAGTAATAGAACCTAAGTTTGCTCCCAACATTATTATTCCATTTATAGTAATACCCCTAAGTACACCGGAATAAAAGGGACTTCCGGAAAGTACTGAAGGAAGAATGGAAACACGGCATCCGCCGTAACTTTCTCCCATTAAAAATTTGGGGGAATTCCACCTATTGTGCTTCATCAGCCATTTTTCTATAAACTGTGCCATGCTACTTGCATCTTCTTCAACCCCATAAAAATTTGTAGAATTTCCTGCACCTATTATTTTACTGTAACCAGTCCCTATGGGGTCTATAAAAACCATATCTGCAATATCTAACAAACAATAAGGATTGTTTTCATATTGATATGGAGGTAATACTCCTGATTCAGAACTGATATATTTAGGACCAATTCCCATGTGTAACCACAAGGAAGAAGACCCCGGTCCCCCATTAAAAATAAATAGGACGGGTCTGTTTTCTTCTCTTGTATTTGTTCTTATATACGAAAAACTAAATACTGTTCCAATAGTATTATCCTGATAATCTGATAATAAAATGTCTTCTGCTTGTACTTTGTATTTTATCTTTTCTCCTGTATCGAGTTTGATACTATGTTGGGTTGTAAAGTTTCTTTTTTTATAACTGGTGCTTATTTGCGCAAAACTAATTTCTCCAAAGAATAAGAAGATTGAAAAACTGACGAAAAAAAATAAATGGCTATGCTTTCTCATAAACTGATATTTTTTATTGCAATTTCGCTTAAAACGATTAAAATTTAAATCTGACCCCTGCCATAAGCCGTAGTGAAACTCCAAATTGATACTTATTTTCATCATCTTTGAAGCTGTCAAAAAATCCCTTTAAACTCCTGTCTGAAATTTTAGTTGAGCGCAACCAATTTCCACCAATTCCTAAATAAATACTGGCTTGTTTGGAAATACGAAATGAAGGGCTGGCATAAGATTTCATCATCATGGTAGAATATAATTTTGATTTCCCATTTATATCCATAACAGAGGACATACCGTCCATTTCAAGAGCCGTAAATTCAACTTTGATTTTTTTAGTTATCCAAGTAGATGCAGAAATATTTAGACCACTTGACATATCTACTTTGATTTCATATTTGCCGGAACTTTGCCAGTTTAAATACCCCATAGGCAATATCATAGGTATGCCGTATGAATTTGTAAGACCTGCTCCAATCCCAATGCTTAGATTATCTCGTAGTTTATAAACAAAAACTACCGCACCATTAGCTAAAATACTTTTAAGAGTAACATCATTGGGGGCAGCATAGACTCCACATCCTAATGAAGCGAGTACGCTCCATTTTTCTGTAATTGGTCTAATGTGCGAAATGTTAATGCTACTATTTAAAATATTATCAGGGTTCAGCTTCGTTGCTTCTGCTTCATTGTTGAGAATTCCATAGCGACAATTAAGCGTTGCTGTCCAAGCTGTGATTTGCCCTGCATCATTTTGTTTTGCAGATATGGGCAGAGTGTATCTACCTGATAAAATCATTAAATTACCTGACCCATATTTGTTCCCGTTATCATCCTTGAAGCTACTTGATGACAAGTAATCAGTACTAACATATCCTTGCCCATAACTTATAAAAGGAATGGAGAGAAGTAAAAATAAAGTTGTTAATGTTTTATTCATTTGAATCTCAATTTTAGGGCGAAGTTACAGTCCGAGAGTGTTGTAGGACAAGTATTTTCTGACAGGATTAAGAACTGGATAGATAAATTTCATTATTTGAAAGACCAATTGATTTAGTGCAAGGTGCAAGTATATATCTTTATATATAGCTTGCACCTTGCACTAACCGCAGAAGATTTATTTTCAATGATTTGCGTATTTCAAAAGAAAGTCGTATCTTTAAACCGTAGTTTTAGGCAGACAATGAACAGCCAAAAGGTGACAGAAAAATGTAGTTTTTGTAACTTAAGTAGTACCCCCTAAGGCTTTGACATGATGATAAGAAATTGAATTTCAAGGATATTGGGGAGTAGGTTCATAACCCTGTCTCCCCGCAACTTTAGCGGTTGTTTTGCGCAAGCAAAGCAACCGCTTTCTTTTTTTCGCTGCAATTCCTACTAAAAGCACCTTGCTTGTGTGTTAGCTATATATAATGTGTTTTGGGACGCCAGGTCGCTTTCTGTCTTTTTGAAACGGTAAGATTAAAGACAGCGTGAGCAGCTCCCGATGATAAAGCAACGCTCGGAATGCAGGTTGGAAAGATTGAAAGCAATGCCAAGATGAAATAAGATTTATTGGAAGGAACTCCTCACAATGTCGGTATCCCCTGTGGACATGAGCGCATTCGCTATATAAAGGTGAAATCCATGCGCGCCTCCGCATCTCAGCCTGCGGCAAGCCCCTCAAGAACTGTCTCGGCAAAAAGAGCCTTTCTATACCATATAGTGGGAACTCATATAATAGTATGACTTCTCTCATAAAAGCCTCCGCCACCTTGTATCAGAGCAAGGTGACGGAGGCTTTTCTCTCTCTCTTAGTCCCCGCCGAAAAAAATCGTGTGGCAACTCAGCTCCCAAAAAGAAATCAGAAAAGCCCAAAGCCCCATAAAACACCAGTCCTCCTCTCCCATATTCTCACCCTCCCTCTTTAACCTCCCTTAACAACCCTCTCCAACCCCCTGACACTCACCCCTCCCGCCACTTCCCAACCCGCCACCTCAAAAATTTCTTCCACCTCCCCCTTGCAAAACCGAAAACTCTCACTAATTTTGCACCCGCTTTCGGAAACGAACAGGCCCCGCCCCAAGCGGTGGAGAAGAAAAACAAAAAACTTCTTGCGAGACTCGGAGAAACCTCCTAACTTCGCACCTCGGTTCGCCGCCACAAAGAGTGGCAAAACAAAAGACGAAGCGCAAGCACATTGACATATTGGAAGTGACGCACACTTAGTGGGCGGCGGGCCGCGAGGCCCCCGCCCGACAAGTCTAAGAAAAAGGCGAAGGCGAGGGCCGAGAGGCCGAGGCAGCCGCCTGGCGAAAGCCGGGACGGCGGCGGCTCGCAAAGAGCAAAAACAAAATCAATTCATACAACGAAGAGTTTGATCCTGGCTCAGGATGAACGCTAGCGACAGGCCTAACACATGCAAGTCGAGGGGCAGCGGGGCTGCAGCAATGCAGCCGCCGGCGACCGGCGCACGGGTGCGTAACGCGTATGGAACCTGGCCGGCACAGGGGACCAGCCTCCCGAAAGGGAGATTAATCCCCCATACGAGACTGAGGGGCATCCCTTGGTCTGGAAAGCCGCGAGGCGGTGCCGGATGGCCATGCGTCCCATTAGGTAGACGGCGGGGCAGCGGCCCACCGTGCCGACGATGGGTAGGGGATCTGAGAGGATGGCCCCCCACACTGGTACTGAGACAGGGACCAGACTCCTACGGGAGGCAGCAGTGAGGAATATTGGTCAATGGGCGGAAGCCTGAACCAGCCAAGTCGCGTGCGGGATGAAGGCCCTACGGGTCGCAGACCGCTTTTGCGGGGGGATAACGCCGGCGACGTGTCGCCGGGTGAAGGTACCCCGCGAATAAGGATCGGCTAACTCCGTGCCAGCAGCCGCGGTAATACGGAGGATCCGAGCGTTATCCGGATTCATTGGGTTTAAAGGGTGCGCAGGCGGGCCGTTAAGCGTCCGGTGAAATGCCAGGGCTCAACCCTGGCACTGCCGGGCGAACTGTCGGCCTTGAGTCGCGGCGAGGGCTGCGGAACGCGGGGTGTAGCGGTGAAATGCTTAGATACCCCGCAGAACTCCGATTGCGAAGGCAGCAGCCCAGGGGCGTACTGACGCTGAGGCACGAAGGCATGGGGATCGAACAGGATTAGATACCCTGGTAGTCCATGCAGTAAACGATGAGCGCCCGCCCTGCGCGCGTAGGCGTGCGGGGCTTAGCGAAAGCGTTAAGCGCTCCACCTGGGGAGTACGCCGGCAACGGTGAAACTCAAAGGAATTGACGGGGGCCCGCACAAGCGGAGGAACATGTGGTTTAATTCGATGATACGCGAGGAACCTTACCCGGGCTTGAAAGTTAGCGACGGAGGCTGAAAGGCTTCTTCCCTTCGGGGCGCGAAACTAGGTGCTGCATGGTTGTCGTCAGCTCGTGCCGTGAGGTGTTGGCTCAAGTGCCATAACGAGCGCAACCCCCGCCCATAGTTGCCACCGGGTAGAGCCGGGCACTCTATGGGGACTGCCGCCGCAAGGTGCGAGGAGGGTGGGGATGACGTCAAATCAGCACGGCCCTTACGTCCGGGGCGACACACGTGTTACAATGGCGCGCACAGAAGGCCGCGAGCCCGCGAGGGTGAGCCAATCCCCAAAGCGCGCCCTAGTTCGGACTGGGGTCTGCAACCCGACCCCACGAAGCTGGATTCGCTAGTAATCGCGCATCAGCCATGGCGCGGTGAATACGTTCCCGGGCCTTGTACACACCGCCCGTCAAGCCATGAAAGCCGGGGGTGCCTGAAGTCCGTGACCGCAAGGATCGGCCTAGGGCAAAACTGGTAATTGGGGCTAAGTCGTAACAAGGTAGCCGTACCGGAAGGTGCGGCTGGAACACCTCCTTTCTGGAGAGCCGCCGGGCCGAGGCGGCCCCGCCGAGCCTGAGGCGCCACTTCCACACCGACCAAAACGGTCGAAAAGTACATTGACATGCTGAGAGAGAGACGAGGGGCCCGGCCGCGAGGCCGCGGCCCCGGAAGAGAAGAAGACAAGGGCGCACGGAGGATGCCCTGGCTCCAAGAGGCGAAGAAGGACGCGACAAGCGGCGAAACTCCCCGGCGAGGCGCAAACAGCCTGTGACCCGGGGGTGTCCGAATGGGGGAACCCCGCCGAAAGGCGATCCCGGAAGGGAGGCGAACGCCGTGAACTGAAACATCTTAGTAGCGGCAGGAGGAGAAAACAAGCAAGTGATTCCCCGAGTAGCGGCGAGCGAAAAGGGAGGAGCCCAAACCGCGCGGGTCAAGGCCCGCGCGGGGTTGTGGGACCGGGACGTTCGAGAGGTGAGGAAGCCGAAGGGCCTGGAAAGGCCCGCCACAGAGGGTGACAGCCCCGTAGGCGTAACGAGAATCCTTAAGATACCGGCATCCCGAGTAGCGCGGGGCACGTGAAACCCTGCGTGAAACAGGCGGGACCATCCGCCAAGGCTA
This sequence comes from Bacteroidaceae bacterium, assembly GCA_963618945.1. Classification (GTDB taxonomy): domain Bacteria; phylum Bacteroidota; class Bacteroidia; order Bacteroidales; family Marinilabiliaceae; genus W3P20-009. The sequence goes on from CAVETY010000023.1 coordinate 48,515, forward strand.
AACACTCCTTGGAGACCGATAGCGAACGAGTACCGTGAGGGAAAGGTGAAAAGCACCCCGCGAGGGGAGTGAAAGAGACCCTGAAACCGTGCGCCTACAACCTGTCGGAGCGGTGGAGACACCGTGACGGCGTGCCTTTTGCATAATGAGCCTACGAGTTGGTCCCGAGCGGCGAGGTTAAGGCCCAGGAGGGCCGGAGCCGAAGCGAAAGCGAGTCTTAAAAGGCGCGTGAGTCGCCCGGGCCAGACGCGAAACCTTGCGATCTACCCCCGTCCAGGATGAAGTCCCGGTGAATCGGGATGGAGGTCCGAACCGGTAAGCGTTGAAAAGCTTACGGATGAGGCGGGGGTAGGGGTGAAAGGCCAATCAAGCTGGGAGATAGCTCGTACTCCCCGAAATGCATTTAGGTGCAGCCCCACGGGAGTACGGCGGAGGTAGAGCTACCGATAGGATGCGAGGGCTTCACCGCCTATCAAGTCCTGACGAACTCCGAATGCCGCCGACACATATCCGTGGGAGTGAGGGCGCGGGTGCTAACGTCCGCGTCCGAGAGGAGAACAATCCGGACCATCGGCCAAGGCCCCGAAGTGGGCGCTGAGTTGTGCTAACGAGGTCCCCGCGCAGAGACAGCCAGGATGTTGGCTTGGAAGCAGCCACTCATTCAAAGAGTGCGTAACAGCTCACTGGTCGAGCGCGGGGGCGTGGATAATGATCGGGCATAAGCGTCCCGCCGAAGCCATGGGACTCTGCGTAGCAGGGTCGGTAGGGGAGCATTCCTGCCGCGGCGAAGCCGAAGGGGCGACCCGCGGTGGAGCGGCAGGAAAAGCAAATGTAGGCATGAGTAACGATAATGCGGGTGAAAATCCCGCACGCCGAAAGACCAAGGGTTCCTGATCAACGCTCGACGGATCAGGGTAAGCCGGGTCCTAAGGGCCACCCGCTGAGGGGACCCCGAAGGGAATCTGTTTAATAGTCCAGAGCCGGCCGCCACAAAAGCGACGCGGCCCTCGGCCACGCGGGGCGCGACGGAGATGCGCCCCCGAGCCTAGCCCCCGGGCGAAGCGAGCGTGGGAGAGGGCCGCCAAGAAAAGCGAGGCGGGGCCCGTACCCTAAACCGACACAGGTGGTCGGGTTGAATATACTGAGGCGCGCGAGTGATCCACGGTCAAGGAACTAGGCAAAACCGCCCCGTAACTTCGGGAGAAGGGGCGCCCCCCGGCGACGGGGGGCCGCAGTGACAAAGTCCAGGCAACTGTTTACCAAAAACACAGGGCTATGCGAAATCGAGAGATGAAGTATATGGCCTGACACCTGCCCGGTGCCGGAAGGTTAAGAGGAGGCGTCATCCCGCAAGGGGGCAGCGCCGAGTTGAAGCCCCGGTAAACGGCGGCCGTAACTATAACGGTCCTAAGGTAGCGAAATT
>CAVETY010000024.1:0-38106 GCA_963618945.1 Bacteroidaceae bacterium
ATAAGAAAAGTAGCCGAACGGTACGTCAATATTTGTTTGGATGAAATAGAACAGTTGCTTTTGTCAGAAGTCCATGAACACCGAATGTGCGCGCTTATCATACTCAAAAAACAGTTCAAACAAGGAAATGAACGCGAACGGACTGAAATTTTCGAGTTCTACATCAATCATACGAATTGTATAAACGATTGGGATTTAATAGACAGTTCATCTCCCTATATCGTCGGTGAATATCTACATGACAAACCGTGCGATGTATTGTACCGGTTAGCCAAAAGCGATTCGCCTTGGGACAACCGTATCGCTATGATGGCTACATACACGTTTATACATAATGGTAATGTTGAAGATACATATCGTCTTGCTCTCTCCTTGATGGGGAGTCCCCACGTTCTGGTACAAAAAGCTGTAGGATGGATGTTGCATGAAGCGGGTAAATACGACCTCATTCGGCTCTGTCTCTTTATTGACAAATACCGGCAAGAAATGCCCCGTGTCATGTTTCGTATTGCCACCAACCGTTTTCCGAAAGAGAACCGTAGAGAATGGATGCAGCTTTGACAATAGAAATAACAAGGCGGCATTAAATTTGAATATAAATTCTTGGAATTTCAAAAAGATATTCTAATTCTGCAAAAAGAGTTATTTGACAGCATAGCACCGCGAATCGCTGAAAATCGCTCGGTTGCCAATTCGTTACGGTTATTTCTCAAATGCTCCGCTAAATATTTATTCCTCAAATGGTTGTGAAACCGTTGAAAATTTAAAATAATTTCAACTGGTTCCTCGTTATGAAAGCAGATGTGTCTCTTTTTCAGGTGGTTTAAAAAAGAGGCTCGTTACCATAGTGACAATCTAATTTCTAATAAAATCTACAATCACAATGAGGAAAACAAGTTTAGTCGCATTCCTTGCGATTTCCGCCCTTTCTCTTTTGTTCGCGTCATGCGACAAGTCTGATGACCCTGATGACCCTGATGTAAAAGAGGGGTCCGGCGTGGCCATTGATTTGGGCCTTCCCAGTGGAACTCTGTGGGCTGATCGTAATATTGGGGCTTCAAGCGAGTCCGATTTCGGCAGCTATTTCGCTTGGGGTGAGACTGCAACCAAAACAGTTTATTGCTGGGCTAATTACAAGTACGCTGCATCGGGTAATACTTCTGGTTATGCTCTGTCTAAGTATAATGATGTTGATGGAAAAGTGACACTTGAACTCTCTGACGATGCGGCACGTGTCAACTGGGGTGGCAAGTGGCAGATGCCGACAACAGAGCAATTTCAGGAACTCATAGACTATTGTACAGCTATTTGGGTGGATGATTACAATGGTGAGGGTGTAGCTGGATATTATGTTATCGGTCCCAATAAAAATGGCATTTTTCTCCCTGCTGCAGGTGACATTGATGATGGGAAAGTCCAATATGTGGGTAAGTTTGGGAACTATTGGTCTGCAGACAATTACCGAAAGGATAATTCATGGTATAGCGGTAATTTCTCTTATGCAAATAACTTGGTGTTTTACTATGGATTGACCATAGAAAACAGTTTGTGTTACATGGGATTTTCCGTACGTCCTGTGTGCTCTTCTGGGAAGTAAATTTTGTCGTGTTTCACCCTTTTTAGGTGACTAAGTAGAAAACAAAGGGCTGGTATCTCGCAAGAGGTATCAGCCCTAATTTTAGCTACGCTCAGTATGAGCTTTAATAGGAACCATCGTATGTCGATCTGCACAAACGGTGGTGTGATTGGTCTGAAAAATCGAGTAGGAGAAAAAACACTTCGTTTCCCTCCTACTCGATCTTTTTACGTAAGGCTATTGTATTATGCCCCGCTACATTATTCTCCAAAGTATAAAGGCCAAACGCTTTGTATTCTTCGGGCGATATTGAATGCGAGCATTGGCGGAACCGCATTGCCTATCACCTTATATGCGCCAGATGGGCTGACGGCATATCTGCTTGAACCTTTCTTGTAGAAAACAAAAGGATAGTCTGGTGGGAATGTTTGAATAAGGGCGCATTCCCGAGGCGTTAAACGGCGTTCGCCCATTCCTCTTTCGAGTTCATCTGCTATTTTTCCGCCATGCTCGTCAGACAAACGGCGGTATTCTATGTTTCCATGGTGCTCGGATCGTATGGTTGGGGCGAGTCCGTTATAATTGATTTCGGTCTGCCCCTGCCCATGCGCCAAATACTTCGCCATTGAATATGTTCTCTGCGCAAGGTCCTTTGACTCTGATGGCTCTGGCAAGTTTTGGAATATATCCCTGCAACAGACAGGCTCGGGCAAGTTGTCATTATGGCAGTTGAAGTTGTGCGTCGGCTTCGGGTATGGATTGTACTCGTCAGGGACATCTTCTCTCTCTAATGCCTCGATTGCATCGGGTGAAAGCGCGGAACGCTTTATCCCTATGAATATGACACGCTCCCTCGTCTCTGGCACTCCATAGTTTGCCGCATGAAGAACTTGCGGATTAAGCACAATGTAGTCATTCCCATTGGCTGAGGAAAAATCCTTTTGAATTATATCCTTTACGTCACCAAGGCTTACAAGCCCTTTCACGTTCTCCGCTATAAACATTTTGGGCTGGACAATGTCAATGACCTGTTTCATCCACATGTACAGTTTCCCTCTTGTCTCTTCGCTCGGCTTGTCATCCTCTCTTTTGCCCCCATTGTGAGAAACGGAGGAGTCAAACCCTTTTCGCTTACCTGCTACACTGAAATCTTGACACGGAAATCCACCCGTCACTATGTCGACATCATGAGGAAAGACATCCTGTCCCTCGTTATGCTTTTTTACCAGGTCGACAATGCTTTCAAGGTGGTATATATTGGGTTGGACCTCAAACCTTGACATATATCTCGCCCATGTCTGTTTAGCCTCCTCCAAAATGTCGCAGGCAAAAACAGTACGGAACATATTCCGTTTGAGCATCACCCATTCTTCGTTTACGGCGTGATGGATGTAGTCGCTGTCTGTCACGGACTTCTTGTGGCAAATAAACCCACCTTCAAGCCCTAAATCCATTCCTCCGCAGCCGGAAAATATTGATAACACCCTCAAAGTCCCATTCCCTTGATGGTTATCCTCCTCCTTGCCGAAGAGCTCATTGTATTGTTGTTCAGAAACTAAATCTGAATATTCTTGATAGTTTTCCGTTTGTACGCTTGCTTGCATCTCTTTTTTCTTTGTGTCCATCTGTGTCGTTTCCCTTTATTGAGCAATATTCTGTCTTATGAGTTAATTCTCATCTTACTCTTGTGTGTGGTTTGTCTTCCTTGTGAGGTTTCGAGAGCCTGATTGGTTGTGGGGCATTGTGAGATTATTGTCTTGGCATTGCCAAGTCGCTACGCACATGTTCATGCGTGTCTTTGGCTTGTAATGTAGTGCGTTTCGTTCGGCAAAGATGGTATGTTTTTTCCATATCGGCGATACCGGTGCAATCTTTTGTGCTATATAGGCAATATTGTAAAGCCTCTTAAAGTCTTGGAGTGAGTATTATTGCTTATAACTTCAACAGCATGCGTAGCGAACAAATTAAGGTCATTCTCAATTCTTTGGCCGTATGTCTTGTCTCTCTCGTCTCTCTCCGTAAAGCCTTATAATCCTCCCAAAACATCTTACTATACAACCTCACAAAATAACCTCATGTTCTTAATCACACCTGTTTCCATATAAAAAAGAAGGCCGGAGTCTTTAGACCCCGACCTTCTCTCTTTTATTTATCGCTTATGAGCGAGACGTAGATTAGTCTACGAGGCTCTTGAAGTTAGCGTCGTTGAAATATGCGAAGAACTCCATGTCGGTCTTAGCATACTCCTTCCACTTGCTGTCCTCCTTGATGGCCTTGTTCAGGTTCTCGAGAGCCTGATCCTTGTCGCTCTTGTGAGTGTAGGCGATGGCCTTGAGGTAGTAGTTGAGGCCGTCCTTCTCCTGGTTTGCGTTGAGAGCGGAGATGGCAGCGTCATACTTGCCGTTGAGGATCTTAACGAGTGCGGCGTTGTTGCTGGTGCTGTTAGCGAGATAGCTCTCAGCCTTGTCGTAGTCACCCTCAGCGAGAGCTACGACTGCGAGGTTCTCATCGAGAACGGCGCCTGCGCCTGCAGCCTTGCCGAAGTACTCCTTGGCGGTGTTGATGTCGTTGTTAGCGAGGGCGATGACACCGAGGTTGTTCTCAACCTCAGGAGCTGCCTTCTTAGCCTCAGCCTGCTCGAAGAGAGACTTAGCGCCAGCGATGTCCTTCTTGTTGTAGAGGACAACACCCTTGTTGTTGTATGCGCGGTAATCCTCGGGGAAGTTCTTGATAGCAGCGTCGTAGTACTCAACCTGCTTGTCAGCCTCGGTCTCGAGGGTAGCGGCGAAGAGAAGCTCCTCGACGTTCAGAGAGTCCTTGCTTGCAGCCTTGAGTTCCTCATCGGTCTTGCCCTGATACTCGCCAGTGACGGTGATGGTAGAACGACGGAGAGAGGGGAGGATGTCCTTAGCGAGAACCTTGTAAACAGCTGAGAGGTTCTTGATCTCCTTCTCGCGTACATCAGGATCGGTGTAGAGAGAGAGGACGCGGAGGATGAGCTCCTTATCCTGAATCTCGCTGTTCTCGACTGCGCTCTTGAAGCCGTCCCAGTCCTCAGGGGTGCTCTTGGTGTCGACGGTAGCCTCAGCCTTAGCCTTCTTGAGGTACTTGGCGACAACATCCTTAGCAGAACCCTCACGCTTGCTTGCGAGCTTGGTGTTGAGGTCGGTTGAGCCATCAGGAGAAGCGTAAGCGGATACAGAGATACCCTTGATGCTCTGCTTCTCAGTCTCGTTGAGAGACTTGATGTAATCGTTGATAGCTACGACATCCTCTTTCTTGAGCTCACCATTGCGAACCTGAGCCTGGTTGATGAGGTATACAATCTCAGCAACCTTCTCGTTGGTGGTTACGCGCTCGAAAGCGTCCTTAGAGGCTGCGCTGGTGCCAGGCTCTGAGCCAAGGAGGGTGCTGGTTGCGATTACGCCCTGTGCGAGTGGAGCCATGTCGAGCTCAGTTGAGGTGATCTCGAGGGTCTCGTCGCCACGGGTGAACTTGATGCGTACGATGAGGTTAGATACGCGCTGCTTGTCGTTGAAATCAATCTCCTGCTTAGGATACTTGATCTGGCCGCCATTGGTGTAGCTGACGGTCTGGCCGTTGCCCTCAACCTTCTCACCCTGAACGGTGATTGAGGGATATGCGTTCTCGCCACCCTCATACTGGAGGACCGGAGTGATCTCTGCGCTGCACTTCTTGTCCCACATCTTGGCGGGAACAGTTGCAGTCATAGACATTGCGACCTTGCCCTGATGTGCTTCAAGCATCGTGGGGTCGACTTTGTACTGGATCTGCTTTGCGCCTTCCTTCATCTTCTCCAAGCTGGAGCAGCTTGAAATCAGGACTGCCAATGCAAGCGTTCCAAAGATTTGGAGTCTTGTCTGTTTCATGTTTTTTGTTATTTGTACTTTTTAGTTGCCGTTTTGAAAGCCACTTATAGCACGCAAAGATATAATTTCTTTGAGTAATTAAGCAACCATAAAAGCTAAAAAATAACGTTATACCAAGTTTTATGCCAATGGCTCGTCAGTTCCATGAGCCGCTTGCGCTGTCATAGGTTGTCTGCTCCGTGTCGTCTATGATTACGCAGATGATGTAGCTTGTGTCGCTTGTGGCTTTGTAAACTATGTTGTAACTGTCTAACGAGTAAAGGCTCTCTTCCAAGTGTTCCACATCTTCTCCCACTATGACGGATGGGACGCATCCTGTTTGTGACTTAAGCTTTTGCACAATCTCGACAACTTTGTCACCCACCTTTTGCGCTCTCTCCCTTGAAGTGAAAGACGCTCTCACCAGTATCTCTATGCCCACGATGAAAAACACTATCGTTAGCGTTATGATGTTTATAGGCTGGAAGATTGTCTTTCTTGTCATCTTATTGTAAGTTCTTTTATACGACTGACGCAGGTCACGGCCTGTTGCGGCTGCGACCTGCGTCGGCAAGTTTAAATGTCTTATGCTTTGGCTGTCTGCTACTTAGGCTGCTTGCCAATGTAGGCCAGGATGCCGCCGTCTACATAAAGGATGTGTCCGTTGACGGCGTCAGAAGCTGAAGAGGCGAGGAAGACTGCGGGGCCACCGAGTTCCTCGGGGTCGAGCCAACGGCCTGCGGGGGTCTTGGCGCAGATGAATGAGTCGAACGGGTGACGGCTGCCGTCAGCCTGCTTCTCGCGGAGGGGAGCGGTCTGGGGGGTGGCAATGTAGCCGGGGCCGATGCCGTTGCACTGGATGTTGTACTCGCCATACTCAGAGCAGATGTTGCGGGTCAGCATCTTGAGGCCACCCTTGGCTGCTGCGTAGGCAGAGACGGTCTCGCGGCCGAGCTCAGACATCATAGAGCAGATGTTGATGATCTTGCCGGCGCGACGCTCCATCATCTCGGGGATGACGGCGGAAGAAACGATGAACGGGCCGACGAGGTCAATGTCGATGACCTGCTGGAACTCGGCGCGCTTCATCTCGTGCATGGGGATGCGCTTGATGATGCCGGCGTTGTTGACGAGGATGTCAATCTGGCCGACCTCCTGGTGGATCTTCTCGACGAGAGCCTTGACGTCGTCCTCCTTGGTCACGTCGCAAACGTAGCCGTGGACGTTCTCGATGCCGGCCTCCTTGTAAGCGGCGAGGCCCTTGTTAACGAGATCCTGGTTGATGTCGTTGAAGATGATGTTCTTGATGCCTGCGCCTGCGAATGCCTTGGCGATGTTGAAGCCGATTCCGTATGAAGCGCCGGTAACCCAGGCGTTCTTTCCCTCAAGGGAGAATGGATTTTGTGCCATTATGCTATGATTTTTGTGATACTTGTTTCCTCTTTGCGCCCAAATCCTTGAGCTTTTCAGTGGCTACTTGAGATCGGTTATCTTTGAGAAGTCCTGATCCCCGTAGTCAAGATTCTCGCCTGCCATGCCCCAGATGAAAGTGTAGTTGTGGGTGGCTGCGGCTGAGTGTATGCTCCACGATGGCGAAATGACAGCCTGCTCGTTGTGCATCCAGATGTGACGGGTCTCGTCAACCGGGCCCATGAAGTGGCAAACCGCATCCTCTGTCGGAACCTCGAAGTAGAAGTAAGCCTCCATTCGGCGGTTGTGCACATGGGCAGGCATGGTGTTCCATACTGAACCGGGCATAAGCTCTGTCATGCCCATCTGTAGTTGGCAGGTCTCGACAACAGAGTTGATAATCATGCGGTTGATTCGCCTCTCGTTTGACGTTTCGAGAGCGCCAAGCTGCATGACGTCAGCTTCCGCCTTGGTTATCTTTTTGCTCGGGTACTCCTTGTGGGCTGGTGCCGAGTTGAAGTACAGTTTTGCGGGCTTCTCCTTGTCCAAGCTCTGGAAGGTGACGTTTTTCTTCCCCTTGCCAATGTAGAGCATCTCCTTGTAGCCGAGCTCGAAAGTCTCATCGTCCGCCACAATTTTTGCCGTGCCGCCTACGTTGACAATGCCAATCTCGCGGCGCTCAAGGAAGTAGTTAGCCTTCAGGTCGTCCACATTCTCCAGTCCCATGACGGTCTTCACAGGCATGAGGCCACCCACGATGAGGCGGTCATAGAGTGTGTAGACCATGGTCGTGTCGTCAGCGCGGAACAAGTCCTCAATCAGGAACTCTTTGCGGAGCCTGGCTGTGTCATATGCTTTGGCGTCTGATGGATGCGACGCGTATCTGAGCTCGTATTTCATTATATCCTAAAGTTTTGAATACTTCTTACTCGTTCTTTCTTTGGCTTGAGTCGCGCACGATGAGCTTCATCGGAATCGAAATCTTGCGGTTGGCGATCTCACGCCCCTGCTTGATGTCAAGGAAAGCCTGTGCTGCGCGGCTGCCCATCTCAAACGCGTTCTGCTCCATCGTGGTCAGGGTGGGGGACACCACGTCGGCAAAGGTCTCGTTGGCTGTGCCCACGACGCCTAAATGTCCGGGTATGTCAACCCCCTTGACGCGTGCGTACTCAATCACTCCGAGTGCCGCATAGTCGCCTGCGCAATACAGTGCGTCGCAACCGCGCTCGAGCGCCTTGGCCGCATTATAGAAACCCTTGTCCCTCGTGATGCTGTCCTCAAACATCAGGTTGTCATCCACCTCCATGCCGGCCTCGGTCATCGCGTCGAGGAAACCCTGCCTTCTTTCGGTGTAGACATTGCTGCCGAGGTCGCCGCCCAAGTGGCCAATGCGCTGGTATCCGTGGTCTATGAGATGCTTGGTCGCGTTATACGCGCCTGTGTAATTGTCGTTGGTGACCTCCACGTCGCCAATGCCCGGGAATGCGCGGTCGAACTGCACCAGCGTGACCCCGCTGCCCTCAAACATCTGGGCGAACGAATCGGGGTCCACTGTCTCAAGCGAGTGGGATATGAGAATGCCCGCGACCTGGTTTCGCATGAGGGTCTGGACGCTTCGCCTCTCGTCGTCGCGTCTCTCGTGGCTTTGCGATATGATGAGGTTGAAGCCGGCCGGGTTGAGGATGGCCTCGGCTCCTGATATGACGTTGCTAAAGAAAAGTCGGTTGATGCGCGGCACCACCAGGCCTACGGTGTCGGTCGACCCCTTTCGGAGCGAGGACGCCAGTATGTTGCGCTCATAGCCGAGCTCCTCGGCCTTCCTTATGACCTGGGCGCGCGTCTGGTCGCTCACTCGGGGGTTGCCCGCCAAGGCTCGTGACACGGTCGACGGCGTGATGTTGAGTGCTTTGGCGATGTCGCTGATAGTTGGCTTTGACATTTTTTATAAAACTCTAATCGACTACAAATTTACAAACGTTTGGCAATCTTGCAAACATATATGATGAAAAAGTTGCACAAAAAGTGCGCAAAAATTGCATTTTGGGTGCTAACGTCCTATTATTTAATTGTTTCGTATTGAGAATGCGGCTTGTGCACTTGCTGTGCAAAGGTCGGTAAATGGTAATTTTTGTTGTATGTGGTAATGCGCTGATACTTAGTGTAATAAATATTTTTTTGCAAAAACGCTTGTTTTATTGGTTTGCACTAACTACTTTCGCTCCAGATAATAGCGTTTATACTATCGACATTATGGCAAAAAGTTTTATCAACCCTGATTTCATTCTGACGAATGAGGCGGCGAAGCATCTCTATCATGACCTCGCCGAGAACATGCCCATCATTGACTATCACTGCCACCTCATCCCACAGATGGTCGCCGAGAACAAGCGTTTCGAGTCCATCGGCCAGATTTGGCTCATGGGTGACCACTATAAATGGCGCGCTATGCGTTCTAACGGCGTAGACGAGCGCTATTGCACTGGCAAGGACACCACCGACTGGGAGAAGTTCGAGAAGTGGGCTGAGACTGTCCCCTATACCTTCCGCAACCCTCTTTACCACTGGACGCACCTTGAGCTCAAGACTGCTTTCGGCATCGACAAGCTCCTGAACCCTCAGACCGCACGCGAGATCTATGAGGAGTGCAACGACAAGATCGCTAACGATCCTAAGTTCACCCCCCGTGGCCTCATGGAGTTCTACAATGTAGAGGTTGTCTGCACCACCGATGACCCAATCGACTCTCTCGAGTGGCACAAGGTTGTAGCAGCTGACAAGAGCTGCAAGACCCGTATGCTCCCCACCTGGCGTCCCGACAAGGCTATGGCTGTCGAGGTTCCCGCTGATTTCAAGGCTTATGTTGAGAAGCTCTCTCAGGCTGCCGGCAAGAACATTAGCAACTTCAAGGATTTCGTTGACGCCCTCCAGGCTCGCCACGATTTCTTCGAGAGCATGGGCTGCCGTCTCTCTGACCACGGCATCGAGGAGTTCTACGCTGAGGATTACACCGACGCTGAGGTCGAGGCCATCTTCAATAAGGTCTACGGCGGCAAGGAGCTCTCTCAGGAGGAGATTCTTAAGTTCAAGAGCGCGATGATGATTGTCTTCGCTGAGCAGGACGCCGCTTCTGGCTGGACTCAGCAGTTCCACTATGGCGCCATCCGCAACAACAACACCAAGATGTTCAAGCTTCTCGGCCCTGACACCGGTTTCGACTCAATCGGTGAGTTCACCACCGCCAAGAAGTGCGCCAAGTTCCTCGACAAGCTCAACACCGAGGGCAAGCTCGCCAAGACCATCCTTTACAACCTCAACCCCTGCGCCAACGAGGTTCTCGCAACCATGCTCGGCAACTTCCAGGACGGCAGTGTCGCTGGCAAGATCCAGCTCGGCTCAGGCTGGTGGTTCCTCGATCAGAAGGACGGCATGCAGAAGCAGATGAACGCTCTCTCTGTGCTCGGTCTGCTCAGCCGCTTCGTCGGTATGCTCACCGACAGCCGCTCATTCCTCTCTTACCCGCGCCACGAGTACTTCCGCCGCACTCTCTGCAACCTTGTCGGTGTCGACATCGAGAATGGCGAGGTTCCCTACGAGGGCTACGAGAAGGAGCGCGTCGACCAGATGATCAAGGACATCTGCTACAACAACGCTAAGAACTACTTCAAGTTCAAGTAAGAAAACAAAAAGTCATAACGATAAACAACAAAAATATACCATGGCAAAAGTCGTAACACTTGGCGAAATCATGCTTCGCCTCTCGCCCGAGGGCAATGACCGCTTCGTCCAGAGCACCGCTTTCCGCATCATCCCTGGCGGCGGTGAGGCAAACGTGGCTGTAAGCTTGGCTAACTATGGCCACGACGCTTACTTCGTCTCTAAGCTCCCTAAGCACGAGATTGGCCAGATCGCCGTTAACGGACTCCGCAACTATGGTGTCAACACCGACTTCATCGCACGTGGCGGTGAACGCGTAGGCCTCTATTACGCTGAGACTGGCGCTTCTATGCGTCCCTCAAAGGTCATCTACGACCGTGCGCACTCTTCTATCGCCGAGGCTAACCCCGAGGATTTCGATTTCGACGCCATCATGGAGGGCGCAAGCTGGTTCCACTGGAGCGGCATCACCCCCGCCATCTCTGACAAGGCTGCTGAGCTCACCAAGCTCGCTTGCGAGGCTGCTAAGCGCCACGGCGTCACCGTCTCTGTCGACCTCAACTTCCGCAAGAAGCTCTGGACCAGCGAGAAGGCTATCTCTATCATGCGCCCCCTCATGAAGTATGTCGATGTCTGCATCGGCAACGAGGAGGATGCTGAGCTCTGCCTCGGTTTCAAACCCGACGCTGACGTAGAGGGTGGCAAGACCGACGCTTCCGGCTACGAGAAGATCTTCAAGGCTATGGCTGAGGAGTTCGACTTCAAGTATGTCGTTTCTACCCTCCGCGAGTCTTTCTCTGCTACTTTCAACGGCTGGAAGGCTCTCATCTACAACGGCAAGGAGTTCTATCAGAGCAAGCGTTACGAGATCAACCCCATCATTGACCGTGTAGGTGGTGGTGACTCTTTCTCTGGCGGTCTCATCCATGGCCTTCTCACCAAGGCTAACCAGGGAGAGGCTCTCGAGTTCGCTGTTGCAGCATCAGCTCTCAAGCACACCATCAACGGCGACTTCAACCTCGTTTCTGTCGAGGAGGTTGAGGCTCTCGCAGGTGGCAACGCTAACGGCCGTGTACAGCGTTAATTAAGAGTAATATTTATGTGCCTCGTTTGAGCCAAACCCGAGTTCAAGTATGCTTGGCTTCGTGCTTATGGCTTAAAAAGGCGCAAATCATCAAAAAGAAACCAAAGTGGCTAAATTTGATAAGATTGCAGTCCTCGCCAAGATCGGTGAGACTGGCATGGTCCCCGTCTTCTACAACAAGGACCTTCAGGTTTGCAAGGATGTTGTGAAGGCTTGCTATGAGGGTGGCGTCCGCGCTTTCGAGTTCACCAACCGTGGCGATTTCGCTCAGGAGGTTTTCGGTGAGCTTGTTAAGTGGGCTGACAAGGAGTGCCCCGAGCTCGCTCTCGGCATCGGCTCTGTCGTAGATCCCGCTACCGCGGCTCTCTACCTCCAGCTTGGCGCTAACTTTGTCGTTGGTCCCCTCTTCAACCCCGAGATTGCCCCCATCTGCAACCGTCGCCTCGTGGCTTACTGCCCTGGCTGCGGCACTGTCAGCGAGATCGGCAAGGCTCAGGAGCTCGGCTGCGACCTCACCAAGCTCTTCCCTGGTGATGTCTATGGCCCCAACATGGTCAAGGGTCTCAAGGCTCCCATGCCTTGGAGCAAGATCATGGTCACTGGTGGCGTAGCACCCGAGAAGGAGAACCTTGAGAAGTGGTTCGCCGCTGGCGTATTCTGCGTCGGCATGGGTTCTAAGCTCTTCCCCAAGGAGAAGGTTGCCGCTAAGGATTGGGCTTACGTTACCAACAAGTGCAAGGAGTGCCTCGATATCATCAAGGCAGCCCGCGCTAAATAAGTGATTATCCCCGTTGCGCATGAGTCATTCTTCATGGCTCATGCGCAACTTATATCCTACTTATGAGGGTTCGCCGCTCAGTAGGCGTCCCGGCCCGCAAGGTGGTGTCTCACCACTCATAAAGCGGTTTTAATCAGTGGTCTGTCAGGCTTTTATCTGCCGTCGGACTTTTTTACCACATTTTTAATTCATTTCGCATGGGCGAGATAACTCAAAAGATGACAAAATACAGGTGGGTGATCGCAGGTCTTCTGCTCTTCTCTACCACCGTCAACTATATGGACCGAAATGTTATCGGTTTCCTTAAGGACTATTTTTGCTCCCCTGAGGGTTTCGGCTGGTCGTCTCAGCAGTTCTCTCATCTGACTGCCATCTTCACGGCTTTCTATTCTGGCTTCACCCTTGTCGTAGGCTGGATTATTGATAAGCTCGGAACTAAGATCGGTCTTGCGGCTTCCCTCATCATCTGGTCTCTCTCTGGAATCCTCAGCGCATTCATGGGTAAGAGCCTCGGCGCGCATTGTGTAGCCCGTTCTCTCTTCGGCGCTGGTGAGGCTGGTAACTTCCCCTCTTCAATCAAGGCTGTCGCAGAGTGGTTCCCTAAGAAGGAGCGTGCGCTCGCAACCGGTATCTTCAACTCTGGTTCAAATATCGGTGCCATGATTTGCGCCCTCTTCGTGCCTTGGTGTCTCATCACCTGGGGTGAGGGCAATGAGTTCCTCGGCTCTCTTCAGGGTTGGCAGATGGCTTTCATCATCACTGGTCTCTTCGGTTTCATTTGGCTCATCTTCTGGGGTATCTTCTATAAGAGCCCGAAGGTGATGCTTGAGGCTGGCAAGATCAATCAGGCTGAGTATGACCACATCAACAGTGACGAGGTCGCAGCTCCTGTTGAGAATGTTAAGGAAGAGGATACAAAGTCTGTCTCTTGGGCCAAGATGCTCACCTATCGTCAGACCTGGTCTTTCGTTTTCGGCAAGTTCATGACTGACGGCATCTGGTGGTTCCTTCTCTTCTGGTTGCCAACCTATGTAAGGCAGCAGTTCTGCGCAGGTATGGACGCTGACGCTACCGCCCATATGGTCATGATCACCAACTTCATCGTCTTCGGTGTAGCGATTGTCGGTTCTGTCTATGGTGGTGCTCTCCCTATGTACTTCATTAACAAGAACTGGGAGACTTACAAGGCTCGTATGACTGCCATGCTCATCATTGCGATATTCCCCATCCTCCTGCTTTTGACTCAGACTGTCGCTGGTCTCGGTGGAATGACGGGTCTCGTTTGCGCAATCATCATCATCTGTATTGCTGGTGCGGCTCACCAGGCTTGGTCTGCTAACATCTTCTCTACTGTCTCTGACATGTTCCCCAAGAAGGCTGTCGGTACTGTAACTGGCATTGGTACTGCTGCCGGTGGTCTTGGCGGTGTCATTCTCCAGCTTCTTGCAGGCTATTGCGATCAGACTTTCGATACTAATGTCGCTTATGGCATCATGTTCGGCATCTGCTCTGTCGCTTACCTCATTGCATGGGGCGGTATGAAGTTCTTCGTTCCGAAGTTCAAGGCCGTCCAGCTCTAATCGTCACTCCGATTTAGGATAAAAGACAAACAACATCAATATTTCGGCCAGTGAGAGGGTGGGGGAATGCCCCCCTCTCTCTTGTCTGGCTCGTAAAGAACGAAACAATGGCAATTTTTGGTACTGTGGCAACGCTTGAGGCTCAGGCTTGCAACAAGAGGTACGGCAAGGTGTTCGAGTTCCTTAAGAACCACGACCTTGCGGCTGAGTTCGAGGGCATGAACCCTGGCGACAAGAAGACCGTTGAGATCGACGGCAAGGATGTCAAGGCCATCTTTCAGGTCTACAAGACTAAGGTTCACGCCTTGGCAAAGCTTGAGGGTCACCGCAAATATGCTGATGTGCAGTATATTTACGAGGGTCAGGAGATTATCGGATGCTCTGATATCGCCAACATCATCGAGGAGCCTGAGTATAACGAGGAGAAGGATATCTTCTTCACTCACGCCAATAAGCAGCTCAGCCACGTTGTTTTGACTGCTGGCGAGGCGGCTATCCTTGAGCCTCAGGATCTCCATGCGCCATGTATGATGGTGGGTGAGCCCAAGGTCGCCAAGAAGATCGTCTTCAAGGTCAAGGTTTGCTAACCTATCTGAGTTTTTGAATTTGATTTATCTTAAAAATTATAACCACAAATATCATGCTTAAGGCACTTAATAAGCGTACCGCTCCCAAGAGCGTTATGCCCGAGAGAATTATTCAGTTCGGTGAGGGTAACTTCCTCCGCGCTTTCGTAGATTGGATCATCTACAACATGGATCAGAAGACTGACTTCAACGGTTCTGTCGTTGTCGTTCAGCCTATCGAGCGCGGTATGGTTGACTGGCTCAATGGTCAGGACTGCCTCTACCACGTCAATCTTCAGGGTCGTCAGAACGGCGAGCCCGTCAATGAGCTCACCCGCATCGATGTCATCAGCCGCGCTCTGAACCCTTATACTCAGAACTCAGCCTACATGGCACTCGCTGAGCAGCCAGAGATTCGTTTCGTCATCTCGAACACCACCGAGGCCGGCATCGCTTTCGACCCCGCTTGCAAGTTCTCTGACGCTCCTGCTTCCAGCTACCCTGGCAAGCTCACCCAGCTCCTCTATCGTCGTTTCAAGGTGTTCAATGGTGATCCTGAGAAGGGTCTCATCATCATGCCTTGCGAGCTCATCTTCCTCAATGGCCACCACCTCAAGGATTGCATCTACAAGTACATCGAGCTCTGGAAGGATGACTTCGGCGCTGATTATGAGGCATTCAAGGCTTGGTTTACCAACTATTGCTACGTTTGCGCAACCCTCGTCGACCGCATCGTCCCCGGCTTCCCCCGCAAGGAGATCGCCCAGATTCAGGAGAAGGTCTGCTACGCTGACAACCTCGTTGTCCAGGCTGAGATTTTCCACCTCTGGGTCATCGAGAAGCCCGAGAATATGAGCATTGAGGATCTCCGCGCTGAGTTCCCTGCTGAGAAGGCCGGCCTCCATGTCCTCATCGCCGAGAGCGAGAAGCCTTACCACGAGCGCAAGGTTACCCTCCTCAACGGCCCCCACACCGTCCTCTCACCTGTCGCTTTCCTCAGCGGTGTCAACATCGTCCGCGATGCTTGCAACCACCCTGTCATCGGCAAGTACATCCACAAGGTTCAGTTCGAGGAGCTCATGCAGACCCTCAACTTGCCTATGGAGGAGCTTCAGCAGTTCGGTGCGGATGTCCTCGAGCGTTTCAACAACCCGTTTGTTGATCATCAGGTCACCAGCATCATGCTCAACTCATTCCCCAAGTTCCAGACTCGCGACCTCCCCGGCCTCAAGACTTATCTCGAGCGCAAGGGCGAGCTGCCTAAGGGTCTCGTTCTCGGTCTCGCTGCCATCATCACCTACTACAAGGGTGGCAAGCGTGAGGATGGTGTCGAAATCGTCCCCAACGACGACCAGAAGATCATGGATCTCCTCAAGGAGCTTTGGGCTACCAATGACACCCGTAAGGTCGCTGAGGGCGTCCTCGGCGCTAAGGATCTCATCTGGACTGAGCACGGCGATCTCAACCAGATCCCCGGCCTCACGGACATGGTTACCGACTTCCTCAACCAGATCCAGTCTAAGGGCATGCTCGCAACTGTCGAGACCATTCTCTAAGACGCTGACAGTCTGAACAAAAACCATCTCAACGGGGGGATTGATAGGCAACTCTGTCAATCCCCCCTTTTGAGACCATAACGATAAGAACAATGGCAGTAAGATTTCTCAAGATTAACCCCGCCGACAATGTCGTGGTGGCCATCCAACCCCTCTCAAAGGGCGAGGCCATTGAGGTTGACGGCAAGAAGATAACTCTTCAGGATGATGTTCCCGCTGGTCACAAGGTTCTCCTCTCTGACCTCAAGCAGGGTGAGAATATCATCAAGTATGGCTACCCCATTGGTCATGCCAAAGAGGACAAGGTCGCTGGCTCTTGGATGAATGAGAATAACATCAAGACCAACCTCTCCGGCCTGCTCGAATACACCTACACTCCGAAACTTGTTGATGTCTCGGCACCCGACAAAGGTCTCACTTTCAACGGCTATGTCCGCAAGAATGGTGAGGTTGGCATCCGTAACGAGATTTGGATCATCCCTACCGTCGGCTGTGTCAACGGAATTGTCAATCAGCTCGTTGCAAAGCTCAAGGAGGAGACTCAGGGCAAGGGTGTTGACGCTATTGTCGGCTTCCCTCACAACTATGGCTGCTCTCAGCTCGGCGACGACCATGAGAACACCAAGAAGGTGCTCCGCGACATGGTTAAGCATCCTAACGCAGGCGCCATCCTCGTAGTCGGCCTCGGCTGCGAGAATAATCAGCCGGATGTGTTCCGTGAGTTCTGTGGCGACTTCGATGAGGACAGGGTTAAGTTCTTTGTCGCTCAGAAAGTTGAGGGTGATGAGATTGAGGAGGGTATGAAGCTCCTCCGTCCGCTCTATGAGCAGGCAAGCAAGGATGTCCGCACGGCTGTGCCCATCAGCAAACTGCGTGTCGGCCTCAAGTGCGGTGGCTCTGACGGCTTCTCTGGCATCACGGCCAATCCTCTGCTCGGCGTCTTCTCTGACTTCATTGTCTCACAGGGTGGCACCTCTGTCCTCACTGAGGTCCCTGAGATGTTTGGCGCTGAGACCATCCTCATGAATCGTTGCGAGAATAAGGAGCGTTTTGATGAGACTGTCAAGCTTATCAACGACTTCAAGCAGTATTTCCTCTCTCATGGCGAGCCAGTAGGCGAGAACCCCTCTCCAGGCAACAAGGCCGGTGGTATCTCAACCCTTGAGGATAAGGCTCTCGGCTGTACCCAGAAGTGTGGCAAGAGCACTGTCCGTGCCGTCCTCCGTTATGGTGACCGCATCTCAAAGCACGGCCTGAACCTTCTTGAGGCCCCGGGCAATGACCTTGTGGCTGCAACTGCTCTTGCCGCTGCCGGCTGCCAGATTGTGCTCTTCACCACTGGTCGTGGCACTCCATTCGGAACCTTCGTGCCGACCATGAAGATCTCCACCAATTCAGGCCTCGCAGAGCGCAAACCCACTTGGATTGACTTTAACGCCGGTGTCCTTGTCGAGGATAAGACATGGGATGAGGTGGCTCAGTCTTTCACGGACTACATTATCCGTGTGGCAAGTGGCGAGCCTGTCAACAATGAGAAGAAGGGCTATCGTGAGATTGCCATCTTTAAGACTGGTGTGACGCTCTAAGGCTCTTGGCTTAGAATACAGTCAAACAGATAACGCGTGTCACCGCTGGGTTGCAATAACCCATGCGGTGACACTTTTTTTGTTCCCATCACATCTACGTTGGCGGATGTTTAAGTCGTTGACTGGTCACTTCCCTCAATTCACATAGGCTATAAAACGCAAAAGTACCTTAAAAGTGGTATTTAGTTAAAATATTGAATTACTGTCTGTTGTGTTTTGAGTCTTAAAAAATATGACTTATGTTTAAAGAAAAATTAGGAAAAGTTTGCACGAGTGTTAAATAATGCCTAATATTGCAATGTCAAACAAGAACAAAGTCCCGCAAACGATGACGGAAGCCAAAAATCATCGTTCGGTTCCAAGATATAGTTCTCGTCGTGATGACGAGATTATTTTCATCTGTTGTTGTCTATTGTTGATTAAAGCCCCGGTGCCACATGGCAAGCGGGGCTTTAATTTTTTTTGTATATGTGGTAGCTCTGTCTACTGATGCGGCAGGCCAAAGTAAAAGGTCATGTTCTTCTAATTCTGCCTATCTTTGCCCCTATGATTGAGCAAATGATTGAATATAACCGCCAATTCGTAAAGGACAAGGCTTACGAGCGGTTCAAGACTTCCAAATATCCCGATAAGAAGATTGCCATTGTCACGTGCATGGACACGCGGCTTGTGGAGTTGCTCCCTGCGGCCCTCGGCATAAAAAATGGCGATGTCAAAATAATCAAGAACGCGGGCGGCGTAATCACGAACCCCTTTGATTCTACAGTGCGCTCTCTGCTTGTGGCCATCTATGAGCTCGGGGTGAATGAGGTCATGATTGTCGGCCATACGCACTGCGGTGTTCAGGGCATGGATGGCGAGGAGATGCTGTCGCTCATGCGCAGCCGTGGTGTTGACGATGAGCACATCAATCTTATGAAGCATTGTGGCATTGACCTTGTCTCTTGGCTTCACGGGTTTGATGAGACTGACAAGGCGGTGCTTGAGACTGTTGATCTCGTCAAGAACCATCCATTGATGCCTAAGGATATCGTGGTGCGCGGATATATAATGGACTCGGAGACGGGTGAGCTCTCTGCCCTTTAAATCTTTTGTGTGGAGGGGCTATTTCCTTATCTCATTTTGTTTTAGTATCTTCGCGGCAAGAATTTACCTAAATAGATATATACAGATAGCGGAATGATTACAGTAACCGATCTCGCGATTCAGTTCAATAAGAAACCACTTTTCGAGGACGTTAACCTCAAGTTCTCGCCCGGCAACTGCTACGGCGTCATTGGAGCCAACGGTGCGGGCAAGTCCACCTTCCTCAAGATTCTCTCCGGGCAGCTCGACTCCACCAAGGGCTATGTCGAGATGGCGCCAGGTGAGCGTCTCTCCGTCCTCGTTCAGGATCACTTCGCTTTCGATGACCATACTGTGCTCGACACTGTCCTCATTGGCCACAAGAAATTGTGGGAGAACATGCAGCGCAAAAATGAGCTCTATTCTAAGCCCGACTTTAATGACGAGGACGGCGCCGAGGTCGCCAAGCTCGAAGAGGAGTTTGGCGAGATGGGCGGCTGGACGGCAGAAAGCGATGCCGCCAACCTTCTCAGCGGTCTCGGAATTAAGGAGGACCTTCACTACATGATGATGAAGGACCTCAGCGGTAAGCAGAAGGTGAAGGTGCTTCTGGCTCAGGCTCTTTTCGGCAACCCGGACAACTTGCTGCTTGACGAGCCTACCAACGACCTTGACCTTGATACCGTGCTTTGGCTTGAGGACTACTTGGCCAACTTCCCCAACACCGTCATCGTCGTCAGCCACGACCGCCACTTCCTTGATAATGTCTGCACCGACATCGTTGACATTGACTACGGCAAGATCCGTATGTTCTCTGGCAACTACACCTTCTGGTATGAGAGCTCGCAGCTCGCGCTCCGTCAGCAGGCCATGCAGAACAAGAAGGCTGAGGAGAAGCGTAAGGAGCTCATGGAGTTCATCTCTCGTTTCTCCGCCAATGTGGCAAAGAGCCGTCAGACAACCAGCCGCAAGAAGATGCTCGAGAAGATCAACATTGAGGAAATCGCTCCCTCAACCCGTCGCTATCCGGGCATCATCTTCACGCCCGAGCGTCCTGCTGGTGACAAGGTGCTTGAGATCCGCGACCTCGCCTACACAATGGAGGATGGCACAAAGCTCTTCGCCGATGTCTCTTTCAATGTGGAGAAGAACGACAAGATCTGCCTCCTCTCTCATGACGTCCGTGCTACCACGGCCCTCTTCCGCATTTTGAATGGCGAGATTAAGCCCACCTCCGGCACTTTCTCTTGGGGTACAACCATCTCAATGGCCTATCTGCCCCTCGACAACACGGAGTTCTTCACTCAGAAGCTCGATCTCACCAACTGGCTTGCTCAGTTCTCACCAAATACCGAGGACTTCTTCCTCCGTCAGTATCTGGGCAAGATGCTTTTCGGCAGCGAGGATATCAAGAAGACTTGCAACGTCCTCTCCGGTGGTGAGAAGATGAGGTGCATGATCTCTAAGATGATGTTGGCCAACCCCAATGTCGTCATGCTCGACCACCCGACCAACCATCTCGACATGGAGTCCATCCAGGCCTTCAATAACAACATGAAGTCATATCCTGGCAATATCCTCATGACCAGCCACGACCACGAGTTCATCCGCTCGGTCTGCAACCGAGTCATTGAGATTACTCCTAATGGCACGATCGACAAGTACATGGATTTCGAGGATTACATGCAGGACGAGACAATCCACGCTAAGCGCGAGACCCTCTACGCATAGTCCATCCATCTCTTGAGTTGTCTGTCGTGTGAATCGGAGACAAGTCTGACCTGACACGACATCGAACAAGATTAAATCAAGCCCCGGCAATTTCAATGATTGCTGGGGCTTGATTTTTTTATGACGTCGTCATCTTTTGGTGAGTAGTATTTTCTTGTTGCACATGCCCTTTGTGCGCACTGCTCCTCACGTCCTTTCAACGATACAATGAGAGCCCCCAAAAACGCACAGTGGTCATGTCGAAATAAAAAGACGCCCCGCCCCCGAACAGTTTCGAGGGCGGGGCGTCGCATTTTCACTTATTGGGTGACAGACGTATCTGTTTCGCCTACTCAATCGTCACATGTCCGCTGGCTGTGTTACCCTGCACGCTGTCATCATACATCATGCGGGCGTCAAAGGCAGGAGCATAATACTCACCTGCATACGTGGCGCTCAGTCTGACTGTGAATTTTGCGCTGGTTTCTAATTGGTCCGTCACATAGGCCAGGACGCGGTCATCGCGCACGTCGAAGTGGTCTATGCCAGAAACCGAGTTTACTCCCAGGATTTCCATACCAGCCGGCACTGCAAATGTGATGGCCACTTTCTCAATGTCCTTGCGTAACGAGGTGTTAGCGACGGTCACTGTGGCTGTGACAGTCGCTCCGGCCTTGTAGGTGGCTTCGCTTGGCATGTCAGTCTCCACTTCCAGTCCATTGCTTTGCTGCGCCACTTTAACCTGATTCTTCACATATGTCGTCAAGACGGCTGTTATGTCGCCTTTGCCTGTGTTGGAAACCTTAAAGGTGTGGGCCTTTGAGTCTTTGAAGTCTCTTTGCCATGCACACTTGTCTGTGTTGACGTTGACCTTCTCCTTGTTTCCGTCAATTGCAACGGTTGCGCTGAGGGTGTTAGATGTGTTGTGCTTTTGGATGTAGTTTCGCCAGGCCATGATGCCCATGGCTATGTCATATGTGGACATCCACTTGCTTGGCTCGGCAATCTTTTTGCGCAGCTCTTCTACTGTTTGTTTGGCTTCGGGTTCATTCAGAGTGGCTTGCGCCAACAGGCGAATCGCCTCATTGTCGCATCCCTTGCCTTTCACTGCCAAATCGTGAGCCACTTTTGTTGAACCTGTCTTGGCATAGGCGGCGGCTAAAAGATTGCACACCTCGGAAGATACATAGCCTTTCGCATTCTCTATGACCTCTTTCAGCCTGTTCATCGCTGAGCTTTCAGCCTTTTGGTCATTGGCTAAGGCGTAGAGGGCGAGAGCAATGTCGCTGTGGCTGTAGTTGTAGTTTTCCCTATACGGGTTTCCCCAGCCATTGCGCACTTGGTTGCGGAGGTATTGCATCAAGTTGCTCTTGATTGTTTTGGGGACGTAATATCCCTTGGCCTCGGCCTCTGTGAGGAAGATGTAGATGTAGGCGGAAGCCCAAAGGTTAGAGTTGCTCCAGCCTGGCCAATAAGCCATGCCTCCATCTGTCGTCGTGAAGTTGCTCAGGCGGTTAATTCCGTTCTTCACGTTGGCCTCGATTTCCGCGGCTTGTTCTTTCGTCAGTTGGGCGAAGTCTTGCAAATATAGTTGCGCAAAAGCCCCGGATGTCGTCTGCTCGGCGCATCCGTGAGGATAGCCGATAAGATACTTCAGGCGTTGTGAGAGGTTTAGAGGACGTTCTGATGAGAGGTCGAAGCTTGTGCTGTTGACCAGTCCCGTCACCTTTGGCGATGTCCACTCTTGGCCAGCCTTGATGGTGGCGAATTCAGTGTGTGGCGTGAGTTGCGACTCTTTGCGAATCTTGAGTTTGGCTGTGTAATCGGCTTTTTCGCCTTTGGCTGAGCATGAGAGGCTGATGGTGGCCTCTCCCTCGTCTGCTCCAGCCTCAATCTCGAATGAGACAGTCTTATCACTCGCTGAGTTTATCTTGACAGTCTGTTTGCTGTCACCGATCACTTTGACTCCGTTCTTTGCCGAAATGTTGACCGTCACGTCGCCCATTGCCCTGTCTGTGAATATTGTCGCTGAGACGGTTGACTTGTCTCCGACTCCAATTTGGCGAGGCATGGTGCCGAGGAGCATAAGTGGTTTGGACACCTTGACACTCTTCTCGGCGTTGCCGGCCGCTTGGCCATCGCAGGCTACGACCATGACGCGCACACGGCCATTATAATTGGGTATGTCAACGGAATGGGTTTTCTTCTCGCCTTTGCCAATGGTATAAGGGCCAGAGAAGTGAACCATTGGGGTGAAACGGTTGACAATGGCTTTCGGGCCATTGTTAAGCCACTCGTCGCCACCAATGCTGAATAGCTGCTCAATGCGTCCGCCAAAGGCTCCCGCCACATTGCGGTAGAGATCCCATATCTTAAGTCCGAAGGCCTCGCGGGCATTAAACACGCCCCATGCGTTTGGAGTCTTGAAACGAGTGATGTCAAGCAGACCCTCGTCCACCACGGCGAGTGTGTAGGCCATCGGGCGGCCATCTTTCTCGCTGACAGTCACATTCATTTTCTGCAACGGGCGGACCGCGTCAGCGCAGCTTATCTGTGGGGTGATGTGGCTCTTGGCCGACGTGACAGTTACTGGTGTCACGCCATAGAGGCGTATGGGGTTGTCATTTGCGCTGTTGGCATAGGGCTGGACGAGGTTGACCACCACATAGGCGTTGGGCAACATCTCCTCCGTGACGTCTAAGCTCAATTCGGTAGAGCCTTTCTTGCATTCGGTTACAATAGAGTTGACAATGTAACCGCCGCGGCAGATGTTGACTAAGGCGTGAGCCCCCTCGGCCGATGGGAATGAGATGCTCATCTTGTCACCAACGGAGTACTCTTTCTTGTCGGTCGAGATGGACAGGGCCTCGGCCGCATTCATGCCTCCGTCTCTTCTGTTGATGCCTTCTGGCCAATCGAAATAGGCAAGCAGTCCGGTTGTGTGATATCCACTTTCATCTTTTACTATGATGAGATACGTGCCCCAATCGTCATGGTTGGCCCTGAATTTGAATGAGCCGTGACCTTTTGCGTCGGTCTTGATTGTGGACTTCTTAACGGGGTCGTTCCATGAGTTGGACGTGTAATTAGCCAAATCATAGTCTGATGAGCTCCACCACCACCAGTAATCAACAGAGTAGATGGACACTCCGAGTGAGACATTTCCCGCGGCTTTGCCTTGCGCATCTACAGTCACCACTTGGAATGTGTGGTCTTTGTCCGTATCCAACTGGTGTGAGCCATTTTGCGGAGTCTTGATGCCAACGTAGCGATTGTAGGGCGAGTAGGTCGCACGCCTCTGATCCGTGCTGAATTCACCGCTTGGCTCAAATACGCGTGTCGTGAAAGCCGCGGTCAGCATGCCGGGGGCGTTGTTTTCCAAGTTGCAGTCGATGGTGACAGAGGCGTTGCCGTCTCCATCAGTCACGCCCTCGGACACTTTCTCGTCTTTTACCGAGAATTGTTTACGCGTCGGGTCGTCAAACACATAGTCACTATAGCCGCTGAATGAGGTCTTTGTGGGCACCAAGGTGGCTGTGATCTCATATTTCAGGTCGTGGGTTTTTGCTCCGGTCAACCATTCGGTGTGGAGTTTGAATTTCTTATTGTCACCCGCATTTATGGATGATGGCAAGTCGAGGTCAACTTTCAAACGGTTGGGTTTGATGGTCTCTATGCGTACGTTCTTTGTGAACTTGGCTGAGCCGACAATGGCTGTGGCTGTCCAAACTCCCGTGGGGGCGTCACTGCTTGTGGGAATGTTGAACGTGTAGAGTCCCATCGGGCCATTGTTAGATGTCTTGGTGGCGTAGAGTTGCCCCACTGGCGTGGTCAGGTTGAGCGTCACCGGGTGGCCGGTTGGCAATTCATTGTCAATGGTTTGGAGCATGAGGGCGATATGTATTGTGTCGCCTGGTCTCCAAACACCGCGCTCGCCATAGAGGTAACCTTTCATTCCGTGCTGCAGCTCGTCGCCCGACACGTCGAAAGTGCTGGTTGACAAGCTCTCACGCAGTCGCAGATATGACACGTCTGAGCCTTCGGTTGCGCGGACAAAAAGCGGTATGCCCGACTTGGTGTCATAAGTCAGGTCCGCCATTCCGTCCTTGTCGGTCTTGCCGTTGGCCATCTCAATATTCTGTAAGTTGAAGAGTGTCAACTCCACACCCTTGAGAGGTTTTGAGTCGCAAAGGTTGAGCGCGAAGACTCGTATCTTGCCATCGCCATTAGATATGGACGTCAGTCCGATGTCCGTTGTCAGGATGTTGCGGCTGTCATACTTGTTGTAGTAATACTGGGCATAGGTCGGGTCTCCACTTTTTCCCCAATCATACTCATAGTCATACCCGTTGTCATTGGGGTTGTACCAAGACTCGCCACTATTGAAGTTGGCTATCAGTTTGTCATATATGCGTTGATCCTCCTTGGCAATCTTCACCTTGTCAAAATCAGCATCCACGCCCGGCCATGTCGAGAAGTTCGGGTCCATGGTCAATTCAACGCGGTAAATAGCGCCTTTCTCCGTTTTCATGATTTGGCTCATGTCAATGGCGAAAGTGTGCCAGCGGTTCAGGTCCTTTTTCTCGCTCTCGTCCAAGAAAATAGTCTTGACGGCCATGGGCTGACCATAGCGTGCCAGATTGCCTGAGCCATTCAGCTCGTTCTCCTGAAGCATTGAGCCTATGTTGCTCTTGAATATGCGGAACACGCGGACACGGACTGCTTTCAGGCATATGCTGCGGAATGGTATGGTCACCTTGTCCGACACTGGGATTACGGTGCCGTTGCTTGCGAATTCGACTGAGGGTTTGACCTTTTCTACTTCTATGGTCACAGTCTTGTCCTCGCCCAGCAATTTGCCACTTGCCGATCTGATGTTTGCAGAGAGGAATACTGTGGCTTTCCCCTCTGTTATGTCAGGGTAGAGGCGGAGCTTGTTGTCAATCACGTCGACTGTCGTGTTCGTGTTGCCTTCTATGTAGGCCAAGCCGTTCATCTTCTGCTTATTGTCCAATTTCTTGGAGAATGTGACCTCTACATATCTTTGGTCACCGCTCACATATCTGACATCGCAGACGTTAATAGCGTCGATGCTCGGAATTTGGGCTGTGGCTAATTCCTTGTCCCCCCATTTGATGCTGAGCGGATGTTCTTCCTTTGGGGCTTTGACTGTGACTTGGTATGTGAAGCTCTGGTCGCTCTCTTTCTCACATTTCACTTCGCCCTCTGATGCTGTAATCGACTTCTCCACGGTCTCGAGAGTCTCTTTGTCGGCCGTGGTTATGTTGAAAGCCAACGTATACTCTGTTTCGTCATCTGATGGCCAGACGGTCGAAAAATTGCCCATGAAGTCAAGAGGGAGCGTCTTGAAGTCGAATGCGAACTTCTTCTCCCCGTCTTTCATGTCCTTGAACAACTTGGACATGTTGACTGTGACTGTGTACTCCGTGTCGCGGTCGAACTCGGGGTCGGGCGTGAAGGTTACGAGGCTTGGAGAGGGGCTTGCGAATACGCCTTTTGCGCTTGGCGAGAAGCTGATCACATCCTCCCACTTGACCGACTCCCATGTCTCTTGTGGAATGTCCTGGTTCAAGTATAGTTTGATGGTCTCGGTGCGTGAGACGGTGCCTGTGGTGAATGTCTCGACGTGACTATTGGTCCGCGAGGCCTCCCCTCCACTGCACGATGCTAAGGCAAGAGCGGCTGCCGCACTCGCCCATAATAGCAATGTTTTGATTGGGCTCTTCATTTTGAGATGATTAATTAAGTACTTGTGTTCTTTTGTATCTCCACCAATGTGGTGGTGGTTCTCTTATGTTTTTGTGTTATTTCGCCTTGAAATCCACAACCACTCGTTGCCCGTTCTCAGACACAATGGCAAGTCGGTGACTCCCGACATCGGGGCGTATGGGCATGTTGTGGTTGTTGACTGTCTCTCCTATAAACGTGCCATCCAAATGCCAAAAGAGTCGCTGATTTTGTGGTGCCACGGCTTGACACACAATTCCTTGCAGCTCGCCATTGAAATTTTTTGTGCGCACCACGGTTTGTCCCCATTCGGGATATATGATGGCAATCCGTTTGCTCGACGCGTCGTCGCAATCGGGGCGGACGGGCGGCAGAGGTTTATAGTCTGAGTGTTGTTGGCGATAGTAGTACTCCATGGCCGGTGGCAAAATGAACCTGCTCTCTGTCACCATGTCCGTCACGCTCTCGCATGAGCTGTTGACCTGCCATGCGCTGTCTGGGCTGAGATGGACGAGCCGGCAATAGTTGCACACCTGTGTCTCTTCACATTGCCTTGGCAGCCGAACCTCATCCACCACATTACATGCCTCTGATGCGCGCATGCCCGAGTGGCGACATATAAACATTGGGTCTTCGTCCTCGACCGGCTCTTCAAACCATAGGCTTCCGCTTCTGCGTTCCAGGACGCTGAAGACGTCGAACATCACGGGGGCGGCAAATCCCACGCCCGTCATGCCTGCGCGTCCCTCGCCTGTGGCGTTGCCCACCCATACGCCCACCACGTGGTGCGGCGTGACTCCCACCGCCCATGCGTCGCGGCTGCCAAAGCTGGTACCCGTTTTCCATGCGACTGTCGTCATTGACGAGAATGACTGCCAATCGGCCTCCTCCTCGGGGCGGCTGAGGTTCGTCATGGCGCTGAAAGCATGCCAAATGGCGGCAGGTGTGAGTGGTGTGGCCGATGGCTCAACGGCTGGGCTGTCTGTTGTCGCCCCCTCGGTCAGCGTCAGCGGGTGGATACATTCGGTGGCTGACAGGCTGGTGTGGCTGGTCTGCGCATTGTAGGCGTTGAGGCGGCGCGCCATGGAGGCGTACATTCCGCACACGTCCCACAGAGTGGCTTCTGCACCACCAAGGATGAGCGATGCCCCGTAGTGCTCGTCAGAGAAATGGAGCGTCGTCATGCCAAGTTGGCGAAGGTCAGCCATGAATCTGCCAATGTTATGGGTTGTGAGCATGCGGACAAGCGGTACGTTGAGCGACCGCGTTATGGCGTCGTTGGAGTGTACGGCTCCGCTGTAGCTGTGGCTGTAGTTCTCGGGCGTGAAGCCGTTGAGGTCCAATGGCGTGTCGGCCACAATGGAGCGCGGCGTGGTCTCGCCTCCGCTCATCATGGCTGCGAAGAGGAAAGGCTTGAGGATGCTGCCCGTGCTGCGTTCTGCCGTCACCATGTCCACCATGCTTGTGGGCGACTCTTGTGACGCATTGCCAATGTAGGCTTTCACATGGCCTGTCTCCACATCTGCCACGATGACACCAATGTCATATATGTGGTTGGATGTATACCGTTGCCTATAGTTGTCCGCAATGGCCTGGACTTGCCTCTGGAGCGATTGGTTTATTGTCGTCCTCGTCGTGGCCTTTGCTTTGCCGTCTGTCCTTTTCGCGTTGTCCGATGCTATTTTCTGAATCAGCTGCGGTGCGCTGTTCTCAATGGCGAAAGGTCGGTCGGGTAGGGGCTCCTCTTTGGCCAACTCGTGTTCCGTCTCACTTATCGTTCTGTTGGCAAGCAAATCGTCCAACAGTCTGTCCCGCTTGGCTTTGAGGCTCTCGCGGTTACGGGCCACGTGGATGCGCGCCGGGGCGTTGGGCAGGACTGCCAGCAATGCGCTCTCGGCCCACGACAGGTCATACGGGTTTCTGCCGAAATATCTCCACGATGCCGCCTCAATGCCAACCACGTTACCGCCAAACGGTGCGTGCGATGCGTATAGGGCTAAAATCTTGTCTTTGCTATATGAGAATTCGATGTCGATGGCCCAAGCAGCCTCTATGATTTTCTGCCCAATTGTTCGGCTCTGGTTGCCGCGTGCCATGCGCGCCAATTGCATGGTCAGCGTGCTGCCTCCCTCCACCACGTGGCCGGCTTGTATGTTGGCCACCACGGCGCGGACTGTGGCCACAGGGTCAATGCCCCAATGGTAATGGAATCTCTTGTCCTCAAACGCTAATAGGCACCGCTCGAATTTGTCTGGCACGCTGTCAATCTCCTCAAACCTCCATTGGCCGTCCGTGGCTATGCGTGCCGAGAGCAGGTTGCCGTCCTCCGCCAATGCCACTAAGGACACCGGTTGGCGGAAAAGCGGCTCTTGGCGTGACGAGTGGACCGCTATCATGACGACGAAGAACGCGATGAGAAGCCGTACTCCCCACCGCCAATGCTTTGCCAGTCCGATTATTGTGCTTACGCCTTGCATGTCGCCTGTGCGTGCTTTTTTGAATAAATGTATTGTATAGTCGTTTTATTCAAATCTGCACATAAAAAACAAAGCCCCGACATCGCCTCCTTTCGGTTGCTGATATCGAAGCTTTACACGCGTTATGAAAAACAGACAAATCTCAAATCGTTCTGTCCTTTGTTACGCCGCATATGCATGAAAGTTACGTCGTTAACGTTAAAAAAGAGCAAAATCGGGACTCTGTCCGCCTCCTGTTATATCCTGTCTGTCACAGCTACTCAATGAACAGTGATATTTGCGGGTCGCGACCCAAATAATCACCCGTGAGGTAGTCCAAAGGCAGGTCCTCACTTATGGCTATCCACGCGTTGCCGTCCGGCGCATAGCAGAAGACTAAGTTTCGGCCATTGGGCGAGAGGATGCGGAGTTCCAGGCTGTCGCATGTTATTACCTCTTGTGCGACTCTTGTGCCGTGCGCGTCTCCCGTCGATACTTTCAGGACGTCCACAGAGGTGCGGCCATCGACTGACGGGCCTGCGCATATCTTATACTGATGCTCTTTGTCGCGCATCACCGCTATTCCTGCCCTCTCTGTGGTGTCGGTCATGGCGAGGCTCATTTTCACACGGCTGTCAAACAGCAGGTTCGTCACGCTTGTCGTAACTTTTGCGCCTTTCCTTTCGCCTGTCGCGGGGTCGATTGTGTCCCTCAATGTCAGCCAACCCGGGCGGCTTGATGTTGATATAAGAGTGTCGCCACTCCCCTTGTCATATCCCCACATGGGGTTGATGGTGTCCGTGTTGAAAGAGTCTGTGACTGCTTCGTTCAGGTGGTCGACCCATCTCAGCTCAAAGTTATCAAAGTGCGCCGAGCCTGGTCTCTGTTGCTCGGGTGCGCAATGTGTCATGGCGACCGCGGTCACGGCCATTGCTATGTTGAGTATGCCTTTTTTCATGTCTTAGCCTATGCTTACCCGCAAAATTAGCTATTCTCCATCGCCTTTCCAATTAATATATGGTAGGTCGTGAATGTCTTGATATTCAGAATTTTATAAAAGTAAAATCTCTCATGGCGTGACAAGATACCAAAAATGTGGGATGCCTTTTGCCACAAATGGGGGTTGTTCTACCTTCTTGGCGTGCGGTAATTTAGCATCGTGAAACAAGAGCATAGCAACTGACAAAGTAACATTGACATGACACAAGACAAAATTACACACCTGAAAGAGCTTGAGGCTGAGTCCATTTACGTCCTCCGCGAGGTCGCCGCGCAGTTTGAGCGCCCCGTAATCCTTTTCTCGGGAGGCAAGGACTCAATCGTCATTACACATTTGGCCTATAAGGCTTTCTATCCCGGGCATATCCCTTTCCCACTTCTGCACATCGACACGGGGCATAATTTTCAGGAGACGATTGATTACCGCGACGACTTAGTCAAGAAACTCGGTGCCAAGCTTATTGTCGGCTCTGTGCAGGAGAGCATTGACAAGGGCCGCGTGAAAGAGGAGACGGGGTACTACGCCAGCCGCAATAAGCTGCAAACCACCACACTGCTCGACACTCTTGAGCAATATAAGTTTGACGCAGCTATAGGCGGAGCAAGACGTGACGAGGAGAAAGCCCGCGCCAAGGAGCGTTTCTTCAGCCATCGCGATGAGTTCGGTCAGTGGAACCCAAAGAATCAACGCCCTGAGCTTTGGAACATTTTCAATGGCCGCAAAAACATGGGTGAGCATTTCCGCGTGTTCCCTATCTCTAACTGGACGGAGATGGATGTCTGGCAATATATCCTGCTTGAGAACATTGAGATGCCGAGCCTCTATTTCAGCCATGAGCGTGAGTGTTTCCTGCGTGATGGTCAATGGCTTGCCGCATCGCCATATATCAAGATGAAGCCCGATGAGAAGATTGAGACTAAGGTTGCCCGTTGCCGAACCATTGGCGATGTCACTTGCACCGGCCTCACCCTCTCGCACGCCGCCACTGTCGAGGATATTATTGATGAGATTGCGTCAACCCGCGTAACTGAGCGAGGCGGCCGAGCCGATGACAAACGTTCGGAGACGGCGATGGAGGATCGCAAGAAGGCCGGTTATTTCTAAACCTCGCCTCTCCACTCTGATGCCCATCAGGCTGCAAACCCCAAAGCCGACGACGGGCTGTCTTTCAAACCCTTTTTCATAAATCATCGCCTGTGGCGGATTACCGGCATCTCTGTCTTGCCGCTCTTCGCATCCCTTCTTGGCGATACTCAAAAACAAGATTATAATGTCAGGATATTTAGATATGGAGCTGCTCCGCTTCTCTACGGCGGGCAGCGTGGACGATGGCAAGAGCACCCTCATTGGCCGACTGCTCTATGACAGCAAGTCCATTTTCGAGGATCAGCTTGAGGCCGTAGAGGAGGCCTCGCGAAACCGTGGCAACGACGAGGTCAACCTCGCTCTCCTCACCGACGGCTTGCGTGCGGAGCGTGAGCAGGGCATCACCATCGATGTGGCCTACCGCTACTTCGCCACTCCCAAACGCAAGTTCATCATTGCCGACACCCCGGGCCACATCCAGTACACGCGCAACATGGTCACTGGCGCCTCCACTGCCGATTTGTCCATAATCCTTGTTGACGCTCGCCACGGCGTGCTTGAGCAAACCACGCGCCATAGTTATATATCGTCACTCCTCGGTATTCCTCACATTGTTGTGGCAATCAATAAGATGGATCTTGTCGATTGGAGCAAGGATACCTATGACAAGATTATCGAGGACTATAACAAGATGGCTTCTGCGCTTGGCATCAAGAATGTTGTCTTCATCCCTATGAGCGCAAAGTTGGGTGATAATGTGGTCAACCGCTCGGAGAACACGCCCTGGTATGACGGTCCCGCGTTGCTCGAATATCTTGAGACTGTCTCTGTCGGTCACAAGACTGGCGCCGGCGAGTTCCGTTTCCCTGTCCAGTATGTCATCCGTCCCATCAATGAGCGTTTCCATGACTTCCGCGGATATGCCGGTCGCATCTCGGGCGGAAAGATTAAGCTGGGCGACAAAGTGACTGTGCTTCCCGGTGGACAGACCAGCACTGTCAAGGAGATTCGTGAGGCGGAGAAGACCTACGATGAGGCCACGGCTCCGCAGAGTGTCCAGCTGCGACTTACTGACGAGATTGACATTTCACGTGGCAATGTCCTCGTCAAAGCCGATGAGAAACAGCCCAAAGTGACCCAGGATGTCGTGGCGGACATCTGCTGGTTCAATGAGAACGATTTGCAGACCCGCACGCGTTATGTTCTCCGTCAGGCTACAAATGAGACAATAGCCATGGTCCGCGGCATCAATTACCGGATTAACATAGACACCCTCGAAAAGGAGACGGGTGTTTCAAGCCTCAAAATGAATGACATTGCCGAGGTTGAAATCCATACGGCGCAGCCCATTGTTGTCGACCTCTATTCCGAGAACCGCGTAACGGGCAGTTTTATCCTCATTGACGAGGCCACTAACGAGACCATCGGCGCCGCCATGGTCAAGGCCATCAAGGACTAAGACGCTCACTCCCTAATTTAAACAGAGTCACTCTTATGCATCAGGAACAAATAGACCGTTTCCTTGCCGACCTCAATGGCAAGAGTGCGCAGGAGGTCATTGAATATTTCGGGCGTGAGTTCAAAGGTGAGATTGCGCTCTCGTCAAGCCTCAGTTACGAGGATCAGGCCATCACCCACATGATTGCCTCATCGCCTGAGGCGCGAGATGCGTATCGTGTCTTCACGCTTGACACTGGTCGTCTCTTCCCTGAGACCTATCAGCTCATCGACCGCACCAATATGACCTACGGCATCAATGTCGAGGTCTTTTTCCCGGACTGTAAGGAGGTGCAGCGCATGGTGCGCGAGGAGGGCATAAACCTTTTCTATAACAGCATTGAGAGCCGCCATCGCTGCTGCCAGATTCGCAAGCTGGAGCCTCTCGGGAGGGCTTTCAAGGGGCTGAAGGCCTGGGTGTGCGGTCTGCGCCGCAGCCAGTCGCTCACCCGTAAGGATATGCAGCTTGTGGAGTGGGATGAGAAGAATAATCTTTTCAAAATCAACCCGCTCATTGATTGGAGCGAGCAGGAGGTAATCTCTTTTGTCAAGAAAAACGGGGTGCCATATAACGTCCTTCATGACAAGGGCTTCCCAAGCATAGGCTGCCAGCCATGCACACGCGCTGTCAAGCCGGGCGAGGATGTCCGTGCCGGCCGATGGTGGTGGGAGAGCCCTGAGCACCGCGAGTGTGGCCTCCACGTCAAGTGACACCTAATTGACACCATAATCTGCCCGAACCGTTTGTCATGTCCGTTTCGGGTCTTGTTTCACGCTAATCACGCAAAAACGTTTTCGGCGTCAAGCAGTCAGGTTCATCATTTGAACCTCTGCTTGACGCCGTTTGTTTTGTGTGCGAGGTTATTTATCTGCTCATATGCATTTCTGCAGAAGCGAGGTCATAATCATCTTGTGATATCAATCCATCGTCCAATGCGCAGGTGAGTGCGTGGGCAAGGTTGATGCGCATGAGGGATGATTTGCTCACAGCGCGCTTTGAATCAGGAAATATTATGGACTTGAGGAACGATTGGACCCGACAGCCATTAAGAACCCGACAAATCACATCTGCCACCTGCCGATTATCAAAACCAATCATGTAACAAGTGTCATCGAGCATCACTGGCTTGCCATTGATGGGTTCAAGTAAGGAAAAACGCATATCCTTATACAAACCAGCCACAGCGACCTTATACGGCTTAAATGAGTATTCTCCTATGCCGAAAATTGAGAAACGTGGACGGTTTTTGTATATTGAACTTTTGCGATTGTCGAGAAGAGCAGCATTAGCCTCTAAATAACAATAGCACTTGGGGCGAATTAATTGTAAATCCGTCATTGGATCCGAGGCCGACTTCTGAGGTATCAAGACAAAGCGGTCGGACTGTCCGTGTTGGCCTCCATTCAGAGCAGAGCCTTTCACTAAAGGGAATATCACATCGTCTTCCACATACACGGTTTGCCCCATGGCATTGACAAAGACCCCGCTTTTCTCTGTTAATTCCATTACCTGCGAGCAGTCGTGTTTGACGCCAGAACGCCATTCAATCTGACTTTCCCCCTCTAACTGTCGGGATGCCTCATAGGAGACTACGTCGGACGTAAAGCAATCTCCCACCCAACCATAGGATGGGCAGGTCTGGTTAGCGTCATAAAGACTGTGTACGTTACAAACATCACGCCCACCTTTCTGACTGCGCAAAGCAAGGAATAGACATGCGGACACAGACACGCCAAACTCGCGTTTTGCATCAAAATTATATTGGCTAAAGCTAAGAGAACTAACATGGGAAGCTTGACGCTCCTTGACTATACTCCGCGCGACAGAAGTCTTGACGAGAAAGGCGAAATTGGCATTCGCGTTTTTCAACTTGCTGAACAGATTAAGCAGCACGGATTCCGCTATGTCAAAATTACCTCCGCCCGTTATGGCGTCAACTCCTCTTAATCTTTTAAAATTAGATTTAGCCGGAAGATTTTTACTTCCTATCGCGCCCAATTGGCTGTTTGTAACCCAAGGCGGATTGCCGATTGCGAGAACATCACGGCCACACAAATCAGGGAACTCAGAAAATTGAACGTCAAAAATGCTCTTGCAAATCAGATGCTTCTCAATGTTTGCAAACCTCTTTTCTGTCAAAACAGATTGCACCTGATGGAGATAATCGGGATTAATGTCAATGCCGATTACAGTCTCAACCGAATCTCTGAAAACATCAAGAGCCGCTAAAATAAAATTCCCCAAACCGCAAGTCGGCTCGATAATGACGCTCGGTTTTAATCCCTTATCCCTCAAAATTAGGCAAACTCTGGTTGCCAAGTCTATGCTTGTTTGCCAATCGCCATACGCGATGCGCGATAATGACTTTTGTTCGCCACTACTCGTCATAGCCGACAATCTTTGTTATGCCTCGGACATTCTCTTCAAGATGCAAAATCCTTCCATATTGTAATCTCCACTGTAAGGCATTGGAAATGGTTAAATAGCCCAATTGAGGTGGGTTTTGAAGAATATCCTTTGCCATTTGCATCAAACTCACATCGTCTGCAGGAATGTTTCTATCGTTCAAGAAGGCAAAGATATCTTCCGCATTGCCATCATTATTAATTATACTCAGAATTCCACGTGTTGTCTGAAAATCAGCGGTTCTTGCTTTGTCTATATAAGAACATGACACTATATTCAACCTCCCAGTTCTCGAAACAGGGTAATCTTGTTTTTGGTATACAAACACTATCAGATTGTAACCGAGCCCATAAATTTTCTGCTTGCTATCCTTATATGGGCAACTCGATTGCGGCTGTGCGAGAGAAGTTACTTTTATGTCACAATCAATGGATGGCAAATCAATACCATTTGCCGAGTTACCATATTCCATATCATAACGGGCCTCCAGAAACTCTTTGAAATCGTGTTCAACAATGGTCCCTATCGCCTTTCCGTCAGTAACTCCATACAATTCCTTTCGCCTCCTTTTGCTCTCAATTTCACAGAAGTCGGCAGCGGAGCTTATCATTCTTGATGTTGTCAGTTTTGACCTTGCCATATTCTTATTTTACTTCTTGCGAATTTATAATAAAAAGGGATAAACCCAAAGATTGAGATTGAGGCCATAGAAAAGGGTGGAGGTAATGCTAATCACAAAAGACGCGAGTTTTTTATTCTGACATTTACATACATCCCACACTTCAATTTGTGCCGTTCTATATAGGCACTTTCATTCCTTTTTTTCCTCTTGCAGTGTGTGGTGAGTTGAGTTATAGCGAACTGCGATAAAAAAACGGGCAGCCCCTCCTTAGAGGATCTGCCCGTTTTTTTTCTTGTGTCAAAGTTTAAGACAATCTATCTCTTCCCTCCTTTAGGTGGCCTCTTGCCGTCCCTCCATTGCGGGTTGCCGAAGCCGCCCTTTGGGCCTCCTGCGTCGCGTCCTTTGCCTTTGAAGTTGCCGTTTCGCGGGGCTTGTCCCCTCTCGCCTCGTTGGGCCTGTTGGGGCGTCTCCTTTGTGCGGCGGCTGTCCGTGCCTCTGTCGTCTGTCCGTCTGCTCCTATCTGGCGCATAGCCGCCTGGCGCGAAACGACACGGGGCTGCGAAAAGCCTGTCTGCCAAGTCCTCGCGCTTCATCTTGCGCAGCTCGTCCAGAATGGCGCGGCGCTCCTCGGGTTTATACCAGAAGAAGAACATTCGTTGCTTTGACTTGTCCTCTGGCGAGAGGGCGGTGAAGACGGGGCGCAATGTGTAGGGATGGACGCCTGAGTGGTATATGACGGTGGAGACAGTCATCGGTGTCGGCGTGAAGTCCTGCACCTGCTCCAGTTTGAAGTCCAAATCGTGCGTCTCGGCTGCCAACAGGGCCATGTCCTCCTCTTGGCAACCAGGGTGGCTGGACATGAAATAGGGAATCAGCTGCTGGTTGAGCCCATATTTCTTGTTCACCTCGTCGAACTTCTTCTTGAACTTATAGAAGAGCGAGAACGATGGTTTGCGCATCACGTTGAGCACCGCGTCTGACGTATGCTCGGGGGCCACTTTGAGACGGCCGGACACATGGTGGGCTATCAGCTCCTCCATATACGCCTGATGGCTCTTTTTCTCCTCGGGCGTCGCATTGTCGTTCAGCAGCATGTCATACCTCACGCCACTGCCTATGAATGACTTCTTCACCTCGGGCAGGGCGTCCACGCGCTTATAGAGGTTTATAAGGCGGGTGTGATCCGTGTTCATGTTGCGGCACACCGAGGGGTGTATGCATGACGGGCGTGCGCATTTCTTGCACAGGCTTATGTCTTTGCCCCTCATGCCATACATGTTGGCCGAAGGCCCGCCTAAGTCGGACAGGTAGCCCT
Organism: Bacteroidaceae bacterium; assembly: GCA_963618945.1. Taxonomy (GTDB): domain Bacteria; phylum Bacteroidota; class Bacteroidia; order Bacteroidales; family Marinilabiliaceae; genus W3P20-009. The sequence continues at coordinate 36,566 of CAVETY010000024.1, forward strand.
TGAACCCTGGCAGTTTCACCACCTTCTCTACCTCGCGCATGACGCTCTCCTCAGACCGCGACGCGATAAATTTGCCCTGATGCGCTGAGATGGTGCAGAAACTGCATCCGCCAAAACAACCGCGGTGGAGGCAGATGGAGTTCTTGATCATCTCGTAGGCCGGGATGTCGCCCTTGCCGTCATAGCGCGGGTGCGGCATGTGAGTGTATGGCAGGTCGAATGAGTGGTCCACCTGCTCTGGCGTCATCGGCTCGTATTGCGGGTTTACCACAATCATCTTGTCGCCGACTCGCTGTGTCAGCCTCTTCGCGTACCATTTATTGCTCTCCACCTCAATGTTGTGGAAGTTGTCGGCGTAGAGTGTGGGGTCGGCCACACATTCTTCATGGCTGTGCAACTCCAGTGTCTCCCAATTCTTGTTTTTGGGCAGCGGAGCGTCAGCGTCTTGTATGAACGATGTCTGCGGCACTGTCTTGAGCGAGCTGAACGGGACGCCTTTCCGCATCAGGTTGGCAATCTCGATGAGCGGGTTCTCGCCCATTCCGAACACGAGGAGGTCGGCCCCACTCTCAATCAGGATGCTGGGGCGCAGCCTGTCCTCCCAATAGTCGTAGTGCGTCAATCGCCTCAGGCTTGCCTCGATGCCGCCAAGCAGCACCGGCGTGTCAGGGAAGAGTTCTTTCAGGATTTTGGTGTAGACGATGGACGGCATGTCGGGGCGTCGTCCTGCCTGTCCGCCTGGCGTGTAGGCGTCGTCATGACGTTTGCGCCGGCTGGCAGTATAGTGGTTCACCATGGAGTCCATGGCGCCTGGCGATATGCCGAAGAAATATTTCGGCGCGCCAAATTTCTTGAAGTCGCGCAAGTCGTCTTGCCAGTTGGGCTGAGGCACTATGGCAACGCGGAAGCCCTCAGCCTCCAGTATACGGCCAATCACAGCCGCGCCGAATGAAGGGTGGTCCACATATGCGTCACCGCTGAAGAGGACCACGTCCATCTCACTCCATCCCCTCAGTTCCGCCTCTTTGACGCTCGTAGGCAGCCACAGGCGCAAGTCTTTACGCTCCTTGGCGTCACTCTTTGCGGCTGGTTTGGCTTGTGGCTTGGCTTTGGGTTGCCCATTGGGTGCTTTGTCTGCGGTTGGGCGAAGGCTTTGCTGCTGTTGTGCTTTGTTGGCCCCTTTGGTGCCGTCCGAGCGGCGCTCAGCCCTACCTGCCTCCTCTTTGCGGGGGGCCGGTCTGTCTTGCTGATGTTTGACGTTATTGTTTGCGTAGCCTTGCTTTGCCATATTCTGATGTTGGGGTGGGGGAGACGTGGAGAAATTATGGGCGAAGAACTCTCGCCCGCGTTTGGGCAAATGTAGTGAAATGTATGGGCAAAAAAAAAGCCCGACTTAAATCGGGCTTTAAGACATTGTGCGCAGGATGAGACTCGAACTCACACGATCTTTCGACCACTACCCCCTCAAAGTAGCGTGTATACCAATTTCACCACCTGCGCATTAGCTTGAATCAAGTCGACCCATCGACAAGAAGCAATGC
>CAVETY010000025.1:0-37320 GCA_963618945.1 Bacteroidaceae bacterium
AAGCCGAAGCAACAGATTTACAGTCTGCCCCATTTGACCGCTCTGGAAACCTCCCATACAACCCGAGTCAAGCAGAAGTGCCATTTCCCGTTTGCGAGTGCAAATTTCGCAATAATATTTCATATTTACAATAGCAGGCCGCGCTTTTAGCTGAGAATCTCATAAACAGAAAAAGCTCCCCACAGATTTATAGTTTCCGTGGAGAGCTTATAGATTATAATTTGGCCGACCTACTCGCCGAGGCAAGCGTCAAGCTCAGCCTTAATCTTCTTCTTGTCAAGATTTTGGCCGATAATACACAGCTTAATCATGCGGTCGCCGTAGAGGTCATCCCAGTCCGCCTCAATTTGAGGGTTCTCCTGAAGAAGTTTCTCCATCTCAGGCTTGGGAGCTGAGGCAATCCATTTGCCTGTAGCCTGGAGCTGAACCTGCTGACCACTGGTCTCGAAAAGGAGTGCCATGTCACGATCATCCTCAAACCACATGATGCCTTTGCAACGTATGATATTACGCGGCCATTTGCGGACATAGTAATCCAACTTGTTGCGATCAAAGGGAGCGCGGGTATAGTATATCATAGTACCGATGCCATACTCATCCTCCTCTTCTCCCTCATGACGATGCTCATGGTGATGGTGTCCATGCTCATCATGGTCGTCATCATGGTCATCCTCATCATGATGGTGGTGATGATGCTCATGTTCATGCTCATCATCGTCGTCGTCGTCATCATCGTCATGATGATCATGGTCGTCCTCCTCAAGAGCCTTGCACCAGCCTGCGGAAGAGTAGACCTCGGCGAAATTAAAGCTGTCAGTGGCGAGAACCTGAGCCACATCCACCTTGCCATGGTCGGTCTCAATGATGTTGACATTGGGGTGAATGGCGTTAATGACCGCACGGACTTTGCGGAACTGCTCCTCAGTGACCAGATCCTTCTTGTTAATGACAAGAGTTGAGCAGAACTCAATCTGCTGAACAAGAAGGCTCTCAATGTCCTCCTCATCCTTATCCTTCAGGAGGGCGTCACCCGAGGCAAACTCGTCAACAAGACGCTTTGCATCAACCACGCCCACAACATTGTCAAGGTGGCCATTCTTAATGGTCTCAAGCTCTTGTGCGATAGGCATAGGCTCGCAGACACCGCTGGCTTCAATGAGGATGTAGTCATACTTGCCAGACGCGATGATGTCCTCAATGTTCTGCGCCATCTGAGTCTTGAGCGTGCAGCAGATGCATCCGTTGGTCAGAGGCACGATGCTGCTCGTGTCAGTGATATTTGCTCCTTTGGCAATCAGTTTCTCATCGACATTAACCTCGCCTATGTCATTGACAATGACGGCGACTTTGAAACCCTTCTGGTTGTTGAGAACCTGATTGAGAAGGGTTGTCTTACCTGCACCGAGATAACCGCAGAGAAGGGTTATCGGAGTTGTTTTCTTTTGGGACATTGTTATATATTATAACTTTGTTATAGTTCACTATGATTCAAGGAGATGCGCCCTCGAACGACGTCAAAAGGGACATCACTCTGACGAGTTTAACGCCCCCGCCCGGCATCGCTTGGCAAATATAGCTAATAATCAAAGAAAGTGAGCGGTGACGGATATTAAAGTCCGTCGCCGCTCACTTGCTAATTATTTAGCGAGACTATTCGCTTATTTTCTGAGGTTAGCGAGGCTCTCCTCAAGCTGAGCGATTTTCTGCGTCGCATCAGCCTCTTTCTTGCGCTCCATCTCAACAACCTGCTGAGGCGCGCCAGCAACAAACTTCTCATTAGAGAGTTTCTTGCGCACACCAGCCAAGAAGCCTTGGAGACGCTTGATTTCTGCCTCGTTCTTAGCGATCTCAGCGTCCTTATCGATAAGATCGCCAATGGGCACAGCGAACTCAGTCGTTCCGACCATGAAAGAGACCGCGCTTGCTGGCTTCTCGGTCACAACCTTTACGCCCGAGACAAAGCCGAGCCATTTGACGAGACCCTCCATCTCGCTGACAGGATTCTGACCGAGTGCGACAACATCGAGCTCCTTCTTGGGCGGGAAGTTACGCTGATTGCGAACCGAGCGGACACCGGCAACGACTGCTTTCATGGCCTCAAACTTGGCAATGAGCTCATCATCACCTGCTTGAGCCTCGGGTGTCGCAACCTGGGCAACCATGATGCTCTCGCCTGCCTTACGCTCAAATATGTTCTGCCACAACTCCTCAGTGATGAACGGCATGAAGGGATGGAGGAGGAGAAGGAGCTGCTCGAAGAATTCGAGAGTAGCCTTAAGCGTCTTAGAGTCAATGGGCTTGCCATACTCAGGCTTAACCATCTCAAGATACCATGCGGAGAACTCGTCCCAGAAAAGCTTATAGACAGCCATGAGGGCCTCACTCAGACGATATTTAGAGAAGAGGTCGGCAACCTCAATCTGAGTCTTACGAAGCACAGCCGCAAACCACTCAATGGCCTGAGCGCACTCCTTAGGCTGCTCGATGTCGGCTACTTGCCAACCCTTGACAAGGCGGAACGCATTCCAAATCTTGTTATTGAAATTGCGGCCCTGCTCGCAAAGTGAATCATCAAAGAGAATATCGTTGCCAGCGGGAGCGGAGAGCATCATGCCCATGCGGACACCATCGGCGCCATACTTGGCGATGAGTTCCAACGGATCGGGCGAATTGCCGAGCTGCTTACTCATCTTACGTCCAAGCTTATCACGGACAATGCCAGTGAAATAGACATTCTTGAACGGCATCTTGCCCTCGTACTCATATCCGGCCATAATCATGCGAGCGACCCAGAAGAAGATGATATCAGGGCCGGTCACAAGGTCAGAAGTCGGATAATAGTACTTAATCTCCTCGTTGCCAGGGTTGTTGATTCCATCGAAGAGGGAGATAGGCCACAACCATGAAGAGAACCAAGTGTCGAGGCAATCCTCATCCTGACGGAGGTCGGACTCGGCGATTGGGTAATCGGCCTTAGCCTGAGCCAACTTGAGCGCCTCCTCTTTGCTCTCAGCTACAACATATCCACCCTTAGGCAGATAGTAAGCCGGGATACGATGTCCCCACCAAAGCTGGCGGCTGATGCACCAGTCCTTGATGTTCTCCATCCAGTAACGATAGGTGTTCTTATACTTCGCGGGGTAGAACTTGATGTCGTCATTCATGACAGCCTCAAGAGCCGGCTTAGCAAGATGCTCCATCTTGAGGAACCACTGCATGGAGAGCTTAGGCTCGATGGGCACACCCGTACGCTCAGAGCAGCCGACCTTATTGGTGTAAGCCTCTACCTTCTCAAGCAAACCAGCATTCTGGAGGTCAACCTCAATCTGTTTACGGACATCGAAACGGTCCTGACCGACATAGAGGCCGGCAGCCTGACTGATTGTGCCGTTGTCATTGAAGATGTCGATGGTCTCCAGGTTATATTTCTCACCGAGCATATAGTCATTGACATCATGCGCCGGGGTCACCTTAAGACAGCCAGTACCGAACTCAATATCGACATACTCATCCTCAATGACAGGGATGACGCGGCCTACGAGAGGAACAATAACCTTTTTGCCCTTGAGCCAAGTGTTTTTAGGATCGTTGGGGTTGATACACATGGCGGTATCACCCATGATGGTCTCAGGACGGGTTGTGGCGACAACCGCATATTTGCCAGGCTCACCCTCAACCATGTAGCGGAGGTAGTAGAGCTTGCCCTGATGCTCCTGATAGACGACCTCCTCATCAGAGAGAGCCGTGAGAGCCTTGGGGTCCCAGTTGACCATGCGGACGCCGCGGTAGATGAGTCCCTTATTGAAGAGGTCGCAGAAAACCTTGATGACACTCTTTGAACGGGTCTCGTCCATGGTGAACGCTGTGCGATCCCAGTCACAAGAGGCACCGAGTTTGCGGAGCTGCTTGAGAATGATTCCGCCGTGCTCGTTGGTCCAATCCCAAACGTGGCCGAGGAACTCATCGCGGGTCAAGTCAGTCTTCTTGATGCCCTGCTGCGCCAATTTGTTAACCACCTTGGCCTCGGTGGCTATGGAAGCGTGATCGGTGCCCGGCACCCACAAGGCGTTATAACCCGTCATGCGCGCACGGCGCACAAGGATATCCTGAATGGTGTTGTTGAGCATATGGCCCATGTGGAGGACGCCCGTGACATTGGGTGGAGGTATGACCACCGTGAAGGGTTTGCGCCCGTCGGGCTTAGACTTGAAGAGGCCGTTGTCCAGCCAATACTGATACCAGCGCGCCTCAATCTCGTCGGGGCTGTACTTTGCCGATAGTTCCATATATGTTAGAAATACTCTGTTTTTGCTTGTTTTTAAGGTTACAAAAGTAGCTATTTTTTTCGTGAGAGTGAAACGACGGGTAAAAATCACCAGTGGAGGCGAGGCTCACCTCACTCAACTATGGGCAATACGCTAAGGTTAAACTGATTACGAACATGCTCTCAGAGCAAACGGTTCTATGGCCAAGTCATTTTAATTAGTGGGGCGTACTTTTCGAAAAAAGGAGAATAGAGGTTATGTCTTAAGGGTTACGAATCTGATATTTACGCCCTTTTGAGTTTCTACGGGACAGCTACAAATAAAAAGACCGGGAACTCTTCGCTCCCGGTCTTGAAATCCCCGTTCTCGTCAAGGGATATTATGCCGCATCCGCTGTTTGCAAATGCCTACTTTGTCACTTGGCGCACATCCTTGTCACCAGGTGTGAAGACAAGGCCTGTGCATTTTTTCGCTTGAGCTTTATATGTTTTGAGCACCATCTTGTCCCATTTGATTTCCGCAGTCGACTGGGCCACAGGGACCTGAGGAATCACACTGCCATCACGGACAAGGATGACGCAGGGAATCTTGCCTGTTTTAATTGTTTGATAGCCACCATCGTAAACCTTCCCAGTCTGATAGTCGATCCACTTGCCACGAGGCAAATAACAGAGCCTCTCATCACCACTTTCAAGCAAGGGGGCTACGAGGATTTGCGAGCCGAACATATATTCATCCTCCACATTCCATGCGCCGGGGTCGTCAGGGAACTCAATAAAAAGCGCACGCACCATTGGCAGGCCACGGTTGGAGCAATCTTTCGCTTGTGCGTAGACATAGGGCATAAGCTTATATTTCATCTCGGCACATTCGCGGAAAGCGTCTGTGAAATCCTTGCTGATGAGCCATGGCTCAGTGGGAGGAGCGCCGTGCGCACGGCTATGTGAAGAGAGGAAGCCGAATGGCAGCCAACGACGATATATATCCTCGGGGCTCGCTGTGACGAAACCGCCTATGTCATGACTCCAGAAAGAGAAGCCCGAGAGACCAAAAGACAAACCGCCACGGAGGTCGCCAAGCATACCAGTGTTTGTGGTTGCCGCGTCACCGCCCCAATGGAGCGCATACCGTTGTGAGCCAGCCCATGCTGAGCGAGCCCAGATTATGCCCTCGCCCGTCTCACGGTCAATGACCTCCCACAACGCCTTGTTATACCTCAAAGGATAGAGGTTATGCTCATAAAGGCCAGTTCGACCACTATGGTAGAGTCCGCCAAGGGGGGCCGCCTCGCCAAAGTCGCACTTGATGGTGGAGACACCCTCAGAAAGGAGATGCGCGATGTGACCCTGATACCACTTGACGGCCTCGGGGTTGGAGAAGTCAAGAACCGCATCCTCATAAGGCATGCCGCCAAGACCATTCTTCACATTAAGCCCTTTTTCTATAATCTCATTAAAGAGCGCATTCTTGGGCGTGAAATAGGGCAACTGCCAAAGACACGTGTGGAAATTCTGTTCTTTCAGCTTCTTAAGCATATCCACGGGGTCCGCAAAACGCTCTTTGCTGAACTCATAATCGCACTGCCAGTCGACACCAAACCAACCTGTGTCGAAATGAATGACATCAGCGGGTATTTTTTTATCACGCAACTTTTGAGCCACATCAAATCCCTCTTCCTCTGTGAAATAAGAGATTCGGCTCATCCATGTGCCAAAACTCCACAACGGCAGCATTGGACTCTTGCCTGTTATGTTGGTATACTCGTCAAGAATATCCTTAGGCTCACCAAGGAAGAAGAAGAAATCGACACGCTCATCCTCCATAAAGATTCTGTCGGCACCTATATACGATGCGCCAAAATCGCAAGTCACCGGTGCGCTCGTGTGCATAAAGACACCATAGCCTCTGTTGCTCATGAAGAACGGGACGGGTTTATACATCTGATCCGTCTCCGGGCCCTGAGGGTCTGTGACAGTGAGGTGCACCTTCTGGCCAACCTTATTAAGGGAAGTGAATGATTCGCCACAGCCAAAAATCTTCTCTCCTGGAGCAAGAGTGAAGACCGGGTTGACAGAACGTGAGTTATCTTGCCCGCGCTTGATGAAATTGAAAGGCAACAACTTGACTTGGCTTGAGTCGTTGTCGGCAATGTGGCGCGTTTGAGTCAAAATCTTACCGTTGGCATCCTTAATGACGAGTCTCCATGGGTATTTCTGGATTTCAACTTGGCCATATTGGCTCTTGTAAGTGATTGATTTGGCAGACTCGGTGCATGTCCAGCTTGAATTGTCTGTTTTGAGGACTGCAGCGAACATGGGGTCAGAGGCTTCGTCGTCGGGCATCTCGACTGGTGTAGTCAACATTGTCACCCTCACCGTCCGCGGAGAGACGAAACGAACCTGCAGTTTCAGGGCAGGGTCATTTTCATAGGCCGCATCGGGAAAATCAAGCATCTGAAGACGGACAGGCCATGTGCCGTTGAGGTTAAAAGCCTGACGTGGCGAGAGGCGATAACGCTTCCAGACGACTCGGCCTGTAGCCGAAGCCGCGTCAAACGAACCGAGGCTGTCGGCCAAGAAGTAAGTGTGAGAAAGGTCAGCGAAATCAGACGAGACGTCTATGGCCTGACTTTGCAGATTTGGCACATGGCCGAAACTCTGCGGTTGCGCCCAAGCCGAAGTTGTCGCTGCCGCACAGAGCATGAGAGAAACTAAACAATGTCGCATATTTCTTTGTAATCGGTTTGTCCTTAATAATATAGCGAAGCGGATGACGGTTTACCACCAGTTCATCAGCGTACGCAAAAAGGCGGTCAGCTCGCCAGCCATCTTCTCGTGCTGCCAACGACTCGGATGCCAATCAGCCCCATATTGCAGGTCACCATTCTGCGGAGTGAAATCAAAGCGGAAGACATTGGTATCGCCCGACTTATTTGCCTCCGCGACCACCTCATTAAGCACTTTCTTGGCTATCTCGAGCTCTTTGCCGTTTAGCATGGAGCCGCACAGATAGACAATCTTGGCATTGGGGTTATGGGAGCGGACCATGCTTAGGAAGGACTTATAGCCCTGCTTGAGCCGCTTGACGTCATAATTATTAGTTGACAAGTCGTTAGTGCCAAGGTTTATGCAAACCACATCGGGCGTATAGCGTGAGAAATCCCACGTCTCCGACTTGTCATCATAGAGCGTATATTCATATTGGGATGGCATATTCAGCTCTGGCGTTCCCTCCTTGGGGCCACCATAATTTCTATAGACCCCTATTCCACTGCGAGCCACGACATAGGCCTGCGCACCGAGCGCACGCGTTGTAATCTGCGCATAGCCTATATAATGGTTCTCCGTCTCGAAACTAAAATGCTCCTCGGGGTTTGTGCTTTCACTTCCATAGCCGCACGTGATGCTGTTGCCGATGAACTCAATGCTCCTTTCGGGCAGAGCCGCCGGTGCGAGCATTTTGCCACCCTTATCCAAGACCAGGCCTCGGAACTCAGGCTTATACTCATATCCCTCAATGGAATACATGGCGCGCAATTCATGCATCCCATAGGGAAGAGCCGTAGCCACTTGAACCAGCGAATCCCGCTCGCCCATGAAAGCCACCTTGAAAGGCTCGGCGTTGTCAATCTGCACCATGAAGTAGCCCGAGCGCGGTTTGCAATGCATCTTAACGCCCGTTCCCTCAAATGCGGCTATGACGGTCGTGCCAGGATAAGAGAACCTGTAGCTTGTCGGATCTGATTTCACTATACGACCTTCATAAAGGATGTCAGGAGATGAGGGAAGAATTATCTCTTGAGCCGTCGCAGACGCCGCCATGGCAATGGCGGCCAACACGGCTAATGATTTTATATTGGCCATTTGTTCGTTTTATACGTTAAATTTCACATCTCAATACGGGAACTAAGCCCCATTATTGCAAATTTACAACAAAAAGAGTCAACACATTAGGCGCTTTTGTTAACAAAGGAAGCATTTAAAGTTGCTTTTGATGAGGAATGAGGGAATTAGGAGTTAGGAATGAGGAATGAGGAATGAGGAATGGGGAATGGGGAATGGGGAATGAGGAGTTAGGAATGGGGAATGAGAAATTAGGAGTTAGGAATGAGGAGTTAGGAATGAGGATGGATGAAAGATACATGTGTGTGTCTTAAAATGAAACAAGGTTGTGATAACTTTGCGGGGTGACGAGGAATGAGAAATTACGGATTAGGAATGAGGAGTTAGGAATGAGGAATGGGGGAATTTGCATTGGGAGTGGAAGATAATAGCAATATAGAGAACAGAGTCAAGACAATAATATTTAATTAGATATGGCAACAAAAGAGGCATGTTTAGCTTTTATGCTTGGTTTGGCGGGCGGCGTGATTACAGCAGCCGCGGAAGAGACTATGAGAAACGTGCAGAATAAGAGGCGCCGCTACAATAGACAAGTGAGGACAATGAACGCCGACAAATTATTGAACGGCGCGGAAGATGATGCTCCCATTGACGACACAGTGATAAGGACGTGCCTATGCAGGACTGAGGACCATTCTTTAGGAATGACCAAACAATCCACAACACATCAATGGTGGGTCAACAAAATATGCAACAGCATAGTGCGAATATTCCCAGGATTGGAAAACAGAGTTACATCGGATTCTATAGTGCTAACGGAGAATGGGGCAAAAGCATACAGGGCGCCGGACATAAGCATATACGACAAGGGAATAACTGATTTTAATGCGACAGATTACTTTAATGACCTTCGATTTGCCATAGAGGTTGTAAGAAACAGGCAAAATTTCAGATATTCACGACAAAGTATTGAGGAGGTGGCTTTGGACAACCCATCTCTCACTGAGGCTTTCATATTTGACTTTTCTCATGGAGCTAAGACGCGTTGGGTTAGATTTGATCCAAACACAGGAGAATGGACAAACACCTCGCTATCGTCATTTCTTAGAATAGACCTCGAAGAGACAACAAAACAGCGTCAGGCGTATGCCTCGGACACTGACGAGTATATCCGCCAGATGACAGAGAGAGGCGGAGACAAGGGAGAATAAAGGTTTTGAGTTTCACTTGGTCAGCCTACTAATAAATTCTTCAAAACGCAGAATACGACAATACAGCAATCCCGACATGGAACTCCGAGTACCATGTCGGGATTGCTATATACGTTGTTCTTTATAAGTTATGCGGAAAGGTCATTTCGCGGAAAAGTCCACCTACCCTACCATGGGTAAGATCCCTCCTCGGCACCCTTCATGATGCCATCAATGGCATATTGGGTAATGACGGCACCCGAGGTCCTGTTAATCTCAGAACCAGTCTCCCAATAGAAAGAAGCGCAGCCATGGTTCTTAGCCTCTCGGACAATCACCTCATTGTAATAAGCACGGCTCTTTTGGTGGAGCTCCTGGTCAATGGGTTCAGACTCATCGCAGCCTGTGTTCTGGATACGTGAGCTGAACTCACCGATGATGACAGGAATACCATTATCCACGAATTGGGATTTTAACTTACCGAACTGATCTGAGACCCAGCTCTCCTCGCCCCATGTCGCATTGTGGCTTGAACCATCCTTATGGTTATCCTTGCCCCAATAATAGAAGACTTTGCCCCAGCTTGCGTCAGTCTCCATGAGCGCCCACTGATAAGGCTCGTAGTAATGCACCTCGGCAATAAGGCGATCCTTGGCGGCATCTGTAGGATAAGTTTTCATGTAGGTGAAGGTGTTGGAGATGTCAGTGCCAAGACCTTGGAAGACGAGGCAACGAAGGGCGTTGCGACCACCCGTGGCACGCACAGCGTCAATGAACGTCTGCTCATACTCAACAAGGCGCGTAATGGCGCTCGCGTCATTTGCCCAAGATTTACCGCCCGAACTGGTCTCATTCATGCCCGGCTCATTGCAGCCCGAGAAAATGAGATGCTCATCATAATCCTTAAACGCTGTCGCTATTTGTGTCCATATAGCCTTCTGCTCGGCCACAATGTTCTTCTCTTGAGCGGAAGCGAAGATGTTATCCTCAAGCCAACCGGAGTCCCAGTGGCAGTTAAGAACCACATACATGTCGTTTGAGATGCAATATTCGACTACCTCTTTGACGCGCGCCATCCAAGTAGCGTCAATCTCATAGGTTGTGCTGCCTGACTTGATGTAAGAGTGCCAAGCGCATGGTATGCGCACTGCATTAAAACCAGCAGCCTTAAGACCAGCTATATATGTCGAGTTGACTTTATAGCCGGACCAAGCCCCCTCACCACTGGGGCACTCCATCGTGTTGCCGATGTTGATGCCGGCGTAAATCTTGCCGACGAGAGTCTTGGCGTCGCTCGGCATGTCCTGATCGTCAGAAGAAGAGCCGGCCGCCTGACTAACGGACACAGTGACTTCACCACCTGTGTTTGCGATGGTCAGAGTAGCGGAGCGGGCAGAAGTCGTAAGATTTTGAGCGACGACGGCAGCGAAAGTATAGACTCCGTTTGACTCAATAGCCTCGAGTGAGGTTACCCACCAATCAGAGGACTTAATAGTCGGCTTCTCATTAGCACTCACAACGATGTTGAACGTGCCGCCCTCGGCCGTCGCACTGATTTCAGCATCCGATACGAGAGCAAGCACAGATCCGCCCTTACGAATCACACTCACCTCGCCAGTGTAGTTATCGGCAGTAAGAGTAATCTTGGCTGAAGAGGCGAGGCCATCGGCACTTGGCTCACAGATGACATTGAATTTGCGCATCTTGGCGGAAGTGGACTGAACAGACTCCACTGTCAACCATGTTTCGGAAGGCGTAGCGGTGAGGTCGACATTGCTCTGAATCACGAGAGGCTGCTCACCGCCACTTGTCTCGAAAGTCAAGGTTTGATAAGCCTCAGGAATGACAACCTCGGCCACAGGCGAATCGCCACCGCCATCATCAGAGCATGCCACAAAAGAGGTGACACAGAAGGCGCAAGCGATGGCATTGAGCCACTTGCTTTTAAAAGGATTCATATCTAAAATATTTTTGTCGATAAACAAACAGGAGTGCACTCCTTATCTTTATTATTCAGAGATATAACTCTCAATGGTCTTGTTATAGACACTTTCAAGAGTATAGGTCTCGTCAGTATTCTCAAACGCATTGACCATCACATCAACGACCTCTTTGCCGTTGTTGATATATGCGCCCGTCGAGTGGTTAATGAGGCCTGACTGCTCATTGCCTGAGCCTGTGCCGCCATTGTCCCAGAAGATGACCGGCAGACCATAGACGCGGGCGGCCTTGCAGACATACTCAAGATAATATTTGCGGAAAGCCTCCTCGCGAGCCGTGGAGCGATGCACACAACCAATTTCGCCAATGTAGACAGCTACGCCATTGTCAATGAACTTAGTCTTGAGTTTACTAAAGATAGACCTCACGTTGCTCTCGTCACCCCAACTTTCTGCTTTTCCGCTTGTGGCGTTGTGTCCCCATTCTGAATATTTTGCTGTCAGGGTGTACTCGTTGGGATCATAGAAATGGACAGTCACAATGAGATGATTGGCGGCATCAGTGGGCAACACGAGGTTGTTGATGGTCAAATCCGGATTCATAACATAACCGGGGACGCCAATCCAGCGCGTTGAGTTTTTGCCACCTGTGGCACGGATGGCATCTACACAAACCTGAAGCCAGCCGTTGAGAGTCTTATATTGGGCACCACCATCGCTACGGTTGGATCCCCAGCCCCATCCGCCATCATGGATCTCATTCATAAGCTCGAAGATGAGGAAATTGCCCTTGTCGGCGAACTTATTGGCAATCTGCGTCCACATGGCCTTGAGCTGAGCCTCAATAGCAGCATTGGTTGTCGAATTGGTGGCAGCCTCCTTAATATTGAGCCAATATTTGCTGTCGGCGCCATCGTGATGAATGTTGATTATCGCATTGAGACCTGCATTCTCAGCATAACCGACAACCTCGGCCACACGGTTGAGCCAATCGGCATCAATGGTATAATCTGGGGCCGCACCAACTTTGCCGAGCCAGGTGACAGGGATGCGCACTGTGCGGAAACCAGCCGCACGGACGGCGTCCATGGTTGCTTGGGTGCAAGCTCCGTTCCCCCAGCCTGTCTCTATTGCCACACCATTGTTGTGAGAGTCCAACTGATTGCCAAGATTCCATCCCACGCCCATATACGTAGCCACGAGAGACGCATCGTCTGGCATCCCGGAGATTGAAGAAGCAGAACCTGCTGCCTGTGACACATTTACCGATGCGGAAGAGCTGCCACAAGTGACAACGATGGAGGCTTCGCGCAGGTTGGACGTATAGTTCTTATACGCAGTCGCGGCAATGCTATATGTGCCATCGTCATTCTTCTGAGCCTTTCCGAACGCAAGCCAAATCTCGGTAGAGGAAGCGGAAGGTTCAGAAGTGGCATTAACAATGATGGTGAAAGAACCACCGTCGCCATCGATGGGGTCAGCCGGCGCACTCACAAAGGAGACGACATCACCCATTGATTGAGTGACAGAGATTGAGCTTTTGAAATCGGGAGCCTCAACGACAATTTCGGCTTCGCGAGAGGCAGCCGACGTATTAGCTGCGCACACCACAGCGTACTTATGGATTGTCTTGGATGTCGAAGATTGCTCATCCACCGTCAGCCAATCGACAGAGGGAGTGAGCGTAGGTGATGACGAGCTTTGTATCACCACATCATAAGAGCCGCCCGCAGCCTCGAAAGAGATGGAGGAGTTAGTCACAATCTTTGTGTCAACCTGAGGCACGTCATCACTTGATTCCGAGCAGGCAGAAGACATGATTGCAGGAATGATGAGAGGAACGGCACTTAAGAGACGCCATATATTCATCTTCATATCGTGTCAAATATCGTTTTAATGTTACTTAGATATATGAACACAAAAATACAAAAAAGGGACTCTTCACAAGTTATGGTTTGATTTTGTTAACGGCACAGTTTGTTATAAGAAAAGGAAAGAGCCTGCACTGCAACACATTGTCACAGTGCAGGCTCAGTAGTTTTAGAGTATATTCCCAAAAGAGCAAGAACATTCAGTTTTCTTGCATCTTTAGAATTTGGCTATCAGACTTTCAGAGGGTTACTCAAAAGAGGGAACAGCAAAGAGAGAATGGAAAGTTGCAGTCAGCTCCATCTTCTCTTTGAAGCCGAGTTCTTTGATTACATCACCCGTCGGAGTACCGAAGGCACAATCTGACTTTGTAGCCCCATAGGGATTCCACAACTCAAGACGATATTTAGGAGACTCATTAGAATCGAGGACCTTGGTCTTGTCATACGTGAGAGCAGTACCGTCAATGCTAATGGCATCAAGAGTAGCATGCATTGTTGGGAAATAAGCATAGATATCTTCGACCTGAAAGAAAGTCATAAGGGAGCCTTTGGAGAAATCAGCGCTGGAAACATCAGAACCATCATAAGTCATATTGACTTCTGTAGCCTCCATGACATACTTGAAGTTCTCCTTTGTAACCTTAAGGCTCGTACCTGTTTTAGTGCCCCAAGAAGACTGCCAATTGTAGTCGACTGTGACAAAATTTACAGGATAAGTTCCAGTACCATCAGACGTAACACTTGCCACAGTGAAATCCACCTTAAAGGTTGAGTTGAACGCAAGAGCTGTCTCACCAATAACCTCACCACCATTTTTACGGAAAGGAGAATCGGCAAGGCCAGAATAGCCACCATTATGGCCACAGCCCCAAATATTAGCCAACTCTACACGGTAATTACCCTTACCCTCGGTATCACCATAATAGAACTTGTTAGCATCGAAGGGCACATCATTGCCATCAGCCGTAATCTTGTTGATGCGGACGAGCGCATTAGGGAATGCAGTTGCGAAGCCCTCAATGTCAAGGACATAAACATCACCCTGCGTACGAGCGTTGGTCGTAGTGAAAGTTATCGAGTAGTCGCCACAAACCTTATTAGGATCAGCAGGAATCTTGATAACGGCAGAAGACCATCCATCATCGCATTTATCAGCATTGCTGTAGCAAGTCAACTTGACATTGAAGCCATACTTCTTCAGATTGGTAACATAGTTGAAGCCAAGAAGCTGACCATCATTACGGAAGACACCAAGTTGAAGAGTCCCCTCAGAAATAGAGAGAATACGGACATCAGTAGCCGCATTAGGAATCTTACCTGCCATGTTAGCAAGATAGAGGATATCTAGAGGCTCACCGTCATTATCCACGAGCGAGATTGTCTTGTTTTCCACATCAACGGTATAGGTGCCAGTTTGCGTGGTCATGACACCGGTTGTGTCATAACGAACGACAGTAACGACATTATTACCAGACTCATCCACAGAGAAAGTCATCTGACCTTTGGCATTGGAAGTTTTATTTTCAACAACCCATGGATTGCCTGCGTAATCAGCAGCCCAAGACCAATGGTTGCCATCAATTGTCGGCTCATTATTGGTTATTGTAGCCCAACTATCATCGGAACCATAGAAGTAAACAGGACCAGGGAAAGTTGTGTAAGACCCATCTTCTGCAAGGTCGAACTCCCACGTGTTGTTGAGAAGCAGCTCATCCAACTTAACATCCTTAGCCACAGTCACAGCACGGACAGAGAGAGCTTGGAAGCGCGGAGTGGTTGACTTTGCGCTCACACCGTTCGAGAAATCATAACTTACGGCAAAGTCACTGCTTGAGGCGTTGACAGAGCCGGTGAGATAGAGACCCTCAGAGCCCTCGCCAGAGATGGTGTGACCCTTGCGGCTGCCAGCTGCGGGGAGGAAGATTGAGTTGCCATTGGGGCCGGTGAATTCGCAGCCGGCGACGCCATTGACCTCAGTCCACTCAGAAGTACATTTTTGGATAAGCTCCTCAAACTCATCCGCCGAAGGCATGGTCGCCTTGCCGTCATAGACCTTATAGGCAATGTCATTGGCGGTCTTGTAGACGTCAGAGGTCACAGTGTAGTCGGCAATATCCTTTGAGGGGTTGAGACCCGTCATATCACCAAAGGCGAAGAGACCGCCGAAATCCTCAGGCTCTGCGGCACCGATGTTGCACTTGGCCCACTTGGTGGAGAGACCAAGGTCGACAAAAAGGTCATTGACATCGAAAGAGTACTCCTTGGTCTCGAACTCCTTCACGTCGCCATAGACGACGCCAGTGCCAAGGTCGAGATATGCGGCGTAATAATAGGTTGCGCCAGGGAGGAGACCCTCTTTGGTGACAGAGATGGAGGTAACGTCATCAGAAGAGACGCGCAGACCTGCGCGGACAGCCTCAACATCGCTGCTTGCGGCAAGGACAACGCCAGCCGTGGCAGTAGAGGGTGCATCGGTAGATGTGCCACCGATGGTAGCCGAGAAGACATCAACATTTGACGCGTCGGTGGTTACGACCTTGGCGTCAGTGGTGATAAGGCTCTTGACCTCACCTTTATAGGTCACAGTCTTTTGGAGAGTGACATAGGCCTGATAATAGAGAGTCGTGTTGGCTGTGAGGCCTGAGATCTCGGCAGAGATAGCCTCGCCGTCGAGAGTGCCGTCGACAGTCTTTGTGAGAGCCTCGGCCGAGTTGCCATAGTAGAAACCTACAGCATAAGAAGAGGCTGAGAGAGAGCCGAGCCCCTTGACTGTGCCGTTGAGCTTGGCCGAAGTGGCAGTGACGTCGCTCGAGCCCGTCACGATGGACTGGACGACCTCGCCAGAGGCTGGCGAATAGTCATCATCGTCTGAGCAGGACACGGCGGTGAAGCCGAGCGCCAGGGCCATGATGCCAGCAAATATCTTTGTTTTCATATTGAATTCGTCTTATAATCCGGTCTCCCTTGGGCCGCCGGCGGGGGCTGACTTTACCACCCGCCGGGGCCTATGGGGAAAACTTAGGAAGTTACATACTACTCAATTGTAATCTTGACCTCACCAGTGATGACAGGTTGCTCATCCTCGATTGTGATTTCGCAAAGGTCGTGAGCTTTCGTGTACTTAGAGTCAATCTGGAGGACAATCTGGACTGAACCACTCGAGAAGTCGGCGGTTGTTCCAGTGTTGTTAGTGAGCGAGATAGTTGTCTCACCATCCTTGTTGACCTTAACCACATCGTCTTCGGCGAAGCTATCCCAACTTGAACCAATGCCAAGTCCTTCAACATTATGGCGAAGCATGGCAAGAGGTTCTGCATCAGCGTTCCAAGTGATGCCACTGGTAATCTTGAAAGTGACCTTAAGAGTCTTGCCCTTCTTGAGCTTCATCTTGCTGATGTCAACGGCATCCGTCAAGCCAGTCCAAGCGTTGTAGAGGGTGATACGGACAGCCTTACCGTCTGTGTCACCATAGTTCCAAGTGACCTTAGACTGGTCGACCTTGACCTCGACAGGACCCGTTGTGCCACCGCCACCGACAGACTTCTGGGTGAGGTTGACATACTTGTACTTGGTCACCTGGTTTGCTGAGTTGGTCTCGTTGACAACTGAGAAGTTGAACACATTGTCAGTAGCGTTAGCCTTGGTCACAATCAGTTCATCGGTGGTAAACTCATCACCGCCATCAGAGAAGAAAGTAACGGGTGCGCTGAATTTGAGGGTGTTACCATTGATGTTGAAAGTACCCTTGTTTCCAGATATCTCTTCCTCAAATGCGTAGGTGCCATCGCTCTTCTTAGTCAAGATGAGTGCGAAATCCTCAACAGGGGTAGCCGTGGGATACCACACCTTCTTGCCATAGTCGTCCTCAGAAGAGGCCTCCCAAGCTGCGCTGCCGCCATTCCACCAGTAGAAGCCATAGGGGACATCTGCAATATTGTAGGTCACAGAAGAGAGGGAAGCGGTCACACCATCAATATCCTGCTGGAAGAGAGTCTCTGCGAGGTTGAGATCGTCAATCTCTACAACATCAGTAGGTGTGACATCCTGAGCCTCAGTCGGGATGACGACATCGCCAGTCTGAACATCCTTTGCGATGAAGTTCCAGATAAGCCACCAAGCGCCCTCGCTGTTGGTTCGCATAGTAGCGAGCTGGAGGATGTAAGGGGTGAGGCGGACAATCTTGATATCCTTAGTATAGTTGTCGCAGACTGCGTCAAAACCAAGGCTGTGCATAGAGAATGTGCCGCCGTTGAAAGAGACGACAGGGTGCTTAGCGTCATTGAGATTGAGGCTGAAAGTGCCAGAAATCTCAGTTCCGGTAGAAGAGCCCTTCTCACCAGACTCGCCGCGGTACATTTGGAGCGTACAACCATTTGTGGCATCAAGGCCAAACGTCATATACGAATCCATATATGCGTCATTATCAGGGATAAGCCAGCTTTGGAAACCTGGGTCCCAGTTGGGCTTGAAGTTGTCCAAACCGATATTGGTTGAGCCTGAGCCGTCATTGAGGACATCGTCGGGGTTGCAATACATCACAGGGCCAGTGCAGCTTCCGATGCCATAATCCTTGTCTACAGGCACCCAAGTCTTGGTCTTGCCGACACCGCCTGCGAGATAACCCCAGAGGTCATCGCTGAGCATGGTGAAGTCATTACCCACGACAGTGAACTTATAGGGCTCACCATAGATGACGCCAGCTGACGTAGAGACGCCAAAAGTGACAGAGTACTCACCCGCGAAGGGGAGGTTGAGATCCAGCGAACTCTTCTGGCTTGTGGAGCCGTCTGTAAGAATCCAGACCGGGGTCACACCCGTGACAGTTGTCGAGAGGTGGATGATATTGGGGTTCTCGGCATCGGGCTTGACAGAGTAGTTGAGACCCTGCTGGAGGTCGTCAACAGTATACTGCGAGCTGCCAAGGCTGTACTCGTCCGGCTGACAAGAAGACAAGCCAAGGAGCGCCGCCGAGATGGCAATGCTTAAATATTTCAGTTTCATTGTTCTATTCCTTTAAAGAATTAGACATCTACCGATGAGAGGCCTACCAGCCGGCGTTCTGAGAGAGCGTGTTGCCGGAGAGCGTAATCTCTGTGTTAGGAATCTGGAAGAGACCGGCCTTAGAGGTGAAGTTGCTCGCGTCAAAAGACTCGGTAGCCGTGACGCCTCCGTTCTTGACAGAGACGCCAGCCTGCATCTCGGCAATCTTCTGAGCAGCATACGAGCCGCCCTTGCCGTAGCGGAGGAGATCCCAGTAGCGGATGCCCTCGAAGGCGAGCTCCTGGGCGCGCTCGGTGCGGAGAGCCTCCTCAGAGTAGGCCGTAGCCACCTTGCCGGCGCGAACCTGCACCATGTTGAGGCCGGTAGGATCACCGGTGAGCTCACTCTGCATGAGGAGGACATCGGCATAGCGGACTACGGTCCAATCGTTGTAGTAAGTGATATTGGTGTGCTTCTCACCAAGCTCAAAAGCTACCGACTCGCGAACGTCGTCAGAGAAACAGAGGGGCGAGTACTTCTTAATGCCGTAGCCAGTGTACTCATAGGTGTCGCCGAGGCACTTATCAGTGAAACCGCTCTTGTTCTCAAGACCAGATTCAGAGTATTTGACAACACTGTGCTTCATGCGAGGGTTGTCATAATCCTCTACGAAACGCGGGTTAGGCACGCAGATGCCCCAACCATTGGCAAACGGCGCGCAGCTGATATTACGGCTGCCGAGGAAGACAATGAAAGTGTTGCCACCCGAGTTGCCATTGTAGTCCTGAGTGGTGTTGCACTTGAGATTGAGGACGAACTCCTTTGAGAGGCCGTTCTGACCGGCGTGCCAGCCATCGGCATTGTAATACTTGCCGGCATAGGTGGTATTCCAGGCATAGCTGCCAGTGCCGACGCCAGCCTCAGTGGTGCAAGCAGGCATCCAGAGATCCTCAAAGTTCGTCTCCAGCTCATAGCCGCCATTCTCAACGACATCGTTGATAGCGTCAATGGCCTCCTGCTTGGTGCAAGCCTCGCTCTCCTCGCCATAATAGCCGGTGTAGAAGAGGTAAGCGCGGGCCAAGAGAGCCTCGGCAGCGTATTTAGACATACGGCCGTCGTTGGTGTCGAGGTTAGTGCCGTTGTAAGCGGAGCCGGGGATATTGGCCGCGGCGAACTTCAGATCCTCAAAGATGAGTTTGAAGACCTCCTTGGCATCGGTGCGCGGCAGGTTGTCACTGGTAGGAACTGTGATGAGGGGCACATCGCCAAAGAGACGGACAATATCAAAATAGAGGAGACCGCGAAGACCACGGGCCTCACCGATAATGCGTCCGTGAGCCGTCTCGTCATCACCCCAGTTGATGAGGTCGTCAGAAGAGATGAGGCTGTTGCAACGGAAAATGGCAGCATAGTAGTTCTTCCAATCCGTCTGCCACAGGTCATAATAACCAGCAGCTGCGCTCATGTCGAAACGGTCAATGATGGAATAGTTACGCGCGTCGCCCACGCCACCGCCAGCGAAGCACTCGTCCGAAGCTATCTCGGAGGTGAGGAACATGCCGATGCCCTCGTCACCAAGAGTGCGCTGCCAGCCGTTGTAGCAACCCACGAGAGCCATTTCGGCAGTCTCGACATTGCTGTATGCAGTGTTGCTGTCGAGGTCGGTCTTGCTCGACGTCTCGAAGAAATCGTCGGAGCAGGAAGCCAAGCCGAGAGCCAAAGAAGCCACTGCTATATATAAAGCTTTCTGTTTCATATCAATATCGTTTTTAATCGCCAATCGTCAGATTACGGATTGTCAATTAGAACTTGAGGTTAAGACCTACGAGTATGGTACGCGGGTGTGGGTAGTAGCCCATATCGACACCCGATACCCAAGCCTGTGATGAGTTGCCATCATTGCCGTTGTATGAGCCGATTTCAGGATCCATGCCGTCATACTTGGTGAAAGTGGCGAGGTTCTGAACCTGGACATAGAGGCGGCACTGGCTGAGGTACTTCCAGCTGATGAGGGTCTTGAAGTCGTAGCCGAGGGTGATGTTCTGGATGCGGAAGTAGTCGCCATCCTGGACATAGAGGTCGGAGAAGTTGCTCCAGTTGCCATTATCGCCATAGAGGACACGAGGAATCTTGTTGCTGGTTCCCTCGCCAGTCCAACGATCAAGGATACGCTTGGTGTAGTTGTTCTGCGCGCCAGCCGGGCTGCGGTAAGACTGAACAATCTGGAAATCAGCGGCGCCAGAAGCTACTGCGCTCAAATCCCAACCCTTCCAGCCGATGCTGAGGTTGACACCGAAGGTGTACTTAGGAATACCGCAGCCGAGATCTACGCGGTCACTCTCATCGATAACGCCATCGTGGTTGACATCGACAAACTTGACGTCGCCAGGGGCGACAGAAGACTGGGCAATGCCATTGCCTGCGGCGATCCATTCATTAATCTCCTGCTGGTTCTGGAAGATGCCAGCGGTCTTGAGCCCCCAGAAGTAACCGATAGCATGGCCATTCTGCGCACGGTAGAACTCAGGTGCGCTATCATAAATCTGCTGAGAGTCACCATGGATTATGCCATCCTTGGTAGGAATCTCGCCAACCTCATTCTTGTTATACGCCATGTTGGCGCCAACAGAGTACTTGATGCCATTGGTGAGGGTGTCATTCCAGTTGAGAGAGACCTCAACACCTGTGTTCTTGACGTCGCCACCATTGATGTAAGGAGCGCCGGTACCAGCGGTTGAGAGAATAGGAGCCTGGACGAGCCAATCCTTGGTAGTCTTGCGATACCAGTCGATAGTTGCGCTCAGGCGGCTCTCAAGCAGACGAAGGTCGAGACCGATGTTGAGCTGTTCTGAGGTCTCCCACTTGACATCGGCGTTTGCGAGACGTGAAGTGTAAGAGCCAGTGGTCCAAGCGGACTGGCCACCGCCAGCACCGAAGTTATAGGTAGTATTGTCAGTTGAGACAGGGGCGAGATACTGATAACAGTTGATGTTAGCGTTACCGACCTGACCCCAGCTGAGACGCAGCTTTGCGAAATCGAGAACAGTGCGCGCGGCATCCATAAAACTCTCCTCAGAGAAGGTCCAACCTGCTGAGACAGAGGGGAAGAAACCGAAGCGGCCGTCCTTAGAGAACTTGCTGCTGCCATCGGCACGGAAAGTGGCGTTGAGCATATACTTCTCGTTCCAGTTCCAGCCGAGACGGGCGAAGTAAGATGCGCCACGAGTGCTGTCATAGGGAGCGCCTGAGACAGTCTTATTCTCAGTGCCCTCGGTGTTTGAGAGGTAGGCGTGGCTCCAGTCATTGAAACCAGTGATGAGGTCGGTGTTGCTGCCGCCATTGCTGCCGCCGTCGTACTTGCTCATCTCAGTACCGATGAGGACATTGACGTCATGCTCGTCGGCGATGGTGAAGTCGTAGCTTGCTGTGTTCTGCCAAACTTGGCTAATGCCGTTTCCGCGGCTCTCGCTAACCTTTGAGCTCGTCATGGTCTGGCTGGTCATAGAGAAGCCATGGTAGCCGTCCTTGCTGGTGTAGATAGGAGTGTAAGAGCGGTACTCGCTTCCGCCGTAGCTGATGCCGTAGACAGTCTTGATCTTGAGGTTCTTGATAGGCTCAATCTGAGCATAGACATTAGCGTCAACAGAGAAATTCTTAGTGCGGTTGAAGCGGTTGAGCATCATGGTGCCGACGGGGTTGCCGTCATTCACATTCCAGCTCTCGCCTGCGGCTGAGAAGTAGTTACCGTCCTCGTCATAGACAGGGGTAAGAGGTGAAGTGACATAGGCGCCGCGGATGTTATTGTTGTAGATGTTGCCGGTTCCCATGCCGCGCTGCTCCTTCCAAACTATGCCGACATGCTCGCCAACGGTAAGGAAACCGTCATAGAGCTTAGCCTCGGAGTTGATACGGAAGTTGAAACGATCGTAGTTAGAGACCTGTGAGCCACCGATGACACCCTCCTGACCCATGTAGCCGAGCGACATGGCGTAGTTGGTAGTCTTGGAGCCGCCCGTGATAGAGAGGTTGTGGCTCTGCGTGATGGCGTTGTTTGAGATAATCTCATCGAGCCAGTTGGTGTCGTACTTAGAAGTGCCATCCTCGTTGATGAGGTCGGAGTACTTAGAGTCGAGCCAATCAATGCCAGACGCGCCGCTGTTGAGAGAAGCCTCATTCATGATGGCCATGTACTCGGTAGCGTTGAGCGCGGGGTTCTTGCGGTAGACATTCTGGATGCCGTAGTAGCCGTCGTAGGCGACGACACCCTTGCCCTCCTTACCGCTCTTGGTGGTGACAAGCACAACACCGTTGGCGGCCTGCGCACCATAGATGGCGGCCGAGGCTGCATCCTTGAGCACGTCGATGCTCTCGATATCAGCAGGGTTAAGAGTGGTGATGTCGCCACCTATTCCATCAATAAGGTAGAGAGGCTGGCTGTTGCCGACAGTGCCGAGACCACGAATGGAGACGTTCATGGCTGAGCCAGGCTGACCAGAGGTCGACTGGATGGTGACGCCAGGGGTCTGACCCTGAAGAGCCTGAAGGGCGTTGTTCGTGTTAAGCTTCTGAACATCGTCACCCTTGACCTGGACGGTGGCACCTGTGACGAGCTTCTTCTTCTGAACACCGTAGCCGACAACCACGACGTCCTCAAGGTCGGTAGACTCCTCATCAAGCACAACATTGAGGGGAGCGCCGGTGAAAACATTCTCCTGGGTCTTGAAACCGAGGAAAGAGAAGACAAGGGTGACACCATTGTCAGCCTGAAGATTGAACTTACCGTCGAAATCGGTTATAGTACCAATAGTGGTACCCTTAACCAACACGGCGACACCAGGCAGCGGCTGACCGTCGGACTTTGACACGACAGTGCCGGAAGCCGTCTGCGACTGCGCATAGGCAGCCGAGCCGACCATGCCTTGCCCCAAGGAGAAGAGCAAAGCCAGCAGCCACACCAAAATAGCGTGCCTGCCGTTAATCTTGATTCTGCTGTTTGTTAACATAAGACATGTTATTGATTTGAGATCAATTCTGAATGATATGTACACACAGTTCTTGCCTGTTCGTAAATATCACAGCGGCAAAGTTAAGATATGTTTATTGGGACAAGAGTGTCGTTTTGATGATTTTTAAGGTATAGAATGTTTAATAATTGGCTTACGATTTAATACCCACGAACAGATATTTACCTATTAGATAACTTATTATACATGGTACAACGAACAAACAAAACCACCCGTTCGTGTAAACGTTTGAACAAACAATATGAACAATTTTAAGACTAAGTTCCTAAATGTTGTAAGATGTCTTCTCACATAATGGAGCACGTTGACGTGTATGATTTTACACACATAAGTGGACATAATCGGAATGAGCCTCACACAAACTAATCCTAAACAGCCCCCAAAAACAAGTCAAAAATCACAACACATAAGCACACACATAACTTAATAGACGGCCACATAAAAGGCCAACCTTAGCAATCGAGCCATCGCGAACAATCATCTCACTCAAAAACTCACGTTCGGCTGTAAACCCATCATCCCAAAATACTATTTTAAATTATGAAATATAACGCAACACAAAAAGACAAGCGTGCGTAAAAAGAATACGGACCACACAACTCAACAAGACAAATCGTTAGCCTAACTTAAAACAGACACGCGCATGAAAAGGCAAAGAACACACATTCCTTCCGTCCTCACGGCGTTAGCCACAGGATTATTGATTGGCACACCATTATCTGTTGCTCAATCCAGTCAAACTAAGCTACCTGGCTACGGATACAGCGTAGACAATAAGTTCTCCTATTTCGCAATAAACGACTCCTTATATATAACCGGCTATAACGAATCGCAAGTAAGCGGGGAAGTGACCATACCGACGGAGATAGGCATCGGTACCATAACTTACCCAGTCCGCGGATTGATGAGTTACGGCGACGGATACAATAACCTCGGAAGTTCGGGCACAGACCTTACGACCTTAGTTATTGAGGCCGAGGGCGCTCTGATTAAAGAGGGGACTTTCCAAGGCAATACTACACTAAAAGAGGTTTCCTTAGCGAGCAACGGCAGCATATCCGCAATCGAAGACTACGCGTTCAGCGAGGCCACGTCATTGACGAGCATAGACTTGGATGGAGTCAAGAGCATAGGGGCGGAGGCCTTCCAAGGATGCTCGTCAATCAACACCCTCGCCTTGCGCTCCACCACAGATACCGTAGGTGTGTCCGCATTCAGCGGATGCACGGGGCTTGAGACTGTCTTCCTCCCCGCCGGTTTCCACATTAGCAGCAATATGTTTAGCGGCTGCACGTCACTCAAAAACGTCTATATGGAGGGACCCGAAATAATCATAAAGACAGATGGCCTAAAAACAACAGAGGTCATAAACAACCGCAACATTGGAGCTAAAGCTTTCTACGGATGCACCAGCCTTGAAAGCCTGACAATACCCGAGGGAGTGTACTACATTTATGATGACGCTTTTTCCGGTTGCGAGAATTTGCAGACCCTGTCAATCCCAAGCACAGCTAACTTGGGGTTCACTACAAGCAGCATAATTGACGGATGTAGCAAACTGACAGCGGTAAAGTACTACGGTGACATGGACTTCACTTTGGCCAATTATGTCCTATCGCTAAATGCAACATTTTTTGTGGCTGATCCTAAAATATACAGCGGACAACTACGAGACCTCAAGACAGACTACCTGTACACCTTTACCGAGACGAAATCTGACGAGACGGGCGAGACAACCATAACGGCAAGCGGAACAGACGGACTGAAAGACCTGTTCGCCGCCTTGAGCAGTGGACACGAAAGCGATAATGTGGAAATTTCGGACACCATAAAGTTTGAAGAAATGTCGCTCGACCTTGAGGCCCTGTCCGCCGACAACATATTCGCCTATGTGGACAAACTGCCGACAATCTCACAATACGACGGCACAATGAACGCCGCGCCAATTGAGAACATGACAATGCGCAGCTCCGGCCTCTTTGGCTCCATTGGCGAGAACGCGCACATCAACAATCTGACATTCAGCAATGCGCAACTTTACGTTGACCCGACAGATAGCAAATATAAGAGCGACGTGGAGAACGTATACATTCCCATCTTGGCAGACACCATCTGCGGCACAGTGAGCAACTTCGGTTTCGACGGCAGCATGATTGTAGACGAGAACCGAGCTGGCGACAAAGACATTGTCATCTGCTTGGCCAATGCGGCTGACGACAACGCCGAGATTAATGGCTTCATCCACCTCGGCGATTTGCAGACTGCAGGCGACGGGGATAACAAACGATGCATTATAATCAAGCAGAACCTTGGACTTCGCAGCGGCACAGGCAGCACCAAAGGCAAAGTGGCGACATCAAAATCAATATCATCCGGCAAATCGCTTGAGGACGACGAGTTGGACTATTTTGAGGAGCGAGCCTTCACAGACGAAGAGTTTGCCAATGGCGAGGTGGCTTACTGGCTCAACTTCAGCGGCAAGGGTTACACTGGCAAATACACCGCAAGGTGGTCACAGGGCAAGACAGTCCCCATCGGCGCCACGACGATAGACGGCAAGAGCAACGCCCTCTACAAGGTCAACTACGGCGAGACGGACATGAGCAAGATTAGCGGCCCGACATATGCCAATGGCGGTTCAACAATCACAGTGACCTACGGGCAACAGCCCACCGCCCTCACAATAGGCGGTGAGGTCCACACCTTCGGAGCCACAAGCGTGAACATTGAGTTTGACCCTGACAAAGCCATCGAGTTCTCATTCTCCACGGGCGTAAGCGCATTAGATGAAAAAGAAGCTGAGAATGTGAGGATAAACGTCACAGGAAGCACAATTTCCATCTACGGAGCTACTGGCGAGCGCAAAGACCTTTTCGCCATGTCCGGCACTTTGACCGCCACGACAACCGCCGACAACATGACGGCACCCTCAACAGGCGTATATGTTCTGCGCATAGGCGACAAGGCATATAAGATCCGAGTAAAATAGCCACAGAGACTTAGCCGAAACAGCTTCAAAACAGAGCCACCTCAGGGGAACCGCCCTCGGGGTGGCTTTTTATATTCGACTGGTTTTGGAGGATGTATCGCAAACCTCGCGCAACGGTATTAAAGAACATTTAACTAATTGATTTTGACGCAACACGCTTGAAAATAGATACTCGATTAATTAAATTTGCAAAGTGTTGGTTGCACGACGACCAGCGCAACGAGAAATTAACAGATGCTCATTAATTATGAAAACAATCAAGCACATCGCGCTAACACTTGCCTTCTGTCTCATGGCGACATTGCAGTCCGCCGCGCAGACTCACGCCACAGCCATGGCCGCTGACGAGCTAAGCGAATATAACGACACCGAGAACGGCGTCACATATACCATCAACAAGACACAAGGATATGCCACTTTAACAGGGGCATATGGCAACGGACCGTCAGGCGAACTGATAGTGCCCGAGACCATTGATGGCTATCCAGTTGTGGCAATTGGCAAGAAAGCCTTTGAAAACAACACACTTATTACCAAAGTTACAATAAACTCAAAAGGAGAAAACGGGGGAGGTCTGCTAATTGACAATTACGCATTCTATCAGTGTACAAACATTACCGAGGTGGCCATTAACGGCTGCGTGTCATTCATTGGAATGTCGGCATTCAACGGATGCAGCAGTTTGGCAAACATCAACTTGCCGGAGGGACTGACCGTGTTGGGAGACTACGCCTTGTACGGATGCGCCGCCATAGAAGAACTAACAACGCCACGCACTTTAGTATCCATAAGGAAAGAGGCATTATATAGATGCACCAACCTGACCACTCTAAACCTTAGCAACGGATTGGACACTATAGGCTACCAGGCATTTCGCTATGACAGCAAACTAAGCAAACTCATTTTACCGACAACGCTCAAGTATATAGGCAAAAACGCCTTCTACGACAACAACGGGATAAAAGAGTTGACAATTCCCAAGAGCGTCAGCACAATAGAGCAATTCTGCTTTTTTAACTGCTACGGCATAGAGAAAATATCTTTTGAGGGAGGTGCGCTTGATATTATAGACCAACATCTCTTTTCCAACTGCACGGCATTGAAAGAACTCGTTTTGGGCGAGGGCATTGACTCAATAGGCGAATACGCATTTTCAGGGTGCGAAAATTTGGAAAGCATAACTATGCCCAAATCTCTCAACTATTTAGATAAAAACCTTTTCGAAAAATGCGGCAAACTCAGCACAATAAAGATTTACAGAGAGGATGGTAATTACGACAAGGAAAACAACAAGGGAATTTACACATGTGCAGAGACATTCAGCTACATCACAGAGAATAGCCTGAATGTTAAACTGTTAGTCCCTGTTCCCGAAAAATATAGTGACTTCGCCCAATACTTCACTGGAGGCATTGACAAACTGTACACATTCGCCGAAACCACAGACAGCAACAATCAGCCGTCGGCCGCAACCACGACAGATGCGCAATCCACTATTGACGCTTTCAGCGCATTGTCCAATGCCGACGGCACGTTCGCCGATATTGACGTGACTATTGGTGAAGACATAACATTTACCAAGCCTGAACTCAACTTAGATGAGCTTTCAGCAAACAACATATTCTCAGTCTTGGACAAACTCCCGACCATTAACGAATATAATGGCACCTTGCAAGGCGCGACACTGACAAACCTGGCGGTGAGGTCGGAGGGAATCTTTAACCACATTGGCGAAAGCGCTGAGATTAACAACTTGGCATTCAACAACGCCACCATATATGTAGACCCCACTTCTGACAACTACTACACAAGCGGTGACACGGTCTACATCCACATTCTCGCCAAGCACAACAGCGGGCAAGTCAACTGCTTCACATTCTCTGGCAATGTGATTGTGGACGAGGAGCTGGCTAAAGATAAAGAGATTGTGGTCTGCCTTGTGGACACAAACGATGATGACGCCACGCTGACAGGCATCTTGCGTTTAGATGACGTTGTGACAACTGGCAGCGGAAAAAGGTGCATCATCATTAAGCAGAACCTTGGTCTGCGCAGCGGCACAGGGACAAAGGTCAAAGTGGCCAAGTCACGCACCAATGGCAATAAAACCCTGAGCCTCGACGAGGACGACCACTCTGGTTATGAGAGGGAGTTCACCGATGAGCAGTTCGCCAATGGAGAGGCGGCTTACTGGCTCAACTGGGACGGTCCCGACTTCACAGGCAACTACACGGCTCGCTGGTCACAAGGCAAGACTCTGCCTGTGGGCGCTACAACGACAAACGGAGTGAGCAACGCCCTGTTTAAAGTCGACTATGGCACCACCGACCTCACCCACATAACCGATTGCGCAACCTATGCCAACGGCGGAAGCTCTTTCACCATCAGTTACGACGAAAAGCCAGAATCTGTAACCATTGGAGGAACAGCAGTGACGGGTTTTGGAGCGTCAAGTGTAACGATAACCGACTTCGACCCGACGAAACAGATAGTCATAACATTCTCCGCCAAGACCACAGACCCCACTGCCACAAAGGATATCAAGAACCTTGGCGTGACAACATCAGGCCGCGACATCTTAATCTCAGGGGCAGGTGGTGAGCCTAAGTCACTCTACAGTTTGACAGGTCTGCGCATCGCCACAACCACAGGCAACACGCTCAGCACCCCATGCGCAGGAATATATATTGTCAGGATAGGCGGACAAACGCTAAAAATAGGGGTCAAATAGAGGGGCGAGCAACTGAATAATATACATTCGGCAACACATATAACTAATAAAAATCAGGCGGCACGAGGGAAGAAAAGACCTCAGTGCCGCCTGATTTTTTAAATATAAAGAACCTTATTAATTCGTAAATTCGCGAAGAAGAGCGGAACAACAAGCCGTAACGCTCCGTAATAACGACATGGGCACGACAACATACATTTAACAGCCCTAACACTACCTTCATACTCGCAAAAGCGAAACTTAATGAATATGCAAAAATTACTTGCAACAGTCCTTTTCGCAACTACAATCTACTCATACAGCTCAGCGCAGACTTCAAACACAACGTTTGAGGTTGACGGCGTAGCCTATGAGGTAACAGACACAGACCACGGATACGTCAGCGTGAGCGGATTAGGCTCATCGGCAGGCACGACTGTGACAATACCGCAAACGGTGGAAAACGACGGTACGACATACACAGTCACTGCGATAAAGTCTCATGCGTTTCAAAAAACAGAGACATCGATTTCAAGTCTCATTGTGAACAGCAGCGGAGCAAATGACGAGGGAATTTGTTTAGGCGATAGCCTTGTCTTCAATGGGAATAGCATGTCAACTCTCGCAAGCCTCGAACTTAATGGCCGCGTTTCAAGCATAGGTGTCAACGCATTCCGAATGTGCAACCTGACTACTTTGACCATGCCGAAGGGCGTCGGACGCATATATAATGGCGCATTTCAGGATTGCCCTGTTTTGAATGTTGTAGATATCGTGGCGGACACCATAGGAGAGAGCGCATTCGCAAACTCAGCGTTGTACCAAGTCACATTCAAGGATGTCAAGGTCATAGAGAACGACGCTTTCTATAACATCGACCACCTGACGGAAATCAGGCTTCCGAGGACCACAAAAGTCATCAAGAATAATGTTTTCCGAGATTGCAACAAACTTACTCTTGTCACGATTCCCAAAAGCGTAACAGAGATAGGCGACTACGCCTTTGCTGAATCGGGTCTCACCAAAGTCTACATTGAGGGCAATGGCAAGGCGACATCCTTGGGCGAAGGACTCTTTTACGGATGCTACATTGACACACTTATTGTTCCCGAGGGAGTAAAGACAATCAAGGCCAACACATTTAACGGTTGTATCGGACTACGCATACTCTCACTCCCAAGCACAATAACAGCCATAGGGGACAGCGCTTTTTGCGGCACCGCCTCGCTTTATGAGCTCAGACTTCATGCGCAAACCGTCCCGGAAACAACAGAAAACGCATTTAACGGAATTGGTGTAAGCACGGGAACAAAGCTCTTGGTCCCCACCCCATCCAAATATGAGGGTTGGAGCTCAATCTTCACAGGCGGCACATCGGAGCTCTATAAGTTTGACAAAAACACGACGAGCCTCGACGCTACGACAGCACAGGGCTTTAGTGATGCCATGACCGCTCTCGCCGTACAGGATGGCGACTTCTCCGACAAGGATGTCAATATTGAGAGCCCCGTGTTCTACGCCCCGACATATCCTGACCTTGGCATCATGTCGGCCGACAACATTTTCATGTACATGGACGGACTTCGCACAGTCGAGTCCTACAATGGCAAGATGGAGGCCTCAATTGTAAGCAACCTTGCCGTACGCAACTCGGGCCTCTTCGGCACACTTGGCAGCGAGTCGGAGGTCAACAACCTCTACTTGGACAATGCGCTAATCTACATTGACCCGACCGACGAGAAGTATGAAACTGACGGCAAGACGGTCTACGTCCCCATCTTGGCAAAAGAGCTTCAGGGCAAGGTCTCTAACTTCGGTTTCAACGGCCAAATAATTGTGGACAGTGAGAATGCCAAGGACAAGGAGATCGTTGTGACAATAGTAGACGACGCTGGCGACGATGCCGAGCTGAGCGGATTTATGCACCTCGGCGACGTCCTGACCACTCAGAACGAGAAGCGATGCATCATCATCAAGCAGAACCTCGGACTGAGGAGCGGAACGGGCAAGAAGGTCAAGGTGGCCATGCAGAGAAGTTCAGGTGGCAAGA
The DNA here is from genome assembly GCA_963618945.1 of Bacteroidaceae bacterium. GTDB lineage: Bacteria > Bacteroidota > Bacteroidia > Bacteroidales > Marinilabiliaceae > W3P20-009. Next base: position 30,862 of record CAVETY010000025.1, read on the forward strand.
CTACTTCCAACAAGTCTATATCCATCCCCGAGTATGACGAGGACGAGCTTATGCAGTCAACTCGTTACTTCACGGAAGAGGAGTTCGCGAATGGCGTGGTAGCCTACTGGCTCAACTTCAGCGACGCGGGTTATACGGGAGAGTATACCGCCCGCTGGTCACAGGGTACGACAGTCCCCATTGGAGCCACGACAAAAGACGGCGTGTCCAACGCACTCTATAAAATTGACTACGGCAAGACCGACCTGAAGAAAGTGAGCGGCCCAGCCTTTGCAAACAACGGCAGCAAAGTTGAGATCACTTACAGCGAGAAACCAGCTTCTGTGACTGTTGGCGGTGAGGCTTGCACTTTCGGGGCAAACAAACTCGAAGTCACATTCGACCACAACAAACCCATCGAGATACTCTTCGCAAACGGCACAGAGACAAGCCTCAACACGCCCAAACAGGCTACAGTATCTGTCAGCACCGAGGGCAAGAACGTAATCATTTCGGGCGCAGAGGGTGAGAGCAAGACACTCTTCAACTTGGCTGGCGTTCGTGTTGCAGCCACGACAGGCGACATGATGACAGCCCCCGCCTCGGGAATTTACATTATCCGCATTGGCAGCAAGGCTCAACGCATTGCCATCAGATAGTCCCAAAGCAACTTATAAGTAGTGTAACATAAAACGCCGGCCAGAATTGAATTTCTGGTCGGCGTTTATTTTATGGCAGAAGCAGAGCCTGTGCGTTTTATTTTCAAGTCGCAATATTATCCTCAAATCTTATTCAAGAAATTTACAAAAACTGCGACGGAAGGAGAGGTGAGTCAAATGACCACAGAAAAGGCCGTGAGCGTGTTACACACTATTCGCTTTGTGCCCTCTTGCGAGCCGCAGCTTTGACAAAGGACTCGAAAATCCACTTTTGCTCAGGCTCGTCAGGCATAAACTCAGGATGCCACTGAACGCCCAGCATAAAAGTCTTCCTACTGTTTTCAAGGGCCTCAACCAAACCATCAGACGCCACAGCTGAGACTGACAGGCCAGCCCCCACCCTTTTGACGCCCTGATGATGATAGCTGTTGACTCCTATAATGTCACGCCCCACAATGTCATGCAAAAGCGAGCCTGCGGAGACTGAGACCTCATGGACATGACGTTCATAGGGCGGCGTCATGCGGTGGCAGATGTCAGAAGATGATTCTGAGGGCAAATCCTGATAGAGAGAGCCACCAAAGAACACATTCATGATTTGCAGGCCACGGCAGATGCCGAGAAGCGGAATATCCCTCTGATCAGCGGCAGAGAGCAAATGAGCCTCCAACTTGTCCCTCACACCACAAGGCTCACCACAGAGAGGCCGACGGGACTCGTCATAGAGCAAGGGCGACACATCGGGTCCACCCGTAAGGAGAATGCCATCGGAGAGGCAAATAAGATGATCAAGGTAATCTGGCGAGGCGTCGAGGTTTAGCACCACGGGGTCAGCGCCCGCCTTTCGCAGCCCTTCAAGATAGCCGGGAATCATCCACAGACTTTGCAACTTACTGTCCCACAAAGGGGTGACAAGAATGAGAGGTCGGGATTGGGGTGTCTTAGAGTTCATGGTGATTGTTGTTTAGGTAACGAACATTCACGTAGGTTAGGCGACATAAGTCGGTACTATAAAGTTAGTGAAAATAAGAGAGAAAGGCAAGAGCAAATCAACCGAGGTGATAGCGTCAACGGCATTGAAAACGAGGCTTACTAACGGTAGAGAATAAGCACATTAAAAAGGCCCAATGGGCGTAAGCGGAGCAAAAGAAGTCAATGCGTTTGATTGACACGTGAGACATAGAGCCGCAAAAAGAAGGAATGTGAGACCACGATTTGGCGAGCATCACCCAATTAAGGTGCTGAGGGACAACAGGTAGGCTGTTTCTTTTATATACCAATTTCGGCACCCAAGAAATAATTAAAGAAATATTTCCGTATTTCACCTAACTATGTTATTTTTGTGGAGACTTAGAAGTTAAGAAGAAACCTAAATTCAATACAGAAATGGCTAAAGTAACAGTTGTAGGCGCCGGTAACGTAGGCGCTACAGTAGCAGACGTTCTCGCATACCGCGAGGTCGCCAACGAGGTTGTCCTTATCGACATCAAAGAGGGCGTAGCAGAGGGCAAGGCACTCGACATCTACGAGAAGTCCCCCATCACCCTCTATGACACCAAGACTGTCGGCGCGACCAACGACTACAGCAAGACCGCTAACTCTGACGTCGTAGTCATCACCTCAGGTCTCCCCCGCAAGCCGGGCATGACCCGTGACGACCTCATCGGCATCAACTCAGGCATCGTCAAGAGCGTTACTGAGCAGGTTGTTGCAGCAAGCCCCAACGCCATCATCATCATCGTCTCTAACCCACTCGACGTGATGACCTATCAGGCTCACATCACCAGCAAGTTCCCCCGCGCACGCGTCATGGGTATGGCTGGCGTCCTCGACTGCGCACGCTACAAGGCATTCATCGCTGAGGAGCTTGGCGTATCTGTCAAGGAGGTTCAGGGCCTCCTCCTCGGTGGCCACGGTGACACCATGGTTCCACTGCCACGCTTCACCACTGTAGCCGGTATCCCCGTGCTCGACCTCATCAGCAAGGAGAAGATTGACGCTATCGTTAAGCGCACCCAGAATGGTGGCGGTGAGCTCGTTAAGCTCATGGGCACCTCAGCATGGTACGCTCCTGGCGCATCTGCAGCTCAGATGGTCGAGGCCATCGTCAAGGATCAGAAGCGCGTATTCCCCGTTTGCTGCAAGCTCGAGGGTGAGTATGGCATCAACGATTGCTACCTCGGTGTTCCTGTCGTCCTCGGCAAGAATGGTATCGAGAAGGTTATCGAGCTCAACCTCAATGAGGAGGAGAAGGCTCTCCTTGAGACCAGCCGTCAGCACGTCCTCGAGGTCATGGGTGCTCTTGACAAGCTCAACGCAGCCAAGTAAGCTACACCAAGTAGACTGACAATAAAAGACCGCCGTGTCCCGGAATATTCCGGGACACGGCTTTTTTTGTTTATATGGCATTACCAACTCATTTGGTCTTTAAGCGCAAAAATTAAAGTGTGAATTCGCTGATTTGAGAGGGCATTAAGGAAACGAGGGAAAAACGGGACGTAGAGCTGTGAAAAGCAGCGAGGGGAAAGAGGGGTTAAGGAGAACAATGATTTAGAAAACGAAGGGAATATAGAGGTTGAAAAATAAGGTCAGAAAGGAGTGATTTAGGTGGATAGTGAGATGAAATAATCACTGAATGGATAAGCAGCGAGGTGGGCAAAGAAAAGGAGCGGGAAAAGTTGAGAGGAAGAACTGATATGGCAGTTGAATAATAGACCCGAAAAGAAGCGTTTTAAGAGGAAAATAATGGGGCAATCAAACGGGGAAGACTGGCAGTGAGGTGAGAAGTGAAAATGAACGGGAAAACAGGAATGGACTTAAGATAGCGGCAAAAGGACAGCCCCCAAAACAGAAATGGGCAATATGGGTCCCAAGGAATTACTCCTTAGACAAATACGCCATAAAATCCCATGAGTTCAAACACCTCTGAACTCTAATAAACACAAAACGGGATGCGCCTCATTGAGACACATCCCGTTTCATTTTTATGACCTTGTCGTGCTAAATGTAATTAGCGAGACATGGGTAATTTTTACTTGACAATCACCTTGCGAGCCTCGCCTGTGGTGGTGTTGACAATAATATTGATGCCACGAGTGGGGGCTGCTATTTGTTGTCCACCGAGGTTGAAATAGATGAATGAGGCGTCATCATCGGTGACAATGTGCTTGTCGCTTGTAGTATTGTCGTCATCGCTGGGCGCATTGGCTGTGCGGAACTTAGCCGCGATGGATTGACCAGCGACCTCGCCCATGTCAAGGTCGAGATACATGTCATTATGGTCGGCACTCATCAGACCAGTCAACTTTACGGTAACCGTGAAAGGCACAAAACCGAGTTTGATAGAGATCTTCTCCTCGGCTGTGAGTTTGACTGTGCCATTGTGCTGCACCTCGGCAATGACGCTTGTCAACTCAATGTCGCCAAGGTTGAGCGAGCCATAAGAGAAATTCTTGATGGACATGGTGCATGTGCCTGTGGCGGCATCGGTCAGAGTGACGTGGACTGTGTTCTGGGTCGGGTCGCCAGCCTCGCCACTTATTATGACAGTCAGCTCACCTTCATAGTCCTGATCGAGTTCATCGAGAGTCGGGTTATCGGCAGAATGAGATGAGAATGTAGCTGCAATCTGCTGACCTGCCACCTTGCCCATGTCGAGGTTGAGGTCGATATCCTTAGTGTCATTTGAGATCTCACCTTCGAGGTTGACCGTCACTGTGACAGGGATTACAGAGAGAGAGATGGATATAGCCTCAGAGGCTGTAAGTTTGATATTCCCATTGTCCTGCGTCTCACCCTTGACCTTTGTCAGTTGGATGTCGCCAAGGTTGAGCGAGCCGTAAGAGAAGTTCTTGATGGACATGGAGTAGGTGCCAGTTGCCTTGTCAGTCAGAGTCACATTGACGACATTGGTTGTCGGGTCTCCGGCCGCGCCGTTAATATAGACAGTCAAGTCACCCTCATAATTCTTTTCAAAATCGGGTATCGTGACGCGACCGGCAGCACCTGTCGTGAAGTTGAGAAGCATCTGGAGACCCTCTGAGACCTCGCCGAAATCGACATCGAGATCCAAGTCCTTACAATTGGGAGTGATGAGACCCGTCAACTTGACAGTCAAGCCAATGACACCGCCAAGGTTAAACTCCTCACCCTCGTCAACCAGTTCAATGTAGCCGTCATCAGCCACAGTGGCCTTTACGTTGACAAGCTCGACAGTGCCTACATTGAGGACGCCATAGGTCACATTGGGGATGGTGACAGTGTAAGTATAAGGAGAGACAGAAGAGTCTGTACACTTGACAGAGACTGTATTCTTGCCCTGGAACTTAGTGAGGTCAGAGACAACCGAGTTCATATAGACGGTCTGGTCGCCCGTGTACTGCATATCGAGAGAATAGGGATGAGGCGGCACGGGGCTTTGGAAAGTGACGTTTACCGACTTCTTAAGCCACAAGAAACCGACATTGCCCATGTCCATGACGAGAGTCATCTCAGTCTGGTCAGCCGATATGGTGCCAGAGAGTTTAATCTCAACTTTATAGGTTGTAGTTAAACTACCAATGAGAGTATACTTAATCTCAATAGTCTCATCAGCCTGAAGAGTTACAGAGCCATCCTCCTTCTCAGTGCCATAGACAGAGCTGAGCGTTATGTCGCCGATATTCACGTCAGAGAAAGAGAAATCTTTGATGGCGAGATTATAGACACCAGTCAGGTCGCCAATGCGTGTGAGAATGACGTCATTGACAGTAGGCTCTTGCGAATCACCATCAAGATAGATGACCATCTCACCCTCATAGGTTTTCTGATAGTTGCCACAAGAGAACTTGGCGGATATAGCACCCGCCTCCTGCTCTCCAAAATCAAGCGAGACGCTTATGCCCTCGCTGTCTGAAGTGATGGAGCCGCTCACGCGGACATTGGCCACGCCAGAGGACGCCACAGCCGTGGGGACGGTAACCTCCTCATAGCCACTGAGAACAAGACTGCCATCAGCCTGAGCCTCGGCATGGACACTGTTCAAATCAATATCCATGGAAGAGCCGTTGATGGAGACACCGCTCAATGAGATGCTGTAGGTTGAAGTGGCATAATCTACACGCTCAAGATGAAGCGTCTTGGTCGCAAAGGAGAGGCTGCCCGCCACATTGGAGACGAACGAGCCGCTGTAGTCCTTTGTATATACGGCAGAGAACTTGAGGGCGTAAGTTTTCTCACCACCAGTAAAAAGATTCCCCATTTTATCACCGAAATCAACATAGAGGCTCAAATCCTTAGAATCGGGAGACAAAGTGCCAGTGACAGTCGCAGTGCGGGAATAGGTCGTAGGCCAAATCAACGCAACAGAGACCGGGTTAGTTCCTGTGAGTTTGACCGCGCCATCTGACTGTTTTTCTCCATTCAACGTTAAATTGAAATCGTTTTTGCTTGTGTGAAGCACCACCGATGTAATGGAGAGCGCATAGGTGCCGTCACCGTTGTCGGTGAGTGACACGCTTTTCTGTGAGGTTGATTTGTCGGAGCCGTTGACCACTATGGTCATGTCGCCTGTGTAATCAGTTGCCCACGAGGATACAGCGGCAACAAAGGCGAGAATAAAAAAAGTGAGTAGTTTCTTCATTAGATAGGGTGCAATGATAACACCGCGGCAAATATAGTTCATATTTATTTAACTCCGAGTCCTAAAAAGAACAAACAAGAGGAATAAAAGAACACGAGCGGCAAGAGAACACCAAACCATAGTGAATAAAGATTTTGACAGGAACGCGCAGTTTGGGGCTTCCAATAAAAGGAAGAAGTTTTTAGTTTGAGAGACGGAGAC
>CAVETY010000026.1:0-24091 GCA_963618945.1 Bacteroidaceae bacterium
ACTGAGAGCAGCGAGGCTATAACGAACAGTAGTAGGATTATCTTGTCGCGCATGGATTGTATTATAGATATACCTGCATATCCAAAGTTTTTTTTTAATCTACTTCGCCAAAAGCCCATACATCCTCTGGCTTTCGATACAGGTCGGCCGCCATATAAGAATCATAATTGGCCTTGTCGCCCTCTAAAAAATGAGAGTACCTGCCGTTGTCAATTTGAATAGGGTAAGCTCCACCATTTTTGCGAAGGAAGGCATTAACCAATGAGTCCTGCTGTGCGTTAAAGCCATCAAGGTTATTAAGGAACATCGAGTTTCCGTTAGGTGAGACGAGTAGAGATTTATCTCGCCTCATACCTGTCATGGGCACGGGTACTCCGTTCCTATTTAAAAATCCTACTGGTGTTCCCCCCAGGCTCTCGTACTTTGCGATTGAATCATTAACAGCCTCTTGCGTCATTCCAGGGTGCTGTGTATCCCTCCACCACTTTGCCTTATTCGTGGCTGCGACCTGCCCAGCTGCATCATGCCTCATGAGAGAATAGGTTAAATCCGTCTTGTTGCGAACGGGGGAGACTACTGTCTGGTCTCTGAAATTGCCCAATGAGTCTACCTTGAATTTGCCATCCTCGATGCCCATATACAATTTAAAGTTAGACAGCGGGATGTACCTGTCGCTCACCAACTCGTCCGCCTTAGCCTCTTTGAATTGTTTAGCCGGACGGATGGTGTTTGTGTTGTTCATCTCGATAAACGTGTTACCGAGGATCGATTTGACATTCTGTGTCTCTGGCGTTATTCTTGATATACGGGAGTCGGACAAATCTTTGACGTAAGAGCCCGACTCCCCTCTCAAAAAGGGGACGTGTCGGGTGACATAATTTGTGACTGCACTGGCTGTTTGGGCAGGGTGCCCGAAGACTCTCCGCATCCAGTCAGGAATAAAGGAGCTGTTATCGCTATAACCTTGACTATATTCATCATCGGGATTATTGTTTGCTAAACTATTTACGTGGTTTAACCCATAAATGTTTCCCCTCTCCCTCGCCGCCTTCGCTACTTGTAAGTTCGGCGCTTTGACAGTGACCTCGTCAAGGAGGTAAGGGTTGGCGAGTACTGACTCTCCATCCATGGTTATGGGGTTTCCATCCTCGTCCGTCGCAATGCGGGCGAGCCCGTTCCGCACGCCAGACACCTGACTACCACTGTGCTGTCCCACAGACTGGGCGTACTTGTCAGCCTCGCCTTCAGTCCCAATGAACAATCCTCCGCCGCCGTCAAAAGTGTACGGCCTGCTGTTAATGTACCAAGGTATACGTGCCATATTTTATTAAATTGATAATTTTGTCATGTTGGGATATATCGTGCCTGAATAAGTGTACTCAGCCCCGTTGATAGTCACCGTGTTGACGGTCGAGCCGTTCTTTTGGAAGACGTACTTGCAGGACGGGTACGAGCTTGAAGACATCGAAGTGGAATAGTCAATGCGAACTGTGCAGTTAAACTTGCGGCCGGTAAGCTCCAGTGGAGTGTTCAGCATGGAGTCGGGAAGAGTCACATTAACAGGGGTGGTCGATGTGTCTATGATGTTTATGCGCTGCATCAGGGCATTTGAAATCATAAACGTGTACGGGCTGCTCGTCGAGTGGATGTTCGGATCAGTCTCTATGGTCAGCCATCCGCTGTAAGAGAAATTGCAACTAAACGCAGGTACTGACGAGGCAGCCTTAGCCTCGGCGATAGCAGCGTTGAGCGCCTCGTTAAATGCGTTTTTGTCACTCGGATACCAATAGATTTTCACTGACATCTCCGCCTTCTCGTTCTTGGTCACGGTAGCGTCGGGGATGAGCTGATTCTCCTCATACCCGCTCGGGCCGCTTATCGTCACGCCGTCGCTCGTGCTGCGGTCAGCGTCACCCTTGGTCACGCACTGGTTGTCATCCTTGCTGACAGTGTTGCCGTCGCTGTCTTTGATAGTGATGTCCACCGTGCCGGCCTGCGAGTCCGATACAGTGTCCTCTGTCACGCTGTTCGACTTGGCGTAAACCTTCTTCTTCAACCCAAGGAGGGTCAGTATCTTATTCGCCATCTTCTTAATCCAGTCTATTAGCTTTTTCATATTCTTGAAGTTATTCTGTTTCGTAGAAAGCCTTTGCGGTAACGCTGCCTGCGCTTGTATCAACCTTCACTCCCGTCTCTTTCAGTTCGCAGCCATACACATCGTCTTTAGTGCCTGTAAGCTTATATACCTTGCCATCTTTTAATATAAGACTCCCTTCCACTAAAGCCGCTAACATATATAACTCAGTGACAAGTTGATTTATTCGTTCACTTAAATTATTTATACTTTCCAATTTCGCATACGAGGAAATGTCGAAAGTATAATCGGTGCTCTGATTTGCAGAAAAAACGGTTGTTATGTTCTTGATAGTTTCCCCACCGAAAACGCTGTCAGCCTCCTTTATCATCAATTTGCCATTGCCTATTGATGTTCCCGACGCGAGGCCTTTCTGAGCCCATGTGGCGCTATCCCCAGAGCCGCTGACGACCCAGTACTCGGTCACGCCGTCAGCCGTCTGCACGGCGGCGGTGAAGCCCGGAACCAAGACCTCGGCAGGGACACCGGCCTTCATCGACTCTATTGAGTCGTAAGGGCCGTAGTAGTAGTCGATGTTCGCGTGAGGGTTGGAGTTCCTGACGACGACAGGCCACTCGAAGCCGTGCTCGTTGCGCTCCTCGTTCTTGTTGCTTGTATCTGTCATTAGTCTATAGCTTTGACGTTCACGGTCACATTAGCCGCGGCCGACGTGTTATTCTGCTTCTCCGTGGTCCTGTACAGCTTATACTTCCTGTCACAGATGGTGAGCGCGCTCTCGTTGACCACGCTGAACTTGTCCTTCCAGTCGCCCGTGTTGGCCTGCGTAGCGTTAGACAGGTCGACGGGGAGCAGGAGGTAGTAATAGTAGTTACCCTTCTCGAAGGAGAACGTGAAGGACGTGCTCATCAGCATGGACTTGCCCGTCTTATCCGCGGGAGCTTCCGTCATCGCAGTCTCCGACTTCCATGCCCAGACTGGCCAGTAGGCGTTGAGCGAGCATGAGGGGCTCTGCTTCTGGCCGCCAGCCACTCCGTCCGAGTCCTCGCATGAGACCTCCAGCGTCACCTTGTATGACTTGCGGCTCGTAGGCGTGAAGCCTGACAGCGCTATGTCGCCGCTCTCTGCCTCCAAGTCACCCGACGGGGTCAGCGTCATAAGGCTGTCATTGCCGCTCACCCTTATGTACGAGCCCTCACCGCCAGAGAAATTAGCCACGCTGTACTTAAGCGTCTTATCCGTGACAGCCTCGCCGATATAGACATTGCCACTCATACCTGACAGGGAGGCCGTCATCTTCTGAAACCACACCTTGGCGATGATGCGTTCAAGGGTCGCGTCCACGCTCGGCAGCGTCATCTTAGCTCCATCCACCTCGCGTTCAAGCGTCTTGGCGAGGGCGGTTATCTGCTCGACAGTGCCGTCATAGTTGAACGCCACGTTGTCCGCTATGCCCGCGTCGGCTATGAATTTCTTGATGTATGTGTTGAACGCCTCTTCTGTCTTGATATAGTCCGGCATGTTGATGATGTCGTCCCAGTAGGTTTTAGAGCCGAGGCTGACCCACTCCTGCCGCTCACGCTTGAAGGCGTTGAGCCAGAACGACTTGTCGTTAGGTTCAAGCCACAGGTCGAGCCCGCTCTCGGGCGGTTTGGCGCTCTCTATAACCTGTCTGAATATCCTCGATTTGCTCATATCGTCTTATGTGCTTACTTCTTCTTAGCGGCCTTCCTGCGGCCCTCCTCTATCTTGCGCTCGCTCATGTACAGCTTATTAGTCTCGCTGCGCATGCTCTGCTCTTCACGCTGAGCCCTGTCGGCCGAGCCGCTCTCCGCCTCGATACCCGCTAAGTCCCGCTTAAGCTGGTTGTCCTCCGAGTGCTTCTGCTTGTCAAAGGCGAACTTGTCCCTGTCGAGTCCTATCTGCTCATCAAACTGCCGCCTCTTCTCGTTCATCTCGTCGGCGAACTGCTGAGGGTCTTGATGCTCCGTCGTCTCGTACTTGGTCATAGCCTCTATCTGGGCGACCTTTATCCTCGTCTCGTTCTCCTCCTTCTTCATCTCCTTCTGGGCTTCAAGCTGCTGCTGGGCTATCTGCTGCTGCATCTGGAGCTGTTGCTGGGCCTGCTGCTGCTGCGCCTGCATCTGCTGTTGAGCCTGCTGCTTCATGTCGTTCTCAGCCTTCTCGACCATGCGCTGCTTCTCCGCCAGTGATGACGAGCCATAGAGCTGCATGATGGAGCTGAATGACAGGGCCTGATTCTGTAAGGCCGCCTGAGCCAATGCTTCAAGGCTCTGCTTAAGTGTCTGCGCCTCGTTGCTGTAATCGACTGCGAGGCCATAGTCGCACTCGGCAAACTCATCGCCGTCTATATCCATGATAGCCAGTGAGTTGTCTGAAAGGATATAGCTAAACTTCTTGCTCTGCCCCTGCATGGCCGCCTTAGCCACTTCAAGGAAGGTCTCGTAGACCCTGCGCTTGACATCGTTATGGATGGAGAACAGCCACTCGGTGATATGCGCCGACTGCACCGTCGCGCGTTCCACGCCACCCACCGTCTCGTTGCTCGATATAGAGCCCTCGCGCTGAGGCGTGATGCCGACGACGTCGCTCATCTCCTTCTTAAGGTATTCAAGGTAGTTGACGTAGCTCTGGATGGTCTGGCCCATGTCGAACGGGATGACACCCTTGCTGGCGTTGTTCAGAGCGCCCGCGAGCTTACCCGTGGCCGCGCCCTTGTTACCCTCGTTGAAAGAGTTCTTGATGACGAGGTTGCTCTCGCGGGCGTAGTACATCCACTTCTCGATGTCGAAGCCCTGAGGCAGGCTGGCGAGGTCGAGTTCAAGCAGGTTACCCCAGTTCTTGGCGATGAGCTTGTTCAGGCGGTCGTGGATGACATCGTACATGTAGTTATACGGCTTCATCATGTCCACGAGGCTGAACGGCCTATCCTCGTTGAGGTTGTATATAGAGCCGACGATGCCAAAGTGGCAGCGGCTCGGGTTGCTCAGCCTGTTGAACTGGATAGGCAGCGGCCGTATGTTGACATACACCTGCTCGCCTATCTTTGTGCCCTCCCAAGCCTCGTTGACCCACAGCTCCTCAGCCTCCTCGCCGGCGGCCTCGTCAATCTGATGCCCCTCGGGATACAGATTCCACACGGTCTCGCCAGTCAGCTCGTCATAGCTCTTGACCTTAAGGACTTTCTTCCTGCTCTTCCAATAGACCCTGACGACGCGTATGTTGCCGGCCGTGTCGAACGGGGCGAGATGGTCAATCCTGCCGCCCGCGTAGCTCATGGGGTTGCCATGCACTGCCACACCGTCCTCGCCTATATAATCGACTGAGTAGACCTCGTTCATGATAGCGTCCTCGGTCTTCTCGTTGTAGCCGGCGTCAGAGCCGGCCACCTCCTCGATGTAGTCCCTGTCCTTCTGCGTAAGGGCATCGTAGAACACGTCATAGATGCGGCCGACGGACCAGTAGTCCTCGAGGACTATGATGTCAGCGTCCTCTATCTTGTTGCTGTTGCCCGAGCGGAAGACGTGGACCTTGCGGGGGTTGAGCTTCTCTATGTGCGGCTCGCCGCTCACTATGTCGAGCTGGTACATCTCCTGCCCGACGGTGATAGCGTCCTTGAAGCCCGAGTTGAGTATCATGGGGATGTTGAGCTCCTTGTCGTAGTGCCTCAGCAAGGCGTTGGCCCTCACCTCCCTCATATCCTGCCACTCGTACGTCATGTAGCGGCTTATCTCCTCCAGCTGACGCTGGTCCTGCATGGGGTCTTGCTGCGAGCCTTGAAGGAACTGCATGTACTTCTGCCTCAGCGTCTCCGTCTTCTCCCTCTCGATGTCGCTCACCGCGTTGGGGTTGGTGACGACGACGCGCATCTCGAACACGCGCTTGCTCTCCTCGCCGACGAGGAGGTTAATCTTGGGGTTGATAATAGGGTAGTGCTGTATGTCGTCGGGGATGTAGCCGACGTTGAACTTATCCGGCTCGAGAACCTTGGCGAAGTCCGACACGTGGATGCGGCCGTTGACGAGGTCGTAGTTTATCGCCATGTGGCGCACGCTGCCCCTCACGGCCTCGAACGTGCCGTAAGTCCTGTCGCAACCCCAGTCCACGCACTGCTTGCGCCACTTGTCGCCTTTGCGCCTGTACGGGAGCTGCTGGGCGGGGAATGTGAATACGCTGTACGCCATCTCGTGATTTTTCTCTTAATCCGCAAATTAAACCAACGCCGTCGGTAAATCCAATAGTGTAAAAATAATCTTTACACGGAGTATCTGCCGCCGTTACTCTTAGCCTTGTCGTACCTCTGGAAGAAAGGGTCGGCGAGGATGCCGTCCAGCTCGCCATCGTCCCTGCCAGGCTCACCGCCACATTTGGCGAGCCTGTCCTCCCTCAGGAGCATGAGCATGCCCATGGAGCTGACGCGGTCGAAGTTGCCCTCGCTGTTCCAGTTGATAAGCTCCTGTATGAGTGCCCTGTTCCTTAAAGTGTAGAGTCTCGGCACTGTCGTCATCGAGCCGTCACCTTCAGGGCTCGGCACTTCGGCGGGGGACAGCAGCCACTCCCTGAGACGGCTGCGCGCGTAGCTGTTGATGGGCTGCGTGGCTATCGTGCCCACAGCCTTGTTGCCGTAGCCTGCCTCCTTGACCAGCTGCTTGTCCCTGAGGATGTCGAGCGTCTCCGTGAGCAGGTAGACGCAGTGCATACGCGAGAAGTAGGCAAAGAGGCCCTTCTTGTTGTTCTCGTAGTTGAGCCTCGCGTCATAGAACAGGCACACCTTGCGCACTATCTCGTACATGTCGTCGGCGTAGGTCGGGCGGCCCGTGTACTCGCACACTATCCTGTCCGTCCACAGGTCGAGGACGAAGAGCGAGCCGAGGGACGACGTGTGGCTCTCGTCATCGTCATAAGGGTCGAGGCCCGCCACGTAGCGGCCTGACAGCGGCTTGCCGTCCTGACCCTTGACCGGCATCTCGAATATCTCCACCGCGCCCTCTATCTTGTTGTCCTCGTGCGGGAAGTCGCGTATGGGCTTGGCCGGCGACGGGCGGAAGGCCACCTGCCCGCTCTCGAAGACCAGCTCGCCCACGTACACGTCGTCGTAGAACTTGGCGTTGGCGTCAATCTGGGCGAGCCTCTCCGTGAGCTGCCCCACGGGGAAGAGGTTCTGACCGGTCTTGATGATGGCCTCGGCGGGCGTGATGGGCATCTCGGCTATGACGCGCAGGATGGTGCTCGGGTCGGCCGAGTAGCGCGCCTCCTCCCTCTTCAGAAAAATCTGAATAAGGGCCTTAACAACATCGCTGTTGCCATCACTATCCATGCAGCCAAGGCGACTGACATAAGAAGGGAAGAAGTATCCGAACGTAGGCTTGCCCTGATTAGCCTTGTCATAAACGTTCTCAATCTCGCATATATTATGCGCGCGGGGCGAGTAAAGAAGCGTCTTGGCGGACGAGAAGTCCGACGCGTCCTCGTTAGCCGTGCCGACGAGGTAGATGAAACCGAACGCGCTGTCGCCCTCCTCGACTCCATACCGAATAGTGTTATAGATTGATAATAGCTTGGGGAACGAGCCCATCTCCTCGATGAGTATGTCGCCGCGCTTGCCGCGCAGCTTGGCCTCGTCATCCTTGGAGCTAACGCCTATGACCTGATTGAGCGAGCCCATGTCCGTGCCCGTCTCCACGTCCTTGTAGCCCATCGTCCACTGCATCTTCTGCTGCGTGTTGACGAGCCTCCTGCGGGGGAACTGCGTCGCCCTCGCCACGAAGTCTATCATGGGCACGAACTTGGACAGCGTGCCGTCCTTGCCTGACAGGTACTCGTTCTGATAGGCCGTGAGGATGGTCATGACGCGCCTGTGGCTCGCCTCGTTCCTGCCCACGACGAAGTTATGGCTCATGATGGCGGCGAGGCTGAACGACTTGCCGCATCCTCGCCTCGCCAGCTCGATGGCGTGCGAGCCGTTGCGCCGAGCCCTCTCGAGGTAGTGGAAGCGCCAGTAGACGCCGTCCCACACCCTCGGGAAGCCCTCGACGCGGTTGGCCACGCCGTCCTCGCCCACCTTGGTCAGCATGATGGGGCAGTAGTTGAGATACCAGTAGAGGTAGCCCGTGACCCACTCGCCGTCCGACGGGCGCACATAGCCCTCCCAGCAGCGGCGCAGCTCCTCGCGAAGCCACCTGCCGTACTCGCTGTTGGGGTTGGCGTTGATTTTCAGGCGCGTATAACATCCGTACTTCTCGTAGTGGATGGCGGAGGGACGGAAGAAATCCATGTCCTCCAGTATGTGAGGGCGGGCGAAGTCCACGATGACCCTGCCCTTGTCGTCATGCGGCATATCCTTGGCTCTGCGCCTGTCCGCCGCCACGAGGTTCTTGACGAACGGCACGGTGGCTATCGTCTCCATCAGCCGCTCGCCGACCTCCTTGGGGTATCTCCCCAACAGCTCCTCCGTCACGGGAGTCTGCTTGTCGTTCATCTCCATCATATAGCCAGCTCGTCCTCAAACACCGTCTTCTGACCGCCGCCGCGCATCCTGCCCGCCTCGGCCATGTCCATGCTCATCTGACGCTCGGCCTCCTTCAGCGAGGCGCACAGCTTAAGCAGCCTCTCCAGCGTCGTGGCGTAGTCATTGGCCTTGAACACAGGCTTGCCCGTCGCGTCCTTCTCCATGAGGTCCATCTCCTTAAGGGTGGAGCGCAGCTTGTCCACGCTCGCCCTTATGTCGTCAAGCAGCAGGGCCGACTGGGGCTTGAAGCCCCTGTACAGCTCCATGGCCTTGACGACCAGCTTGGATGGCTTCCACCTCTTGGGCAGACCCTCCTGCTCTATGATGGTGGCGGATCGCTCATCCTCGTCCGAGATGACCATGTAGTCGGAGCGCGGGTCGCACATGAAGTACACGTAGCCGAGCTCCTGCACGGCGAGCTGCTTGCCGTCACTCCCGTCAGCCTCCCAGATGTCCCTGAACGCCTTGATGGCGAGGGCCTCCTCCGAGATGACCACCTTGTAGCTGTCGTACTTGAAAAGCTTCATGCGCTAATACTTGCCGCCGCGGAGGAAGCTCGTGTCCATCTGCGTGGGCTTGGCGAGCACTATCTTGTTGTCCGGGGTGATGATGGAGCTCGCCTCCTCCTCGTCCCAGTCCTCCACTATATACTCGATGTCGCTGTCCGACAGGGCGAGATGCTCCACGCCGTTGATGAGCACCATGGGCAGCTCAATCTCGATGGCCGTGTTGTCGGCTATCACGCCGTCCTGCAAAGAACCCTTGCGGTGGCGCATCTTAAGAAACCTGTCGAACTTGATCTTGACGAGGTCGCCCTCCTTCACGTCGCGCACCGAGCCGCCCACGGCGACCACGCGCTGATACTCCTTGATGTTACCCTTGGGGACGGCTATGATGCCGCCCACCGTCTGGTCCTCCTCATACTTCTCCGCCGTCGTCACGAGGTTGTTGAACAACGGCTTAATCTTCTTGACGTTCATTTATCTCTTTCTTTTCCTTATTATCTTCCTGCCCGGCGGGCCGGGCTTGCATGACATCGTCCCCAAGCCTTTAAGATAGAACCTTCCCGCCGGCTTGCGCGGGTCGAGCCCTGTCTCGTGAGCCTCCTTCAGGTAGGCCTTTAGCCCGGACCATAGGCCCTCGTACGCCGCGCCCACCACGGACGCGTCCATGCCGAGCCGCTTCGCCGCGGCGGCCACCTCAGGCCTTGGCCTCCTCGCCGCCATCGGGGAACGTGAAATAGATGACGGCGGCGAACTTGCCGCTCCCGTCATACTCGGGGATGAAACGCGGGTTGATGCGCCCGTCCTTGATGAAGCCCGCCTTGCGCAGTGTCGAGCACAGCACGTAGAAGTGCCGAGTGCCGAAGCCGAGCTCCTGCCCCACGGCGCGCCTTGACGACTGGCTCACGGCCTCGCTGTCCGCGTCCTCGTGGCCCGCGCAGTGCAGCACGTGCCTGCGTTTGAGGAAGGCGGCGGCCACCTTCATCTCCTGCGGCGACATCTTATGTATGGGGCGCAGGAAGCGCATCCACCAGTCGAAGAACTCGCCGAACGGGCGACTGACGCGGAACACGCTATCGACCTTCTCCAGACGCATCCCTCATCCTCCTCTTGTCCTCGTCGCTGAGTCGCAGCGCGCGCATAATCTCCTCGCGGCACTCCTGATAGAAGTCAGTGCCGTTGAAAGCCTCACCCTCCACCACGCGGAAGAGGGCGTCGAGGCGCATGGCGAAGCGCTGCCCCGCCGCCTGTTTAAGACACTCGCGCAGGTAGTCGTTCTCAGCCCTGAGCCTCGCCAGCTCGTCACCGCCCTTGACGGCGGCCTCCTTAATTTCCATATTGTCCTTTGTTTATCTGTTCAATCCTGCGGGCCTTCATGCGCTCATAGTCCTGTATGGAGGCCGTGCCGACGCACACGCCGCCACACCTGTCGCAGTAGTCGCCGCATCCCTTCATCGTCATTATGCGCAGGCTTAAGCACCGCTTGCAGTAATACACGGGCTCGTCGTCGTACTCGTTGCGCCTGTCCTTTTTCTCATCCATGCTAAAGTTGATTGCGCCTTGCGGCGTGGCGGGGAGGGACGGACTCGAACCATCGTGTGCGCTGCCGCCGGCTAACCGCTCGCCCACCTCCCCGATAAAAAGCCGGGCCACCCGCCCTGTGCCGCCCGTTGGCGACCGCGCCCATTCCCGCTCACCATGACGGGTGGCCCGACCTTACGAAACCATTGAAAACCATCCTTGGCAATATCACATCGCCAAGCACTTAACCTCTAAAAACATTGGAACTGCATATTGCTGACACAAAGATACAATAAACAATCAATAATATAAAAATATTTATGGCTATTTTATCTGATGATTACATACCGATATAAAGACAAGGAAAGAATAGCGGGCTGTATGTACATAAAAAAGACCGAGGATATGTCATCCCTGGTCTCAAAAATCGTCCCCGTCAGGGTATAGTGTTCCGGACTCGCTCTTAGCAAATTCTTGCTAATTCGCTCGTGCACAGGCTTCCTATGACGTTCCGCCATCTTAGATGTCGGAACGTTGGTTAATAAAGCCTTGACTATCGTCGCTTTAGTCCAGTTATTGATGGTCTTCACTTCCCGCAGTCCGACATCGACATCCCGTCACCGCTCGTCTTAATCGGCATGTACGGCGCGAACCCGCCATGCCAGCCACTCCATAACGCCTGCTCAGAAAGCAGACAGCCACTTACCGCATTTCTATAAAGACCTGTTACCGGTAAGAAAGAAGCCTATTCACCATCAATATTTTACGTCTATCGGGGTCTCTGGAAAGCCTTCCTACTATTTGTAGTATCTCTACCCGACTTCTGTCGCAAACACCCGCTACGGTTAGCCTGCGAGTTCTATGCCGCTCCTGAGAGCTGAGGGTCTCACATAGGACGTGGTGCAAATATAATAAAAAAGCCGGCCTTATGCAAACATCCATCCAAGTATATATTCTCTCCCCAATTTTTTTTTCTTTTTTTCTAAAGACGACTCGATGAACATACGCGTGGGATACACCAGCCAGACCCTGCCATATTATAGCGTGAGAGGGAGTTACCCCGAGGGGGTAGCTGCTAACGCGCTAAGTAAATTATAAATAATTTAATACTTTATTAGTATGAAAGTATCTATGTTTTTGGCTCAGCATCAAGTAGATGACCCCATTCTCTTCCGTTCAGGGAAAGGCAAAAAGTGTTACGGCGTCAAAGACGGCGACACAGGTCAGCTCCTCTTCTGGTGCGGTGAGCAACTCACGGCGCACCTCCTGAAGATGGAGGCTGCTGGCGAGGACATCATGGAGTACCTCGTCAATGTCCTTGTAGACCTGGAGGACTCCAAGGACGGCGCATCCCACTGGATCGCCAAGAAGCCCAATGAGAATGACAAGCATCTCAACTGGGATCTTCAGGCTTGGAGAGAGAAGCTTAAGCATAAGCTCCCTCCCTCCAAGTCTGAGGAGAAGTCTGAGGAAGAACCTCAGACTGAGGAGTAATAAATACACTCCCGCTTCGGCGGGAGTGTATTTTATTTTTGTAAACACAACAGATACGCTAAATCTCTAATACTTAACAATATGAACGTAAGACAACTTGTGCTCGATTTTTCACGCATGGACAACAATCAGACTATCGACGCCGTCTTCGAGCCGTGCGGCGCGCTGGTTCTCCTTCGCGGGTTTAAGATTAACTTCACTGAAGCTAACTACCTCTGCTACATCCCCGAGGAGCTCATCGCTACGATTGAGCGTGAGTACAACTATGAGAGAGGCTCTAAAGAGTGGACCTCTGTCATCGCTAATCTCCCTGTCTTGTTCGACCAGGAACACCAGTACTATCGAGCCTACTTCCAGCCTCTCTACATCCTCTCCTTCGACAAGGAGGAGCCGGGCCTCGTCGCCATGCAGCCCAACTTCATTGATGGTGACTACGACTAACGCAATGTGCTGATTGACAGGACGTAAGAGCGAGGTAATCCCACCCACCTCCTCTTATGTCTTGTCATCATCATCATCATCATCGTGGGCGCACGTTAAACGCGACAAATATAAATAACAGCCATCCTGTTCTGCCGACAGGGTGGCTTTAACTTTTAATACTTACGGCAATGACACAGGAAGATATCAAGACAATGCAGAACATCTATGCTCAGGAGATAATGGACGCTTATCACAACGCGCTTAAGAGCGTGTTGGGTGATGCGGCTCAGGTCTACGGCAAGTCCGACCAGCTGGACGAGGAGTTCAAGGAGTTCATCGAGAAGAACGAGCAGCTGAATGTGTTGCTTAATATGTACAGCCTGCATGATGTCATGGAGCGTAGACGGTTGGCGAACGCCACAGTGAGAATGTTCCTTATGAGCAAGTTGTTTGTTAAAGCTGATGCGTAAGTTATCCTCATCGACCAGCGACGTGATGTGCGCCGCTGGTCTTGTATTGGCCGCGCTCACATTCGTGGGCGTGGTCATATTGTTTTTGGTCTAACATTTAAACATTGAATAAGATGAAAGAGTTCATCTGTTACAGCAGCATCATCATCGCCATGGCGGGCTTCGTCTATGGCGTTATCGGCCTTGTCGCATCATACATCAAGGCCAGCCTTAAGAAGTAAGGCGAGCTCCCGGGCAAGAGCATAAACTGCCCATCATTTATAAGTAACAACCTCTTAATATTTAAGACAGATGAGGAAGTATAAAGCGGGCGACATCGCCTATGTATCGGGAATGTATTTTGGTCTCAGTCATGAGGTCAGGGTCAGGGTGTTGACCCACGACTACGACATGGAGACTGGCTGGTATTACGACGTCATGCTGGATTACCAGCCGGTCAAGGCGATTGAGTGTGACGTACTGTCACTGCCTGAGAACAGGCTTCACGCCAAGTCACGAGTCCCGAAGGTCAAGGCTATACTAAGCCACGTGGTAGAGGAAGAGTAAGGATATAATGGGCGGCGTTAACAGCGTCGCCCTTTTCATTTAATACGATACAGATATGATAAGCAATATCATTAAAAGGCTCTACAGCCAAGACAATCTCGTCGAACACCTCAACAGCATCCTCGTAGAGCGCATGAACAAATGTAACAAGGACAAGCAGTGGAGCACTGCGCTTGTAGAGGACTGTATAGATGAGACGCTCACCTTCTTCAGTGAGCTCACCTTGAAGGAGGACAAGGTGTTCAATGACACGCCAGCCTTATCTATATGGCTGCGTAACGTCAAGGGGTATGATGGACGTAGGATAAAGAAGCTCTTCCGCTCCAAGCTCACCTCTGAGATGAAGGCGGACCTCACTGAGTGGGCGGACAAGTACTTCGGTGACTACATCAGTGAGGACAGGTATACCAGACAGCTTGTCCAGTTGTGATGACACATGGTGGCACGGTACGTCCGTGCCGCCATACTCACAAGGGCTGACAACCAATCATTAGGCAAGATGAGGGGCAAGACATACAAGCTGGATCAGGGAGTCTACATCTGGGACGACAGGCTCGAGGCCTTACGGGTCGGCACTGTCGTGTTCACCAACCCTCCCATACACGACGACTACCTCGTGTACAGGAACGACGGCGGCCTGCACATAGCGTGCAAGGCCAACGTCTACACCAGTCAGCGCAAGGCGCTCGCACGGGCGAGGGCCGAGGTCAGGGGCTGGTCAGAGAAATACATCTACTAAACAATAACAAATAAGAAAATGATAAAGATAATCGAGAGCAAATACGGGATAGGTGATGAGGTCTGCTTCTTCTACGAGGATGACAACGGCACATGGATTGGCTACGGCACAATCATCGCCATCAACAGGACCAAGCCGTTCTATAAGTTGCGTGACAGCGAGGACGGTTGCGTGCGGGTCTTCCATGAGGACGACCTGTACGAGGATGAGGCTGACGCACTTAGGGTAATCATGTAATAATATTCAACTGCATGGGCAGAGTAAAGACAGAAGACCACTTCGTCGGAGTCACGACGAAGTTCAACGTAGGCGACATCGTCTACCGCATCTATCACAAAAGCGACAACTCCAAGCCTCAGATTAAGAGGCTGAGAGTCGACGCTGTTAAGGTCGGTATAACAGTGAAAGATGGCAGTACCGGATATAACGTCTGTTACGACCTTTCAAAAGCGTCAGTCGCTGGCGAGTACAAAGAGAATCATGTGGATGAGCAATTCTTGTACGCAAGCACAGAGGAGCTGATGAAAGACATGTTGCAGACAGAGGAGTAAAAACATACCATTATGGCAAACAATATTCAAATTGAGGAGATGAGCAAGGAGCAGCTCATCGAGCAAATCAACGAGCTCCAGAGCAAGCTTGAACGCTATCAGGCCATCGGCACGCCCGAGCGCCTGTCTTGCGAGCATATCGAGCTGCAAGAGTATCGGACGTTCGACGACTACAACTACCGCGACGAGGTCTACAACGACGTGTTGAGGTGGATGGAGGAGGAGAACGAAAGGCTCTTCCCGCAGAACTACGACTCCGCCGCCGACCTCGTCGACGCTATCCACGAGGAGCTGTGGACATCAGACTCCGTCACCGGCAACGGCAGCGGCAGCTACTGGTTCAACTCCTATAAGGCCGCGTCGGCACTCGCGCACAACTACGACCTGCTGAAAGAGGCCATGGATGAGTTCGGCAACGAACTGACGACGGACAAACTGGAGGATTATGAGGCGAACGACATCACTATCAGGTGTTACCTGCTGCGTGACGCCATCGATAAGGTTGTAGAAGACTTGTACGACGATGAGCAGTACAGCCTTGACGGCTTCGAGCCGTGTTACAACAATTATCGGAACAGACAGGAGAGTCGGTACAACAAACGTGAGTTCGCCGAGCGTTTCCGCGGCTGTTTCGAGAGCCTTGAAGACGCGTCGATGGAACTCGGCGTACCACAGGAGGGTCTGGATAATGAATATGATATATTCTTCTATCCGGGCGGAGTCTATCTGCTTAAGCAGATACCTAAGAACATCAGATTGTGATTAACGGGGTGACAGGAGTAATATCCTGCCACCCCCTTACTAATACTTACACACATGAACAGCACATTAAGAGGCATAGCTTTCCAATGGGTCTATGACACATTGAACAAGCATCGGGGCATCAACCAAGAGGACGGTGACAACATCAAGGAGGACGACCTCAGTCGTCTCATCGAGGACATGGCCTATGACACGGAGGAGGAGTTCGCCAAGTACTGCGAGAGCGGCGGCAAATCCATCCCGTTCAGCGACCATATAGGCATCAAGGCGTGGCTCGCCATCAACGGCAAGCGGTTCAAGACCCTCATGACGGATGACACGGTGGACGATGACACGCGCTCCATCGTCATCGAGTGGCTTGACAGCTGCTATCACCCCAGTGACATCATCGACAGCTTCAGGTACAGGCTTCAGGCGATGTCAGAGTATGCACATTGTATTAACTGATAAATAACATCAATATGAAAAGTATTGGAGACATAATGGACAGGTTCACATGGATGAGTGAACACTATGAGGAAAAGCAGAACGAGCTCAAATCCTTGTTCTCGGCGAGCACAGTCATGCCTGATGGTTTCTGTTTCAGATTGTGCTGCCGCACGCCAGACAATGAGGTCGTAAGCGCACTGGTCCTTGAAGTATGCGAGTGCGAGTTCACTTGCGAGCATCCCCAGACGCATGACGAGTTCGTCACGAACATGGTCGAGCCTTACGAGATAGAGCGCTTTATAGAAGCCTATCTCATGCACAAGGGCGTGTTGCAGGACTACAAGCTCGACTATCACCTGTCAAAAGTGATGGAGTGCGCGGGTGATGACCTTTCGCTTGTGAAAGACGCGATCTTAGAGAAAGAGAGACTCCTGTTGCTAAAGACTTTCCCCGAGTTCACGCCTATTGGCGAGTATCATGTATTGGCGAACCCGTCCCGCGGTGAAGGTGCATATATAGTGAAAGCCATTTGTAAAGACAAGCTGGTATGTCTTGACAAGAACGGCGAGGTATTTCTCAGAGTACCTGACGACTGGGAGCCGTTCGAGGTCACGGACTTAATCCATGTCGTCAATCTAAAGAAACGTATTAACAAACAAGCATGATAGACAAGGAGACACAAATCATCGCAATGGCGAGACCTCTGTTTCGTAAGCTCGCCATGCAAGTCTACACGAATCCGAGCGACGCTGTGACGGACTTTAAAGCCTACGAGGACACCGTGCTTATGTTCTATTTCCCTACTCACACGGACATGCCTGAGGGTTTCGACTGGCGAATCAACGGCTATCACAGGGATGAGGTCGGGTCTTTTAAGGTTATAGCTGTCAAAGAAAACAAGTTCATCTGCCTTGATGAGGGCCATGAGCCATTCACCATGCACATGGAGGACAGGCTTCCTTTCGAGGCCTTCCATTTTATCGACAGCTATAAGCGGTTCAGAAGAAAAAACAAACGATGAGCGACGGCGATGAGGCCATCTACTACGAGGTGATGGCGGAGGCGGGGTATGAGCAGTATCCCGAATCCATCTACGACTACATAGATGATGATGACGATGTCAGATATGACTCTGACATCGTCTTTTGTTTAACGGACCTTCCATTCTAACTATTAACAAGATGAGAGTAAAATTTCTTACCAAAGGCAAATCCAGTATCAAGGTGAGCCTTGACGACCTCAAGTCGGACGAGATATTATGCATCCTGTCCAACCTGAGCCGCATAGACGGCAATTTCAAGAAAGACACCCAGGCGCACAACATCATGATGCACGTGGACAGCCTCATTGGCACTATAAAGGTCAAAATCAACACGGACTTGGCGGACTCCTACTACAACGAGGTTGACTTGGCTAACAAGCTACAAATCGCCATTCCCGACCTGTGGGACATCTACAAGGAAAGGCGGTCTCCTACCGAGCTGACCATAGACCAGCTGGACACCATGGAGCTGTTCGCCTTGATTCTACTCTACAAGTTCAGGGAGAAGATTGAGTTTCCCGCAAAGAACCCGAACCTTACCCCCGAGGAGAAGGACGAGGCGCATAAACGCCTTATCCATGCGGCTTTGCTTCAACAGATGGAGCAAGCTCCTTATGAGAAAGAGTTTATCGTGCCTACAAGCAAGTACTTGAAGGCTTGCTCTAACGCTTCCAGTGAGCTTAAGGAAAGGAGGCAGGTAAAAAAGATTTTAATCACTGATTAAGAAAAAGATTAACATCATGGTATCAATCTGCCAGCAAGGTAATCAAGTACTCTCCTGTTCGCGTCGTCAACCTTCTTGCCGTTCCTCTTGACATACACGTTGGTGACGCTGAGACCGAATGAGTGGCCGAGAGCCGCGGAGATGGTGTCCATAGGGATGTCAAGCTCCGCGGCCAAGGTCGCCCATGTATGTCTCGCCCAATAAAGGGACAGGTCGGGTATGATTTTCCTCAGCTGAGTACCACAAGCGTCACAAAAGTTCCTTACGGTAGTGTAACGCTCTGAGGCATTGACACATCTATCCTCTCCCTTGTACTTATCAATCAGCTCTTGCGCCTCAGGCTCGACCTTGATGTCATACAACTTCTTAGTCTTAGCCCTGCGGTAGCAGGCCCTGCCATCATTGACAGGTTCAAGGCTGTATAAGTCTACCGGGTTTATCCCAATGAGATAAAAAGAGAGCATGAACATATCCCTTGCGTACAACGCGACTCCGGTAAGCTCCTTGTCACGGAGCAAGCGGAGACTCGCTACCGAAAGACATCTCTTCCTTGTCTCCTCACCCCTTATCACGAACTTCTTGAACGGGTATGACGAGGTGACATCCTCATCGATGGCGACATTAATGACATGACGGAGGCACCGGAATATCTGGACTTTCGAGTTCTGACTCAAATCAGACATCGATTGCTTCAATTCATTCAGCCATTGAAATGTTATATCCTCGAAAGAGACTTTGTAGGGGTCTTTAAAACGGCTAATCCTGTTGAGCGCGGCCTTGTAATTGCCGATTGTGTTTTCGGTCGAATAACGGGCCGTCACCTTGTCCCAGAATGAGCCGAGTGTGATGATATTGACATTGTCAAAGTCACAAATAGCCCTTATTCTTCTGACAGCCTCAACAAGCGTGCAGCCTGCCGTCTCAGTCTCAGCCCTGTTCATAATCATGGACAGCTTCTGATTGGGGCGTTTCAGACCTGCGCCAATGAGCTGCCCGTTAATCGAGTCAAACTCATTCTCCTTACAGAAGAACCCCGTCGCCACCATTCGGGACGCCCTATGTTCCGATATGTACACTTTGACAGGGTATCTTCCATCCTTAGACTGTTTTCTCCTGTCTAACTTTAATTCAATATGCATGATTTGATGATTAATATTAGAGGCGTGCCGCCATGAGATATGATACTATCTTAACCATGAGTGTTCGCGCTTGACTCGATTTAGGCGCGAACAGATGCACAAAAATGCACAGAAATGCACGCGAAACTAAGTAAATAATGGCAAAAATCAGGCGAAATAGGCCTCCATGAAGCAAAGAAATGGAAAGCCTACTAAAGGTATATTACTAATAATCAACTTATTAGTAAATACTAAGATTAAAAGATAGCCAAATGCGCCTCCACTTCACTGGCAAGTGGAGACGGCTCATAGGTTTGCCCACGACACCTTTCAAGGTCATGTTCTATGGTTTGCCGGGGTCTGGCAAAAGCTCGTTCTCTCTTCAGTTCGCCAACTATCTCGCCAAGAGTCTCAAGATGAGTGTCCTCTATGTGGCGAGTGAGGAGGGACTGACCGCCACAATGGCTGACAAGTTGAAGCGTTTTGGCGTGGACTCGCCCAATGTCTTTTTGACGGACAAGCTGCCCGAAGACCTGTCTCCCTATGATGTCGTTTTCATCGACAGCGTGAATCATGCCGGGCTTGAACCCGAGGACCTTCGGGAGCTCGACGCGTCGAAGAGCTACGTCTATGTCTTTCAAAGTACCAAGGACGGCAAATTCCGCGGCTCGAATGACTTCTTGCATGACGTTGACGTTTGCGTCAAGGTTGACAAGATGATTGCCGTGGCGGAGAAAAACCGTTTTGGCGGCAGAGGCGCGGCTCGCGTCATTGACTAACCATCTCTAAACATTCATGAACAGTGCGCCCCGCCTTCCTGACTCAGGAGGGCGGGGCGTTTCTTTTTCGTGTGTATGTCGTTTCGCTATTTAGGGTCGCCATCTCTGTTTGACGTGTCCGCATTCGGCTGGTGTCTCCATTCCTCGGGCGCGTTGATGTGGAGATAACGGTTTCTCAAATCCCATTTCTCGCCAAGCAGCAGGTTGAAGAAAAAGCGTTCGAGGTAGAGTGGCGTGTAGTCTATGTCTTTTTGGACGTTTCGATAGTTGGCTCTTACAAGCGCGTTCCTGAAATACCAAGAATGGAGGGCGAACATTTGGTTGTCGGCTTTGAAGCCTAATGAGCGAAGATATTGAATTGTGAATACTGCCGTTGTCCGTGTGTTGCCCTCGCAAAAGGGGTGTATCTGCCAGATGCCGGAAATGAATTTGGCAATGTGCCTGATTTTCTCGTCAGCAGGCAAACCTTTATAGGAGAAGTTCTTTTCTTGCTCTATGTCCCAAGTTAGGGCGGTGTGCAGATCTTCCCAATTAAGGTAATTTACAGAGTCGCCCTCAAGCACCCACTCGCGTTTGCTGATGTCGTAGTCGCGTGTCTTGCCAGCGTGTTTGAATACGCCATCAAATATGCGGCGGTGCAATGAGATGTAGCCATTAGCGTTAAAAGCGAATGAGCGTGACTTCAGTATGTAGGCGATGTTGGCGGAGACTTTGTCAGCCTCCTCTTCTTCCGCCTCCCTCTCTGTGCGTGCTGTCTTGCTTTGGTAATATGAGTTGATGAGTCTGCGGCTCTCGTCAAGAGATATTTCGCCCTCTATGTTTCGCCCTGCGACCTCAAGCAGGTATTTTGACGGCTTTAGCCCGTCCACAGCTTGGAGACCTATTGCAGTCTGCCAGTTTTCCGCGCTCTCTCGCTTCTCTGGCTCCCCCTGTCGCAGGTACTCGTCAAATGACGATATATATTCCATCTCGTCTTCCATTGTCCTTTTTCGTGCTTTCTACCGCCATTTTGGGGCGGTGAAAAAGTAATTAATGAATACTTGCGAATGTAGCGCTTATCTGTTTATGTCGCCTCATCTCCACTTCACATTTTCAAGGCTTCTGACCATTGCGGAGTAGGTGTTATGAATATATATCATTGAGGTTTTGATGTCCGAGTGACCCAAGACTTGCATGATGACGAACGGGTTGCCTGTCTTCTCAGCCAATAGAGAGGCGCACGTGTGGCGGGCGCAATGGAATGATATGTGCCTGTCCACGCCCACTTTTGCCATTATGCGGGCGAGTATTCTGGCTGGCTCGTATGCTTGCTCAGGGAATAAGGTTTTCGCCCCGTGCCTTTCACTCATATAACGTTGGGCTATGTCTTGAGCTTTGCCGCCAAAGAGTGCGAAGAGCGGCAACACGATGTGCTTGCCCTGCTGTTTCTCCGTCACCATGTCGAGTACAAGCCCCTCGCTCTCTTGCCTGATGTCTCTTTCGCTCAGTCGGCAATTGTCCCCCCTCCTAAGTCCCGTGTAGACGGAGAACAAAAACCTGTCAAGCATCACCAGCTCGTTAGTGGACAACTTGCTCCGGTCTATATTCTCAAGGCGGTTGACTTCCATCTCTGTCAGCATCTCGCGCCTGACTGTGTGGGCTTTGGGCTCTCTGAATTGCGTGTAGGGCGATTTGGCTATCACTTCAAATTTTACGGCACGGCTCATGAAGTTGCGGATAACGCAATGAAATTGATGTACCGTTGACGGTTTGTACCTTTGCCGCATCCATTTGTCGAACTCAGCCACTTCGTCTGCCGTGAATCGGTTAACTGCCATGTCGCCGCTTCCTGTTTGCGTCAGGAAGTCGGACAGCGCTGCGACGGCTGCGTTGTAAACAGTCAATGTCTTCGGGGATATTGAGACGCTTTTGTCCCTCATTTGGCAAATGACCTCTATCAGTGAGGCGGCGGCTTGCTTGTCTTCTCCTTTGGCTGCGGCTTTAATCTCTTCGCGTCCGAAGGTGCGCCCTTCCGCCTCCGCCTCAAGTTCCGCGCGCTCTATCCGTTTGACTAAGGCGTGCAGGTAGTCGTTTATGAGTCTGGCGTTGTCCGCCTTCGGTTTCATCTCCTCTTTCCTTTCGTCCCATTCCCGCGGGTCGATGTCGTTGAACCTTGTTGAGATGTACACTCGGCAAGCTGCTCCTTTGTATATCTGGAGTTCAATGAGGCGCGGGTAACCTTTGCGCCTCCCAAGAATGTATTTGAAGGTTGCTTTCATCATCATCATTTTGTGTTGGCAAATGTACTAAAAACTTGTATCGCTGTGTAGCAAGAATGGAGCAAAATGTCTGCGGTTTTGCCGTGCGGTTAATTGTCGAGAATTAAGCCTTGCTTTGTGCTGTGTTGTCTAATGTTCTGATTTATTGAAGTGTTACGTATTGGTTTATGCGGTTGTGTGTGGTGGGGTGTTGGTGATGGGAGTTTTATGTTCAAAAAATAAGACACATGTAATGCTATAGGCGCATAATAACAGCGTCGATAGTCAGGCCGAAAATAAAAAAGAGGGCAGTGTAACTCATGCCCTCTTTTAATTCAACTCCTCTTTATTGCCTTGATTAGCATTGTCGCCGCTACGATGAATTTCTTCATGATGCTATGTTTTTGATTTACACTATATAAAGTGTAAGTCGGTAGTTTGTTGTATTGAACATGGGAAATCCAAGGTTTTGTGCGACTACATTAAACCTCATCGCCTATTTTTTCTGTCTGAACTCGGTCGGCAGCATCCCAACCAACCGTTTGAAGAACTTCACAAAATATGACGGATCCTCAAATCCCAGTTCATAACCGATTACATTAATGTTGTTCGATGTGTGTTGCAGCTGGCGTTTGGCTTCAAGGACAATGCGGTCATTGATAATCTCAAGTGGTGTCCGATGGGCGCTCTGATTTACGTATTTCGTAAAAGTCCTGACTGACATGTTGAGCAAGTCGGCGTACTTCTGTACGGTGTGCAAGCTGCGGAAATTCTTCTCAAGCAGTTGACGGAAACGTATCAATGTTTGGTTGGCGATGTTTGGGACATACAACTCAGGCTCCTCGCCGCGTTTCCCGCCGCGTTGCACCCTTATCAAGAACAAACGCACCAAAAACTGCATGTAGTCTTTGTGAGCGAAAGATTTAGTGAGCGAATATTCCCTGTTCATCTCATCCACGAGAGCCATAAGCCTTTCTGTCTCCTCATTGCTCACTTTGTAGTAAGGTACGGAGTCGTAGGCGTTGAACACGTTATATTTCAGGAATACACTCTCGCTCGTCTCCTCGTCCGCTAAAAAATTGGCGTTGAAGAGGATTATGACGCCCTCATAATTATCCAAGCCGTCAAAAGCGTGTATCTGACCAGGTGCGACAAAGAAGATTGTGTTGTCTGTGACAGGATAATCGGTGAAGTCGACCCGATGTGTGCCCTCTCCATGCTGGAACCAAATAATTTGATAGAACTCATGAATGTGCGGCGGCATCATTCCGCAGCCGTTCTCATGGAAGAATTTGGGCATGAAATAAAGCTCAAGTTCAAGACCAGAATTGGCGTTCTCTTGTATCGAATATGAAGTTACATCATTCCCCTTTTTGTTATTCTTTTCCATTGTGTGCGGTTTTTGTTGGCATCCTAAAGTAAGGAAGAAATCCTATTTGTGTGGACGGCAAAGATAACTGCAACTATTGGGACGAAAATGCAGCGTGCGCAAATTTACCATCTTCTCGCTTGAATAAACAACAGTCCAAGCGCGGGTAGGGGATAATTTTGCAACTGTAAAACAGAACCACACTAAATTAAATGGTTGAGAAAATGGAAAAAGTGAATGCTTATCTTCAGATCACGATGAAGATAAAAGAGTCTGACCGTCAGAGCGCGGCTAAGATCTATTTCGATTATCGCGAGCCGTTCCTCAGCACGATTAAGGGGGCTTTGTCCAAGTCTTTGCTTGTGCGCGACGAGGATGTCCAGGTGCTTCATGGCTTCGACAGCAAGGAGCATGCGGCCGCTTATCTCGAGTCGGAGATGTTCAAGAACGATGTGGCCAAAGGCTTGTCGCCTTACTTCCAGGCAGCTCCCGAGATTCGCATTTTTGACGTAGTGGGGTAAAGTCTGCGTTGTCTATCTGCATTTGATGCAAAAATGCAGGTTGGTCGGCTTGGTTAAAAGGATTGTTGGATCGTCATGTTCCAGCAGTCCTTTTGTCGTATCTCCATCTTCCAATTCTGGTGTTATTTATTGAACTACTAATCAATAAAACACTATGAATTTTTACGCTTATCTGATAGACAATCTCCCATGCGCGACAAGATAATCCTACTACTGTTCGTTATAGCCTCGCTGCTCTCAGT
>CAVETY010000027.1:0-23958 GCA_963618945.1 Bacteroidaceae bacterium
CGCGACCCCAACCTTGGCAAGGTTGTGCTCTACCAACTGAGCTATTTCCGCAAAAACATGTAAAAATTTGAAAGGAGTTGGAACTTTGCGTTCACCTGAGCCGATGACGGGACTTGAACCCGTGACCTCTTCCTTACCAAGGAAGTGCTCTACCACTGAGCTACATTGGCAACCTTGAGAGCGGAAAACGAGACTCGAACTCGCGACCCCAACCTTGGCAAGGTTGTGCTCTACCAACTGAGCTATTTCCGCAACTTCTTTTGTCGGGGTACCCGGATTCGAACCGGGGACCCTCTGCTCCCAAAGCAGATGCGCTAACCGGACTGCGCTACACCCCGTTACCGAAGCATCCCAAATCTTAAGGGAAAGTTTGCGGAGAGAGGGGGATTCGAACCCCCGGAACCCTAATCGAGTTCGGCAGTTTAGCAAACTACTGGTTTAAGCCACTCACCCATCTCTCCATTGAGACAAGCATTAATGCTTACTCCGCTGTGCTTTCCTTTCCCGAAAGCGATGCAAAGTTAGCACCTCGAAAGTTATTATGCAAACGTTTCGGCGACTTTTTTGATGGGTAATTTTTGCGGTTGAGCCTAAGCTCTTATAAATGAACGGTATCAAGTTGAAGATTTTTTTTAGGCGAAATCTGTGCGCACAGTCTTTTAGGCCTATTTGGCTTGGCCTCGCCAATGTTCCGTAAAATTGTTACCACTTGTACTGGCTCCTAAATCTATCTTTGCCTCATCAAAAAAACATGATTTTAACCACAGCAAAAACAAATCTGATATGCTACTTGAAAAAATATCATCTCCGGCTGATGTCAAGGCACTGCCGGTCGACCAATTAAACGCTCTTGCCGATGAGGTTCGCGCGGCGTGTCTCTCTCGCGTCTCAGTCCATGGTGGTCACGTGGGGCCAAACCTCGGTTTTGTTGAGGCCACTATAGCTTTGCACCGCGTGTTTGACGCTCCCACGGATAAGTTTGTCTTTGACGTGAGCCACCAGAGTTATCCGCACAAGACGCTCACGGGCCGAGCTTTCGGTTTCTTAGATGTGAACAGACTCGATGAGGTCTCAGGTTACAGCAGCCCAGCCGAGTCGCCCGAGTATGACACTTTCGAGCTTGGGCACACGTCGACGTCCATCGCCCTCGCCACGGGTCTGCAGAAGGCGCGTGACATCTGCGGAAGACATGAGAATGTGGTCGCAATCATTGGTGACGGCTCGCTCTCGGGCGGTGAGGCCTTTGAGGGACTTGACACGGCTGCCGAGCTTGGCACCAATATAATCATCATTGTCAATGACAATGAGATGTCGATTGCCGAAAACCATGGTGGGCTTTATCGTAATCTCGCCTTGCTGCGCCAAACTAATGGCAAGGCGGAGTGCAACTATTTCCGCGCCATGGGGCTTGACTATCTCTACGTGGAGCAGGGTAATGACATTAATGCGCTCATTGCGGCTTTTGAACAGGTGAAGGATATAGACCACCCCATTGTGGTGCACGTTCACACGGAGAAAGGCCATGGCTACGCGCCGGCGGTAGCGGAAAAGGAGCGTTGGCACTGGAGCATGCCATTCTTTGTGGAGAGCGGAAAACTGCGTAAGGAGTTTAATGGCGAGGATTATGGCGATCTGCTGGGCCGTTTCCTTCTCGATGAGATGAAGAAGGACTCTAAGCTTGTGGCTGTGACATCCGGCACGCCCGCAGTGGCTGGTTTCACCCCCGAGCGCCGCAAGGAGGCCGGTAAGCAGTTTGTTGATGTAGGCATTGCCGAGGAGGAGGCTGTTGCCCTCATTTCTGGCATGGCAAAGGGTGGGGCGCACCCCGTGTGGAGTGTCTACAGCACTTTCATTCAGCGAACCTATGACCAGTTGGCGCAGGATCTTTGCATCAACGGCAACCCGGCTGTCATAAATGTTTTCTTCGGCTCAGTCCTTGGCATGAATGACATCACACACATCGGTTTCTTTGACATCCCGATGCTCACATCCATCCCCAATCTCGTCTACCTCGCTCCCGAGACTTACGAGGAGTTGATTGCCATGGAGAAATGGGCCATTGCCCAGACGCGTTACCCTGTGGCCATCCGCGTGCCGGGTGGTGCTGTAACTCACTCTCAGGAGGCGTATCCTTCCGACTACTCCGATCTTGGCAAGGCGCGAATTGTGGCCAAGGGGGCGAAGGTCGCCATTGTGGCGTCGGGCGCGTCTGTGGCATGGGCGCGTGGCGCAGCCGATATTCTCAAGGCGCAGGGCGTGACACCCACCATCATCTCGCAGACTTTCGTGTCGCATCTTGATGAGGATTTGCTTGAGAGTCTCAAGGCGGATCATCAGGCGGTTGTCGTTGCTGAGGATGGCGCCATTGAGGGCGGCTTTGGCGAGAAGATTGCCAGGTTCTTCGGTCCGTCGGATGTCAAGGTCCGTTGCCTTGGCGTGAAGAAGGGTCTCTATGACCGCTACTCATATTCGCAGTTGCTCGCTGAGAGTGGACTGACACCCGAGGCTATCGCATCCGCCGCTATGGAACTGATTAAGTAAGGATATATTTCCTGATTGAGTTTGCCGCCGGTCTTCGCTTTTTTTAGCGTAAAGACAGGCGGCTTTTCTATTGCCTTTTGTCCCGTGGTTGGTATCTTCGCGCCAACAATTTTAGTCAACAACAAAAGAAAGGTATTTATGGATGTTGTCGTTCAGATGATTATCTTGCTGATCGTGGTGCTGGTGGGCTTTGTGGCTCATAAGTGCAACATCATGGGAGGCGATTTTGACAAGAGGCTTTCCGCTTTCATAATTGACATTTCGAGCCCGTGTCTTATCCTGTCGTCTGTCTTTGGCGATGTTTTCCCGGACCGGTCGTTCATCGTGCCGCTGCTCTCCGTCGGCTTCTTCACCTATGTGCTGCTGCTTGGGCTTGCGCTTGTCATCACTCGTTTTCTCGGGCGGGATGACGTTGAGCGCGGATTGTTCAGTTTCATGGTCATGTTCGCCAACGTCGGTTTCCTTGGCTACCCCGTGGCAGCCACCATTTTTGGCCCGGAGGCTGTTTTCTACGCCTCGTTGCTCAACATGCCCAACGCGTTGTTCATTTTCGTCTTTGGCGTGGCTTTTGTGAAGGGCGGTAGCGCATCACTCAAAAATTTTGACTGGCATCTGCTTTTCACTCCTGCCATGATCGCCTGCTATGTGGCCATCCTGGTTGTGGCTTTGGGATTAGACAACGTCCCGCGTTTTATCACGCAGCCCATCAGCCTCATTGGCGCCATAACTGTGCCTGGCGCTTTGCTGATTATTGGCTCGTCGATGGCTGAGATTGACCTTGTGGCGGCCTTTAAGTCTGTGCGTGTCTATGCCATCACTGCCATTCGACTTTTCTTTGTCCCATTGATTGTGTTCGGCTTTTTCAGGGCGGTGGCTCTCTTCATCCCGATTGACCCGATGGTCATCAACATCAACATGGTCATAATTGGCATGCCTGTGGCTTCTTATGGCACAATGTTCTGCCTCCGCTATGGCCGCGATGACACCCTTATGGTTCAGGCCACCATGCTGTCCACGCTCCTCTCTGCCATCTCAATACCTCTGCTCACGCTGATGTTCTGACGGCCTGTGGCGGATGTAAGTAAATTGCCCTGCAACCTCAAAATGTCTTGAGATTGCAGGGCAAAAATGTTTTGGCTGATTTGTCAGAAGATGATTCCGATGGATACCAACCCGACCCTTGTCTTGCAGTTGGGCGCCTCGCCGCTGAAACTCCAGCCGGAGTCTATGAATTTTGTCAAGTCTGGTTGGAAAGCGGTGTGATGGAATTCCTTTTTCCCCTTTTTAACTTAATAGCAGAATTGACCCTTGGCCTCGTTTGTTAGCGCTATCAGACTGTTTGGTGCGGAACTTTGCGCCTTTTAATGTATTTCAGTCGATAATACTACAAAATGAGCGGAGGCTCAGTAGTGAATTCTACTGAGCCTCCGCTCTCTTTTCAATAGCGTATGGTTAAGCCTCAGGCTGTTTTGGCTCTGTCGGCTTGCCGTCTCCGTTCGGCTTTTTGTGCCTGTGAAAGTGACGTTTGCCGCCGTTGCCTTGCCTCTGGCTGTCTGACTTTTCGTTTTGGGCTGCTTCGCCTCCCTCGGTCTGATGGTTGGATGGCTTGTCGGACTGTGAGCTTCGGCTGTTTGCGCCTCGGTTGCCTCGCAGCTGGCCGTTGCCGCCTTTTCTGGGGCCGTGTCCACCGCCTTGCTGGTTGCCTCCGCGCCTCTGGTTGCCGCCTCTGTTTCCGTTGGCGCTGCCGCCATGACCACCGCGGGTGCGCAGATTGGGGTCGTAGGTCGGTTGCTCGCCGAAGCCCTCGGGAAGAGGTAGTTTCTCCACCGCCATCTCTATGAGCTTCTCTATGCGGCCGAAAGCGTACATCTCGTCAGGAACGATGAGCGTGAATGCCTCGCCTTTGCTTTGAGCGCGGGCTGTGCGGCCTATGCGGTGCACATAGTCCTCCGCGTCGCGTGGGACGTCAAAGTTAATGACGACGTCGACGTCCGGGATGTCTATTCCGCGGGCAATGACGTCTGTGGCCACGAGAATCTCGATCTTCCTGTTGCGGAACTCGCGCAGCACCTCCTCGCGCTCTGTCTGCTCAAGATCCGAGTGGATGACACCAGCCGAGAAGCCTTTGCGTTTCAGTGTGTGTCCCAACTCCTTAACGCTCTGTTTGCGCGAGCCGAAGATGATGATGCTCTGCCCCTTGTGGCTGTTGAGTATGTCCACAATCAACCCGCCTTTCTGCGCCTCGTAGACCGGGTATGCCGCCTGGCGTATGCCCGCGGCTGGCTTGGCTATGGCTATAGATATCTCGGCAGGGTCGCGCAAGATGCTTTTGGCAAGTTCGCGGATCTTTGGCGGCATGGTGGCCGAGAACATCAGTGTCTGGCGGGTCTCGACGGGCAGGAGTTTGACCACCTGCATGATGTCGTCAAAGAATCCCATGTCGAGCATTCGGTCAGCCTCGTCAAGTACAAGGTGGCGCACCTTGCTGAAGTCGACATAGCCCATCGATATGTGCTGAAGCAGTCGCCCCGGCGTTGCAATGACAATGTCGGCACCCTCTGTCAGGGCTGTGCGCTGCCTGCTCCACTCTCCGCTGTCGCTGCCTCCATAGATGGCTGTGGATGAGACGCTGACGAAGTAGCCGAAGCCGCCCATCTGCTGGTCTATCTGTATGGCCAACTCGCGTGTCGGGACAAGGATTATCGTGTCGCACCCGTCATTGGGGTTGAGTACAAGGTCGTCAATTATGGGAAGCAGGTAGGCGGCCGTCTTGCCTGTGCCTGTCTGTGCGCAGGCTATGAGGTCGCGCCCCTCCATGATGACAGGGATGGCCTGCGACTGGATGGGCGTCGGCTCGCTGAAACGCATGGCGTCAAGGCTGTCCAACAACTCATCCGTGAAGTCAAAATCGTAGAATGACACTATGTATGTGTGTTTTCGTTGTTAGTATACTTTTAGCACGAGTCCCTTCAAATACTCACCCTCGGGATGGTAGATGTTGATGGGGTGGTCGGCCGGCTGCGTGAGCTGGTGGAGTATGGCCACGCGGCGGTGCGCCATGGTGGCGGCGGTGAAGACCATTGTGCGGAAGTCCTCCTTGCTGACCACTTGCGAGCAGGAGAATGTGAAGAGTATTCCGCCCGGCTCTATTATCTGCATGGCCTTGGCGTTGAGGCGGCGGTAGCCTTTGAGGGCGTTTTTGAGAACTGACACGTGTTTGGCGAATGCGGGAGGGTCCAGCACCATGAGGTTGTATTTCTGTTTGGTGCGATCCATGTAGTCGAACGCATCCTCGGCAAATGCGTCATGACGCGTGTCGCCCGGGAAATTGCGCTCCACATTTTGACGGGTGAGCTCAATGGCGCGCTCTGAGCTGTCGACTGAGTGTACGAGCTCAGCCCCTCCGCGCAGGGCGAAGAGTGAAAATCCGCCAGTGTAGCAGAACATGTTGCAGACTCTCTTGCCGCGGGCGTATCGCTCAATGAGTGAGCGGTTTTCGCGCTGGTCAACAAAGAATCCGGTCTTCTGGCCTTTTTCCCAGTCGGGAGCAAAGATAAGCCCGTTCTCTTTGGCCTCCTTGACCTCCACCCAGTCTGCCGCCTTGTACACGTAGCTGTTGACAGGGTTGAGTCCGGCCTTGTAGGGTAGGGTGCCCTCACTCTTGTTATATATGGCTTTGAGGCTGTCGCCCATGACGCTTTTGAGGGCGGCCTCAATCATTTGGCGGTCTCTCCACATACCGACTGAGTGCATCTGCATGACGGCTGTCGTCTCATAGATGTCGATGACGAGGCCCGGCAGTCCGTCGCCCTCGCCAAAGATCAGTCGGTAGGCTGTCGTGTCGGGGTTCCCTATGAGGCCTACGTCGCGGCGCAACTGGTATGCCTCGCCTATGCGGCGTTTGTAGAACTCGACGTCGATGCTCTCGTTCTTGTCAAAGGTGAGGACGCGCACCGCGATGGAACCTATCTGATAATGTCCGCGGGCCAGGATATAGCCCTGTGTGGAAAGAATGTCAACCACTTCGCCCTCTTGCGGCTCATTGCTCATTCGGGCTATGGCTCCTGAGAATACCCAGGGATGGAAACGTTGCAGGCTCTGGTCTTTGCCAGGCTTGAGTGTTATGGTCGTTGTCACTGTATGTTCTTTGATGTTATGTGTGCGTTGTTTTTTTACTCTTCGCCTCTCATTTTTCGCAAAGTAAGGCTCTCTGTTATTCCCTCTTTGACGATTGCCTTCCATAGGAGGAGCGAGATCCATGAGTCCGTGGCTGCGTAGGTCATCTGCCCCTGCGTCAAGACGGGACTCTCCCAGTTGGTGAGTCGCTGCCTCTTGGACACTCTCACACCCAGGACGTGAGCCGCCATTTTCTTGAGGCTGAGGTCGTCCACCCCATGCTCGGCTGCGATGGTCTGCATGTCCACGAAGCCGCCCGGCGTGAAGTCGCGCCACTTGCGGAGACCCTTGAGGTCGTCGCGGATAGCGAGGCCCGGTTTGATTATCCTGCCGTCCTCTAAGAATTTAGCGAGAGGCTCGGGCATGCCTATCTTGCAGGTGCGGAACAGCCAAGTCTTGTTCTCGGCCGAGAGTTGGAGAAGCGCCACGCGGTAATATGTGCCGCGCGTGAATGAGGGGCGGGTCTCGGTGTCGAAGCCCAGCGCCTCATACTGGCTCATCTCAGCAATGGCGGCCTCCACCTGATCCTCGCTGTCAATGAGTGCTATCTCTTCGTCATATTGGCTCAGCGGCAGCTGGTCAATCTCTTCATTGGTCACTTTCATCACTTTCCGTTCTTGCCGCCCACTAATCGCATTCCTGTCTGGCGGAGGAAGTATGGCATGTTGTCGTCTGCCGCCTCTTTCTCTGGTTGGCTCTCATCCTCCATCTCTTCGTCTTGCGAGTCAAGGTCGCCCTTCTCGTCATCGTTCAGCTCGTCGCCGGAGTAGAGGGCCGCGTTGAGGGCCGAGAGGGCGTTGGCTGCGCGCTGCCCCCAGTATGTGCGGAACTTGTCCGCCACGACGGCCACGGCGTCATACATGACTGCGTCGTCGCCACAATGGTATTGCTCGCAGAAGTTGCGGATGTCTTGATATATGTCCGCCATGTCCTCCGATATGGTGGCCATGATGGGCGACTCGCTCAGCTCGAACCCCTCCTTGAATGTAGTCAGGTACCGGTCGTGGCTTGAGAGGCGCTCCCTGATGTCGCGGCGCACTGACTCGTAGGTCTCGTAGTCCACCACTTCGGGCAGCTGCTCGTCGCTCACCTCTTTTATCTCGGGCAGCAGGGCCCCTTTCATGTAGAGCAGCGGGAGCAGGCGCGAGGCCACTTTCATATAGTCGGCCTTGGTGTATTTGAGCGCATTTTCGGCAAAGACGCAATATTCGCGCGCCACGGTGGCGAACTCAATCACGTTTTTCGAGTAGACTACCTGAAAGTCTTGCTCTTGTTCGTTCTCTTCGTTGTCCATTTATATTATTAAGGTCTGTTTTGTTCTTCTTTCTTTGTGCGTTAATGAAGCCTGTGCTTGTTGCTCCATATGCCGTAGGCTGCCACTATGCCGAACAGGATGGCCGTCACTGTCATGTGGATCGTGTTGCCTCCGTCTCTGTCAAAGGCGACATAGGTGGCGGCGAAACTGCCAAAAATGGCGTAGACGTGGCCCGCTGTGCCCACTTGGATGGCCGACACGTCAAGCTGGCGTGTGGAGACATAATATATTATGGGGTACATGACGGACATGCATCCCGACGCCAAGACTAAGCACCCCAATCCGATAAAGTTCTCGGCGAACATTGCCGCTATTGTCAATCCGCAGGCCGCAATGGCGCAAACCGACAGTATTATCGCCGGCCTTTTTACTGTCTTGTAAGAGGCCATAGCCAACAGGAGGCGGCCTATCCCGAAGCTCGCTATGCCGGCTATCTGGAATTTATAAGACATGTCGTTAGCGTCTGCCCTGCTCATTCCTGTGGATTCGGTGCCTATCAAGGTATCGAGGCCATAGTTCATTATGTTGGACCAGCAGAGAGCTTGCGCCATGACGTAGATGAAGAGGGTCATGATGCCTAAGATGTAGGCCTTGCTGCTGAACAATCTTTGCGTTATGGCTATCAATCCTGTGTCAGCAGGCTCTTTGGCGTCCGGCTTGTCATAAAAATCAACCACGCCGGTGATGACGGCAAGTATGATCGCTACGACTCCGGCAATGACGCATGGCGTGCTCAGCATCAGCAGATCCTCGCGCTGAGCCGCATCTATGGTCAGTTGTTCGGCAATGATTGGCGTGCGTTGCACATCTATCTCACAGATGCGCAGGAACGGGCCAACGAATGTCAATCCGCCCAGCCATCCTATCACATTAAGTGTCTGAGCCACGCAAATGCGGAAGAGCGAATGGCGTCGCTTGCCATAAGTCATGGCGTAAGGGTTGGCTGTGACCTCTAAGAAAAGGACGCCTATGGCCAATGCGGCGTAGCATATGACGTAGGGCTCGAAAAGGGCTATCTGTGAGGCTGATATAAATGACAAAGCTCCGCCGGCGAAGCACATCAGTCCCACAAAAAGACCCGACTTGAACCCATATCTCCTGACGAACAACATGGCCGGGATAGCGAACAACATGTATGTCACGTGCATGGCGCGCGTCATCATCGCGTTGGCCGCCACGTCGTCTTTTATGTTCAGCACGTGCGCCACGGCGTAGCTCATTGGATCGCTTAGAGCGTAGCCCATGCCCCAAAGACCGAAACACGCTGCGATCACGAAGAGTGTCAACCCATACCTCAGCTTGCTGCCCATCTGTCTGCCGCCTCGCTTATTTAGCTTTATTGCTCATTGCCTGCCGACTTGGACATATTAGCCGCCATCCACGCCATAATGGCTGGCGACGTCCGCAGTGACTCCTCGTCGGGATTGAAGCCCGGTGTGTGGGCTCCAGATTCAGAGCCCACGCCGAAGCGGTAGAATACCGACGGGTATCTGACTGTGTAATATCCGAAGTCCTCGGCCGTCATGCGCAGAGGCATCTCCTCCACGTTCTCGGCTCCAATAAGGCTCTCAGTCAGTGCTTTCGCCTGCCGTGTGAGATCTTGGTCGTTGCAGACGCTCGGGTATCCGTGGCGAATTTCGACCTCGGTCTGCGCACCGTAGGCTGAGGCTATGCTTTGCGCCACTGTGGTGATGCGTTGCTTCATCCGTGCGCGCCACTCTTCATTCATGGTGCGCATGGTGCCGCATATGTACACCTTGTCGGGGATGACGTTGGTCGCCCCGTCCGCTTGGAATTTGCCAAACGAGAGAACCATGGGTACTGTGGCCGGTACTTCACGCGCCACGAGGTGCTGCATGGCCACGACAGTCTCACATCCTATCAGGACGTTGTCCGTCAGCAGGTGAGGCATTCCGCCATGACCGCCTTTGCCGTTGATGTGGAGGTGAATCTCGTCGCCCGACGCCATGTATGCGCCACCGCGGAAACCCGCATGCCCCACTGGCATCTCGGCCAAGACGTGCGCACCTATGACAATCTCGGGCTCGCAGCCGAAAGCGTTGAGCGCGCCCTCTTTTATCATCAGGCTGGCGCCGCCCGGCCAACTCTCTTCGCCAGGCTGGAAGATGACCACGAACCGCCCTTGCAGTTCGTGGCGCATCTGCCAAAGTATTTTGCATACAGTCAGGAGCGAAGCCGTGTGGAGGTCATGGCCACAGGCGTGCATCACGCCCTCGTTCAGGCTGCGCACCTCGTGGCTCTCGTCTTCGGTGATTGGCAACGCGTCCATGTCGGCGCGCAGTCCCACCGTCCGTCCCGGCTTGCCGCACTCAATGAGTCCGACAATGCCATGACCCGCCTCGCCGCCGAAAGCGCCAAAGCCCGTCTTGAACGGTATGCCAATCTCTCGCAGCTTGTCTGCCACATAGGCCGACGTGGCGGCCTCGTGAAACGACAACTCCGGGTGGCTGTGCAGATGGCGGCGCGTGGCCACGGTCTCGTCAAACAGGCTTTCGGCCGCTTTTAGGAAATCTTCTTTCAATGTCTTGCTCCTGACTTGTATTCTTTTCTTCTTATGCCTTCGTGGGCCTATCGCTCATACTCGAGTGCGGCGAGGATGAATGTGCCGATGCCCTTGCCCTCGTTAGCTTTGACGAGGCCGGTGTCGGTGCCCTCAAGGTAGTAGTTCAGGGTGCCGCTGCGACCCTTGTCATTGGCCGGGCCAAGTCCTGCCGAGGCGCAGATGTCCTTGATGCCAATCTTACCTTCGCCCTCGTTGATGATTTTGTTGGCCAAGAGACCCTCAAAGGCCCTGCGGCCTGCAATGCGTGCGTCGTCGCCAAGGATGCCGAGCCTTGCGCCCTTCATCAGTACGTAGGCGAACATGGCCGATGCCGAGCTTTCGGTGTAGTTGGCGCGTGTGCCGACGTTATATGTCTGGCCGTCAATCACGTCGCCTTTGCCGTCTGCGCTTACGCTTCCGTCATATTTGAGAAGGTTGAACCAAAGGCCGGTGGCTGAATCCTGACGAGCCATGAGGTCCTTAGCCGACTGGCGGTACATGGTCATGAGGGTGTCGCGGTCGGGATGATCGGCTGGCATGAGCTCAAGCACGTCGGTCAATCCGCCAATATACCAGCCCATTGCGCGGGCCCAGACCTCGGCGTTGCATCCCTTGTTGGGCTCGTCTTTCTTGGCCCAGAATGAGTTCTCGTCCTCGGGCGTGGCGCTCCAGCCGTGATAGTTGAGGTGCTCATTCTCGTCGTATGTCATGTTGAAGAGGATGACGAACTGCTTGGCTATGTCCGCCCAGCTCTCGGCGTTGTCCTGCTCGCCCAGCTCCATGCCCCACTTGGCCTGCCAACGTGCGTAGACGGCCGGGCCCATGAAGAGGCCGTCAAGCCACATCTGGTTGGGGTAGCGCATCTTGTGCCAGAAACCACCAGCGCCAGGCAGCCCGTCGGCAATGCGGTTGTGGTCATATTTGAGTTTGTTGCGGACCATGGTCGCGGCGGTCTTCCATCGGCGTGCGGATGTCGTGTCGCCAGTGGCTACCGCGTTGTCATAGAGTCCGAAATATATGCGTGCGGCTGCCAAGTCGTCTATGTTGCTCGGCTGCAGTGCCTCCTTGCCGTTCTTGGTTATCTCGGTTCCGTCCTCATTGGTCGCGAGGTTTGCGAAACCCTCCACAGCCTTCAGCAACTCAGTCTCTTGCGGATGCTGCTGCCAAGCCTCAAGGACCGAGGTCGCCACCAGACCGCCCACATAGTCCCAAGGCGTGGTGGCCAAGCTGTCGCGGTGCTTGATGTTGCAGTCGAAGTCGGCAATGCCGTGGCTGTAGGCCATTTTCAACGCCCAGCTCTCGGCCGGGGCGGTCGTCTGGTTCTCGGCCTCCTGCTTGCAGCTGGTTGTCAGCGAGGCGATTGCTGCTGCCATCATGGCGATGGCTATGCTCTTTTTGGTCATTTGGTTTGTTCTTGTAAGTTGAGTCCCTTTTTTGTGGTATTTCCTTGTCGTGCGAAAGCCTTTCCGCCAATTGGCAAATGGGCGTGCGCAATCCGACAAAGGAATATCAAAGTTAACGCAAATAATTGAGATTTTTGAGATTATACTCTGTTTAGTGGCTTTTGCCTCAGCTCGCTTTGTTCCGATATACTTTGTTTTCTTGTGCGCCTCCTCTTTCTCCACCCAATGGTGTCCAAAGTGAATTGCGTATCCGCTGGGGTAATTTCGTGTATTAATATGCATATTGTGAAACTTTATTCATGCAAATAATGTTTTAGGGCATGAGCCTAAAAAGTGATGCTCTTGCGGAATTTGATGTGTTGTCGGGTGATGGTGTGGCGTTTTAGCTGGGGTGGGTAAATTGCTGATGCGTTAGTTGAACTTTTTACCCCTTATTAAAACTGATGCAAATCTTTTTAATATGAATTAGCAAATTTCAAAAGCCCACCCTGATATATTTGCATTATGACATTAGCAAACGACCGCGGTTGACCTCCATCTCGTCTCTGTCTGTCGAGAACCGCGTTGACTGACATTCTTCAGTCCGATAAAATCATTAACCAAAAACAATAAACTCTAACTTACTAATGATGAAGCACTTTATACTGACAATGATGGCTTCTGCAGCCGCCACGATGGTGTTGGCGCAGAGCCGGACTGTGAGCGGCGTCATCACCGATGCGCAGGGCAACCCGATGCCTGGCGTGGCCGTCATAGTCCCAGGAACTACAAACGGAACTGTAACAGATATTGACGGGCGTTATTCGCTCTCAGTGGACGGGACTCCTTTTCTCCAGGCTACTTTCATAGGTTTCGCTCCCACTCTCATTGACCTCTCTAACGGGCAGACTGACATTGTGATGGCGGAGCAGGAGCGTGAGATGGATGAGGTCGTCGTCGTGGCCTATGGCACATCCACAAAGGGCTCTTATACAGGCTCTGCCGCGCAAATCGGCTCCGAGTCCCTTGAGCGTCGCCAAGTATCTAATGTCACCAATGCCCTCAGCGGCGCCATGGCGGGTGTGCAGACGCTCAGCAGCAACGGTCAGCCTGGCTCGGGCTCTACTATTCTTGTGCGTGGCGTAGGCTCCATCAATGCAGGCACCGATCCTCTCATTGTGGTGGATGGCGTCCCGTTCGATGGCGACCTCAGCTCGCTCAACACTAATGACATAGAGAGCATGACTGTGCTCAAGGATGCGGCCTCCACTGCCCTCTACGGCGCACGTGGTGCCAATGGCATTGTCATGGTCACCACCAAGAAAGGCAGCAAGGGCGAGGCCAAGATCTCTTTCGAGGGCCGTTGGGGCGTCAACTCTCGTCAGATTAAGAACTATGACGTCATTAAGGACCCGAGGCAATATCTCGAGACTGTCTATCAGGCCATGTATAATGGCTATAAAAATCACACGTCTGAGAGTCTGTCAGATGCCGACATCCGGAGCAAGGTCCTTGAGAATATTTTCACTGGCAATGATGGCGGCATAGGTTACAAGGTTTTCACCGCGGCTAACGGG
This sequence comes from Bacteroidaceae bacterium, assembly GCA_963618945.1. Taxonomy (GTDB): domain Bacteria; phylum Bacteroidota; class Bacteroidia; order Bacteroidales; family Marinilabiliaceae; genus W3P20-009. The sequence goes on from CAVETY010000027.1 coordinate 13,555, forward strand.
TCTGGCGAGGCTGCTGATATTTTCGGCGCCGATGGCAAGGTTAACTCGGATGTGAGCCTCGGCTACTCCGATGGCGAGTATTACTACACGCCGGATGACTGGGAGGATGAACTCTATAAGAAGAATATGCGCCAGAGCTACGACCTCTCCATCTCGGGTGGCTCCGATCGTCTCGATTATTTCTTCTCGCTCGGCTATCTTGCTGATAATGGCATAATTGTCAACTCCGACATCAAGCGTCTGACGAGCCGTCTCAAGGTCGACTATCAGGCCAAGAAGTGGCTCAACGTCGGCGCCAACGTCTCTTTCGGCCACACTAAGAGCAAATGGCCCACAGGTCAGGACACCGATGGCGACAGCAGCAGCAACTCTTTCTACCAGGCTAATTTCATCGCGCCAATCTATCCCCTCTACGTCCGCAACGCTGATGGCAGCTTGCTCTACAAGAACGGACACCTCGCCTACGACTACGGCATGGCGACCGGCTCGACCAAGAGCACTAATTTCAACCGCACTTACCTGACGCAGAACAATGCCATTGCCGAGCTCAACTATAATAAGTATGACATCGCGTCCGATGCTTTCACGGGCAATGTGTCCGCCCTCATCACGCCTATTGCCGGACTTAGCATAACCGCCAAATATGGTCTCTACGCCTGCAACACCCGCTACAGCAATCTGGTCAATGCCTATTTCGGCGCTGCGTCAGACAGCAAGACGGGCGGCTTCGCTGGGCAATACGCCTACCGCACCTATTCGCTCGACCAGCAGTATGTGGCCAACTACAACAGGACTTTCGGCGAGAACCACAACTTCGACCTGACTCTCGGCTATGACGGTTACCAGTATCGCTACACCTACCTCGGCGGCTATGGCAGCACCCTCTACAACCCCGACAGCTATTTCCTCTCCAACGCCACGTCTAACTATTCGGTCTATGGTTATCAGAATGAGTATAAGACTGTTGGCTATTTCGCCCGCCTCAATTACTCCCTCAAGAACCGCTATTTTGCCAACGTTGCCTACCGTCGCGACGCGTCGAGCCGTTTCGCAGAGGACCACAAGTGGGGCGATTTCTGGAGCGCCAGCGCGGCTTGGCTCATATCGGGCGAGGATTTCTTCAACGTGGCTTGGGTAGATATGCTCAAAGTCAAGGCCTCGTTCGGCGAACAAGGTAACGATGCCGTGGGCAACTATAAGGCCTATGAGGACCAGTATGAGGTGAGTGGCTCCAATGGCAATTTTAATCTGCAACTGGCCTATAAGGGTAACAAGGATCTCACTTGGGAGACCACCCAGTCTTTTAATGTCGGCATTGACTTCTCACTCTTCGGCGACGTGCTGTCCGGCTCGGCTGAGTATTTCGCCCGTCGCAGCAAAGATATGCTCTACAATAAGCCTGTCGCGGCCTCCAATGGCTACTCGTCCATCCCCGTCAATGTCGGCTCCCTTACCAACAGTGGTGTCGAGATTGACCTCAAGGCTGACATCCTGCGTCTCGGCGTTTTCGATTGGAGTGTCAACGCCAACGCCTCTTTCATCCGCAACAAGATTAATGAGTTGGCTCCTGAACTCGGTGGCAAGCTGGTGAATGGCAGCACTATATATGAGGAGGGCAAGAGCATGTATCGCTTCAACCTCGTCGAGTACGCCGGCGTTTGCCAAGAGGCCTTTGATGATCAACTCGCCAGCTCGGGCGGGACTGCCGTCAAGGCTCAGCCCGGCCAATCTCTCTTCTGGGCCGAGGATGCCAACGGCAACAGGGTCAAGACAGCCGACTGGAATGTGGCGCAGAAAACGCGTAAGGCTACTGAGGATCTCATGCCTAAGGTCTATGGCGGCTTCGGCACAAGCGCCTATTTCTTCAACGGCATTGACTTCTCGCTCTCTTTCGCCTACCAGCTCGGCGGCAAACTTTGGGATTACGGCTATCAGAGTCTCATGCACAGTGGCAAGGCTAAGCAATATGCCGGCCAGAATTGGCACAAGGATATAGCCAAGGCCTGGACGCCCGAGAACACGAACACCGATGTTCCCCGGCTCGATGCCAATGATGAGTACACCAATTACTCGTCAACCCGTTGGCTCGTAAGCTCAAACTATTTGGCTCTCAATAATGTGACTGTCGGCTACAGCCTGCCCGAGAACCTCGTCGGCAAGATAGGCCTCGGCACTGTCCGCATCTATGCCGCGGCTGACAATGTGGCTCTTCTCACCAAACGTCAGGGACTTGACCCCCGTCAGAGCTACACGACGTCGACCACGGCCACCTATTCGCCCATTCGCACCATCTCGGGCGGCATCAAGGTTACGTTCTAATTCTTATCATCTGATTCTTATATGAAAACATCATATTTACCTCTTGTCGCACTCGCCGCGCTCGCCTCTGCCTGCGCCGACACGGATGTCGAGATTGACGGCTCCACTATTACCGATTCCAAGCGGTCTGAAATTGTGGCCAACATGCCATCGAGAGATAACTCGGTCTCGTCTGCCTACTTGGGTCTCTCCGCCTATTTCCCTAACGCCACAGCGCTCGATTATTATTGGATTGCCGATTTCGGCTACCCTGGCATCATGATTATGATGGATGTGCAGGGCGAGGATATGAATGTCTACTCCGATAATAACAACTGGTTTTACTATGAGCGCGATTTCTCCGACCGTGCCATCAATCACGCCTACTCCCAAATCATCTGGAGCGATCTCTACTCTTATATCCGCAACGCCAATGCTATCCTGAAAATATACAAGGAGGCGGAGACCGCGCAGATCGCCTATAACAGGGCTGAGGGTCTGACCCTCCGCGCTTTCAGCTATTTCAATCTCGCTCAGCTCTATCAGTTCACCTATTTCGGTAATGAGGATGCCCCGTGCGTCCCCATTCTCACGGATGAGAACTCGGATCAGGTGGCCATTGACGGAGGTGCGCCAAGGTCTTCCGTCCGCGAGGTCTATGATCTCATTGTCAGTGACCTCGATGAGGCCGTGTCGCTCATGACTATGGCCGAGGATGAGGGCGTTGTGAGGCCGGACAAGCGTTACGCCAATCTGGCCACTATATATGGTCTGCGCGCCCGTGTAGATCTCGTCATGCATAAGTATGCCCAGGCGGCTGCCGATGCCGAGGAGGCTATTGAGAAGTCGGGCTGCACACCCGCGTCGGCGAGCGACATTGATCACCCCGCCTTCACTAAGGTCGAGAATATGGACAACTGCCTCTGGGGCGTCATCCTCAACTCGACGGATGATGTGGCAAGTTACGGCTGGGCCACCTATGGCAGCTGGCTCTCAAGTTTCATGACGGGCTACGCCTATTATTGTGACGGCATCCGTATCTCTAAAAAACTCTTCGAATCCATCTCCACGACCGATGTCCGCCGCGGCTGGTGGCTCGATGCCGATCTGGCGTCTGCTAACCTGACCGAGGAGCAGCAGTGGTTCGTCTCCTCCTATGTCGGCTACCCTGCCTACACTAATGTCAAGTTCGGTGTCACCAACCCGTCCGAGGGCTGGTATCCCTATCAGGTCCCCGAGGCTAATGACGTTGACGCTGTCCTGATGCGCGTCGAGGAGATGTATCTCATTAAGGCCGAGGCTGAGGCCATGAGCGGTGGCGACGGACTCTCCACTCTCGTCAACTTTGTCAAGACATACCGCGACCCCGACTACTCATTCTCCGGCTCGGGAAAGGATCTTGTTAACGAGATTTGGCGTCAGCGCCGCATCGAGTTCTGGGGCGAGGGTCTCAGCTGGTTCGACATCATGAGGCTCAAGACTGGTATCGACCGACGCAATACGAACCTCCCTCAGGTCTCAAATATTTTCAAGGTTGCGCACAACGACAATATTCTCTTGTGGCAAATTCCTCAGGCCGAGGTCGAGGCCAACGCCAAACTGACCGAGGCTGACTATAACCCCATGTCCCCGACTCCACAGGCCGTCTCGGACGAGGAGGTCTCTATAGCTGACGAGTCTGTCTTGCTGGACTGATTTAGATTTTCCGTTTCATTTTGTGGTTTTAGCCCCCCCCGTAAGGCCGATTCTGGGTCTTGCGGGGGATTTTTGCGTCTGGGTGCATCTTCGGATATTGTCCTTTCCACCTTTCTGAACTTTGAAACTGAAATTATTATGATGGTTGCGCTTATGAAATGTAAGTAGCGCCCCTGTGTATCTTGGTGTGTATATATTGCTGATGCACCCCTATGGGAGAGGGGTGTCTGTTGTGCTTTAATGTTCTTTCTTTGCTGTGCGACTTCTTGCTGATGGGGTGTTTTGGGAAATAATATGCTTTTATGAAATCTCGCAGAATATAGGTGCTTTACTTTTAAATCGTCTGTAAAATTCTTTTCTTGCTTTTATTCTGTATTTTTATTTGTGGGTTTAATTATAAAATGTAATTTTGCGGCACATAAATATTTCAAAAGCAAAAGGATCATGTGTGGATTTACAGTTTACACCGGTAGCAACCTGACTACTAAGCTCCAGTTCGGACACGAGGCTTACTCCATTAAGCACCGTGGACCCGACAACACATTGGAGCAGGATCTCCCAAGAGGTTGGATGGCTTTCCACCGCCTCAGCATCATGGATGTCTCTGACGCTGGCAATCAGCCTTTCGTCTCCAATGACGTCTACCTGACTTGCAATGGTGAGATCTTTAATAGCCCGGCTCTCCGTGAACGCTATTCCGCATATCCTTTCAAGAGCGGCAGCGACTGTGAGTGCATCCTCCCTCTCTTGGCCGACAAGGGGCTTGAGGAGATGGCACGTGAACTCGATGGTGAGTTCGCCCTCGTCATCTATGACAAAAAGGCCGACAAGTTCCTCGCAGCCCGCGACCCTATCGGCATCCGTGGCATGTTCTACGGCTACACGGCTGAGGGTGACATCTGTTTCGGCTCCGAGATGAAGTGTCTCTCAAAGATCTGCCAGATGGTGATGCCTTTCCCCCCGGGCCATGTCTATGACGGTGAGAAGTTTGTGCAGTACACTGATGTCACTGCAACTCCCGACGGCTACAACCATGATGACGAGGAGACTGTCTGCCACAAGATTAACACTCTCCTCACCGAGGGTGTCGTCAAGCGTCTCCAGAGCGATGTGCCTGTCGGTTTCCTCCTCTCTGGCGGATTGGACTCCAGCCTGGTTTGCGCCATCGCGGCACGCCACCTCGGCAAGCCAATCAAGACTTTCGCCGTGGGCATCGAAGACGGGCCTATCGACACCAAGTATGCTAAAAAGGTTGCCGATTTCATTGGCAGTGACCACACTGAGGTGCTCTTCACCAAGGATGATATCTTCAACTCGCTCAGCCACCTCATCTATCTCACTGAGACTTTTGACATCACCACCATCCGTGCCTCCATCGGCATGTATATGATTTGCAAGTACATCCGCGAGAAGACCAACATCAAGGTGCTGCTGACTGGCGAGATTTCCGACGAGCTTTTCGGCTATAAGTATACCGACTATGCCCCCTCGGCCGAGGCTTTCCAACAGGAGGCTGTAAAGCGTGTCAAGGAACTCTATATGTATGACGTTCTCCGTGCCGACCGTTGCATCTCGGGCAACAGCCTTGAGGCTCGTGTACCTTTTGGTGACCTCGCTTTTGTGCGCTATGTCATGAGCATTGACCCTGAGATGAAGCTCAACAAGACGGGTATGGGCAAGCGTCTCCTCCGCAAGAGTTTCGAGGGCGACTATTTGCCCCACGACATCCTCTACCGCGAGAAGGCGGCTTTCTCAGATGCCGTCGGCCACAGCTCTGTTGAGTATCTCAAGGCTTTTGCCGAAAGCCACTACACGGATGAGGAGTTCGAGACAAAGAGGGCTAAGTACACCCATGTGCCGCCCATCTCTAAGGAGAGTCTCCTCTATCGTGAGATTTTCGAGAGCCACTTCCCCGGCCGCTCCGAGGTCATCAAAGATTTCTGGATGCCGAACAAGGAGTGGGACAACTGCAATGTCAACGACCCCTCGGCTCGTGTGCTCCCCAACTATGGCGCCAGCGGAGAGTAAGTCCGCCCACTTGACTTAAGAACATAATCCTAACCCTCACTCATGTCCCCCGGAGTTTGACAAGGTTGCTCTTGTCAAACTCCGGTTTTTTGTGTTCGCAACCACACTGTAACACCGGCCCAACCACACTGTAAACACCCCTCCCTAAAATCGCGATAGTAACAACCAACCCTATTTAACGCATGAAACTTTCGCGAAGATTGCTCTCTATCCTCACGACGCTCTTAATCTCTGTCTCGCTCGCCACCGCTGCGCCAGAGCCAGATCCGTCAAGCGGTAATGTCCACGGCCGAGTGGTCGATTCTGACAATCAGGTTCTTCCCGGCGCTGTGGTCTACATCTCCGAACTCTCAGCAGGCGCTATTTCCGACATCAACGGATTCTATCTCCTCGCCGGCATTCCCGAGGGAACTTATACTGTCAAGGTTAACTATGTGGGCTATGGACAGCTCACAACACAGGTCTCCGTCGAGCCTGGTGTCACCAAGGAGCAGGATTTGGTCCTGTCCGAGTCCAATGAGCTTCAGGAGGTTGATGTCAAGGCCGCTTTCCATGGGCAGCGCAAGGCTGTCAATATGCAGAAAAACAGTGTCGGCATTGTCAATGTCGTCTCGTCCGACCAAGTTGGCAAGTTCCCCGACGCCAATATCGGCGACGCCCTCAAACGTGTGCAAGGCATTAATGTCCAATATGATCAGGGTGAGGCCCGTTTTGGCCAAGTCCGCGGAACGAGTGCAGATCTGACTTCTGTCACTGTCAACGGCAACCGTATGCCCTCTGCCGAGGGCGACACCCGCAATGTCCAGCTCGACCTCATCCCTGCCGACATGGTGCAGACCATCGAGGTCAATAAGGTCGTCACTTCCGACATGGATGGCGACGCCATTGGTGGTGCCATCAACCTCGTCACCCGCCAATCTCCCTACAAGCGTATTCTTAACGCCACAGCCGGCACTGGCTATAACTGGGTCAGTGACAAGCCCCAGCTCACTCTCGGCATCACTTGGGGTGACCGCTTTTTCTCCGACCACCTTGGCCTTATGGCTGCTGCCTCTTTCCAACTCTCTCCTGCTGGGTCGGATAACACTGAGTTCGACTATGAGGAGGATGACGACGAGATTAAGTTCAAGGAGGCGCAGGTCCGACAGTATTATGTCACCCGTCAGCGCCAAAGCTATTCTCTGTCTGCCGATTTCCAGTTTAACCCCAACCATAAGATTGAGTTTAAGGGAATCTATAACAGGCGTGACGACTGGGAGAACCGCTTCCGCATAAGCTACAAGAAGTTGAACTCAAAGGAGTCTAAGCAGTCTGTCGTCCTTCAGACCAAAGGCGGCTCGTCCGACAACCACAACGCCCGCCTCGAACGTCAGCAGACGATGGATTTCACTCTCGACGGTGAGCATAGCTTCGGCAGGGTGAACGCTGAGTGGCTCATCTCTTTCGCCCGTGCTACTGAGGATCGCCCCGAGGAGCGCTACTTCGGCCTGCAGCTCAAGGAGCCTTTCGGCGACTCTTTTGTCGATACGTTTGAACGCCAGCCATATTCAACTAAGGCCATCCCCTCTTTCTCCGATGCCAAGTGGAAGATTAGCGAGCTGACTAACCAAAATCAGAACATTTATGAGAATGAGTGGAAGGCTCGTCTCGACTTCGATATCGCCCTCGCTCACGGCAACTTCGGCAATTCAATCAAACTCGGCGCTAAATACTCTTCTAAAGATAAGAGCCGTGACATTCATTGCTTTGACTATATCGACTCCTTCTCTGAGGTCTATGGCTCTGAATGGATGAGCAATCTCCGCTCAGAGGTCCGCTCTGGTTTCATGCCTGGCAGCCAGTACCCCATCGGCACCAACTTCGTCGATAATAAATATCTCGGCTCGATTGATTTCGCTAATCTCACAGGCGAAGAGGTTCTTGAAAAAGCCTCTGGCAACTATGACGCCTCCGAGTCCATCACCAGCGGATATTTGCGCCTCGACCAGAAACTCGGTGCCAAGGTTAAGGCGGTGCTCGGTCTCCGTGTCGAACATACCTCTCTCTCTTATAGTGGCTTCAACTGGGTCGTCGATGCCGATGACAATGAAAGCCTCGACCCGACAGGCGACTATGACAATGACTATACCAATGTCTTGCCGAGTGTCCTCTTCAAGTTCGACCCCTCCGATGCTCTCAAGTTCCGCCTCTCGTTCACCGAGACGCTCTCTCGTCCTAAGTATTCCGCCCTCATCCCTTGTGTCAACTACTCTATAGCTGACGAGGAGGCCTCTATCGGCAACCCCAATCTCGACCCGACCATCTCTTTCAACTATGATTTCGGCGCTGAGTACTATTTCCCCGGCGTTGGCATGGTTGGCGCGGGCGTATTTTATAAGGATGTGCGCGACGTCATTGTCGATGAGGTCTGGGTTGGTGAGTCGGATAAAATCCCGGCTACGCTTGGCGGTGAGTATACCATCTCAGAGACCATTAATGCCTATGACGCAGATCTCTTCGGTGTAGAGGTCTCTTTCCAGCGCGATCTTGGCTTCATCTCCCCTGCGCTCCAGTGCATTGGCCTCTACGGAAACTATACCTATACCCACAGCTCGACCAAGAACTATAAGTTCTCGCATCGTAAGATAGCCGATGGCGAGTCCATCACAATGACTGGCTCTCCTGAGCATACTGCCAACGCTTCCATCTGTTTTGAGAGAAAGGGTCTCAACCTCCGCCTCTCATATAATGTGGCATCCAGCTTCATCGACGAGATGGGTACTTGCTCAGCTCTCGACCGATACTATGACAAGACCAATTACCTCGATTTCAACGCGTCATACACTTTCGGCTCCAAGTTCAAGACCACAATCTATGCCGATGCCACCAACATTCTCAATCAGCCGCTCCGCTACTATCTTGGCGAGTCTAAGAGGACGGCGCAAGTTGAGTACTATGGTGTCCGTGCCGACATAGGTGTCAAGTTTAATTTCTAATTGTCTTTTGCTTAAATAATTCATTTTCACAATGAAGAATATATTGGCAGCAGCCGCTGCTCTCTTCTCCGTCTCATTTGCGTCTTTTGCGCAGACTCCCGTAGATTACTCGGTCTTTGACCATTGCCTCAATTTCTATGTCGCCAATGACCTCGGACGCAATGGCTATTATGAGCAGAAGAAAATCGCTGAGCTTATGGGCGATATGGCCGAGAAAGGTGCCGACCCCGAGTGTGTCATTGCTGCGGGCGATGTCCACCACTTCGGCGGTGTCATCAGCACCTCAGATCCTCTGTGGATGACCAACTATGAGCTTATCTATTCGCACCCCGAGCTTATGCTCGATTGGTATCCCATCCTTGGCAATCATGAATACCGCGGCAGTACGCAGGCTGTGCTCGACTACTCTAAGGTCAGCCGTCGCTGGGTCATGCCGGCTCGCTACTACTCCAAAGTCCTCTCCTCGCACGGCGTCACTGTCCGTGTCGTGCTGATTGACACCACTCCTCTCATCGCCAAATATCGTGCTGATGGCGAAACCTACCCCGACGCCCCGGCGCAAGACTATAAAGAGCAACTCAAGTGGCTCGATGAGACTCTCGCCAATGCCCACGAGGATTGGGTCATCGTCATTGGCCACCATCCTGTCTACGCCGAGACTCCGAAAGATCAGTCAGAGCGTGATGACATGCAGGCTCTTGTCGCTCCAATTCTGAAGCGTCACAAAGTCTGCCTCTATGTCAATGGTCACATCCATAATTTTCAGCACATACGTGTTTCTGGCACCGACACCGATTTTGTCACCAACTCTTCCGCCTCACTCGCGCGTAAGGTTAAGCCCATTGATGGCACGGTCTTCTGCTCTCCGGCTGCAGGCTTCTCTGTCATCTCTGCAACCAAGTCAAAACTGGTTCTCCGTATGATTGACTCCGATGGCAATGTCCTTCACTCAGTAGAGCGTACTAAGTAATAGCGCAAGCAGCGCACTCCTTTCCCTCACTCACCCCCGTCCAAGTTCATCTCTGTGGCTTGGACGGGGATTTTTGTCTCTTTTGCCTTCCTGAAATCTTTTATCCCCTCCATATTTTGAGAATATGCACATTCTCTACTGTAAAGATGTGCCGTTTTATGCCAATCAGTGTCTAAGTCTCAACTCAAGTAATGCGTCATAACATCGGAAAATGAACTATTATCCCAAGACTCGCAAAAAGTCCCACCACTCGAAATTCAACCCATAATTACCAGCATAGCGCAGCCGCTCCCTCTTTAACCTCCCTTAACAACCAATTCCAACCCCCTGACACTCACCCATCCCGCCCCCTCCCGAACCCGCCACCTCCAAATTTTCTTCCCCCTCCCCCTTGCAAAACCGAAAACTCTCACTAATTTTGCACCCGCTTTCGGAAAC
>CAVETY010000028.1:0-19447 GCA_963618945.1 Bacteroidaceae bacterium
GTTTCCGAAAGCGGGTGCAAAATTAGTGAGAGTTTTCGGTTTTGCAAGGGGGAGGTGGAAGAAATTTTGGAGGTGGCGGGTTTGGGAGGGGCGGGAGGGGTGAGTGTCAGGGGGTTGAAGAGGGTTGTTAAGGGAGGTTAAAGAGGGAGGGTAATATAAGGTTGGGGTGAAAGATGGCGTAATGCTGAGTTTTGCACTTGCTTTCTTTTAAAGTTGCAATTGGCTTTTCGACATGATTAGATTACGCAGTTTCCATAATTTTCTTGGCAAGGATGGGCAAAACTCTTTCGATGGTGGCTATGCTATATGCGGTTTCATGGTTTTTACAGAAGAAAAGACAGGATTTAGTCAGGGTTATTCTTGGAATTGCATCTGCAGAACTGGGTTTATATTGGGAAGGGGAGAGATGAAATGGGAGACGATATTGCAATAGAAAAGCCCACGAGAGAATCTCCCGCGGGCTTATAGTATAAAGGTTGATGGACTGACGAGATAAACAGAATTAGATTATCTCGTTGGGATCAACAGTTACGTCATTCATAGGAATGAGTTGCCAATCGAACGCATTGACGAATTCATTTAGCGACATAGGATGCCAACAGCTTTGCAGTCCCGCCCATTTTGCGACAAGCCCAATGAGTTCCTCGGGTCTGAGCCTCTCACGAATCTTATCCATCGCCAAAGAACGCTCGCGCTTGCTGAGACGGCTACCATCTGGAGCGACGAGAAGAGGGAAGTGGGTATAAGATGGCACTTGATAGCCCAAGAGGCGGAGCAGGAAACTTTGTTCATGCGAAGCCGCCATGAGATCACGAGCCCTGACGACCTCTGTCACACCCATGAGGGCATCATCAACAACGACAGCCAATTGATATGCGAAATTGCCATCACCACGACGCAGAATGAAATCGCCACGATCTGTGGAGAGGACGGCACGCTGCTCACCATAGTGTCCATCAGTGAAGACGCTGACCTCATCGGGGAGTCGCAAACGCCAAGCGGGTTTACGCGTCTGACGCAAAACGGACTTTTCGAGTTCAGAGAGATTGAGACAAGTGCGGGCGTAGATGGTGTGACCATCTGAAGCATGAGGCGCAGAGGCCGCTGTTAAATCCTGCCTACGGCAAAAGCACTCGTAGGCGAGACCTGATTGGCACAACTTGTCAAAAGCCTGGGCATAGATATCATCCCGGCTGCTCTGATAATAAGGGCCATGGCCGCCATCGGAGAGAGCACCCGCGCCCTCATCGGCGACCAAGCCAAGCCAAGCCAAATCATCAATAATCTGCTCGGAGTACTCGGGACGGCAACGTTGGCGATCAAGATCCTCGATGCGCAAAACCCATCGTCCACCACGACTCTTGGCGGAGGCATAGCTCATGAGGGCGGCAAAGATGTTGCCGAGGTGCATTCGTCCGCTTGGCGACGGGGCGAAACGTCCGGTTGGACTAAGCATTGCGTTCGGTGCGAGTCTCGCCCTTGACAGTCAACCTATTAGCCTCAAGTTCGATATTAATTTTGCGATTGCGCACAATATCCATTGCCAAATAGATGGCCTCGCGCATAGAGGTGGGGTCAGCCTTGTCGAGACCGGCAATGTCATAGGCAGTGCCATGGTCGGGCGAAGTGCGGACAATGGGCAGGCCCGCAGTGAAATTGACACCACTCGTGAATGCCAGAGCCTTGAACGGAGCGAGGCCCTGATCGTGGTACATGGCGAGAATGGCGTCAAACTTGCCGAGCGAATCGCTACCGAAAAGTCCATCAGCCGGATAAGGGCCCATGGCGCAGATGCCCTCCTCTTGGGCTTTAGCGATGGCTGGCTCGATGACCTCCTGCTCCTCGCTACCGAGCAGTCCATGATCGCCAGAATGGGGGTTGAGACCAAGGACGGCGATACGGGGACCATCAATATTAAAATCTTGCTTGAGGGACTTATTGAGAATACGGAGTTTGCTGAGGATGCGATCCTTGGTGATATACTCGGCCACCTTGCAGATGGGCACATGGCCTGCCACAACACCAACGCGAAGCTTACCAGCGACAAGAAGCATGAGGGCCGGCGCCTGAGCAGCCTGCTCAAGATATTCCGTATGGCCAGGGAAATGGAAATTCTCGCTTTGAATATTTTTCTTGTTGATGGGGGCAGTAACCACCGCATCGATAAGACCGTCGCTCAAATCGCGGACGGCGGACTCAAGTGCGGCAAAAGCAGCCTGTCCGGCAGCCTCGGAAGACTTGCCAAGCTCCACCTTAATATTGTCATCACCGCAAGTGAGAATATTAATACGCTTGGGGTGAGCCTCGTCGGGAGTATTGATATTATTGAGACTGAAGCCAGCCACATTCAGGGCTTTGCGGTGATAAGCCGCCGCCTTTGGTGAGCCATAGATGATGGGGGTCAGATCGTCAATAATCTCCATATCTTGCAAGGCCTTCATTATGACCTCGTAGCCAATGCCATTGACGTCGCCTTGCGTTATGCCTATTTTCATATTATGTAAGTCTTATTTAGTGCGTGAAATTGGGATGGGATTAGAAAGAGAGGGTGTACATGATGGCCTCAAGTTGGCGGATGTGGTTCCTCTTCATCTCTCGACGAGGGAAATAGACATAGCCGTCAGTCACCAGCACACGGTCATGCGCCTGGTCAAGCACGGCTCGCATGATGAACGGGCCACCCATCGCTGCCCCATCCATGCGCCACAGACCACGAAGCTCAGCAACGTCATGTCCATCCTGCATCTTTTCGCCATACTTATATATAAGTTCATCGAGTCCGTAGCGAGTCTCGGTGCACATGCGCGAGTTGTGCGGGCCGATAATATTAGCCTTAAGTATTGTATCGCGGTGAGCCACAAGCGCCTCCTTGGTCATACTCTCGGGGCCTGTGTAGGGATAAGAGTAGACAATCAGACCATCGGAGTACTCCTCCGTGTCGCTCATATACCAAGTAACCTCATTCTTTCGGGCGGGCTTACACTTGTCGAACATATTGGGGATTAACAGATTGACGCCCCAAGTTTGTTTAACATCATTGATATTGGCACCGCTCTTGATGCGGCCATAATACTTGACAAGCCTGTCGCGCTCCGCCTTGGCGAAGAAACTGACAATCTTGTTCTGGTTGCGCATGATGACGCCTGCGGCACCAAGGCTTGCAGAGGCATCAATCTTCACAACGGCCTGCTGACGCGCCCACGTCTCTTTATAGAACGCGATGGTGTCAGTTGCCACAGTATCAGCGATCTCCACAATGACAATGTTTCGCAACTTGTGCATATTGACATCGGAGTTGAACATCTGCGGAGTGACAGCGCTCATCTCGAAAATGGGTTCATCGGTGGGCAAACCAAGATACTGCTGATGAAGGACGGCGCGGAGCGACCCGCCCACAGTATCATTAAGGTCGGGGCGAGAGAGGACAGCCAAGACCTCGCCAGCACGGCCGGTAATATCGGGTTTGAAAGCCTTCTTGGTGTCGTTCTCAGAGCAAGAAGTTAACGCCAGAGACGCAACGGAAGCCATCGCGATGATGACCGAGTATATTTTATTCCTCATGACTTCTTATCTTATTAAATGTTTAGAAAAAGGAGAAAGAGACAAACAGACAAACAGTCAGGTTATAATGATCAGGTGACCTCTTCGACGACAAAGAAATAGGGGGACACCTCACGATCATAGAAGATGGTCAGCCTCTGCCCTATTTTTATATCCTTAGACTCCATGCCGTTCCACGCCATTATATTGGCCGCCGTTGTCTGATATTGCATGGCAATCTTGTGGAGATACTCACCCTTCTCAACCACATGGATGAGCGTATCCGTCACAATTTTCGGAGTTCCGAAAAAGCCAGTCAGATCGGGAGCGACATCGGGTCGGAGCATACGCTCACTGCGCAGATAGCGCGGGATATTGTTGCGCGGAAGCGTAAGCCTCTTGGGAGTGCCGTCATAGGCTATAAAATCCTTAATATATTGTGGATTGAGCTGTTGAAGAGCATCCCTCTTGACACCCGAGGCTCGGCTAATCTGGTCGAACGAGAGATTCATGTTGACATAGACAGTATCCACGTCATCGAGAGTATACGCTGGTTTAGCCGGCCTTACATTATGCTGAGTATAATAGTTCATAACGTAGTTGACCGCGATGAAAGCCGGCACATAGGAGCGCATCTCGGGAGTCAGATAGGGCGATAGTTCCCAGAAAGTCTTTTTAGTGCCGCCGGCGCGCTCTTGAGCCTTTTGCACCTGACCAAGACCTCCGTTGTAGGCAGCGAGAGCCAACTGCCAGTCACCCAAATTCTTATAGAGATATTGCAGGTAACGGCATGCGGCATCGGTGCTTTTGCGGACATCGCACCTCTCATCCTCATAGCTCGTCACCTTGAGATTCATCATGACGCCAGCGTGGTAGAGGAACTGCCAAAGGCCCATTGCCCCGCTTTTACTCTTAGCCTTGGGGTCGAGGGCGCTCTCAATGACCGCCAAATACTTAAGCTCCTGGGGCAGATTATATTTGCTGAGGTACTCCTCGAAGATGGGGAAATAGAGTTCAGCACGCCCGAGGATATTGGCCAAATGGTCGCGGCGGCGCTCAAGGTAGACATCTATATAGGCACGCACCTGAGTGTTATACTCGAGCGTGATGGGGGAGAGATCGTTGAGATGCTCCATGCGACGGGCATAGATGTAGTCTGGCACTTGTGGGTTAGTGCCAACGCCTTGCGCAGACGAATCGGGGCAAAGCAAGATTGAGACAAGCGCAACAAGCGTAGAGAGAAGCGGACAAAGAGAAGCGACCCTACAAGTCGCCACTCCGCGCCATCTTTCACCGATCATCGCCATTTTTCTACCTGACCTCTAATTAAAAATGCGCATGGAGAGCCGATCTTCTATTTGCCAAAGATGGCTCGCACGACATCGGCGCCATTGGCATAGACGACCAGCAGGAGAATGAGAATCATGCCAATGGTCTGAGCAATCTCAAGGACACGATCCGACGCCTTATAGCCTGTAATCATCTCCACGATGACAAAAATCAGGTGTCCGCCATCAAGGCCCGGTATGGGCAGCAGATTCATGACACCGAGCATAATGGCGAGGAAAGCCGTATTGAACCAGAAGGACTGCCAGTTCCATGTCGGAGCGAACATCTTGGCGATAGTACCAAAGCCACCAACCTTTGTCGCGCCCTCCTTAGTGAAGAGCATGGGAATCTGACGACAATAGTTGACAAGGAGATCCCAACCCTTGACGACGCCAGCGGGCAAAGCCTCAAAGAATCCGTAGGTCACAGTCTTGACAGAGAGCCAGCGCGACGGGTCGCAGTTGTAAAAACCTATTTTGCCATCGGCGTCGACACTGACAGAAAGCGTATCCACGCCACCAGCTGCATGAGCCACGACAAGAGGTACATTAGTACCCTTGAGGCTGTCGAGCTCCGTGGCCAACTCATAGAAAGAGGGGTTATGCACCTTGCCGACACTGATGACAGAGTCGCCACGAATCAGACCGCACTTCTCGGCAGGATAGCCAGGCATGACAGAATCAATGACCACAGGTACGCGGAAAGCGAAAAGGGCCTGATTGTCATTGCCCTTCAAAATCTCACGGAAGAACTCATGGGGGAGTTGGATAGACATGGGTTGACCATCTCGTACGATATCGACAGTGCAGGAATCCTCAAAGATGATGGCATTGGCCACATCCTTATATTTCTCGGCCTTGACACCATTCACTCCAATCACCACATCACCATTTTGGAAGCCGACGCTGAGCATAGGCTCGCTGAAATCGAAGCCGTTGCGACCCTCGGACATTGGCAGATAAGTGTCGCCATAAGAGAACGCCATGACCCAGAAGATGATGGGGGCAGTGAGGAAATTGACAATGACACCGCCAGCCATGACGAAGGCGCGCTGCCAAGCCGGTTTGGCACGGAACTCCCACTCCTGCACGGGTTGGGCGAGTTGCTCCGTATCCATTGACTCATCGACCATGCCGGCAATCTTGACATAGCCACCGAGAGGAATCCAGCCTATGCCATACTCTGTTTCACCTTTCTTGAAAGAGAAAAGAGAGAACCAGGGGTCAAAGAAGAGATAGAATTTCTCAACCTTGATTTTAAAGAGCTTAGCGAAGAAAAAATGGCCGCCCTCATGAGTCACGACCAATATAGACAGGCTGAGCAGGAGCTGCAGCACAATGATTAAAATATCCATCTGATTTGTTAGTGTCTGAATGTCAGGCAGAGAGAGGACACGCACACGAGTTCGTCCACATCGCCCACATATAAGTGCGAAGTTAAACAAAATCCTTGGAATTTCGTTTAAAGCAGAGATGGGCGTTGGCGGCGGCAAAGGGTTAACATGGTGTAAACAATGATTAAACGGAGGCCGGCACGTCAAATTAATTACGCATCTTTCTTAATTTCGCGGGTCGCCGAAACAAAGCCCACAAAAAACACCTCAGAACGACGTAACCTTATGCTTGCCAAAGACAATCGCAATCAATGGATTGGCATGTTGCTCGCCATCATGCTGTGCGCATGCCACATTACGTCGGCAAGCGCGCAGCGCGCATTTGCTTTCAGACATGTTGGCTTGGATGCCGGGTTGTCTCATGAGCGGGTAAACAACATAACGAAAGGTTCGAGGGGCTTCCTGTGGGTGACGACAATGTGGGGGTTAGACAACTACGACGGCTACACGGTATCGAGCGTCGCCCCACCCGACACACTGCTACATGATGGTGAGTTGCTCGGGTCGCAAGAGTTTGGCGGCGACACAATGATTGTCCGCAGCACGCAAGGCTATATCTTGTTCATTAGAAGCAAGATGACATTTGCGGCGGCCAACAACTTTCTACGTTCAAAGGGAGCGAAAGAGAGGCCAGACGAGGTCTGGGTTGACGGATGGGGCAACCTATGGATGCTGGAGGGGCATGAAGTCATCTATGCGCCCAAGCAGTCATCGTCACCCATGAGATTTCACCTGCCAGAAGGGTCTGAAGTGTCCAGCGTATGCGGGTCGCGATATGGGCTTGTGGTCCTTTTGCGAGACGGGCGGTTGCTGCGCTGCTATCCGCCAGTGGACGGGCAGAAACCGATTCCCCAGTTTTTCTCGACACCATTGACAAACGGAGCACACTCCATGCGCACCGACTTGACTGGCGACCTGTGGGTCATCACGCCAGGTGGTGACTCATTGTGGCACAAACCCATGTCCCGCCGCAGCTGGGAGTTGGTGAACGCCATCGAGGGATGCAAGTGCCAGCTGCCGCACAAAATGATTGACGTGTGCGTCGACACAAAGAAGCGAGTTTGGGTTGTCTCTGAGAACGACGGTGCGACAGTGATAGACCAAGAGGCCGGCAAGACATACAGGCTGAGGCGTGACATAACAGACCCATATAGCTTGCGCAGCAACCAATGCTCGTGCGTGAGAGCGTTTGGCAACGGGACCGTGGTTATAGGTTACACACACTCAGGATTCTCTATATATAACCCGTCAGCCTTTAAATTTCTGCCCGTTGAAGTCGAGCCAGCCGCGGCCAAGGCAAACATGACCGACGTCCGCTGCATCACGACAGATGGGCGGGAATACGCATACGTGGGGACAAATGGAGGAGGCCTTGTGAAAGTCAACATCGCGACACGCCAAGCCACGGTGCTGCCATTTCGCAACACCGACGTGATAGGCCACGTGGCGGCAATGCGAGACGGCTCAGTCTGGGCCTTTGTCAATGGGAAAGGATTTGCCCGATACGGGTCATCATGCTGGTCGACAGAGAGAGAGAACGCCATTTGTTACTTCGGAGGGGCGAAAGGCATCCCCGCTCCACTGGGCGAGACCGCTACGCCTGGCACAGTGGCGACCTCACTGAACGGCTGCCTTTTTGCCGCTGCAGGCTGTGAGATATTAGCATTGCCGAACGCATCGGACCACAATAGAGTCTTAGATGGAGGCATGACAGCTGAGCTTGCAGAGAAAGTAGTCACCCTTCGTGCAGACAACGACTCATCTTCCATCATTGCACTGACACGCAGCTCATTCTACAAGGTGAGCGCAAGAGGAACGAGAATAGAGACAAACAGACTTACGGATTACGACCTTAAGCACGACCGCCCCTCTGACATATGCATGGACAAGTATGGCTATTATTGGGTAGCGACCACGCAGGGCGTCCTACTCTTCAGGAGTAGGGGAACTGATTGTGGCACAGACCTGATAGACAGGAAAGTCTTCCCACAGCCGCCAGTCGCCATAGCCCCAGGCGGCCGCGGGGGTATTATTGTGGCGACACCTACCGACCTATACATGCTCCGCGCCCTCCCTGCAGAGGGCAGCGACAGCATCAGAATCATGACAGGCCACTACCGCACGGCAGGTGAGAGATATAACGGCGTGAACAGCCCGAGGGCGGCCTGCAGGATGCCGGGCGGGAACGTCTGGATAGGCTCAGAGCTGGGTGTTAACGAATACATACCCGCCACGGGAGAGTCGGAGCAGACCCCAACGGTAGAGTTCAGCCAATTGATACACAAAGGCAAATACATAATGCCGGGTCAGGAGGTGGACGGCGTCGTCACAATTAGCAAGCCGCTACAGGCCAACAGACACGTGACGTTGCCCAACACATCGTCTTCCTTCTCTGTGACATTCTCGGCCATCAACTCCCCTGCCCCCTTGGCCATGTCCTACTCTTGCGAGGTGATTGGGCTTGGGCAAGCCAAAGTCACCAAGAGCGAACCGCGTTTCGCTCTCCACGACCTCACCCCCGGGCACTACACACTGCGCGTGATCGCGATAGACGCAGACGGGCGTAAAAGTGCGCCAGCGGACTTAGAGATTGACGTTGTGCAACCATGGTACGCGAAGACATTGACCATAGTCATAATCGTAGTGATTATCGTCATAGTGCTGACAATCATCACATTCAAAGGCGGGGCAAAACGTGGCAAGCAGAAAGTGTTGCGCCAGACGGAATATGGATTTACCGAGGGAGAAACGCGAAAGACGAACAAGGTAAAAAGCGACGAGATGAGCTCCGTAGTGCTGCACACAGTGGCGGCCAACGTCGCGACATCAATAGGCGTTTTGTCAGACGACCTGCGCTCAGTCTCGCAGACGGCCGGCATATCGATAGCCGATTCACTCACCATGCGCAACTTGGCCGACAGGCTCAACACAGCCAACTTGGCCTTAGCGTCTGTGGCCGAGCAGATTGGCGGAGGCGAGACCGGTTCGCAGTTTGGCGGCATGGGTCGCCATGACCTTGTGGCGTCGGCTCGCGCGATAGTCAAACAAGTGTCAACAGTCACACAGACACAGGACTACGTGGGTTTCGCCACACCGCTGAGGCACTGCGTGTTCGACTTCGACATTGAGGCGTTCCGCACTCTCCTCGTAGACGTAATAGTAGAGGCCATAGTCTCTACCGCGGGGCAGGGTTTCGTCCGCATAAAAGTAGAGAAGGGCAAATTTGCGCCGGGTGCCGCCACAGTGACCGTCAGCATAGGCGGCACACAACCGGCGTCGAGCATCTACTTCACCTCAGACTCCGAGAACTTGGCATTACCCACAAACATAGAGAATTGCGCCAAATCATTGGGCGCTGAGATAGCCACACGCAGTTTTGGTGACGGGATGACACACGTCCTTATCAACATACCGATGAAAGAGGCATAGGCAGGCTCGGGGAAATATTCAGGTGAAAATTTGATAAAAAAATAGCAACTTAGTATATTTGCGCCCTGATTGTGTCCAAGACTTGACATTAAACATGTCAATGAAAAAGGCACGCATGGGAACATCAAAACCTCTCCCTAACGTAACAAACAAAATTCAAAAATAGAGCTATTCTTTCAAAATGGCAGCACTACAAACCCTGAGGAATAAGGCTGCGGTATTCATCACCGCCCTTATCGCACTGGCACTCCTCGCATTCATCCTCACCGACCTGCTCGGAAGCGGCAGCAGCATCTTCATAGACCGCGAGACCGTCGGCATCATTGACGGCCAGAAGATAAAGACATTAGAGTACCAGCAGAAGATTGAGACAGCTGAGACCATTTACAAGATGGAGAGCCAGTCGGCCTCAATCCCCGAGCAGCGCCAGAACGAGATTCGCGAGAACGTATGGCAGACCGAGATAGCTCACATCACCTACGGCAAGCTTTTTGAGGAGGCAGGCATCGAGGTGACCGACGCCGAGATTTTCGACATGGCAGCTGGTAACCACGTCGTTCCCCAGCTCCGTCAGATGTTCACAGACCCACAGACTGGCATATTCAACCGCGAGCAGGCTATCAACTTCCTGACCGTCGGTCGTCAGCAGAGCCCTGATGTCGCCTTCTACTGGTCAGACCTTGAGGGCAAACTTCGTTTCAACCGCAGCATTCAGAAGTATGGCGCTCTCTTGGCCAAGTCTACCTACTGCAACAAGGCTCAGATAGAGGTTGCCAAGGCAAAGCTCGCCAACAACTATGACGTTAACTTCGTCAACGTCCGCTACTCGCTCATTCCTGACAGCACCATTACTGTCTCAGATTCTGAGATTAAGGCATACTACAACAAGAATAAGGAGCTCTACCGCGTAAGCGATGGCCGCGACATTGAGTACGTCACCTTCCCCATCCGCCCGACCGAGCTTGACAGGGAGGACACCCAGAAGGCTCTCGAGGCAATGAAGACTGACTTCGCGGCTCCCGAGACCAACGCATTCGAGTATGCCCAGATGAATTCTGAGAGCGATGTTGACACTCGCTACTACTCAGCAGCAAAGATTAACGGCGCACTCAAGAACTTCATTGAGACTGCTCAGGTTGGCGATGTCTATGGTCCTTATCAGGAGGGTGAGACCTTCAAGCTCTCTCGCCTTGCCGACGTCACCATGCGTCCAGACTCAGTCAAGGCTCGCCACATCCTCATCCAGGAGAGCAAAGAGTTGGCTGACAGCATCTACAAGCTCGCTAAGAATGGTGGCGACTTTGCCGCCCTCGCACGCCAGTATAGCAAAGACCCGGGTTCAGCCATCAATGGTGGCGACCTCGACTGGTTCGCTGACGGCGTCATGGTCCCTACTTTCAATGAGGCTTGCTTCACTGGCCATGCTGGTGACATCGTAATGGTTGAGAGCCAGTACGGATACCACATCATCAACATTCAGGCACGCGGCGCTGAGGTCAAGAAATATCACGTCGCAACCATTGAGAAGACCGTACAATACAGCTCACGCACCGAGCAGCAGGTTTATGCACAGGCTCAGACGTTGGCATCTAAGATTAAGGACGGCGCTTCATTCCAGGCTACCGTTGACACCGGCAACGTAATCAAGCGTGTTGGCCGCAACATCGAGTCGAGCGCACAGTCAATCAACTCAATCGCTCACGCACGCGAGTTGGTTAAGTGGGCATATGACGCAAAGGTTGGCGCTGTATCTCCTCTCTTCCATTGCGATGACGAGTTCGTCCTTGCCACTCTGACTAAGATTCAGGAGCGTGGTTATGCTGACGTGGCAGAGGTTTCACAAGGCATCGCCTCACATCTCCGCCTCGGCAAGAAGGCAGCAGAGGTCACCGCAGCCACCAAGGGCATGAGCCTCGCACAGATTGCAGACAAATATGGTGTTAAGGTTGACTCGGCTAAGGCAGTCAGCTTCAGCAGCAACAATGTTGCAGGCGCAGGCATGGAGCCCGCACTTGTCGGCAAGATTGCATCAACCCCCGCAGGTGAGGTCTACTCAGCAGTCGAGGGCATCAATGGCGCATACGCGATCGAGGTTGTGGCAGCCAATGCAAACGAGGCTGACGATGCAGCCATCAAGAACGCTTATGCGGCTCGCATGCGCAGCATCCCCTACTATGTCAATAGCGTAGTCACCAACGTTGACATTGAGGACAACCGCATCAAGTTCTATTGATTAACTCAGCCCGAGCCGATGGACAAAGTCAAGAGGCGAAGGTGAGAAGATAAAAAGCCGTCGCAGCCCTGATGGGTTTGCGGCGGCTCTTGTGTTAATAGCAAAACAGAAAGACGTGTCAATTGTCGAAACATACATATCAGATCCGCGCATTGTCGCGCTACGAAATTTCATAGCCTCGGGCCAGAAAGGCTCTGTAATGGCAGTCAAGTCGCTCGTGGCATCGGCCCGCGCAGTGGCGGTGGCGGCGACGAGCGTTTCACGAAACGTGGTAGTATGTTCAGACCGAGATGACGCGCCATATCTGTATCATGACCTGTGCTGCCTGTTGGGCGAGCAAAAAGTGTACTTCTTGCCATCGTCATTCCGCCATGCGCCAAAGGCTGACGGATATGACGCTCAGAATGTGCAGCTGCGCACCGAGGCGTTGGCCCACTTTGCTCAGGACGATGATGTGACCATAGTGACCTACGCCGCCGCCATGGCCGAAAAAGTGCCGGCCTCGCATGACCTGAAGGCGGACTTCATGACGTTGCACCGAGGCGACAAGTTGAGCCTGTCATTCTTGGTGGAGACACTAAATGAATATGGGTTCACAAGGGCGGACTTCGTATACGCCCCGGGGCAATATTCTGTGCGCGGCAGCATAGTTGATCTTTTCTCATTCGCTTCAGACGACCCGTCACGAATAGACTTCTTTGGTGACGAGGTTGACTCGATACGCTCATTCGAGATTGATACTCAGCTTTCAAAAGAGAAAGTTGAAAAAGTCAACATCGTGCCGGACTTAAGCAAGGCAAGCAAACCGTCAGCACTGACCCCTCTCACCCAATCCATAACACCCGACACAGCGCTGTGGTTCATGGACCGGGAGCGGTGCATGGACATGCTTAACAGTCAGTATAAATCAGTTGTTGAGACTGACGCAGACCATGATGGCGATTACAATGTGGTGCTCGAATCCTTTTGCACAGCCGATGAATGGGAGAAATATGTAAACTGCCCTGTAATTGACATACGAGACGGCAAAAGTGATGCTGATCTCGACTTCCGCATAACGCATCAGCCACTCTTCAAGAAAAATTTCGACCTCTTGGAGGACGACATATACTACAAATCGGCAGACGGATATGTGGTGTACATTTTGTCGGACAATTCACGCCAGTTGCAGCGCCTGAGGTCCATCTTGAGCGAGCGCAAACGCAAACTGAAATATTCAGAGTTGCAAATGTCGCTCCACGCCGGTTTCATAGATAAAGAGAGCCGAGTCTGCTACTACACGGATCATCAGATCTTTGAGCGTTACCAGCGTTTCACCCTCCGCAACGACAACATGCGCCAACAGCAGCAGAGCATAACGCTGCGCGAGTTGACCGAGTTGAAACCTGGCGACTATGTGGTGCACATGGACCATGGTGTGGGTGTGTTCGGCGGACTGGTGACTCAGCATGTGGCAGGCAAGGCGTATGACGCCATACGATTGACATATCAGGGTGGCGACACCTTGTACGTCAACGTGCAGTCAATGCACAAGATTTCCAAGTACAGGGGTCGCGATGGCGTAGCGCCAAAGATAAACAGGTTAGGCTCCGCTCATTGGGACAAGCTGAAAGAGAAAGCCAAGAGCCGCGTAAAAGACATTGCGCGCGAGCTGATAGCCCTCTACGCCCAGCGAAAAGAGGAGCAAGGGTTCGCATTCTCTGCCGACTCATATCTCCAGCAAGAGCTTGAAGCCTCATTCCTTTATGAGGACACGCCCGACCAGTATAAGGCCAACAAAGCCATCAAGGCCGACATGGAGAAAGAGGCGCCGATGGACCGCCTCGTCTGCGGCGATGTGGGATTTGGCAAGACAGAGTTGGCAGTCCGAGCCGCGTTTAAGGCCGTGTGCGACAACAAACAAGTTGCCGTTCTTGTCCCGACAACTGTGTTGGCTTTTCAGCATTACAACACATTCCGCTCCCGATTGGAGGGGCTGCCATGCAAAGTGGAGTACATATCGCGACTTCGCAAGCCGTCGGAGGTTCGCACTGTCCTCAAAAAATTAGAGGCTGGCGACGTAGACATCATCATTGGCACACACAGGCTTATTGGCAAAGACGTCAAATTTAAGGACCTCGGGCTGCTCATTGTGGACGAGGAGCAACGTTTTGGCGTAAGCGTGAAAGAGAAGCTGCGCCAGTTGAAAGTAAACGTGGACACACTGACATTGTCCGCCACACCTATACCCCGCACACTCCAGTTCTCACTGATGGGCGCGCGCGACCTGAGCGTACTCTCCACCCCACCAGCAAATCGCCAACCCATTGTAACAGAGGTCCAGACCTTTAGCGAGGACGCCATGCGCGACGCAGTCAACTTCGAGGTGGCCCGCGGTGGTCAGGTTTTCATTATAAACAACAGGATAGAGCATCTGCTGGAGTTGCAAAACGTCCTCCGCCGCATGATGCCGGACGTTCGCACCGTCGTAGCCCACGGACAGATGGAGGGCACGACATTGGAGCGGATAATGCTCGACTTCATCAACGGTGACTATGACGTGCTGTTGGCCACCACCATCATAGAGAGCGGACTTGACATCCCGAACGCCAACACCATAATAATAAACAACGCCCACCTGTTTGGCCTGAGCGAATTGCATCAGTTGCGCGGTCGCGTCGGCCGAAGCAACAAAAAGGCGTATTGTTACCTGTTCGCCCCACCCTTCTCCACATTGACGCAAGACGCACGCCGCCGACTGCAGATTATAGAAGAGTTTGCGGACCTTGGCTCGGGCTTCAACATAGCCATGCAGGATTTGGACATACGCGGCGCGGGCGACGTGCTTGGCGCAGAGCAATCTGGCTTCATAACCGACATGGGTTATGAGACCTATCAAAAGGTATTGGCGGAAGCCATCATTGAGCTCAAGACGACCGAGTATAAGGAACTCTTCACGAGCGACAACGTGGCACAGAACGACGCGATACCCCAGTTCGTCACCGACACGCAGATAACCACCGACGACGAGGCCCTCCTGCCCGACACATACATATCCTCTATCCCTGAGAGAATGCGCCTCTACAGGCAACTCGACTCAATGAGCCGTGACGAAGAGATTGCCCAATTTGAGAGTGAGCTCGTAGACCGTTTCGGGTCATTGCCTCAGGAGGCTGTCAACCTGCTCGACGTAGTGAAAATACGAAACAGGGCGCAGCAAATTGGCGTTGAGCGCATATTGGTGAAAGGCGGCGTGGCGACATTCAACTTCGTCTCCAACCAGAACTCGGCGTTCTACCAGTCGCCAGTCTTCATGAACATAATATCATGGATACAAAATCATCCGCGCAAAGCCCAGTTGAAGCAGTCAATTGACAAACTCAGCATGGTGATAAAGGGAGTTAGCAGTCTTGACGAATTGCGAAACCTGATTGATGAGATTATATCAATGAAGGCTCCAGAATAGGCAGCGCCGCTCATTTATTCGCCCAATGTGAAACATACCCCACAATCAAAAGTTACGACATGCCCAACCGCATAAACTTAGCCTACGCCCTGTGCGCCATGGCTATTATTGCAACCTTTAGTAGCCTTTGCCAAGCGCAACAAATGAATGACACCACAGGGTGGAGACACCATGAGCTGTCAGTCGGTATGGGCGGCGGATTTCATTGCCTAAATCCGGAGATGAGTGGCGGCACTGTGGTTGTGGGGACTCATGGCGGCGTCAGTTTCAATGTGCACTACGACTATTTGTTCTCACGGCATTGGAGCGTAGGCACTGGTGTCGAAATGACTTCATATACGTCAGATACGGAGACCAACGAATATAGGGTAACCGAGGGGGCGGTAGACATGGACGGGGAGGTGTATGAACATCGGATGACATTGTCGGCCGTCAAAGAGAACCAAAGAGCCATTGTCATAGACATTCCCATTGGGATGGGATTTAGGACAGCCATTTCAGAGCAATGGGTTTTCAAAATGGGTGTATCGGCACATATCTCATTTGTTGCAAAAGACAGATACGAGACTAAGGGCGGGACTATTACGACAAGAGGATATTATGAGAAATATGGGGGACTGCTGATTGATGGCGACATTCCCGAGGCTGGTTTTTACGTCATCGAGCCTGATTCCACGGGGCGCATCAAACTGTGGGACCCGACATTTGGACTTGGGGCTCAAATTGGAGTGGAACGCCGTTTGACAGAGAGACTGAACCTTGGCGTCGCAATCTACGGCAAGTGCGCCCTTACAGACTCAAAAGGGAAAACAAGATATGCCCAACAATATGACCCAGACTGCCGCAAAGCGAACGGATACGCACCACAATATCACAGCTCAGTAGCCACAACAAGCTGTTCGAGCGTCAAACCCAGAGCCGTGGGCATCATGGTTAGACTTGGGGTCGATATGGGCAGAAAGAGGGCATCACGACGTGCGAGAAGCAACTACAGCACAGAGTATGCGCAGACAGAGAATAACGCATCATTAGAGGAAATCAAGTCGGTTAAGGCCACGCCCATAAAGTTATCAGAGGCCGAGTTGGCTGCCTTGGACATAAAACGCCGCGACAGCATTGCCACGGGGCTTGAGCGAGACATTCAGGAGCTGATTGATGATGCTGGCGGCATACATTTTGACCTTGGAAGTGGCGGATTAGACAAAAAATCCACTGCCACAGTAAAACGCATTGCCGAATTACTGAATGCCCACCCCGATTATAATATAGACGTGACAGGGCATACGTGCGACATGGGTACAAAGGAGGTCAATGAACGCATAGGCAGAGAGCGAGCCGAGACTGTCGCCCGCTGCCTTGAGCAGAATGGGGTTTATGATGGTCGGATTCATGTGTTCTCGATGGGGGCTTCTGAACCTATCGCACCAAATGACACTGAGGAGCATAGGAGTAAGAATCGGCGGGTGAAGATTACGATAAGGAAATGAGGAATGAGGAATGAGGAATGAGGAATTAGGAATGAGGAATGAGGAGTTAGGAATGAGGAATGAGGAATGAGGAATGAGGAATGAGGAATTAGGAATTAGGAATTAGGAATGAGGAATGAGGAATGAGGAGTTAGGAATGAGGAGTTAGGAATGAGGAGTTAGGAATGAGGAGTTAGGAATGAGGGGTTAGGAATGAGGAGTTAGGAATGAGGGGTTAGGAATGAGGGGTTAGGAATGAGGGGTTAGGAATGAGGAATGAGGAGTGAGGAATGACGCAGTGTTGCGGGAATTGGGCGGGGTGCGTGATTTGGAATTTTTTTATAGAGTGATTTTTCCGATACCGAAGGGGAAGTTAAGTTTTGCGCTATTGAGCTGCGGTAAGATCTTTGGCGGGGTACGGGGACTGGCTAAGGCAGGGGGAAATGGTGAAACTTGGACGACCACCAAATGGACATACGCGGCGGTGGGAAGCCTCACGGCAAAGGTAGCCTTATACGCGACGGTCAACGGAGTGAAAAAGGCGGAGCTTGCCTCTGCAACGAAGACGGTTGCAGACACGGAACAGACCGTTTACACGACATCGACAAACACCGCCTACAAGAGGCAGTATCGAAAAGTATCACTTACGGCATCCGTTAACGCCTCATTCACGACAACGAAGACGACAGAGGTATCGTTTAACCCTGGCGATGTTATCGGGCTAAAGTGCGAGGTGTCACTGAGTGGGTCGGGCAGTTGGAGCAGCCTTAGCAAGAGTTGCACGACAACGGCTCAATGCTCTTACACGTCAGTTGGCGAGGCGTACAACAACGTCTATTACTCAAACGGGCTTCTGCTTTCGTCAGCATCAAACAAGTACTTCGCGGTAAACTCGTCAGACACGCCAATCATCCAGGCGCAACACACGAACGCCATCTTCAAGTTCACCGCCAACGGCTTGCTGCAATCACTCAACGGAAGCACTTTCTACAGGGTCAACCCGTTGGTGGCTATCATTAAGCTCGCGTATAATGCGGCTAACCAAAGCGGATACAACGCTACCTATCTTTACAGAATAAAGGGAAGCACGACACCGACAACCACGCGAGAGGCCACGGGAAACGTGGTGCTATACCACTACCTTTACTCAAACACGGGCGTATCAAGCTATGCGGCGCAAGGCACATACTATTGCACGGGGTCCACTGAGTACTCACGTACGCTCATGTTTGATAATATAGCGAGCAACTATATGCGTGTTCATTTTATGATAGGCAATTCTCATTACGACCCGCAGAACACGGGACAGGTAGACTATGCGATGATTTTCTTTTATGATTACAATACTTATTAAACGGGACGAGTATTCGCAGTTTAGGAGATTTTTTCTAAATTGCGGATATTAAAACAAATTGCAATTATGAGAAATATTCTCTTTCTTTTTGCCGCGGCCCTTTGCACGGTAAACTTTACATCTTGTGACGAGGATAACGGCAAGCTATCGGACGGCACATGCATCTTCATAAACGGCAAGGACAAGACTAACAAGGCGGTTTCCACCTCTGCAAAGTCGGTTAAGGATATTTGCCTCGGTGATAGCCTTGAGCTGTTAAGAGAGGATGAGGTGGCGCAAGGGTGGGGCTCATCTATTTGCACCATCGTAGTAAACCCAAACAATGAGAGTAATAACGCAATTGACACGGTCAACTGCCGTATCAGCTTGCCTGCGAGAGACATCAACAACTTTGATTTAGCTGAGATTTCCCTTTTAGACAGAAACAGCCACTTCTTGATAAGAGACGGCCACAACGATGGCTATGGCGCATTCAAAGGCGACACCCTCGCCTACATCCCCACAGCGCAGCATCACGCCATAGTAGACCAATTGGAGGAGCTTTTCAAGGACAAGGAGGCTAACTTCACGGAGATATACAAGCTGTTCTCTGACGCTTTCGTGTTCATCCCTTGCACTGCCGAGGAGTATCGGGAGCTTGAGGCGGCTGGTCTGAACTGAGCGGGCTGACAAGGCACGACAAAGAGACGGGACGGGGGCGTTATGCCACGGCCCGTTTTTTTATGAATTAGGAATGAGGAGTTAGCAATTAGGAGTGAGGAATTAGGAGTGAGGAATTAGGAGTGAGGAATGGAGAATTATGAATTAGGAGTGAGGAATGAGGAGTTAGCAATTAGGAATGAGAAATGAGGAGTGAGGAATGGAGAATTATGAATTAGGAGTGAGGAATGAGGAGTTAGCAATTAGGAATGAGAAATGAGGAGTGAGGAATGGAGAATTATGAATTAGGAGTGAGGAATGAGGAGTTAGCAATTAGGAATGAGAAATGAGGAGTGAGGAATGGAGAATTATGAATTAGGAGTGAGGAATGAGGAGTTAGCAATTAGGAATGAGAAATGAGGAGTGAGGAATGGAGAATTATGAATTAGGAGTGAGGAATGAGGAGTTAGCAATTAGGAATGAGAAATGAGGAGTGAGGAATGGAGAATTATGAATTAGGAGTGAGGAATGAGGAGTTAGCAATTAGGAATGAGAAATGAGGAGTGAGGAATTGCGCAGAGTTGCTTGATTTGGGTGGGTTGCGTTGTTTTAGAGAAGA
>CAVETY010000029.1:0-17377 GCA_963618945.1 Bacteroidaceae bacterium
CACACGAGTGTGGGAGAGTAGGTTGCCGCCCCTTAAAACAGTCCGCCCCCTGGAGACATCTCCTGGGGCGGATTTTTTTTGTGTATACACACTCCTCATCACCGCCTGCTCCCTTTCTCCGCCCTATTCCACCATGTCAGACATCACACCGCTTTCCCCCCTCGCCCTCACAAAAAGTCTCCGTAGCTTTAAGCCACCTCCAAATCACCCCTCTAAAATCTCGCAAACCGCAACCCGGCGTAATTCCTCACTCCTCACTCCTAATTCATAATTCTCCACTCCTCATTCCTCACTCCTAATTCCTCATTGCTAAATCCCCTCTAAAATCACGCAAACCGCAACCCGGCGTAATTCCTCACTCCTCACTCCTCATTGCTAAATCTCCTCTGAAATCACCCAAACCAGCAACCCGGCGTAATTCCTAACTCCTCATTCCTAATTCCAAATTCTCCACTCCTCATTCCTAACTCCTAATTGCTAACCCCTCATTCTTCAGCCCTGGTTAAAAATTGCAATTTTGTTGCACATTGTGATTTTTTTTTTTAGCTTTGTTAAAAGAAAGACAAGAACAGCACTTTGCCTGTTGATGCTTATAAAGCCCCATGCGTAGTGCTGTCGTATCTTTTTATTAGTGCGAACAACTTCACCTAAAAGCTCTGATAGAAGAAATCACCAGTCTACATAGACTTGTCTTCTGATAATCAACGCAGCATGAGATAAGTTAAGAACTTCGGTGTTATTCCCTTTAATAAACGGGTCTTCAAAACTTTATAGGGGAAGGCAGTTGGTGCTCGCTACTTTAACTTGTAGACTAATTTTCGTTTGTTATCACAGCCTCCATTGTGATAGAAATACTCAATTTTAGTGCGATTTAATGGATAAGATTACTCTGATCGCTAATTCTGGTATTCAGACTTTCACGTTTCCCATACATATCAATTTACAAGAAAGGCGCAAGTTATGGTTTCATGAGTGGTTCGACACCGCTAACTGCCAATGGCGGCTCGACCCCGTTTTTGTGCTGTCAACAGACTTTGGAGTTTTCTATTACAACAAAAAGGAATTGCGCGACGGCGGCTATCTTGCCGGGCCGATGGGTGGACTAGTCCCGCAAGATTTGAGGGCGGATGGCATAACGCCTTTGCGTATCGATGATGAGAACCAAAGTGGTGTAAAAGGTGATATTTTCAGCATAAACTTTGGTAGCAAAGTAAATAGGCTTGACGCATTCGAGAATGTGTGGCTTCCTCTGCCCTATTTCTCCAAGAAGACAGAGAAGAGACTCAATTTTGGCCCCTTGAACTGGGCGCGAATCAAGTTGTCCAAACGTCAAACCTCCGATAAGGAGTTGGTTTATGATGCTGTATTAGCTTTTGACACTCGTGTCAAATCAAGTTATGATGGTTATGACGAGTGCCCTGTTTTCCCTGACAAGTTTCGTTCTGGCCTCGACTTCGCCCTTTGCGACAATGAGTTCTTGTTGATGGATTATTGCTCCGCTGACAACAAGTGGAGCTACATTGATGAGTATCTTCTTTCGCTTGTGCACCCCGAGGTTCAAAGGGTGTCCCAAATTAAGGGGGCTAATGTCCGAAAGATGGATTATATCGCCTCCTATGCCTTCCTTATCTCCTATTTCGCAAGCTCGGACGCCTTCCCGCAGGTGACGTTGTATCGTGATGATGACGTTGAGGTCAAAGGCATCGATATGATTATTGACATTGGTAACTCGAAGACGACGGCGCTCCTTATCGAGGATAATGTCAATTTCAATCAGGTCAGGCCTCTTAAGCTGGTAGACTACACTCGCCTGACTACCAATCTCGGTGACGATAATTGGCCATTGGCCTCCTCTGAACCCTTTGATATGAGGCTTGTTTTCAGGCGTATTGACTTCGGTCGTTTCGGAACTAAGGACAGCATGCAGTTCGTCTACCCGAGCCTCGTCAGGCTCGGAAATGAGGCGCAGCGCTTGCTCCATTTAGCGTCCGAGGTCGCTTCGCCATCCTATGATTTGTCAACGAGCTCAAGCCCTAAGCGTTATTTGTGGGATGCCAGGCCAAGTGTGGAGGAGTGGCGGTTCCTCACTCTTGAAGGCGAAACTGGTGAGGATATCCTTCAACTAAATGGAATTACTAATCAGCTAAATAGCGATGGCTCGCTTGACTGGAACGGGACTTGTGGTGGCGGTCTCTCACACCACTATTCGCGTCAGTCCCTCATGACTTTTGCTTTCCTTGAGATGTTCGTGCAGGCTCGCTGCCAAATAAACAGCGATGAGCATCGGTCCGAAAAGACAGGCTTCGGAAAAGAGGCGATGCCCAGAAAGATTAAACGGGTGGTTGTCACTTGCCCGACTGCCATGTCTAAGGTCGAGCGTGAGGCTTTGGTGAAGTGTGCAAAAAACGCTGTTATCCTTTTGGAAAATTTTGATCTTGGTGATCCTTCTCTGAATCAAACCCCCGGCTCGTCAATCAAGATTCTTCCCTCCATCAAGGCCTCAGGCAATAATGGTGAGACCCCGTGGTATTTTGACGAGGCCACCTGTTCCCAACTTGTCTATATGTATGGCGAGGTCGGTTACAAGTATAAAGGCTGTTGCGGGGAGTTCTTTAATCTCTATGGCAAGACGGAGCAGGGAGATTCTCAACCCTCCATAACCATCGGCTCGCTTGACATTGGGGCCGGCACCTCTGATCTCATGATCAGCAAATACACCTACGAGAAGGGCGACATCACGTCAATAATTCCGGAGCCGCAGTTTTATGACAGCTTCTATTTCGCCGGTGATGATGTCCTCTATTCGCTCGTCAAGAACTTTATGCTTTTTGACGAGGATAGCTCTTTCCGCAAGGCTCTGCCTGACCTCGGGACTGCTGAGTTCAGGCAGAAAATGAAGAATTTCTTCGGCCCTGATTATAATGGGCAGTCGGTTGCGGACCGCAGGCTCAGGCACGATTTCAACATTCAGTATTCTGTGCCGCTCTTGAGCCACCTCCTTACTCTTCTCTGTAGCGGAGTCCAAAGCAAGTCCGTAGAGTTCGATGAGGTTTTTGGGGCTACACCTCCAAGCAAACCTGTCATTGAGGGCTTTAAGAAGAAGACAGGTATCGACGTCTCTAAATTGTCGTGGACTTTTGACGGACAGAAATTCTCCATGCTGATTGAGCGCGAGATCGAGCCTCTGCTCAAGAAAGTGGCCACAATCATGTATTCCTATGGTTGCGACATCGTTCTGCTTTCGGGCCGACCGTCTTCTCTTCCCCCAGTGCGTAATCTTTTCCTCAAATATTACCCTGTCTCGCCCAATAGGCTCATTCTGCTCAATAACTACTATGTCGGTGACTGGTATCCTTTCTGTGAAAACACGGGGTATATCAAAAATCCAAAGACCATAGTGGCCATGGGTGGCGCTGTCGCGTTCTATGCCTCTGACCTCTCCAACCTTGGCGATTTCACCATCAATATGGATCGTCTCAATGGTGGGCTGACGTCGTCTGTCAATTATATTGAGGCGACTCGTCAGGGACAGCCCATCAGCTATTTATTAACGCCAGAGAAATCAAGTGGTGAGCTTTCGGTTAGTTCGCTCCCGGTTTCCATTTCTGTGCGTCAGATCGGAATGGATTCCTACCCGTGCAGGCCTCTGTACAGTATCGACTTCAACCGTTCAAAAATCGGTAACAAGATAACCCGCAAATTAGTCTCTAATGGCGAGGATGCTCCTAATTATCATAAGTTGGCGGCTCTTGTCGATGACGAGATTGATAAACTGAAGGCTCGCCTCCCGTTCCGACTCCAAATTGAGCGTGATTTTGACGATTGGGAAAAACTGGTGATTGGTGGCGCTGTGGATAAGGATGGTAATGATGTGTCAGACAGCAATATTGAAATCAGCACACAGTCTTTGGGAGCTGACGGCCTCTATTGGCTCGACTCCGGTTCTTTTGATTTCTGACGTTATTGCCTGAGATTATTGTTATGATTGAAAATATAGATAAACACATCGGCCTCGTCGCAGAATCTATCGATTGGGCTTCAAAATTCAATATAAACTCTTTCCCGTCTGGGAATTTCAAGGAGTTCAGGAGGTGTTTAAAGAAAATACGCTCGGCTTTGTCCGAAAAGTGCTCGGCTGCGGCATATGGTGAAAGCCAAGTCGGCAAGTCTTATCTGATGAGCAGCCTGCTCTCTTCCCCTGGCGCGCCTTTTGTCATTAAGAATGGCGACAGGGAGTACAGTTTTGTCGATGACATAAATCCAAGTGGCGGAAACAACTCTAAGACAGAGTCTACAGGTGTCGTCACGCGGTTTACCATTGCCAATAGTTCTGATCGTCACGAGGGGTTTGTAAAGGTTCGCCTCCTCTCCATGACAGACATCATTCTGCTGCTGACCGACTCTTATTATAACGACATCAAACTAAACTCAGAGGGTAAGCTTAAGTATGATGATATAAATGCGGAACTGGTAACCCTCAGCGATAAATGGTCTCATAATGATGGTAGCCAGTCCGTCATTTCAGAGGACGACGTGAAGGATATCGTTGACTATGTCAGAGAGGTGATCGGTAATAATGCCGCCAACGTCTGTCAGTCCAATTTCTGCAGTGCCGTATCGGCAATTATATCCAAGGTACCTTGTAGCGCTTGGGTCGATGTCTTCAGCCTTCTGTGGAACCGCAATGCGGAGATTAGTAAGCTTTTCTCCACTTTGCTCCGCGAATATGAAAAGCTGGGCTTTACTACTGATGTCTTCATCCCGTTTGACGCTGTGCTGCGAAAGAATGGTACCATCCTTAAGATAGAGTGGCTGGACGCTGTCTTCGGCGGGCAAACTGCCGATGGTGAGGAAATTTCCACCACCGATGTCTTTGACTCTCAGAAGAATCTTCTTGCCAATGGCTTCGGGAAGGGCCCCCTCTCCGCTCTTATTGCTGAACTCTCTTTTGAGTTGCCCGAGTCGGTCGCCGAATCTCGTAAGTTCCTCAAGAATATTGATCTGCTCGATTTCCCGGGCGCACGCTCGCGCGAAAAATTCAATGAGGCGGAGATGCAGGCTGTCTTGCCGCAAATTTTCAGACGTGGCAAGGTCGCTTATCTCTTCAATATGTATTCGCGCTCGTTGAGGATTAGCAGTGTGCTCTTCTGTCATCATAATGACCAAAAGGCAGAGCCTTCGCTCGGTGAGACTATCAATGATTGGATAAACTTTAATATTGGCTCGTCGCCTGAGGAGCGAGCGCAGATGCTTAGCCACACAAACGGGGTGTCTCCGCTCTTTTTCATAGCGACAAAGTTCAATATTGACCTCCAGAGAGCTAAGACTGATGACCCGGATTGCAGGCTTGATGCCCATTGGAACAGGTTCAAGACGGTAATCCCCGAGATTATCAAACCAAGCAAATGGATGGAGTCCTGGGTACCCGCCAATTCTGGCAATGGAGCTCAGGCGTTTCAAGATATATACTTGTTGAGGGATTTCTATTGGTCCTCCAAAAACAACCTTTTCGTGGGGTACGCTGATCGTGGGGCGGACAAGTCTCCTGAGACTGGTCTTTTTGTCCATCCTGATTATCCGGACTATATGGACAGGTTGCGAGACAGTTTCCTCAGTAATGATTTTGTTCGCAAGCATTTCGCCGACCCCAAACAAGCGTGGGATGATGTGGCCACTGTCAATAATGATGGGTCAAAGGCCATTATCCGCAATCTCGACGCGATCGCTGGTGTCCTCGATGACGCAAGGCGGGGGAAATATCTTGCCCAATTGAGGACTTTGAGGGATGAAATGCTCAACTCTCTCTCTCTCTTCTATGAAGATGAGGATGTGGCGGCTAAGAACAAGAAGGTGAAGAGGATTGCCGATGACATTAAGTTCTCGTTAGATCTCTCTGTGGCGTCAAATCCCGAGGTGTTTGGCAAAATATTAGACCAGCTGATGATCCCGGTTGGCGAACTCCGCTCTATTGCCTACGACATCACTATTTGTCACACCGAATCTCCTAAGGATTTCTCTGTCATAAATTTCATCCGCGCCTCCGTCGGCATCAATCTGGAGGATGGAGTGGATGTCAATGTGCGTAAGCTTTGCGATCATTATGGTTGTGAGGCTGATGAGTTGTCCGGCAAACTGAAAGCGCATGGGTGTTCGCTTGATGATCTTGTCTCTGCCGAGGCTGATACGTTGACAACTGTGGCCGGGCTTGTCGCTAACCGTATTGTCGGTCGTTGGGTCGATTTCCTCAACGCCCAGTCCTCTGCCCTTGAGTCTGCCCTGCCTCATGCCGGCGATATCGTATTCTCCATAATAGCACTTTTCCGAAAGTTCGATGTCGAGAGAAGTTTGACTGAGAAACTCTCTTCTTACGTTAATCTCTTCGGACGTAATGAGTTGCCCAATGCCATAGCGGATCTGTCTTCTGTCACACTGAACAATTTTGTCGCCAATGTCGGCGTTTCATATATTGACAGCAAGGAGTTGTCCGCCATCAAGGAGAAGGCTGCGCTCTGTAATCTCGATGTTGACCTATCTGACGTCGCCGCCGTCCGCAAAAGGAAGAAGACGAATCTCATTGAGACCCTTAAGGCTTTTGATGAGGCTGCGCATGTCATCAATGACAATGATGTGCAAAGCAACAAACCAATTCTACGAAAACTCCCAATGTGGGATAATTTCTGGCGATGGCGCAATCTGCTTACCATCGGACTCCTTTGCGCAAGCGACATATCGCGCTGCGACCCGCAGGCTAATGCCAAACTCGAGTCCATCATAAATGTCTGTGAAAACCTTTATGCCTGATAATTATGGCTGGATGTACTTTCCGTGGCAAGCGTAGGCTCTGTTATACAGAGGTGACCGATTTTACCGATATCCAGGGAATTGGCCGTGATCCGCTCTATCTGCGCTATGATAGCGTTTATAGCGCGATAAAGATGTCGGTTCCTGTTGAATACCAACATTTCCTGGCCGCCCCTAACTATGAGACGGATGAAGGTGTCATCTATTGGTATGTTGATGAGTGGCATGGCGCAGCCCCTGTCCGTCTTGTCGATTTGGAGGGCGCTGAGCGCAGTCACTATGAAGAGGTTAAGTCGGACACGGTTGCCCATTGGCGGTCCGCCCTTGGATCTCTTAAGGGTGAGGCTCTGCAAGTTCTCTCCTCCGCGATAAAATATGTCGATGACAGTTACATCTATTGCTCAGACGATAAGGTGTTCCTCGTCGCATGGGGCATGAGGTTCGACTCAAATAAACATAAGACTGTTGGATCTTCTATTCATGAGTGTGATAGGGAGGTGCGAAAGTTCAGGGTTACATTTGATGCGGGGCAGGGTGGTGCGCTTGCCAATCGTATGGACGGCCTAATGTCAAAGCAAGAGGGCGCTGCCGTCCTCGAAAGGGATATCCCTAAGATTGAGGTGTCGGATGGTTTCCGTTTCGTAGGTTGGACTCCTTCCCCGGTCGGCCATGTTGTTAAAGCCGATGTAGTCTTTACTGCTAATTATGAGCGCGTTGAGCCGCCTGTTCAAGACGCCCCTGCTCCTCAACCTGAGGCTGCGCCTGCTGCTCCCGTGCATGATGAGGAGCCTCAGCCCCCCGTTCAACCTGAGCCAGAGGTTGAACCCGATCCCGAACCCGAGCCTGAGTACTTTTCATGTTTCTTCGATGCGTCTCAACATGGCTCTATCTCTTCAGGTGCGCAGCGAATAAGTTGTCGGTCCGGCTATGTGATTGATGCTAATGACGTGCCTGAGGTTCAACCTCATAAGGGGTATAAGTTCAGGGGTTGGAAACCTTCACCTGTAGGCTGCGTGGTTGATGGTGACATAACCTTCCATGCTGAGTATGAGGAGGCTTTGCCATGGTATAAGCGGCTTTGGAATTGGCTGAAGGGCATTTTTTCATTTGGCAAAGGTTGTCTCAAGTGGCTGCTTTGGCTTCTTTTGTTCTTGCTCTTATGTTGGCTTTTGTCTCTGCTTTTCCGCTCTTGTGCAGGTCATTCCCACGATGAGGTGAATGGCGTCGTGCCCATTGACTCCATCTCTTCCCCAGATGGACGCGTGAGGGATGACAATGGCGTTGAGCACCCTGTGACAGGCGATGACGGCGAACTGCCCGATGACGATTTTGGCGTGTCGCCTATCCATGGCGACGATGGACAGCTCCCTCCCATTGTCAAAAAGCCGGGGAAGCCCGATGTCATAGGAAACCGCTTGATTCTTTTCATGGAGGATGAGGATGGCGATATCGAATCCCTCGCCCGCGATTTTAAGAAGGTATATGCAGATAGTCGCTACTCTATTGTGGGCTATGACAAGCAGGTGAAGTCGCTCGTTATTCAAATTCCTGAGGCTGAACGTGAAGAGATTCGCAACTCGATAAATGAGAAACTTCCTGATTATAAGTTCCTCGTTTTCGATGAGCAGATTTATGAGCATAACGGCGGACGGTCTAAATCGCCTACGGGTTCTGCAGGATGGCATCTCAAGGCCATTCACCTCAAGGAGGCTTGGAACTACACAAAAGGCTCAGCTGATGTCCGCGTGGCAATAGTTGATGACGGCATTCAGGCTAACCACCCGATGTTCAAGGGGCGCATTGTCGACGCCTATAATGTCTTCACTCAAGACAACCACTTGAGCCTCGGTACAGGCCACGGCACCCACGTGGCAGGTCTCGCCGCCGGCTCAGACGAGTTCTATGCCAAGGGCGCTTCTGGTGTGGCCCCGGAGTGTCTAATCATCCCTGTTCAGGTGTTTGACAATGGTTTATGCTCTCTTTCCGCCTGGATTTCTGGGATTATGTACGCCATTCACCATGGGGCGGATGTCGTCAATATGTCCATCGGCCCACATCTCCCCGATTTGAGCAATCTGACCGAGGAGGAACAACGCCAAATTGCCGACAGCGAGTTCCAAAATCAGGAGATTTTATGGAACAGGGTCTGCAAACTCTCTGAGGAGAAAAACTGCATCCTTGTGTTTGCCGCTGGTAATGATCATATTCTATCTGTCATCCCGCCAGAAAATAGGAACAAGATGGCGATAACGGTCTCGGCGGTCGATGCTAAGCTGCGTGCCACCGATTTCACAAACTATGGTTCCGGCTCCGACCTCTCTGCCCCTGGTAAAGATATCTATAGCTCATATCCTACGAATACTCTCGAGATGTTGGACGGGACGAGTATGGCCGCACCCATCATAACGGGTGTTGTCGCACTCATGCGGAGTATCAACAAGGACATAACAATCGCTCAAGCTCGAGATGCTATTTATAGCACAGGCGCAGCTGTGAAAGGGCAAATCCCTCCCATGGTTTTGGCTGATGAGGCTCTCAAGGCTGCCAAGGAGGGCCGCTTTGAACGAAAAGAGAAAAGTGGCACAGAAACGCCCGATGCGACGGATGGCTTTGACCGTGACGCTATTCTCCGACAAATAGAGGAGTATAAAAAGAATATTGCTGAATGCGAGAAAAAGATTGAGGAACTTGAAAAACTGCTCAAGTGAGTATTTGTCAGTCAAATCAAATTTAAACAGTCTATTGATATTAGTCTCTGCTTGGTTCTATGAATGAGCAATTAAAATTCTCTTGGGGGCATATTATAGCTTTCCTTGCCCTCATCTTTATCAGTTTCGTCACATTCGACGGCGTTGTCTATTTCACCGACGGTGATTTCAAGACGGCTGGCGTCGTCATGCTTGTGGTTGACGCTCTTCTCTTGCTATTCTTCATTGGTGCGCAATTCCTCAAGGCGACTGAGCGAAGGTTCACAACCCGCATATGGTTTGAGAGGTTCTTCCTCTTTTTGTCACCAGTCGCTTTTGCCGTGCTTATGCTGCCGTTCTTCCATTTCTGGACTGTCTATGCCCGCAGTGCTAAAATTGAGAGTGGCTTTACTTCTGCCATCTCTGCGTCTAAGGACATTTTCCCTGAATATGAGGCTTATTGCGCCCAAAGGTTGAACAATTATAACGCATCACTCTCTCAGACTATAAAAACGGGAAATGCTAAGATGCTCTCCGCTGCCGGATTTGCGGAAGGTGATAAATATGTCCAGAAAAATTTCATGCTCAAGACTTTGAGGCTTCAGCTACTCTCCGAGAATTACAAGAATCTTCGTGACGCGTCTGTGCAATGGATCTCTGAGAATAGCCAGGGTGTAAGTCCTTTCAATGTTTTTCTTCTCGGAAATATTCGTCAAATCAAGTCGGCCATTACGGGATGGAATGGTCAACTCGATTCTTTCTCTTCCAAGATATTGCCCAATGAGGCTAATGCTGACGATATCGACTCGCATCCTGTCAAGTTCTCTGAATTCCAGTCAAGCCAAAATCTCGATGATGCTTTTGCTAAGTTGGACCGATTGACGGCAAGTTTCACCGATACGGGAGCTCCAAGGCCGTTTTCCGTCATTCTTGCCGTACTACTCTATTTAGCGTTGATTTTGCCCTATTTCTTGCAAAATAGACACTCTAAAAGTAGGTGCCGTGTTTTCGGAAGTGCGCAAGTCGTTTCTGATAATCTTGAATCTGGGCGGGAAGACGAGTCCAATGATGACATGGCTCCGTTCTCTATTTGATGACTTTAATGATAAGTATGAACAAGGACAATATATTAGATAATCTCTCGCAGTTCTCCGATGAGGAGCTCAGCGATTTCATTGCTAATG
The DNA here is from genome assembly GCA_963618945.1 of Bacteroidaceae bacterium. Taxonomy (GTDB): domain Bacteria; phylum Bacteroidota; class Bacteroidia; order Bacteroidales; family Marinilabiliaceae; genus W3P20-009. Next base: position 10,673 of record CAVETY010000029.1, read on the forward strand.
GAGTCGTTAGCATGCGAGAACTTCAAGACACGGGGGAGTTCCCTGCTCCAATACGTAAAAATGTCGAGAAACTGCTCGCTGGGCGAGAGGATCGTGATTGGAGTAACGTCAAGGTCGAAAACACGGTTGACGGATATAAACGTTACCTTGAGTGTTACCCGAGTGGCTCGCATCGCGACGAGGCGCGGAGCCTGATGCGTCAGGTCGAGCAGGAGTCTGAGATTGCGAATGTTTGGGCTTCAGTGGACAAGAACGATATCAACGACTTGAATCTTTTTGTGTCCAACTATCCTCTGAGCTCTTTTGCTACTAAGGCGAAAGAGATTATAGGACGCCTGGATGGTAACGTTTGGGACGCTGTTAACAAGAACGACATTAACGCCCTCAAAGCTTTTTGTGAAGAACATTCTGATTCTCTTCATGTCGCTGAGGCTCGTAAGCTAATTGCCGGCTTGCAGAAGGCGAGTATTCTGGGAGAAAAGTTGGAGGCTCAGGTCAAGGAAATATATAATGATAGAAATATCTTAGAGCCGACAGAAAAGCTTCTTGAGCTTATCCGCAAAACATCAAAACAGGATCTTCTTAACGTTTTTGAGAAGGATGCTAATCTATTCCCAGCCGATTTTGTCCGAACTATGATCAACGAGGGTCTCATCGATTATAGTGACCTTTTGTGTATCGGCATAGAGGAGGATTTCATCAGGCAGCTTGTCCAAAACAAACCGAGTCCTGTCTTTTCTCCTTCAAGACCTCTCTCCAAGATTAGTCGTCAGAAAACAACCGAGGTCTATTTTTGGGGAATTCCCGCTTCAGGTAAAAGTTGTGCGCTTGGCGCCATAATGAGCGTCGCAAAGAGTGGGTGTGTGGCCGAGAGCATGATGATGGATAATAAATGCCAAGGCTATGGCTATATGAACCGTCTCTCTTCCCTCTTTAGAAATGGGCAGGTCGGCTCTTTGCCTGGAAGTACCGCGACCTCTTCAATCAGTGAGATGGCTTTCGATCTCCTCGATGAAAAGCACCATGAACACTCGGTCACTTGTATTGACCTCGCTGGCGAGCTTGTCCGCTGTATGTATAAGCATGACACAGGTGATGAGGAACTGACAGAACAGGAGGAGCAGAGCCTTGCCACTCTTAATTATATTCTGAAAGACAATCGCAAGATAAACACCAAGATTCACTTCTTTGTGATTGAATATGGCGGCGAGGATAAAATGTATGGCGGCGTTCCGCAATCAGACTATCTTGCTGCTGCTCTGAAGTATATTGAAACTACAGGCATAATTGCAAAAGACACAGATGCTATCTTTCTTATTATAACCAAGGTTGACAAGCTTAAGGTTGAAAATGGGCATCTGCGTGAAAAAATTAAGGATTATTTAGAATGTTCGGATGCTTACCGCGGGTTCTACAACGGACTTAAGCATATCTGCAAGAAGCATGAGATTAACAATGGCGAAGTCCCCATCTTCCCGTTCTCTCTCGGCAAGGTCTGTTTCCAGTCCTATTGCCTTTTCGATGATTGTACGGCAAGGCATGTCGTCAATATGATTCTCAAGTATACAAGAGGCAATGAGGTTGGCCTCTGGGGTAAGATTAAAAATATATTTGTCGGATAATGCGTAAGTTAGGATTAATAATAACCAGGACAAAAGACGGATTTGGTGAATTTTATTCATCAGGAGATAATCAGTCCTGGGCGAGTTTAGCCAGCGATGAACGCGCCCTTTTGTCTTATTTCAAAAAAGATGAGGGAAACAGGCGATTCGTAACCTTTGTCTCTTTTCTTGACGAAGGCTGCCTCCTCACTGTTATGTGTCGATTAGCAGGCCGAGATTCTGACAATATGACTGCCTGGGTCTTTATTCCCAGAATGGTTAAATTGTCTGGTCCTGAAGTAAAGGAAATTTGGGATAAGGTGAAGAAATGCTTTAGTTTCGGTTTGAAAAATGAGATTGAAACCGCACTCGGTTCTACTTTCACCAAGGAGTATGATGATTGCAAAAACCCTCTCGAATACAAAAAGTCAGTTTCTGATGGTGGCTTCGCTCAGTTCAAAGTCTCCTGTGGTTTCAATATCGGGGATTTCTTTGGTAAGCTATATCAACCCGATTATCCCAAATACAAATACGTCTTCATTTTGGGCACGGAGGATGGTCTGGAGCTTAAGGACGAAGTAGAACCCAAATTTGTCAAACTCCCGGAGCCAAAGTTAGTGTGTCAGTTGCTTCACCCCGATCGCGAATTTCTTAACTCCCTTGGTCAGGGCGCTCGTGTCTATCTGTCCGAGGGTACTGAATTCAAGTATCCAGTGCAGGTATTTAAAGGCAGTACGGGCGAAATAACCATTAAGAGACCTGGTTTTAAAGACATAACCAGTACCGTGACTCTCAAGGAAGAGGTTCAAGAGCTCAAAAAAGAGGATTTCGGGGATTTGTCTTGGCTCAAGCATATCAATAAATCTCAATTCAGAGTCGTCAACAAACGTGGCAGCAGTTCTGTCACAGGGTATGACGTGTCTGTAAATGGTAAAACCTTAGGATTATCAGGCTGCGATTTAAAAGAGGATGAATTGTCTCGGGCCGAAGTCAAGGTGACTGCTAAGGGCTATAAAGAATATAGTGGGACTTGGGATTTGAGAATGGACCAGATTACAATTGAATTGGCGCCTGAGTATGTCTCCAAAGAGTACAAAATTGACCTCTTTGAAGAGCTTGACGAGACTCGTAAGGTAGAAGCGGTTGTGACTATTAACGTAGAGAAAAACCGGAAAAATGCCCAATTCTCTTTACCTGGCTACGAGTTAAAAGGTCGCAAATATGAATTAAGCCATAAGAAAAAGAAAAAAAACAATTTCAACTGGCGCAGCTTCTTCTTGGGGGCCGCCTCTGCGCTTGTCCTTGTCGCTCTGCTTGCTGGGGTCTGGTGCATCTTTTTTCGAGATAGAGGTAACCAAGAGTCGAAAGGTCCCGCCGTTGACGCCCCAAAAGCTAAAGTCGAAAACGGGAACGCTAAACCAAAGGACCAAGAGGTTGCGAGATTCGAATCTACTCCCGGACAGAAATTTGATTCTCTTATCGTAACGAACAACAAGTATAAACTTATTAAGTCTCAAATGGATACAATCCCTGGACTTGAAGGTTTATACGATGCCTTTAATACGTATAAATTCGACGAAATCAGAAGGGAATGGGCTACGACTCTGAAAGATTCTGAACGTTTTAAGAGATTGAGAGACAGAATAGGTGATCTAAAAAATTATCAAGGAGAGTTCTCTACTGACGGAGAAATAACAATCCAAAACTACGAGGCTAAAATTGACGAGTTAAAGAAAAAGAAGCCACAGAATAGTACCCGTGGGAACAGTGGAAATGCATCTAATAAAAAGGAAAATGAACGTGATTCTGAAAAAACCGCTCAGGGTGGACTTTAGTGATTAATCTTGCAACTTGAACTATTATGAAGACACTCGTAAAAATATTGCTCCTGTCCGTGGCCATTGTTGCTGCGGTTTTTGGCGTGCTGCTCTTTCAAAAGACAATAGCTCAGCCTCCTATCGAACTGGAATTTGATAATCAGTTCATCCCGTCTGTCAAAGCTGATATTGAGTCAATCTCCGATTCCGAAGGCTTTGACACCCTCTTCGTCTCCATCTATGGTGACATTAAGTTCCTTGCAGGCAATAAACTTATTGACTCCCAGGCTTCGGAAAAATTGACCTCGGACTTGTTCTCTGCCTATGTGCCGGTCTTTAATTCACGCTGTGTCAACTATTTCAACAAGTCAGAATGGGAAGAGTCTACACTCAACGATATGAGTAAGCATGCCACCTATTTGACTAAGGAGTCCAAATGGCATCAGCAGAGCCACTTGTCGGCTGAGAATAAAGAAAATCTTTCAGAGATATCCACTGTTGTCGCGAATTACTACCGCGCCAAGAAAGCCACCTATGTCGGCTCTTACTCAAGTCTTGAACAATCGAAGATAAGGATTAAGGAGGCTAAAGATTGTCTCAATCTACCTTACATATCAAACTGCTCCAAGCTCAAATCTGGGCTTGAGAGTGTTCCGCAACGTCTGAATGATAAGCATTATGATTATCTCGATAGGCAGGTTGAGAGGCTGAATGACTACAAGCGTTATTCTCATGCTCAATTCGGTACTTTGTGTGAGGAGATTGCGGGACTTTTTGACGAATATGAAAAAAAGGCCATGGGTGTCTATGGTCTCAGGTCTGACATAAACGATTTGGAAGATCGGGCTAACCATTATCGTGATAGGGCTTATAAAGACCCAGATTGGGTTGTGAGGGCTGGTAATTAAAATGGCAATGATAAAAAACATAACGAAAGTTCTCTTTGCGTCTCTTACTTTTCTGGCAACATCTTGGCCTGTAAATGCTGAGAGTCTGTACAGCTTTTATGCGGATTCTGTTTGTCTGCAATCTAATTCAGCCGACTCTTTGTTGTCAAAAGCTTTGGCGGAGTCGGTTTTGAATGAACAGGCTCTCCGTGCTCAAGTAGTGGAACTAAAACGGGAGAGGGATAAACTAACGGCACGGTGTGCGGAACTCTCAGAATTGGCAGAGTCACGTAGGGTGCAAATTCAAAGTCTCGATAGTCTGGTGGCCCTTAATGACCAGCGCATTGAATATGCAGACAGACTTATTGGCCAGCTTACTGATAACTGCCTTTTCTTGAAGTATGACGAGAGGTTGGTCAATCAAGTCAAGACGACTTTCTACACGAAAGTCTCTGAACCTTATCGTGCGAAGCTCGCTAAGTTCTATGATCTTTTGTGTAAGTATGGAGATTATTATTGCGAGATTACTCTTATCCTGAAGGAAGCTCAGTCTGAGTGTTTTAATAATCCGTTCAGTAACGAGAAGTTGGCGCTCAGTTATATTTCAAAGCTTAAGTCTTCTCGTTATTATTCAGAGGTTTATAAGCAGAATATCAAGATTCCCTATCTCAGTCATCTTATAAATAAGGCTATCGAGCGGCTAAATGAGGTTACTTACAAAACTAAAGCTGTCAATCTTACCGAAGCCGATTTAATGAAAGATTATAAATGAGGTCGCTTTTCTCCTTGGTCTACGCCATAGGCCTTTTTCTCATCTGTTTTGTCCTCTGCGGCCCGGTTTCTTTTGCCTCGCCTCAGTTCGACAAGACCTCAATGATTAATGCAAAAATAGAGGCGGCTAAGTCTCACATTGAAAATGAAAATTTCGACGCAGCCAAGGTTCTGCTTAATTCTGTCCTCAAACTCGATCCTCAAAATAGGCAGGCGCGGCAGCTGCTCCAGCAATGTGAGCCGGTCTCCATCTCCGTATCTAACTCAGAGCTCTCTTTCTCCCAGGGTGGTGGTACACGATCTCTCCGTGTGAATTGCTCCACAGACTGGTCTATATCGATCTACCCCTTGTCTTGGACTCGCTTGTCCCGTTCAGGTGATAATCTCAAGGTGACGGTTTCGGCTAACAACACTTATGCGGCCCGAACTGATTCCTTCGAGTTAAAGGCGCGAAATAAGACCGTGACTGTGAAAATTTTTCAGTCTGCTCAGACAAAGAAGGTGCGTCTTTCTGCGTCAATGTCATCCCTTGAGTTTTGTGCCGATGGAGGGACTACGACTGTAGACGTCTCGGCTAATGACTATTGGTATGTGGGAGACTTTGTCCCTTATTGGATATCCACAAGTGGCATTAGTGCTAATGGGAACAAATTGATCGTAACTGTGGACAAAAATACTTCTTCTCAGTCGCGCAAGGGTACGATACGGTTACAAACCTATGACTCCCGATTTGAAATTCAGGTATTTCAAGAAGCTGCCTATAGCGCCCCCTTCAAGTCTTCGGGAACAACCTGGGTGCCAAATTGCACCGGCTTGGGGCGCAAGTATCTGAGGGATGCCGTGGATAAACAAGGTAAATGCCAAATGGGTGCGCTACTTGAAGATGGCACTGGTGTTGTCGTCTATGGTGGCTACGGCTATGCGAGGACTGCGGGGCTGCCGTCTGGACTTAATAGTGCTATTGATAAAATATATGCGCAGAAGTATAAGTTTAAGTCGATAGCCTATAGTACATTATTGGGATATTACTGTGTTGTCTATGGTCGAAATGGTTGGATTGGCGTTGTGCCTGATGGCATGAAAACTAAACTTGACGAGTATAACGCTAACCTTGATGAGATAAAGTGCGTTTCAATAAATCAGTTCGGAAACTATGTTGTTATCTCGGACAAATATTTCGTTGCGTCCAACCAAGAGCATCGTGAGGCTATGATTTATGCCCGTGATAATTACGGCAGTCTTAAATATGTTTGTATAACCGACTTAGGCATATGCGTGGTTTGTGAAAATGGCGTCTATTATAAAAATGTCCCATCCGCCCTTGCCGATAAGTTGAAGAAAATATCCTTTGTTCCCGACAGGGTTGTCTTCACTGACTGTGGTTCTTACCTCATCACAAACGAGGCTGGAAATTACACATATCACATGTAAATCACGATGTCAAAGTAATGCGGCTTGCCAGAAATCGTTTGGTAAGCCGCATTAACAACTTTTATGTAAGCACCCCAACTCCTTGTCTCTCAACCTCAAAGACTAACTTTTTTGTCAAAAAAATTCCACCTGAGTCAAAAAACTTCTCCCCGCCCCTTGCAAAACCGAAAACTCTCCCTAACTTTGCATCCGCTTTCG
>CAVETY010000030.1:0-10175 GCA_963618945.1 Bacteroidaceae bacterium
CACACGAGTGTGGGAGAGTAGGTTGCCGCCCCTTAAAACAGTCCGCCCCCTGGAGACATCTCCGGGGGGCGGATTTTTTTTGTGTATACACACTCCTCATCACCGCCTGTTTTACTTCCTCCCTCCTTCCATCGCATCATCCTCCACCTCAGCCATCACACCGCTTTCCCCATCACCTCTTTTCCCCTCACAGAAATCCCTGTACAGCTTTTAATCCGCCAAAATCTCCTCTCTAAAAGCTTCTCTAAAACAACGCAAACCACCCAACCAAGCAACCCGGTTAAATTCCTCATTCCTCACTCCTAATTCCTCATTGTTAAATCCCCTCTAAAATCACGCAGACCGCAACCCGGCGTAATTCCTCACTCCTCACTCCTAATTCATAATTCTCCACTCCTCATTCCTCACTCCTAATTCCTCATTGTTAAATCTTCTCTAAAACAACGCACCCCACCCAAATCAAGCAACTCTGCGCAATTCCTCATTCCTAATTCCTCATTCCTAATTCAGTATACTGACGACAATCCAGCCCTGTTCGTCAGCCTCTCATCCCCCTACAACCGGCTGACCATAAGCGGTGTCGAGGCGCGTCTGCGCCAGCTCGGTCGTGATGCCGACATCGCGAAACTCCATCCCCACAAGTTCCGCCGCACCTTGGCTACCATGGCCATCGACAAAGGCATGCCCATTGAACAAGTGCAAAAACTACTTGGACATGAGAAGATCGACACAACCCTACACTATGCCATGGTCAACCAGGAAAATGTAAAACGGGCGCACAGGAAATTCATTAATTAGGGCGTGAATGTGTATGTTTCTGTTACTTGTTGAGTACCTTTGGAAACTAAAAAAACGAAAGCAAGCTATACATGAATAAATACAAACTATCTGAACTGTTAGAGATTAGAAACGGGAAGGATCATAAGGATCTTCAAGAGGGGGATTACCCGGTATTTGGAAGTGGTGGAATTATGCGCTATGTAAATAAGTTCCTCTATGACAAACCGAGTGTTTTATTGCCTCGAAAGGGCTCTTTGAGCAACATTCAATATTGTGACAAGCCTTTTTGGACGGTAGATACTTTATATTATACTGAAATCAATGAAGACCTGGCTTGCCCTTACTATCTGTATCGTTATCTGAGACTTTTGGATATGAGCCGATTGGACACGGGAACTGGCGTCCCAAGTATGACATTCGATAGTTACTATAACATTGTGGTTACTTTACCCAATATTGAAGAACAAAGGCAAATTGCCTCTGTTCTTCAAGGTTTGGACTTAAAAATCAATCTCAATCGTCAGATAAATGATAATTTACCGATGCCTGACCGTTCATTAAGAGGGGCAAGAGCTCGTCTCGCTGCTTAGTGAGATTCTCTATTTGATGACGACAATTTATCATTTGCTTATATATTCCTTTACACAAAGCATTGTATCTGCTTAAAATATTATCTGCAGGATGTAGCAGTAATATGTCGTTTATCTGTTCTGCACTAATATTTGGTTGGGCACACCCACTTGCTAATTGAAATATTTGATTTCTGAAATACTCAATTTTTAGTGAATTTATTAAATACGGCATTCTCTCAATTGGATTATTTCCCAAATTGAACTTTCCAACACGTTGATTTACAAAAAATCCAGTTTCATTGAATGGAACAATTGCAAATTTTCCTATTGTAGCCCCTGTCATAGCTATAACAATATCATTTTGATAGGCATAAAAATCCTTGTTAGTATTATCTTCTACATATTGGCAACCATTCTGATTTAGGGTGTAATTTTCTTGAATATTACCTATTTTTATAACAGGAACACCTTGTGCCTTAAAATCAGTAGATTTTATAGCATAACCTGATTTACAAATAGCATAGTCTCCTATGGTCTTAACATTCCATCCCTGCGGTATATCACGTTTCAGCTTCTCATTCCAAATCATCGCCCCACCGCTTGACTTATACGGCTTGCCCTCCTCATTCGGAAAATCAAACTGCACAAACCAATAGTCGTAGAGCTGTTTTGCCATCGCCTCTAAATTATCATTTATCTGACGATTAAGTTCTATCTTGCGGTCTATTTCAGCCAGCACCTTTCCTATGATACGTTGTTCCTCTATTGACGGAAGCAATACTGGGATGTTTCCAATCGTGTCATTGGAAAGGGTGAACCGCTGCCCACTACCAGAGGCGTTGTTTTCAAAATACTTCTGAATATATCGAGTGTGCATGAAAGCATTGAGATATTTCCCATCTACGATAGTAGGATTGGGGGAAATCAATGCGCAATGATACCCGAGAACGACATTTTCAAATTCATCGGCAATATATGTGGCAATACCTATATCATCCTTTGTTTCACTATCCTTTGTGATAGCTACCATACCTTTGCTTATAGAATATTTGTCAATCTCGGTTTGTTTGGCAGATGCTTCCATAAACGACTTAGCTTTTTCTTTGGTAATTGCCCAATTGTAGTAGACATCAACAAAGTTGCACAAGCGCACGGGTTTTTCGCCATCTATCGTTTTCTTGTCAACCCCACTTATCCCTATTTCTGCGATGTCGGCAAGCTTATATTTCTTCAATTCCATTATATTGTTTTATTCCTTCCCCAACATCCCTCTCACTTCCTTATCGAAGTCAGAGTCAATGCGTTGGGTCTTGTTAAAAATATCGTATTCCTCTTCCGCTTTCTTCTTGGCCTGCGCTGCCGAGATTTTGCCCTTGTCGGGTAAAATCTGATAGCGGCGGAAGGTTAGGAACTCGTTGACGCTTGACGAGAACTGCTCCATGTTGAACGTGTTTTCACGCTCTATCAGGTCTTCTATGTAGTCGAAGAAACCAGTGACTGCACGCTCTAATTGGCGGATCTCTTTCTCTTGCAGGTAGTTCTTCGCTATGCTTACGTCCGATTTCAGCACTCGTCCGTCAGGCGCGTTCTTCCATGTGGTCAGCCCCATATGCTCTTTTGTGTGGTCAGCCTTGGTGTAGATAATTTCTGCGGCCGTCTGTCCCGTTATGGCATAGTGGAAGCGGTTTTGAATCATGGCGTAGAAATCGTGTGTCGTTGGCGAGTCGCGGTCATAGTCGGTGCTGCATTCGGCATAGATGTCTGTAATCTGTTGCCAGATGCGGCGCTCGCTTGCGCGGATAGAGCGAACTCGTTCAAGCAATTCGCGAAAGTAGTCCTTGCCAAATACGGCAGTGCCTTGCTTCAACCGCTCATCGTCCATGGCAAAGCCTTTCTTGATGTACTCGCTGAGAATCTTTGTCGCCCACTGGCGAAAACGCGTGGCTTTGGCGGAACTTACGCGGTAGCCCACAGCTATGATAGCGTCAAGGTGGTAGAAATCGACTTGCCTCTTAATTTCACGTGTACCTTCGATTTGAACTGTTTCCATTTTGGAAATAGTTGCCTCTGCTCGCAGTTCACCTTCGGCATAGATGTTTGCCAGATGCTTGCTTATTGCAGGGACGCCTACCCCAAACAGTTGCGCCATAGCCTTTTGCGTGCACCAAAGCGTTTCATCCTTGACCACGACTTGCACCTTGCCCTCATCGTCGGGCATGGAATAGAGAATAAATTGTATCTCGTTACTCATTGTTGCCCTCCTTGCTGGCATTAGCATTACTTGGCAAAGAACTGTCATCTTCAATACAGCCACCCAATTTAGCCTCCCACTCTTCTATGGTCGGCATAGTGCCCTCCAATTTCTCAGGGTAGAACTTTTCGAGGTCATATTCTGAGATAGCGATAGGCTGGCTGCTTGACTCCAACGCATACTGCGCTTGGATTCGGTCTTTCTCCTTGCAAATAAGCACCCCGATTGTCGGGTTGTCTCTTCCCTCTTTGCGGAGAATGTGATTGCAGGCAACTACATAGCCGCCAAGTTGACCAACATCTGCTAATGCAAATTTGCCGATTTTAACCTCAATCACGACATAGCACGAAAGATTTAGATTGTAGAACAAAAGGTCTATAAAGTTCTCCGTCTCCCCAATCTGCAAGCGATACTCCTTGCCGACGTACGCAAAGCCGGTGCCGAGTTCGGTCAGAAACTTTGTGATATTGTTGAGCAGGGCGTCTTTTAATATGCGCTCATTGTATGGCTTTGTGATGCCGGTAAAAGCAAAGTTGTAGGGGTCTTTGGTAAGTTCTTGTGCCAAGTCGCTGTCTATGGCCGGCAACGTGTCTTTGAAGTTGCTCAAAGCCTTCCCCTGTCGTTCATATAATGAAGAGTCAATAAAGTTGTGAAGGACATTCCTGCTCCAACCATTTTTTATTGTTTGATGAACATAGAAAAGTGCCTTTTGCGGATTATTTAAAAACTTGTCAATTAGTAATTTGTGATGTCCCCAGGGTACGGAGAATAAGTCCTCTTTAATTTGCTCCGCAACTTGGGGAGTAAATATGGTTAGGCTACTTGAAGCCCCATCCGCCACTTTACCTTCTAATTGCTCCCCGGTTTGGTGAGTAATTTCGAGATATGTTTGATATAGGCGAAAGAAATTCTTTATATACAGAAGATTGGTTACGGAGAAACAGGACGCTGCCGGGTTTAGTTCCTTTAAGTCACGACTCAAGGTAGACATGAATTTACTCCCCCAACGTGTCTCTGCTTTCAAGGCGACAATATCCCTACCCAAACCCCAATAGAATTTGAGCATTTCCGTATTGACCTTTATCGCGGCTTTAATTTGGCTCTGGCGATAACGCTTGCTGAGTTCCTCTATCCACTGCAAGTATTCCTTGTCCAATATACTAATTGGCTTCATACCTCTATCACTTCCCTACATTACTATTGAAACTGATACAATCCAATTGTTTCAATATCTCCTCTTCCAAACGGTGGCTCTCGTCAAACTGCTGCTTGAGCGTTTGTTTATACGAAGCCATCCGCTTATTGAACTCCTCCTCGGTGATGTCGGCATAGTCAATCTTGATGTCAAAATACTGACCTGCAGATAGACTGTAGCCCTTCTCCTTTATCTCGTCATAAGTTACGGCCACTGAGAAGTCGTCCTCTGCCTTCTTGTTTTGGAACGTGTTGACAATCTTGTCCACCTCGGAGTCGCGCAGGCGGCGTTTCTGGTTGTTGCCCTCCTTATACTCCTCGCCCAGTTTGCTGGCGTCGATAAGGATAACCTTGTCCGCCTTTGCCGACTTGTCAAAGAAGAGCACGCTCACATTGGTGCCCGTGGTGGCGAATACGTTGCTCGGCATGGAGACCACGCCATAGACCCATTTCTCATCCACAATGCGCTTGAGGATACCCTTTTCCACTCCGCTCTTGGCTGTGATGAAACCTGTCGGTATGACTATGGCCGCCTTGCCTGTTGGCTTCAGTGAGTTGAGGACGTGCTGGATGAAGCACGTGTAGATGGCCATCTTGGGTTTGGACGGATTGATCTCTTTAACCTTGTTTGGCACTCCTGCCCAGAACCTGACGTTGTCTGCCGCTATTTTGTCGCGGTAGTCTGTGAAGTCGAGTTTGAACGGTGGATTGGACACCACGAAGTCGAATGTGCGCAACGAGCCATCTTTGTCCTTGTGGGCTGGCTCCGTCAGTGTGTTGCCTTGCACCACGTTGGGCAGTGATGAAACGAAGTCGTTGAGGACGAGGTTAAGTCTAAGCATCTCGCTCGACTTCTCGGATATGTCTTGCGAATAAATCGAGCATTTGGTCTCGCCAATCTGATGGGCGAGGGCCATTAGGAGGGTTCCCGTGCCTGCCGAGGGGTCATAACAAGTCATGCCATTGAGATTTCCGCTGTCATCGCCCACAAGCAGACGAGCCATGACCTGGGCTATGGCCCTCGGTGTGTAATATTCGGCATATTTCCCGCCTCCGGCGTTGTTGAACCCCTTCAGCAAATATTCAAATATGTGTGAGAAAAAGTCGTATTTCTCGTCAAATATGTCCTCGAAGTTGAAAGAGGTTATTTTGCTCATCAAGGCTTTGGCGAAAGCGCTTCGCTTGCCTGCGTCGGTCACGTATGGGGTCACTTCGCTCAAAATGTTCACTTTGCTGTGGCCTGACGTTGATACTGAAAATATCGGGTTGAGCCGTGATATTTGGATGAAAGTGCCATCTAATCTTGCGGCGAAGTCGGCATCATTCGCTGTGTTATATAAGTGGGCTACAGTGTGTTCGGGCTTGAGCCTTGCCACCGACGCCTTGAGTTTGACGCACAGTTTCTCAACCTCCTCTTCTGTGAATTTGTCATATTCCTCATCCCACTTCTCTGCTGCGCGCAGTCTCTCGCCAAAGGTCTGGTCTTTCTTCGTCTCGTATATAAACTTGTCATTCAGGAATTTATACAGGAACATTTGCGTCACGATCTTATATTCGCTGCCTGTTCCCGCCAAGCCGAATGCGCCAGTCGTGCTTTTCAGTGAGTCTATCAGTGCTATTGTCTCCTTTGACAGGTCTCTCTTGCTCATTTTTTCTGTTCTATAGGTTGTTATATTGCGTCAGATACTCTGTCACAATCAGGTTGTTTATGTCTCTCCAGTCTGCAATGCTGGCTTTGATGTTGTTTGCATCCAATTCGCAGCTTACAATGCTAAGTGTCTCTTTGCGGAAATACTCGTCGTTCTCGATGATGTTGATGTTGTCCAAAATAAGGTTGTCTATCATCTCTTTCATCTTGACGAGGTTCTCGCGCACTTCACTCTCTTTATCGGAGATTAAAGGCTTGTCCGGGTTCTTCTCTTTCTGTTCCCTGATTCTCTTATGTATGCGGGCAAAGCGCTCGTCGCCATTGTACTTGTTTTTGATGGTTCTGTTTTCGCTGTTTATTTTGCGTATTTTGGCCATCATCTGTTCGAAAAAGGCTATGTGGGCCGTCGAGTCTTCTGTGGTCTTTGGCGTGAGGTCGTGCTCGCTGAGGTATGTGCGCAGCTCCTCGGCCAGGTTGACGAACTTCTCGTCCTTCTGGTCAAAGTTGCTTGCGAATTCGTTCTGCAAATTGCGGAACCTGTCCATTATATTTGTGAAGGCTATTCTCAGCTCCTCGCTCGTCAGCTTGGTAAACTCGAACTCAAGGTCACACATGATGAGGTTGATCAGACCCTGAATATTTTGCCTCTCATCTGAATTGTCATTGTTCAGCATGTTGAGCCTGTCTATCTTGCGCGAGACTTCGGCCACCAAGGTCGGGAAGCTGTCTATCGGCAGCTTCTCTATCAATCCCCTTGTCTTTTCATCACCAAAGGCTCGGACGAGGTTTATTGTGGCTTTTGCCTTCTCAAGAGTCTTTCTGAGTTCGTAAAGTGTGTCAATCTCTTCATACTCTATTTGGTCAACCTCAAGCCTGAACTCTTCAAGGTTGTCCACCGTGTATTTCTCGATGACTTGTGAGACTTCTTCAACCGTCTTGGTGACCTCTTCGGTGGAAACTTGCAAGGTTTCTGCCACATTACCATCGCCTGTGGTGTCGTCTGTCGTCACGCGTCCAAGTTCGCGGAGGTAGCGGTTGTTTGTCTCCTCAAAGTTATCCTTGATGTTGACAAAGTCGACCACGTAACCGTACATGAACTTTTGGAATGGCCTGTTGACCCTCGTTAGTGCCTGCAGAAGGTCGTGACCGTCAAGCAAGCGGCCCAGGTATAGCTTCTTCAGCCGAGGTGCGTCAAAACCAGTCAGAAGCATTTTGTTGACAATCAGAATGTCAATGGTCATGTCCTTTTTGAACTCCTTGACGTTTTCTTTGCGTTCGGCTTTGTCTCCCTCATCATGAAGAATGAGGCGGGCGGTCAATTGCTTGCCTTTGGGTTTATAGTAGCTGAGTGAGAGAGGCTCGGCCGCCATCTGCAGCTCATTCATGTCGGCTTGCAGGCTACATTCTGACTCTTCATAGCGTTCCTGCCAAAGTCGATACATCTCCCGCGCCTGTTGATTGGTGCGGCATACTATCATGGCGCCGACCTTGTCGTCATTCTGCTCCTTTCGGAATTTTTTGAAGTCCTCAGTTATGTAGTCGAGCAATGCGTTAAGATAGCTATGGTGCTCATAGATCCTCTCGGTTTCAATGTCTTTCTTCTTGACAACCTTGGCGCCGGCAATCCCCTCTATGACTTTTTCAATCTTCTCTTTATATTTCGTCTCTATCGGCTCGCGCATCAGTTTGAGCGTGTAGCCGTCCTCTATCGACTTGTCATAATAATAAGTGTGTATGTAATCGCCGAAAATTCGCCAAGATTCGCGCTCGTTTTTCAGGAGCGGCGTGCCGGTGAGGGCAATCTTTACCGAATTGCGGTCGGCTTCGAGCAGGTTGGCCAAGAAACATCCGTCGGGCGCATAGCCGCGGTGAGCCTCATCAATGAAGAATACCCTCTGAAGGTGTGTGCTGTAGGTGTTCTTTAGGGTTATTTTCTGATGGTCCTCCTTGAATTTTTGTATGTTGACAACTGTTATCTCAAGTTTCCCCTCATTGTTTTTCGATATGTCTGTGCTTGCCATATCTTTCATCAGTGCGTCGCGGCTGTCCACGTTGTGGACTGTCAGTCCGCGGGAAGTGAACTCGTCTGACGCCTGTTGCATCAGGTCTATTCGGTCCACGATGAAATAGAATTTGGCTATAGTCTCCTTCTTGGCGTAATAGTCAGTCAAGAATTTGACGTTATAATACGCCAAGGCTGTCTTGCCACTGCCTTGTGTGTGCCATATTATGCCACCCTTAATGCCATTTTCGAGAGCGCGGTGTATAGCCATTGTGGCAAACATCTGCTGGTAGCGCATGACGTGCTTTTGCAGCTCTGTGGTCTGCTTGCTATTTGACGACTCTTTGGGGCTGTCTAAGTAGGCGAACCCGTAGCGCAGGAGGAATAGAAACCTCTCGCGGCTCAGCATCGACGTCAGAACCCTGTTTGTGGGGGTGTCGACCTTGCAGTTAGTATTGTATTCCTTGGTATTCTCTATCACTACGCAATTTCTGTGTTTCAGAATTTTGCGTTTAACTTCGTCGTCAACTTCTTTGTAAGGATATTGTGACACCCATGACTTGTCCTCTTCTCTGAAGACGTTGAGAAAAGCGTTCTTCCTTGCTGAGCAGCAATAAAATACACCTTGCACTGGCACCCTGTTCTCTTTATCGTACTCCTGATTGTTGGAGAAGATCATGAGTTGGGTTATGTTGATGAAACGCTTGAATTGTTTGTTTTGCATCCTTCTGTCAATCCTTTGGCTTTCCGCCTTGATGCCTTCCTTGTTGTTCGGTATTTTTACCTCAATGAAGGCGAGAGGCATGCCATTGACAAAGCACGTGATGTCTGGTCTGAATTCTTCTCCCGACTCATCGTTGCGACAAGTGAATTCAGTTGTCACATGCCATTCGTTATTTTCCGGATGCTCATAATCTATGAGTCGCTGCGAGCCGGCCGCGGTGAGCATGTTGTAGAACTCACGCCCAAGGTCGGGGCTTTCGAGTTTTGACAGCGCATTGTTGTAAAATTGTTCCACGGCGCCATCTCCCATGTTTGGGTTTATGCGCCTTATGGATCTTAACAACACGTCTGTCAAGATATTAGTTCTTGGGTCATAAGTGCCTAATCCTTTCTCGTCAAGGTAAGTATACCCAAGTTTGCACAGGTGCAGCGCTGCCGGCACCTGAACCCTTGTATTTTCGCAGTAATTTCTACTCATGGGTGGCTTTGTATATTTTATTTTGAGGTGTATGGGACACCAATTATCAACACATGCTCACTATGCAAATATAACTAAAATAAGAAATGTTTTGAAGAACAATGCGCTCTCTTGGCTTGGCATAGTTTGGCGTCATTATTCGCAGAGCATCCGCAATTTTGAGGTTTAGGAGTGGCCTCTTGCACAATTACCTTTTTTGCAAAACTGCCTTGCGCCATATCTCGTCGCGTGCCCGTTCTCTATGTAATTCTTTTTTTTCACCTCCTCGTTTTCCCCTTATACTTCTGTCCTCTCGTTCTGGCTTCCTCTGTCTCTTGCCTCCATATTTTGGGGTGGGCAGTCCGTGTATCTTTCCTCTGTTTTTACCCCTTTTTATCCTAAATGGGGAAGGCCCCCCCACCCACAAAAAAAAGCCCCGGAAAGCAATCGCTTTCCAGGGCCCATAAGATATGCTATCTTAGCCTATGCGGCTAAAACAGAGGGTCTTACTTCGTGATGACGCGAGCCATCTCGCAGCACTTGTTAGA
>CAVETY010000031.1:0-7738 GCA_963618945.1 Bacteroidaceae bacterium
TTCCTCATTCCTCACTCCTAATTCCTCATTGTTAAATCTTCTCTAAA
Organism: Bacteroidaceae bacterium; assembly: GCA_963618945.1. Classification (GTDB taxonomy): domain Bacteria; phylum Bacteroidota; class Bacteroidia; order Bacteroidales; family Marinilabiliaceae; genus W3P20-009. The sequence continues at coordinate 48 of CAVETY010000031.1, forward strand.
ACAACGCAACCCACCCAAATCAAGCAACTCTGCGCAATTCCTCATTTCTCATTCCTCACTCATAATTCTCCACTCCTCATTCAATGAAGTATTCTTCTGAAATAATTTAATTCCAAAAATCAGTGGGTAGCTGCAATAAAATATTCCAAATCACGTTATCCATGTGCACCGAAATCAATTTCACGAGAATTTATAAAATGGCAACCAAGTGTTTCTGACTTTCGGTTTCTTAGTGATTTTTCAGTTTATACTTATAACAGAGTGATACAATGAATTTTATCGAAGACCTTCAGAAAAAGCGTTCAAATTACAATTACGCTGATCAAGCCCGTACGCAAGCTGAGTCCCTTAAGCAGTTGTCTGCTGGCATATATACAGAGGAGGAGCGTTTTGTATATGAGTTGCTGCAGAATGCTGTCGATGCCTTTATTGATACAGACGAAAAGGCTCTAAATGTGCAAATTGATATAAAAGGCGATGTCTTGTGTTTTAAACACAATGGTGCGCAATTTTCAGAGAGGGATATTGAAGGTTTATGCGATGTCGGTAGGAGCAACAAATCGTCAAACGAGCAAGTATCAAACAAGAAAAAGGTCGGTTACAAGGGTATCGGCTTCAAGTCCGTATTTATGCAGGATGTCGAAAGAGTGTGTGTTAAATCCGGAAATTACTGTTTTAAGTTTGACAAGGAGGAGTGCGCTCGTCTCATGCCAGATTTCCCCGATGGAAAACTGTCTCCTGACGAGATACCTTGGCAAATCATTCCCATACCTTGTGAGGCTCCGAAAGAATTTAACATTTCAAATTTCAACGTTGCCACATTTATCGAGACTGGTAATAGTTTAAATCTTGCAGATAAAATCTGTAAACTGCTAAGCGACCCTCAGTTTCTTCTTTTTCTTAATGCGTCAAACATTAATATTGAGTTACGTGATCACTTGGGAAATTGTACTATTAATGTTGGCAAAAAAACCAAAGCAGAGGAGGTGCATCTACTTTTAAGGGGTGAGACTGTTAGCCGGTGGCTGGTTAGCACGACAGAACCCATTCCAGTAGATGAAAGTGTAAGGGAGGATCTTCGAAAGGATTTTAACACGCCCCAAAAGCTAAAGGAGGCAACTGATTTTGAAATATCATTTGCGATAGGCTTAGATGAGTCTGGGGATTTTGTGGAAACACCCAATAGCGTAGTCTATACCTTCCTTCCTACATCATATGGAAATTTGGGACTTCCTTTCTTAGTTAATGCGAATTTCATTACTGATGCTGGTAGACAGCAGTTGCATCAAGATGCTAAATGGAATAGGCTCATCTTTGAAAAGATCCCCGAACACTTCCTAAGATGGATATCAACCATTTCACCAAAGCATGAGGACTATTGGAAGATTCTTCCATCAAAGAAATCTCTGCGTTCTGATAGATTAACGGATATTTTTGATAATGCATTAGGAGATGCATTATCAGAGGTCGCCTTTATCCCTCGTCTTACCGATAAAGTTGTCCTTAAGCCTTCTGACGCAGTCATAGACAGTGTCGGTATCTCAAAAATAGTTGGGCATAAAAAACTAATAAGTCACATTAATGCTAAGTCCGGTAAGACATATTTTGGGGATAATTTTGTCGCATCGCAGGCTGTCTCTTTGTTTAAAGCGTATGGAGTATTCATCTTCGGCATGGATCACTTGCGCAAGATGTTTGAAGGCTCAGGTGTGTTCTCGAAAACTGTCGAGGAAAATGTAAAACTGATTGAATTTTTGCATTCCTACGATTGTGAGCATACCGACAAACAAAGTGACTTTCGGCAGATGGTAAAGTGCTCGAGGTGCGTATTAGATGACGAAGGCAACTTGAGCGCCACGGATGGCTTGTTCCTGCCTTCTGATTATAAGGACTATGCTAATTTGACGTCTAACGTTAAATACATGAGTTCTGAAGTTTATTGTTCCCTTGACAAGGATACTCAGGCTTGGCTCCGTGATGACATTGGGCTCCGTGAGTTGTCTGACACTTCTTTTGTGCCTTATTTGCTTGATAATGTAGATTACATTACAGTAGAAAATGCGATAGAAATCGGGCGTTACCTTTTCAAGATAAACTCTGTCTCGAATATATTTTCGCAGTATCCCTCCCATAAACTTATGACCTTGAGATTCTTATCAAGGGGAGGACGATTGTGTGCTGCCAATGAGCTTTATCTGGGTGACCAATATAAGCCGGAGCTGTCATTTGAAGACGTTTGTGATGACGATATCTTCATAAGCTCCGACTATCTCCCCCGAGAAGCTCAAAGCAAAGATGTGGCTGAATGGAAAGCGTTCTTCTTAAATTTGGGTGTGAGGGAAGATATTGTAATGGAAGATTACAGCATTCCTGCGCATGGTAAAAAAGGATATGAAAATCGTATAGACAAAGGGTGGATTGACGATTTAGTTGGTTGTTCCGAAAGATACATGAGCTATGGGTGGGGGAAACCTTTGTCTCTTGAAATTAAAAGTAAATGGCGGTTTGAGGCCGAAACAATCTGGTTCAAGTCTTACCCGTTGTTGCATTTGTGCGAGCATTATAATCTCGCTAAGATTATTTTATCAAATATATTGTGTCGTGATGAATCTGAAGTATTATGTGCGTATACTAATGTTAAGGGGAAGTGCAGATATATAGACTGTGTAGTATCGAAAGAGCAACTACTTACTGCTGGTTGCCAATCGGCGAACCGTTTTATTTGGCTGGTAGAAAATAAAGAGATAATCCCTACAACGCAAGGCCGATGTGACCTCGCCAAAAACGTATTTATCAATACGATAGATAGTGTCACTGAGTTGGCCGAACCTTATTTGCCTGTTCTTGATGTCGCTACACCTGTCTCTGACGGCTGGAAAAAAATCTTCAACTTCAAGGAAAATTTCTCGTTGGAAGATTATCTCGCCATTTTGTCAGCTGTATCAAATGATGCGGATGTGGACAACCGTAAGAGGGTATGCCGTGTCTACGAAAAAATTGTTGAGTCAGGATACCAGAACGATGAACGAATTTCTCAATGGGGACAAAACAACAGGTTGCTCTCCTCGAATGGAGAATATATGAGGCCTGAGGATTTGTCGTACATAACGATTGGTGGATTCAAAAACACGAATAAGGCTTATGTCGGAAGTGTTGCAGAATCTTTACAGGACGGGATCCTCTGCCTCTTGAGAAAGTTCGGTGTAAGGGTAATTACAAAGGACGATGTAAAATACAAGACAACTGATGAAGTTAGGGATGAAGAACTGAAATCGTTGCTGACTTCAAAACTCCAATATTTAGCTCTCTTAAAGGGCGACTTTTATGACCAGCGCTCTTTTGATATCTGTTGCCGCAAATTGAGTTCGGAAATTAATGCCGGACTATTTTATCATTGTGGAGCAATCGAGTTGACGTATGGCGATGATGACGATGTCGTTTCCAAAACGACATTCTATCAAGAAGGCAAGTTCTATTATACTGGTGAACTCAGGCCTACTAAGTTGGAGCCCCTTATGCAGCCATTAGACAAACTATTGAATCTGCGTCATTCTGAAAAAGAGCTACTCATCATACTCATTTCGCAAGATCACAATGACTTGGTCGAGTTCTTGCGAGATAAGGGCTATGACATAAGTTATTTGACCGCCCCCGAAACTGATGAGTGCGAAGATGGTGAAAGACTTGCCGATCTCAGAGGAACTAATAGCTCCTTCGATTCCAAACGGATGTATGCCGCCCAGTTAGAGGCTCAAAAGTTCCTGATGGAAAGCCGTAAGGATTGGCGCTTCCCCGATGGATATGGTACAAGTATGGCTGATGGGACGCCATTGTTCTTCTCAACTGTTGATGGCATCATTGATGAGAAAGGCGAGAATATTGCTATAGTACTGAAGAGTTATAAGAAGCAAAATGAGCGTTTCCATGTTAATCCTGAGGAATGGCAATGGGTTGTGGAAAAAGGTGCCAAGCTGATGGTCTATACTGTGATAGGTAATGCACTCGACATTGTTGAAATTCCTCAAGAGAATTTGATCTCAGGGCAGTCAATACAATTGACATTTAGCACGAAAAATTTGGATGCTGACGAACATGCTGATAGGATTTCTGCTTTTGCTGAGACTTTGCATTATTTCAGTGGACTCACTTTCGATTTCGAGCAACTTTACATAGCCCCTGATTCGACAAGAATCAAGGATGTTGAGTTCAGAAATCATCAAAAGCAGGAAGAAGTTTCAGATTTTGATATTTAAACCATGAGGTACACGCAAGACGACTATAAAGAATTCCTTGAGACTGAGTATGACACTCAGGTGAGAAGTTATGCACGACTTATCGAGGAAAAAGCTCGGGTGCTGAAGGATAAGGGAGCTGTGTTTGTCGCTCGTTTCCTGAAGTTTAAAGACGGTATCGCGGAATTTAAGATACGTGTGGCTGAAAACAAGCCTCGGAAGAATTCTTTCTGGACGGCTTCTATTTTCTCCGGGGAAATGGGAGCGTATAAGAATTGGGGCGACATGTCATGGGCTGATTTGAGGGAGAAGTATCAGTCTGAGTTTTCACCTAAATCGTTTTGCGCATGGTTGTCCAAGTCTGACGACCCTCAGTTCTTCCTTTTGGGAATAAAGGGCCTTACTGTAGACTTTTCTAAAGCGTTGGTAGAGAACAAGACAGTTGTAGCGTTTGGACCAGATGTGCCACCAACAAAATATTTGTTGAACCTGTTAGAATTGGGCAAAGAGAATAATCCTTTGACCAAAGGAATGTTTGACTATTCTCAACAACAGAGTAGTCTTTGGACTCCGCAAGTTGTCTCTTCGGGTCAAGATTTGAATGCGATTATAACCGAAAGTCTTACGAGAAACGAAGGAGTGGTAATCCAAGGCCCTCCAGGAACAGGTAAGACTTTCAGAATGGCGCGTTTGGCTGCTCAATTACTGAGGCAGGGAAAGAGTGTGCTTGTTACTGCTCTTACCAATAGGGCTCTGATGGAGTTGGCGTCAAAGGAAGATTTGGCTTCTTTCTTGTTGGATGGAAAAGTAAGCAAGACGAGTCTGACTGTTGATGAGCAAAGGGAGTTGCCAAAGTTGCTGCCCAATGAAGATAACCAATGCAATGCGACTGCCGGTAATCTTTCTCTCGCCACATTTTATATTTCCAGTGGTTGGGCCAAAGAGAGCGTAGATGACATTCCTTTTGACTATGCCATAATGGATGAGGCGAGCCAAGCCTTGTTCCCGATGATTGCGGCAATCCGAAAACTTGGTAAGAAGGTGATTTGGATTGGGGATCAGGCTCAGTTGGCACCAATTGTGCTAACTAATGATGATCTGATATCGGAAAAAGGATGGTCTGGAATTGTGAGAGGTTTTGAAACCCTGTGCGACAATTTCTCTTACCCATCTTTCATGCTGAGTGACACATTTCGTCTTACTGAGCGTGGAGCGCGACAAACGGGGATTTTCTATAACGGCAATCTGAAGTCCGTCGCAAAGACACCTGCGATATTGACAGGAATTCCCGAACTAAATCAAGAGGGTGGCGCCTCTTTTGTCGGAATGGATTTAAAATGGGGTGATAAAACTCCAGAATGCGCGCTCAACAAGATTTTTGACATTGTTCAAAGTATTTTGTCTCGAAACCCTAAAGCTGAAATCGCAGTCCTGTCCAAGTTTATAGAGACAACAAAGGCCTTGCAGCATCACTTTGTGTCGCATCTGAGCAAAGATGAGGTCTCCAAAAACTTGATTATTGAAACCGTCGATAAGGTCCAAGGTCTTACAGTCGATTATACTCTGTTCTTTATCCCCAAAGCCTCGATTGAGTACTCGGTAGAAAAAGAACTGTTCAATGTGGCGACTTCTCGCGCAAGATTTTGTACGGTCATTGTCTCAGATCAGAGCTTGCTTCGGGAGAATATTCCCCAAGATGTGAGACGTTTTTTGCTTCAGACTCAGAGCGATAAGCTTGTGACATTCAATGAAGTTAAGTCAGTCCGAAGTGTTTCTGCCGGAGGGATAGGTGTTAAAGTCATTGGCAAGATTGATTTACCTGGGAGACGTTTCAGAGAAATTGTGGAGGACAAGGAAAACATATTTGTAATTGACACCAATGTTTTCGTCAAGTGTCCAACTATAATTTCAAGGATCAGAGATTATAAGGTTGTAATACCCACAACGGTGTTGGAGGAACTCGATCATCTGAAACAAAAACCAGATGTGGACAAGAAAGCCCTGAGTGATGCCGCAAAAAATATCAATGAGGCCTTTCTTAGGCAATATTCTCATTTGGAGTCAGGAGACTCAAGCTTGTTGCCTGAAGGCTTTGACCCGAAGAAGGCGGATTGCCTGATTCTTTCGGTCGCGTTGAAGTATAAAAAAGATGGTAAGAATGCTATTCTTTTGACGTCTGACCAATTACTACAGTCAAAAGCCTTAGGTTTAGGTCTCACGACAATATCGTTGCCTGACTTCCTGAAAGAAAGAAGAAATTAATATGGACATAAGAGTTTTGCTTGACCCCAGGAACTCCATTATTAATTTGGATTTCGGGTATCTGCGGCAAGTTGAGGATACAAAGGCTGATTGTGATTTCTTAGTCTCTCTCTTTAGTGTAGAAGATGTGAGAAAATATTTCGTCTTGGATGACAAGTATTCTCGTGACATAAGATTATTCCACAAGTATCTTGCGGAAATGAGGCTGAATTACATCTATGAGAACAAAAGTCATGAGCCGATGGGCTTGTTCTTATGTGATATCAGGGACGCAGGCCATGGCGATTTACAAGGTTTCGTGTCTTACGCCTTACTTCCGGCATACAGGGGACGCAACTATACTGAGAGTGCCTTAGCTGCCTTTTGTACGATGCTAAGAGGCTCGCAACTCTCATATCTTGTTCTTGAGATAAGCGTGAGCAATGTGGCCTCTACTCGAATAGCGCAAAAATTAGGCTTTTCAAAGCTAAGTCCCAATGGCCGGAAGGAGGCATATTTTGACAGAAAATGGCCTGGGTTTGTTAGGTTCAGATGGTATTATGACTTGCATCAAGAGGTGTCCGAGAGAGAGAAACTTTGCAGGCAAGCAATGGCCGCGTTTGACGAAAGGGATTATAAGCAAAGCATAGTCTTTTTCAATCAAGCCTTGACTAAAGAATGCCCAAGAACATGCCAATTCAACGATGCTCAGATTTTAGCAAATGTGGCAATGGCCCACTCTACAATCGGAAACTACCAAGTGGCCTATAAATTTCTGATTAGGGCTTACAATGCGGGTGTCCGAAACGAATCCGTTATAAAAGAGATTAACTGGCTACGCAAAAATGCCCCATGGGCATGTGTTTAGACCCGCGTTCTTCTGCGTGTCTCCTCTTTAACTCCCATTAACACCCGCCCCCAATCCACTGATATTCACCCCTCCCACCTCAAAATCCCAAGAAAAATATCAAAAAACTTCTCCCCACCCCTTGCAAAACCGAAAACTCTCCCTAACTTTGCATCCGCTTTCGGGAACGAAACGCTCCCAACAAGCTAAAGCACATTGAAATACTGAATAGCACCAAGACCTCCGGCGGCGTGAGCCGCCGAGAGACAAGTCAAGTCGCAGAGGGCCGCCCGCCACAGGCGGCGGCTCAGAAAGACAAAAACAAAATCAATTCATACAACGAAGAGTTTGATCCTGGCTCAGGATGAACG
>CAVETY010000032.1:0-5007 GCA_963618945.1 Bacteroidaceae bacterium
GGTCGGCCTTCGCGTCGGCTCAGACGCATACGGTCAGCGGCACAATCCGCGACGCTGCGGGCAACCCGCTGCCAGGTGTCGTAGTCATCGTGCCCGGCACGACCAACGGCACCATCACCGACCTTGACGGTCACTACTCTCTCAAGATCGATGGGGCGCAGAAACTCCAGGCCTCTTTCATTGGTTTCAAGACCAGCGAGATTGACCTTGCGAGCGGCAGCGGCGACGCTGTTCTCTTCGAGGACAACAAGGAGATGGACGAGGTTGTCGTCGTAGCTTACGGCACCTCTACCAAGGGTTCTTACACCGGCTCTGCCGCTCAGGTCGGCTCAGAGCAGCTCGAGAAGCGTCAGGTATCTAATGCGTCACAGGCTCTCACCGGTACCATGGCAGGTGTCCAGACCCAGAGCTACAACGGCCAGCCTGGCACAAGCGCTACCATCCGTGTCCGTGGCGCAGGCTCTATCAACGCAAGCATGGAGCCTCTCATCGTCGTTGACGGTATGCCTTTTGATGGCGACCTCTCCGGCATCAACACGAGCGATATCGAGTCTATGACCGTCCTCAAGGATGCTGCTTCAACCGCCCTCTATGGCGCACGTGGCGCAAACGGTATCGTCATGATTACCACCAAGAAGGGTAAGAAGGGTGAGGCTAAGATCAACTTCGAGGCTCGCGTCGGCGCAAACACCCGTCAGGTCGAGAACTATGACGTCCTCCGCGACCCCGCCGACTACATGGAGAAGCTCTATACTGCTTACTACAACAACTACTATTATAACCAGAACGTCTCTGCCGACCTCGCTGCAGTATACGCCAACTCGGCTGTAATGAACAATGGTGGTGCTGATGGCAAAGTCAAGGGCGCTGGCTACACAATCTATACCCTGCCTGATGGCGAGACCCTTATCGGCGCTGATGGCAAGATCAACAAGAACGCCCAGCTCGGCTACAGCGATGGCACTTACTACTATACACCTGACAACTGGGAGGATGAGACTTTCCAGCGTCAGAGCCGTCAGCAGTATGACCTCTCTATCGCTGGTGGCACGGATGCCGTCAACTACTTCTTCTCTATCGGTTATATCAATGATGGTGGCGTAATTCCCAACTCGGCTTTCGAGCGTACGTCAACCCGTCTCAAGGTCGACTATCAGGCAAAGAAGTGGCTCAAGGTCGGCGCCAACGTCGCCTACAGCCACAGCAAGAGCCGCTATCCTGGTGAGCAGCAGTCCATCAGCAGCTCAGGCAACGCTTTCTTCGTCGCAAACTTCATTGCGCCTATCTACCCCCTCTATGTGCGTGACGCCCAGGGCAACATTATGACAAAGAATGGTCGCCTCGTCTATGACTATGGTGATGGCAAGAGCACCAAGTTCTCGCGTAACTTCATGTCAATCTCCAACCCTCTCGGCGACCTCACCTACGACAAGACCGTCTATCAGCACGACATCTTCAACGGCAGCCTCACTGCCGACATCACCCCGATCAAGGGTCTTACCATCTCTGCCAAGTTCAGCACCTATAATGACAACGAGCGCGGCAGCAGCCTTAGCAACGCCTACATGGGTCAGAGCGCAAGCTACGGCGGTCAGGCCGTTCAGGAGGCTGATCGTACTTTCGCTTCGGACATGCAGTTCCTTGGCAACTACAACTTCACCATTGATGATGTTCACGCCATCGACGTGACCGTAGGTTATGACGGTTACCATCTTCGTGCGACTTCTCTCGCTGGCTCGGGTACGCAGCTCTACAACCCTGAGAGCTTCTACCTCTCTAACGTATCATCTAACTACAGCATCTCCGGTGGTGAGGACAAATATGCCACCGCAGGTTACTTCGCACGCCTCAACTACAGCTATGCCGAGAAGTACTTCGGTAACGTGTCTTACCGTCGTGACTCTTCCAGCCGTTTCAGCAAAGACAACCGCTGGGGTGACTTCTGGAGCGTCTCTGGCGCTTGGCTCATCAACAAGGAGGATTTCCTCGCTGACGTGGCTTGGATTGACATGCTCAAGATTAAGGCCTCTTATGGCGAGCAGGGCAACGATAACATCGGCAACTACTACGCTTACGAGGATCAGTACGCTATCTCTGGTAGCAACGGCACTTTCTCTGACGCAACCCTCACTTGGAAGGGCAACCCCGACCTCACATGGGAGACCTCTAAGAGCTGGAACGCTGGTATCGACTTCTCTCTCTTCACCGACAAGGTGAGCGGCTCAGTCGAGTACTTCGGCCGCAAGAGCGCCGACATGCTCTACAATAAGCCTGTCGCAGGTTCGGTCGGCTACACCTCATTCCCTATGAATGTAGGCTCCATGACCAACTCTGGTGTTGAGATTGACCTCAATGTCAATGTCCTCCGTTTCAACAAGTTCAACTGGGACATCAACGCCAACGCCACCTTCATCAAGAACAAGATTAATGAGCTCCACCCCGACCTTAACGGCCGACTCGTTGACGGCAGCCGCATCTATGAGGAGGGCAAGAGCATGTATCGCTACTACATGGTAGAGTGGGCCGGTGTCGACGAGAAGACTGGTGAGGCTCTCTACTACACTGAGGATGAGCAGGGTAACCGTGTCACTACGACCGACTACAAGGATGCGCAGAACCACAAGATCGGTACTGCAAACCTCATGCCTAAGGTCTATGGCGGTTTCGGCACAAGCCTTGATTTCTTCGGCTTCGACGCCTCTGTCGCTTTCTCTTATCAGCTCGGCGGTAAGATTTGGGACTACGGCTATCAGGACCTTATGCATGGCGGCACGTCAAGCTCTGTCGGTTACAACTGGCACAAGGACATCAACAACGCTTGGACTCCCACCAACACCCAGACTGACGTTCCTCGCCTCGACTATGGCGACACCTACGCCAGCAGCACTTCCACCCGTTGGATCTGCAGCTCTAACTATCTCGCCCTTAACAATATCACTTTCGGCTACACTCTGCCGACCGAGTTGACCAACAAGATCTACATCGACAAGATCCGTGTATACTTCGCTGCCGACAACGTCGCCCTCTGGAGCCATCGTGACGGCCTCGACCCTCGTCAGAGCTACACCTATGCCACCACGGCGCGCTACACCGCCATCCGTTCATTCTCAGGTGGTATCAAGATCACGTTCTAAGTCTTAAAGGCTGAGGTTAAAATCAAGGATTTCAATCCTATATAAATCAACAGATCTAAATGAAAACGAAATATATATTCCTGACAGCAGCCACCGCGGCGGTAGCCCTGTCCTCTTGCGAGGATATGGACCTTACGCCCGAAGGCTCTAAAGCCACTGAGTCCAGGAAGGCTGAGGTCTACGCGAATGACCCCGACAAGTCTTTCTCCGCAGTCTCTGGCGCATTCATGAAGTTGAGCGCGTACATGCCTAACTATGATGCTATTGGCTCTGCCCACAACGACTTCGGCTATCCCTCCATCATGCTCTTCACCGATTGTGATGGCGAGGACATGGTCAGCAATGTGGTTGGCTACAACTGGTTCTCAAACAATGTCGCATTCCGTGCGCACACTGCTTCTTCCTATGTCAACCGAATCATCTGGAACAACCTCTACAGCTACATTTACAATGCTAACGGCGTTGTGTCTGGCGTAGATCCCGAGACTGACAATGCGACACTTAAGTTCAACCGTGCTCAGGGCCTTGCGCTCCGCGCATTCAGCTACTTCCAGTTGGCTCAGCTCTACCAGTTCACCCTTGTAGGCAATGAGGACAAGGCCTGCGTGCCTCTCATCACCGATCTCAACTCGGATGACGCTGCACAGAATGGCGCAAAGCGTGCCACTGTTCAGGAGGTCTATGACCAGATTTATGCTGACATTGACGAGGCCATCACCCTCCTTGCCAGTGCTCAGGAGTCTGGGGAGTCAGGCTCGACTCGCAAGGACAAGCGTTACATCGACTTGGCAACCGCCTATGGCATCCGTGCCCGTGTCAACCTTGTCGCTCAGAAGTGGGCAGCCGCAGCATCCGACGCTGCCAATGCCATCGAGGCCACTACTGCACAGCCTGCCTCAATCGCTGAGGTCTCTTATCCCACTTTCACCTCTGTCTCTGAGAATAACTGGATGTGGGGCGTGGTTGTCGCTGAGACTGATGATATCGTAACATCTGGCATCGTCAACTGGATCAGCCACATCGGCTCTCTCAGCTACGGCTATTCCAACTACTCTGGCGGCATGCGCATCAGCGAGAAGCTCTTCGCTACTATCCCTGACACCGATGTCCGCAAAGGCTGGTGGCTTGATGAGGATGGCAATTCAGCAAATCTCACTGATGATATGCAGAACGCTTTCAAGGCATATGCTGGTTACACTGTCAGCCAGTACTATGACCCCTACACCAACGTCAAGTTCGGCCCCTACAACGGCGATGTCGCAGGCGAGACCAATGCCAACGATGTCCCCCTCATGCGTATCGAGGAGATGTATCTCATCAAGGCTGAGGGCGAGGCTATGAGCGGCGGCGACGGTCTCACCACTCTCACCAACTTCATCAAGACCTATCGCGACCCCGAGTATTCATACTCTGGCAGCGACATCCAGCACGAGATCTGGCGCCAGCGCCGCATCGAGCTCTGGGGTGAGGGCATGAGCTGGTTCGACCTTATGCGTCTCAAGACTGGTTACAACCGTCTTAGCGCAGGTTTCGAGAGCACCTACATCTATGTCCTCGATTATGACGACGCCAACCTCCTCTGGCCTATCCCCGAGAGCGAGATTGAGTCTAACCCCGCGCTCACTTCCGCCGATCAGAACGCGTCAAACGGCACTCCGTCCGCTAAGACTGGCACCTCTACCATCGACGACGAGAAGATTAACATCTAATCTTCGCGCTTATATCAGGAGGCCATGCGCCACCTGACAAAATAAACACCACACCCCCTCTGGGCCTCGGCTCGGAGGGGGTGTGGCTTTTTGCGCCATATCCGTCCTCTGTCCGCCCAACTCGCGGAAATAAGCTATATTTGCCCTTGGCACAGAAACATAAA